>JBMOPC010000001.1:0-136397 GCA_049323915.1 Bacillota bacterium
GGCTATGTCACAGAGCTTCTGGTGGAGCGGATGAGGTCTCTTTACGACGAAATAATACATGAGCAGTCCTTTGATGCGTACAGCAAGGTTGAAACCCCTCTTTTCAGAAGAAGAATCACCGATATAATGTCCTCTCCGGTAATAACCTGCAGAATGGACGATCTGGTGGTTGACGCGGCCAGGCTCATGGAGCAGAAAAAAATAAGCGCGGTAATGGTGGTGGATGACGGCAACCGCCCGGTGGGAGTCCTGACAAATGCAGACCTGGTGAACAAAATACTGGCCCGCTCCGTGACCGACTATCTGGACACCAACGTAGGGGCGGTCATGAACAAAAAAATAGTGACAATACCTTCGGAGGCATTTTTCGCAGAGGCAATGCTGGCTGTGTCAAAACACCAGACCAAACACCTTGCCGTTACAAACAGGGGTAAGCTGGTGGGTATAGTGACCGTGGCAGACATGGTCAAGACCAGGAGCACTGGTACGCTTACCCTGGTGCACGATATAGATTCACAGCAGGACATAGAAGGCCTGGCCAGAATAGGAACTGAGACGGACAACCTGCTCAATGCCCTGGTGGCCGAGAAGGCACCGGTCCAGGAAATACTGATGATAATATCCGAGCTTCACGAGAGGATAACCCGGAAGGTTGTGCAGCTCTGCGAGCAGGAAATGATAAAGCTCGGCTTCGGCCCTCCCCCGGTGGATTACTGCTGGGTAAATATGGGCAGTGCCGGCCGGCACGAGCAGACCGCCCGGACAGACCAGGACAACATGATAATTTTCAAGGACAGCCAGGATATTGAAAATGAAAATTTGGGTGAATACTTTATGAAGCTGGCACTGCTGGTTAACGAGGGGCTTGACCGCTGCGGGTTTGCAAAATGCCCGGGCAACGTCATGGCGTCCAATCCGCAGTGGTGCAAATCGCTGGCCGAGTGGGAAGAGCTGGTTGAGCTGTGGATAGGGTCAGTGAGCAAGGATCCCCAGGCGCTGAGGCAGCTTACCATACTTTTGGATTTCAGGCCGGTCTACGGGGACAAAAAGCTGGCGGAAACACTATGGAGAAATATAATAAAGATATACGGCAATTCATCGGCAATTTCACATTACCTGACACAGGACGAACTTAGCTCCAGGGTCCCGGTCACCATGTGGGGAGGGTTCGCCACGGAAAAAACCGGGCCGCACAAGGATGAGATAAACCTTAAAAGCTCGGCCTGTGTTCATATAGTAAACTGTATAAGGATTTATGCTTTAAAGAACGGCATAACCGAAACCTCCACCTTCGGCCGGCTGGCCGAACTGCGGAAAAGGGGAGGGCTTCAGCCGGACGAGGTTGACTTTATTGAGGCATCCTTTGAGACATTGATGATGTTCAGAATACGAGAGAATCTTAAAAAAGTAAAAAGCGGTCAAAAGGCTGACAATTATATAAACCCCTCACACCTTAGCAAACAGGAGCGTGAGATTTTAAAGGGAGCCTTTACGGCTGTATCCCGCCTGCAGAAGCTTACTGGGTCTATCTTTACCCTGATATGGCTGTCCAAATAGCACGGGCTGTGAAAAGCTTCGCCTGGCATTGTCAGCCCTACATCATATTATCGTGCCGGGACCAGCTTTATTTTTCCTTTGGCGGCCAGTTTGTCTCCCAATATCACCAGCGCGCCGGTGATGCCCGGTACTGAAAGTGCGAAATCAACCGCCTTTTCCAGGTCATCCCCGGACCGGACCATATTGCCGGTGGCGGTGGCCACCGCGTCGGCCAGTGGGGCGGAGGGTGAAAGTATTACAGCCGCGTCGGCGCAGCCGTAGCTTAAAGAGTGCCCCACCGTGCCGGAAGATGTGCATATTCCCATAGGGGTGTCATCAGGCCTTATTTCCAGGGCGATGCGGTGGCTGAGCGGGGATCTTCCCGCAAATATGCCAATATTTCTCGTACACCTTGTTTTAAGGTAGATGTCCCCGCCATTTTCAACAATAACGTCGCGGGAGTGTTTGAGAAGCTTGGCGCCCACCGCCTCTGATATGGCGCCGGCCACTGCGGCCATGGGCCCCACGCCGGCGGCCTTTGCCGAATTTGCCATCACAAGGGCTATTGGCGGGGCATAAGGCTTTATGTCATACGGCACAAGGGATTTAAGAAAACCGGGGTCTTTCTGGATGTATTCCTCCAGCTGGCCCCGTATTTCCATTACCAGTTTCTCAACAAGTAAAGACATATCCGGGCTGAAGCGATCTTTCCTGACTCCCACGTCAAGATCGGTTTCCCTGATGGCAACCCTGAAATGGGCAAGGTCCCACTGGCGGTGTCTAAGCCGGTAAGCCCTCAAGGTATGATCCAATTACAGTCTGACCTCCATGGCCTTTGACGGGCAGATTTTTACGCACAGCTGGCAGACAATGCAGTTGTCACCGTCAAACCCCACCTCCATTGAAGGCCTTTCAATGAACAGCGCCCCGGTGGGGCATATGGCGGTGCAGGAGCCGCACATGATGCATTTCTCCTCGTCCCTGACTACTTCCTGGGTCAGTGCCTGCACCTGTACCCCTGCATTGCGGAGGTAATCAATTCCCCCGTCAAAATGATCGCCGGCTATCTCCAGCACCATGGTCCCTTCCTTTTGCGGGTTGACGTTGGCTTTGACAATGTTGACCACCAGGTCGTAGTCCTTGACCAGTTTGTATATTATGGGCTTATCCGAGATGTCGGGCCCGAATCTGAGTACAATCTTTTTAGGCGCCACGCCGGTCACTCCTTGTTAATTTATTTTAATGTTTTGTTCTCTGTGGCTAAATATTTAACCCTTCAGCGCTTTGCCGGATAATCCGTCGGAGGGGGACGGAAGCAGCTGCACAGGCTCTGTGAGCAGGAAGCTGCCGCCGCTTATCCATTTTTTAAGTATGGATGCTATTTCCCTGGCCTTGGGATAGCTGGACAGAGGAGCGGTAGGCACCTCTTTTCCATTTACCGTTATTTTTCCGGATTTCAGATCGGCATAGCTGACGTGCCCAAGGTTTCCCGGCTTGCGGCCGGGATAGGCATCGCTGTAATCAACAATGGGAGCGTACAGGTCGTTGTCGGTGGCAGCCGCGTAAAGAGCTATCTCTTCATTAAGTATGGGGATGGGCACGCCGATTCCCACCGCGAAGGAGGCGCCGTATCCTGTAAAGCTTACCCCCTTAAGCCATTTGGGCGACATTTGTTTTAAATCCCCTATTACAGAAAGAGTGCCTCCGGCCGGCCCCAGATCTTTTCCGTCGGGCGATTTCTGAATGGACGGAAAGTGCTGGGTCCCGTGCCAGGCCACATAGCCGGCGCCACCCCCGAGGAATACCCTTGTCCCTATTCCTATGGTTTTAAAGTGGGGGTCCTTCAGCAGCGGGCTTAGCAGGCCTGATGTCGAATAGTGGGCATTGCCGAGATTGGGCCTGAGCATCCCCATATATGTGTAAATTGTACGATCGCCGAGGTTAACCGCGCAGTTGTAGTTTTGGTATGCGTTGCGCGGATTGAAGAGGAAGGCCTCGTTAATTTCGTCAAGGGTTATGGTGGTTTCAAGGTTTTTCCTGGGGTAGCAGTCGGTTCCGTAGCTGACAGCCCTGAGAGATACGGGTTTCCGCGCCACCAGGTCCTCTATCACGTGCCCCCCGCCGTACCTGAATTCGCCCGGGCACTTGCTGTTGAGGGGATCGTCCTCGGGAACCTCCGTCGCTCCGATGTAAGCGTCCACAGCAGCTATGCCGGCGTAGGCGGGCACCCCGTTAAGCCACACCTTTTGCATCTTCATACGGGGAGCCGAGTGCCCGAAATTAAGGAAGGCACCGGAGGAACACATGGGGGCAAAGGTGCCGGTGGTTACAACATCCACTGCCCGCGCAGCCCCGGAGAGGCCCTTTTCCTCCACCAGGGAGACAAACTCGTCCGCTGACAGCACCACGGCCTTGCCCGACTTGATTTTTGCGTTGATTTCTGCATAGGTTCTTTCCATGACTGAATTCATCCCTCCAATTGTGCTCTAAATCCAGTAATAAGACTAAGAAGGCCTCTTCTTCAGAAGAGGCCCAGCAAAATCTTGCTCACCTCTTATCTTTCAGAAGTTATAACTTCTGCAGGAATTAGCACCATACTGCCTGACGCGGAACCATGGTACCGCGAGGCTGCTGGTTGCCGGGCTTCATTGGGCCAGTCCCTCCACCACTCCGGATAAGAGCACACGTTTTTTTAATTGAAATACAGTATAGCAGCTAGTTAAGCCGTTGTCAATCCATATGTTTCCTCAATTATATTCCTTCTATTACAAACTGGTCATTCAGCCTGTTAATGGCTTTCTTTTCTATCCTTGACACGTAAGACCTGGATATCCCCATTTTTTTGGCGATTTCCCTCTGGGTGAAACTGAGCCCGTTTTTAAGGCCGTACCGCATTATTAAAACATTTTTTTCCTGCTTGCTCAGGTTGGCCAGCTTGTTCCAGAGACGGTCGCTCTCGAATTTCTCGGAAACCTCGTCAATAACAGTTTCCGGGTCGGTGCCCAGTATATCTATAAAACTGAGCTCGTTTCCTTCCTTGTCGGTTCCGATGGGCTCGTAGATGGAGAACTCGGATCTTAACTTTTTGCGGGATCGATAATACATAAGAATTTCGTTTTCAATGCATCTGGAGGCGTACGTAGCCAACCTGGTGGCTCTTTCAGGGTTGTATGTGTTTATTGCCTTGATCAGTCCTATGGTGCCGATTGAAACAAGGTCGTCGAAGTCATCTGAGTCAAATTTTTTTATTATATGTGCCACAAGTCTTAAGTTCCTTTCCACCAATACCTTCTTCGCCGATTCATTTCCCTCCAGGGCCATTTGCAGGTAACTGTTCTCTTCTTCCTCATTCAGGGGTTTGGGAAAACTGTTGTTTGCCACGTAGGACACAAGCAGGGCCAGGCCGTTAAACAGAGACAGTACTGCCAGAGTTAGGAGACCGGGCAGCAACAATACAATCCCTCCTTAAAATGCGATGCCTTATAAAATATGTATGGCAGTGCAAAATGTGCCTGTCCGTAATTGTTTTTTTCGGCTTTTTATTACAGGTATATTCAGCCAAATGGAAAGGTTTTTGATTGAGGCCGTCGTAATATTCAAAATAGGCCGGAATATATCAATGCTTGCGATGACAGGGCGGGGTGATTTGAATTGTATATAGGCATGTCGGTCAGGGTGCTGGGCAATGATCATTTCAGGATCTACCTTGCAGGGTTGGAGAGTAAGGTGTTAATTGAGGGAGGAGTTTCCGGGATAATACCAGTTGTAAGGCAGCAGGCAAATGCAATGGGGCGGGAGGCCTCCCATGTCAGCCAGGTTGTGGTGATGCACGCCCATTTTGACCATGTATGCGGAATCCCGGGACTGCTTGAAATTTTTACACAGGCCGAGACCTCAGGGTCGGCAATCGCCGCGGAAATACTGTCCAGGCCAAAAATAGTGGCCGGTTTCTTTCGCGAGGACAGTGAGATGTCACGCACTCTGGGGGGAGATGCAGGGGGTGCCTGTGCCGGCGGGGGGTTGCCTAAAATAGACATTCAAAATATCATACGGGATGGAACGGTATGGACCCTGGGGAAAGGATTCAGCCTGCGATTTGCGTATGCGCCGGGCCACAGCCCATGCAGCATGACGGCATACTGCCCGGAGGAAGAAATATTGTTTTCTTCTGACAGCGCTGGGTTTCCGGTGGAGAAAAACATGATATTTCCTATTTTTTTTGACGGCTATTGGGACTATGTGCAGAGTATAAAAAGAATGATGGAAATTCCGGTTTCGGTTCTGGCCGGCGCCCATGAAGAGATAGTATTCGGGCAGCGGCAGGTAAAGGATTATCTGCAAATGGCCCTGGACTGGGCTGAAAAAACAAAAGAATTTGTTATCAGGGAAAACAGGAGGGGAAGAGGCCGGGAAGAGCTGTCAAAGAAGATATATGACATGTTTTATCGCGGGCGGCTGAAGATCTATACCCGGGAAAACATTATGCTCTGCTCCGGACTTATTGTTAAGAGGTCCATAGAGGCGGAGAAAGGGTAGGGAAAAGTGATAGATTTTCACTCGCATATGCTGCCTGATGTTGACGACGGGGCCTGGACATCCGGCGGGACGCGCCCATGCCCCCGCCCGCAAGGCAAATATAGAAAAACAAAGTATAAGGAGATTGGATTATGCCAACGCCTGTTATAGACTTTCACATTCACCCTATTTATTACGATGTGTATTGCTCCTCCACCGAAAACTGGATAAGAAATATGCAGGGGAAGCAGGCTGATGAGTGGCCCGCCTTTATTCAGCACTATTCAAGGCCGGAAAACTGGGCTGCGTATCTGGCTGAAAACGGGGTGGACTACGGGGTGATACTGGCCGAGCTTAGCCCAATTACCACAGGTATATGCCCCAATGAATACGTGGTTGAGTTCTGCCGGAACCACCGGAGCCTTATACCATTTGCCAGCGTTAATCCCTACATGATGAAAAATCCCGGCAGTAAGCTGACGCGGCTGGTTGAGGAATTGGGGCTGAGGGGATTAAAGCTCTACCCGACGTATAATTACTTCTTTCCAAACGACCCTATGCTTTACCCTGTCTATGCCGCGGCGGAGCAGCTGAAAATACCGGTTATGGTCCATACCGGATCGTCAGTGTTCAAGGGATCGCGTATTAAATACGGAGACCCGCTGTTTTTGGACGACGTGGCGGTGGATTTCCCGGAGCTGAACATCCTGTTGGTGCACAGCGGGAGGGGGATATGGTACAACAACGCCTTTTTTATGGCCCGGCTTCACCCCAACGTGTATATGGAGGTGGCCGGACTGCCGCCGCAAAAGCTGCCGGAGTACTTTCCCGAATTGGAGAGAAACGCAGATAAGATAGTTTTCGGGTCGGACTGGCCTGGTGTTTCCAGCATAAAGAAAAATATTCAAGCGATCCGAAGCCTGCCCTTAAAGCCTTCCACCATTGAAAAAATACTGGGGGGAAATGCCGCCAGAATATTAAATATAAATATTTGAACTTAAGATTTATACAGGCTGTGAAAAATTATGGCCGGTCCATTGGGTGGTGTTCACCTGTTATTTTTAACTTTAACGAAGGGAATATTAGATTTAAGTAACGGAAGCCGGTGGGACAAATGGCGCACAGACTGAATATTTTCGGGGCGGCTGTTAATAAAATAAGGCTGACGCCGCCGCAAATACTGGTGTTCGGGTTTGCCGGAGTTATTGCCCTGGGCGCCGTTTTACTGACTCTTCCTGTATTTACCGCTCCGGGAAAGAACACTGATTTTATTACGGCTGTATTTACATCCACCTCGGCGGTCTGCGTTACCGGGCTGGTGGTGGTGGACACCGGAACGCACTGGACGCTGGCGGGACAGGTCTTGATAATGCTCTTGATACAGGTGGGTGGCCTTGGCTTTATGACCATGGCCATGATATTTTTCATGCTGATGGGAAAGAGAATAGGCCTCAAAAACAGGCTGATAATGCAGGAATCGCTCAACCAGATGAATGTGGCGGGTATTGTGCGGCTGGTCAAGATCATTTTTTTATTTACAATTGTATCAGAGCTTTTGGCTGCCATAGTGCTGGGAATATGGTGGTCAAGGGAGATGGGGCCTGTAAAAGGAGCCTGGTTTGGGCTGTTTCACTCGGTGACGGCCTTTAACAACGCCGGCTTTGACCTTTTTGGCGAATTCAGGAGCCTTACGGGATACAGAAGGGATCCCGTGGTTAACATTGTAATAACATCACTGATTATTATCGGCGGCCTGGGGTTTTCGGTGGTATATGACCTGTGGAAAAACCGGAATAAAAAAAGGCTGTCGGTCCACACCCGCCTGGTAATTACATCAACAGTGGTTTTACTGGTTATAGGAACGGTTTTGTTCGGGGCGCTGGAGTGGAACGGAACATTGAAGGGACTGCCCCTGCAGGATAAACTGCTGGCCGCTTACTTTCAGGGCGTTACCCCCCGCACCGCAGGCTTCAATACGGTGGATTTGACGGTTTTGCGGCCCACAACACTGCTTATGATAATTATACTGATGTTTATAGGCGCCTCTCCCGGCTCAACCGGAGGGGGGATAAAGACCACCACCTTCAGCCTGCTGCTCCTGGCCTCAAGGTCGGTATCCGGTGGGCGGGAGGACATAGAACTATACAACAGAAGAATTCCCTTTCACCAGGTATATAAAGCGCTGACAATTTTTCTTCTGGCAGTATTCTGGGTCATTCTGGCGGTAATGATACTGACAGTTACGGAAAGGGCGGATTTTTTAACTCTTCTTTTTGAGACGGTTTCGGCAATGGGCACCGTGGGGCTGACCCTGGGCATTACCCCCGAATTAAGCGAAACCGGCAAGATTCTGATAATGTTGACCATGTTTTTGGGGAGGCTTGGCCCTGTTACGGTGGCCTTCGCGCTGGCCCGGAAGGGCGAAGTCTCAAAAATTCGTTATCCTGAGGAAAAAATAATTGTGGGGTAGAGTAAATTGAAGCAGTTTGCTGTTATCGGGCTGGGCAGGTTCGGCTCCAGCCTGGCCAACACACTGGTCAAAATGGGCCACGAGGTGCTGGCCATAGACTCGGACGAAAAAAAAGTGGAGGAACTGGCCCAGGTTGTTACACAGGCGGTGCAGGCCGACGCGCTGGAAGACTCGTCGCTTAAATCACTGGGCATCAGGAACTTTGACGTTGTGGTTGTGGCCATAGGACAGGACATACAGTCAAATATACTTGTGACGCTGATGCTGAAGGAAATGGGCGTAAAGAAGGTTGTGGCCAAGGCCTCCACTGAGCTGCAGGGGAAGGTCCTGCAAAAAATAGGCGCTGACGTTGTGGTTTTTCCGGAAAGGGACATGGGGGAGCGGGTGGCGCGGTGGCTGGTGTCAAAAAATATTATTGACATGATTAATGTATCTCCGGACTACAGCCTGGTGGAGCTGTCCGCCCCCTCAGAGATTGTGGGGAAAACGCTGCTGGAATCAGCCCTGCGCAAAAGATATGGCATCACCCTGCTGGCCATACGCAGGGGAAATGATTTTATAATTTCGCCCGGGGCCAGGCAGGTGATAGATCAGGGAGATATTCTGATAGTTATTGGGAGCAATGACAGACTTAAGGATTTGGAGGCCGAGGGGTAGAGATAATGCAAATAACAAGAAATTTAAAGGAATGGCTTTACGTGGCTTGTTTATTTTAATATTGAGAAATTAACTGGACTGTGATAGAGTTCAGAATAGGTATTTGGGAGGTTGGTCAATGAGTAAAGATGTGCAGTCTTTTAACAGTGTACTGGGTGAGTTGTTTCCGGGATTTACCGACATACTGGCAGAAATGAGAGATAGATCCGTAATTTACAGGGTACTGTCAAAAATAGTCGATTCCGGGGCAACCATGTACGCCACTCTTCCGCTGGGCAGGTCCACCAAGAAGTCTCTGGAGATGAAAATCGAAGATTCCACAATTGCTCTGCTGGACATTAAATACCAAGTGGCATACAGGGTGGGCATGCCCCTTTCGGTTATGGCGGCGAGGTTCCCAAAGCACCCGATACACAATTTTGTAAGATTTAAATACGATGCCGTTGTAAGCCCGGAAGACAAAAAGAAGAAGCTGGAATTAAGTGAAGATGATCAGGGTGATGCCGAGTACAAGGTAAAGAATGTAGAAAGCCCCGGATGGTTTATACTGTACCCCTTGGGGTCGCTGCTGGCTGACCAGCGGCTGGAAAACAGGATAAGGGATTTGACCCTGAACGGCATGGAGTCTGCGATGCTTAAAGAGTTCATCGCCATTGACGAAGGTGAGCTCAATACGTCACAGAGCATTGAGCTTGTGGACTATCAGCCCGAGGACTGGAAGCTATGGGACCAGTGGATGTCAAAAATAGATACGGACTTGTTTCAGACGGTTGTTCACCCCAGGAATTTCAGCGCGGCTTCAGGGCGGTCCGACGATTATTACCTTAAGATTATCAGATACGGTAACATGAAAATAGGCGCCGTATGGCTGGAAAAAATCAACCCGAGGACAGCCACGGCAGAGCTGGGCCTTATTATAGGGGAGCCTCACCTATGGGGGATGGGCATAGGAAGCCAGGTAATAAATTTAATGATAAACATTGCAAAGAACGATCTTTCGCTGAATTTTTTATGGGTGTCAGTGCGGGAGGCCAACCAGAGGGCGGTAAGCTGCTACAAGAGAGGCGGTTTCTTAATAGTACGGAAAGTGCCTGTTTTTAATAAGTCTGATGGATCATACCAGATGTGGGTGCACATGGAAAAAATGATTTAAAAAGGGGCGGGGCCGGTATAACCGGCCCCGCCCACTTGCATGTCAATATGGGGTCGCCAAGACGCTGTAGGGCAGCTTGAAATGCAGGCTTCCAACTATTCTGGATACTGGCTCCTGGATTCCAGTCGCCCGAAGGGCGGCTTTTTTATTCAGGCTTCTATTTTTCCACCCGCCGGCGGAGACACCCGCCTGCCGAAGCCGCGGAAACACCGGTCTATATGCTCCTTGGGCAGCGGGTTGGTGATTAAAGATACGATAATCAGTACTGCTGCGGAAATAATTATGCTGTAGAACAGCGGGTCAACGTGGGTCCAGGGGTACGGAAGAAGAGTGGGTTTTCCGAAAAGGGCCTTGCAGATGCCGAAGGGCACGGCCTCGGAGGCGTGGAGGAATACGAACCCGAATATTGAGACTCCGTATCCGGAGGCAACACTCCAGACAGCCGCCTGCTTTGTCACCCGCCGCCAGAATATGGCGCCCAGCAGGGCCGGCAGTATTCCGGCCGCGCATATTCCGAACCAGAAGGCGGTGGCCCGGGCGATGACGCTGATGGGCAAAATGTAGGCCATGGTTATTGCCCCCACTGCCCCAATGGCTACCCCTATGCGGGACAGGAACAGGGGGTTTGCCTTGATGTCCCAGGTGGCCAGGAGGTCACGGGAGAAGGCCACGCTCTGGACGTGTACCAGCCCGTTGACAGTGGTTATGCAGGCCGATAGGAGCGTGACCATGAAGAGATAGATATATGCCGGAGGCATTACCGAGTTGATGAAGGTTGGTATAATCATATCAACGTTGCCCTTTGCCACAACAATGGAAATCTTGCCAAGGGTCTCGTAAAAATACACGTTTGTCAGTGGACCCACCATAAAGGCGGTGCCGGTGAACAGGAAAATACAGACGCCGCCTATCATGACCGCCCGGTTGAGCGCCCTTTTGTTAGGCACGGTCAGGAAGCGGAGTATTAGCTGCGGCTGGGCCAGGACGCCGATGCCGACTCCCATTACGATAGTGCTTATAACCGTCCACCAGATTGGCGATCCAAGCTTGGGCATCGCCGTCCAGCCCTGGTGCCCGCCCTTGGCAAGGCTCTCCGGCACCAGGTTGGCCATGCTGGTGAGGGTCTGGTGCCCGGCCACAATTCCTCCTGCCACCGAGTAGGTCTTGAACAGCAGCACCACCATTCCCAGTATCATCATGGAGCACATGAAGGCGTCGGCATACATTATTCCCTTGAGGCCTCCCCACCCCACATAAATGGCGATGATTAGGGCCAGTATCAGCAGCGCCAGGTTGAAATCGATTTTCAGGGTCTCCTCGATGAACCTGGCGCCGCCGATCATTACCACACCGGTGTAAGCCGGCATGAGAAGAAAAATCATCAGTCCTATAAACCAGGTTATAAATTTTGACTGGTAGCGCTCTCCCAGCATTGAAGCCAGGGTGGTAGTGCCAAGGTTGTTGGTCATTTTGCGTATTGGCTCACCCAGCACGATGAAGGAAACAAATATTCCCAGTATTATGTTGAAGAAAGAAAGCCACATCAGTGTAAAGCCGAATACGCCTGCCGCCCCGCCAAACCCAACTATGGCCGATGTGCTGATAAAGGTGGAGGCGTAGGCCAGTGCCATTATCCAGCCCGGCATCTGCCGACCGGCCACCATGTAGTCCTCGGCGCTCTTGGTCTGACGGTATCCGAGATAAGTAAGGTAACTTATCACGATTATATAGCAGACCAGTACTACTGCAAGGATCCCTAAATTCACCAGTCTTCACCACCTTTGTTCCAGTTGGCAATACCATAACCCACACAAAAAAGCATTGAAGCGATGTTCAACAGCCAGACCAGCGAAGTCCATCCATCCGCCATACCCAGCATTTGATCCCCTCCTTCTATTAGGTAATAGTTTTTTAACAAAATGATTCCTTCTTCCCGGTAATCACCTCCAAACGCAGGCTAAAAAGGAACCCAATCTCCATTCTCCCGGAGTGTTTTTCCTTTATGACAGATTCTCTATCTATTATTAATAACAGAATATTTCGTAAAAACTGAGAACAAAACGGTGAATGCGCAATAAACGGGGTTAAACTGCACCCGGCGGAGGCAATGGAATGCCGTCAGCCGGGTTTGCATGAAAAAAATCAGGAGAGGTTGCGCCGGTCAATAACCCGCCTGGCCTTGCCCTCGCTGCGGGCGATACTCCTGGGCGGTACTATTACCACCCTGGCGTTTATTCCCAGAGTCTGGCCCAGGTCTTTCTGGAGCTGGCCGCTTACCGCCAGTATGGCCTCCTCACCCTTTTCATAAAGCAGGTCCACCGCCTCCACCTGAACTTCTATCTGGTCCAGGTTTCGCTGGCGGTCTACCACTATTTGATACTGGGGTACAACTTCACTGTGATCGAGAATGACTCCCTCGATCTGAGACGGGAACACATTGACACCCCGGATTATGAGCATGTCGTCGGACCGCCCGGTGAGCCTCATCATCCTGACCGTTGTCCTTCCGCACGGGCAGGGCTCCGGGTTAAGCGTGGTGATATCCCTGGTCCGGTAGCGTATTACCGGGAATGCCTCCTTGGTAATGGCGGTAAAGACGAGCTCGCCCGGCTTCCCGTCCTCAACAGGATCACCGGTTTCAGGGTTGATAATCTCGGGAAGGAAATGGTCGTCCTGAATGTGCATACCGTTGTGATAAACGCACTCGGCGGAAACACCAGGCCCGATGACCTCTGTCAGCCCGAACTGGTTGAATGCCTCCAGCCCCAGCTTGCTTTCAATTTCCCGCCGCATTTGATCTGTCCAGGGCTCGGCGCCGAAAAGACCTACCCTGAGGTGTATGTCCTCCTTCGCAACACCCAGCTCGGCCATGGTTTCCGCAAGCACCAGGGCAAAGGAAGGGGTGGAGCAAAGAACAGTGGGTCTGAAGTCTTGCCAGAGCATGATCTGTCGTTTTGTAAGACCGCCTGATACCGGCACTATTGCAGCCCCTATTTTTTCAGCGCCGTAATGGAACCCCATTCCACCGGTGAACAGCCCATAACCGTATGCGTTGTGAACTATGTCCTCCTCTGTGATCCCGGCTGCGCACATTGATCTGGAGATTGCTTCCATCCAGAGTTCAAGGTCATTTCTGGTATAGGCGCCCACTATGGGCTTTCCTGTGGTTCCGCTGGAGGCATGAAGGCGAACCACCTTGCTCATGGGCACGGCGAATAGATTATAGGGGTAGTTGTCCCGGAGGTCTGTCTTTACGGTAAAGGGGAGCCTCCTCAGATCGTCAAGGGCGTTGATGTCTTCGGGCTTTACTCCTTTCTCATCAAATGCCTTGCGGTAAAAGGGGACGTTTTCATATGCCCTCTTAACCACATTCTGGAGACGCTCAAGTTGTACTTTTTTCTTTTCTTCCGGATGCATTGTTTCAGCTTCTTTATTCCAGAAAAGGTTTTTGGTCTTACCTCTCATATGAAAATTCCTCCAAACGAAGTTTTTTGCCGCAGAAAAGAGGCCAGGCGGATTGTTCCCGCCTAGCCGGTTTTTCTGCTGTAGATTACGGAAGATGCCAGTCCGAAGCCCGGAGAGACGCTGACAAGGGGTTCTCCACGGAGAAACCTGCCAATGTTTTCCACGAATACTTCCCCGAACCGGACAAAATACATGTCGGTCCAGCTGGAAATGTGGGGGCTTAAGAACACATTTCTGGCCTTCCAAAGCGGGTCGTCCGCAGGCAGGAACGAGGGCAGGGGGTTTTTGATCCAGAAAACGTCAATGGATGCGCCGGCGATATATTCCTCATTAAGGGCTTTGATCAGGTCATCCTTCACTACCAGCGATCCCCTGGCGCAGTTGATGAAATATGCTGTGGGCTTCATCATCTTGAAGCGCTGTTCGTTCATCATGTCAAGCGTCTCCTTGGTTTCAGGGCAGGAGAGCACCACGAAATCACTGATGCCGAGGACCGTTTCAAAGTCCTTTGACAGATATACCTTATCAACAAATGGAATGTCTATTATTTCAATGTCAGTGCCGATTACATGCATGTCAAACGCCTTCGCCCTTTTGGCTATCTCCCGCCCAATCCCGCCGAGGCCTATGATTCCCAGGGTTTTACCCCACAGTTCCTGTCCCTGGATGCGCTCGTAATTAATCTTTTTCTGGTTGTCCCATATTTTGTTGTAATACTTGACATGGTTAAGCATAAGTCCGATAACAAACTCCGCCACCGGCACCCCCGATCCTCCCGGAACGTGCACCAGTGGCATTTCCCTGGGTAAAAGGCCTGACTTTTCCCAGTGATCGACACCGGAGCTGAATGTCATTACCCACTTCAGGTCTTTCATCTGGGGGATTTGCTTTACCAGGGGCCAGGTCCCTATTATGTTGATGTGGCTCAGGTCACCGGGGAGCGAGTGTTCGTCCTTATAGGGAAACATCTTAAGTGTCCCGTTTTTTACCTCCTGTGGAAAACTTTTTTCAATAAGCTGAGCATATTTTTCCGCTTCTTCCTGAATGATCAAAATGTTGTACATTTGTTAACCTCCTCCGGTTTTTATAAAACGTCAGCGCAATGCAACCAAGTGTCAACACTTCGGAAAAGATATGCTTCCGTAACCCCGTCCTGCCTTTCCAAAGGAAGACTGAACAGCGCCCACCTTTCAATTCAGTATATAAAGAATTTTCAGATATCTATATCGCCAAAAAGGATGGAAAGCAGGTTACATAAGGGGAAAAGAGAGTTAATCATTTTGGGTTATATCTATGTAAGAAAAAAATTACCGGGTTCTGTTTGCCGGCAAATGTAAAAAAATTTCATGATACATATTGACATTCAGTTGTCTGACAAATCATAATTTATTATAGTGAACACTTTTTATAATGCAGAACGTAGAGTATATTAAAAGGATGTGGTTTGTGGTGTACCTGCCGGATTTTGATTACCACGCCCCGGAAAGCCTGGATGAGGCATGCCGGCTTCTGGCCCGCCTCGGGAGCAGGGCCAAGGTGTTTGCCGGTGGAACCGACGTGCTGGTGAAGATGAAACACGACCTGTTGTCCCCGGAGGTTTTGGTTTCATTAAAAAACATCAGCGAGCTGAGAGGAATTAATTACGTGCAGGGAAGGGGTGTGGTCATAGGTGCCGGGACAACACACAACGAACTGGCCAACTCTCCGCTTTTGCAGGAAAAGTACCTTTCAGTCTGTGAGGCGGCCCATCATATGGCTAACAACCAGGTGAGGAATGTGGGGACAATCGGGGGGAACATAGTTAACGCAGTGCCCTCGGCCGACCTTCCTCCGATACTGATTGCCCTTAGCGCCGGTGTAAAACTTGTGGGGACATCAGGGGAGCGGGAAGTGCCGCTTAAAAACTTTTTTACCGGCCCAGGCCAGTCCATTATAAAAAGTGATGAAATACTGACTGAGATAGTGATACCCGACCAGCCCACAACCGGCAGCACCTATATAAAATTCGGGCTCAGGAGGTCGGGGGCGCTGGCGGTGGTTGGGGTGGCGGTGGCCATAACCGTTGACGGCAGCATTATAAGGGAGGCACGCATAGCCATGGGGGCCGTGGCGCCGACTCCAATGCGGGCGGTAATGGCCGAACAGCTGCTGAAGGGCAGGGAAATTTCGGATGAACTGCTGGAAGAGGCCGGTGTCTGCGCCTCCGGGGAGTGTAAGCCCATATCGGACATAAGGGGATCGGAGGAATACCGCAGGGATATGGTAAGGGTGTTTACGAGGCGGGCGCTGCAAAAGGCCATCAATGAAGGACATGTTTAATGTCGGGGGGGTGTTTAAAAATGCAGTCTGTGTCGGATAAAAACGGAATAAAAAGGTATCTGGTCAGCCTGATGGTCAACGGGGATACATACACCGTGGTGGTAAAGGCCAATACATTGCTGGTCAACGTGCTGAGAGATCAGCTGGACCTCACCGGCACCAAAAAGGGGTGTGAGCTGGGGGACTGCGGGTCGTGCACGGTGCTTATGGACGGCAGGCCGGTCAATTCCTGCATGGTCCTGGCTGTGGAGGCCGACGGGCGCGAGATTACAACAATAGAGGGGGTCGCTCGGAGCGAGAAGCTTGATGAAATACAGGAGTCCTTTGTAAATAACGCCGCCGTACAGTGCGGCTACTGCACCCCCGGCATGATTATGTCGGCCAAGGCACTGCTGGCCAAAAACCCCAATCCTACCGAGAGAGAGGTAAGGGAGGCCATTGCCGGAAACCTGTGCCGCTGCACGGGCTATGTTAATATTGTCAAGGCTGTTTTGGACGTGGCAGGTAAATCATAGAAGAAAGGAGTGATAAAAATGGCTGAAAAGTACTCGGTTATAGGCAAAAGCGTTCCCAAGCTTGACGGACGTGTAAAGGTCATAGGACAGGCCAAATACACCGGCGATCTCAAATTCCCCAACATGCTGGTGGGCAAGATTTTAACAAGCCCCCATGCCCACGCCAGGATTTTGAGCATCGACACCACCGGGGCCGAAAGTCTGCCAGGGGTGAAGGCGGTGATCACCCATAAGGATGTGCCCGGCCTCAAATACGGCATAAGCCCGGCCCGCTGGGACGAGAATATATTTTGCGTAGACAAGGTGCGCTTCGTGGGAGACAAGGTGGCGGCCGTGGCTGCTGTGGACGAGGAAACTGTTTACAGGGCGCTGAAGCTGATTAAAGTGGAGTACGAGGTGCTGCCCGCCGTCTTTGACCCAATCGAGGCAATCAAGGAGGGTGCCCCTCAGATCCATGATGAGTATCCAAGGAATATAAACACCGAGATTCACCAGAATTTCGGCGATGTGGAAAAGGCCTTCGCGGAGGCGTATCACGTCAGGACAGACAGATTTATGGGGCAGCGCACATACCAGTCCCCTATAGAGCCCCACTCGGCCATATCAAAATGGGAAGGCGGAAAGCTGACCGTTTACACAAGCACCCAGTCCCCTCATTATTTCCAGTATTATATTGCCCGGGAGTTCGGGCTCCCCATGGGGGATGTAAGAGTAATAAAAACCTACGTCGGCGGAGGCTTCGGAGGAAAGCTCGAGCCCACCGGACTGGAGTTCGCCGGCGCTGTTCTGTCGAGAATCACCGGACGGCCGGTTAAAATGTTTTACGACCGCCATGAAATGTTCGCCCACAACCGCGGCCGCCATAAACAAATAATGGAAATCACCACGGGTGTGGATAAAAATGGAAAAATATTGGGCGTACATGCAAACTTCTACATGGACGGCGGGGCCTACACCAGCCTGGGCATAGCATCCGCATATTACGCCGGCGCCATGCTGACCCTTACCTATGACTTTGAGAACTATAAGTTTGACATGATCAGGGCTTATACAAACCTTCCGGCCTGCGGCGCCCAGAGGGGCCACGGAGCCCCGCAGCCAAGGTACGCCTTTGAGTGCCACCTGGATATGGTGGCAAAGGACCTGGGTATCGATCCGGTTGAGCTGAGACTCAGGAACGCCAGGCAGCCCAATACCATTACCCCAAACGAGTTCAAGGTAAACTCCTGCGAGCTTACGGCCTGTATAGAAAAGGCCCGCGATATTTCGGGGTGGAAATGGAAAAAAGGTAACCTTCCAAAGGGCAGGGGTATAGGAATAGCAGTGGGGAGCTTTGTGTCCGGGGCAGGCTATCCAATCTACCGCACCAACCTCCCCCACGCCGCCGCCATAATAAAGGTGCACGAGGACGGAACGGCGGCCACTCTGTACACCGGGGCCACCGATATAGGGCAGGGATCGGACACGGTGCTGTGCCAGATGGCAGCCGAAGCAATGGGCTATCTTTATGAGAACATGAAGATAGTTTCCGCCGATACCGAGACCACCCCGCACGACTTCGGCGCCTATGCCAGCCGGCAGACGCTTATGTCCGGATCAGCCGTGAAGCAGGCGGGCGAGGAGGTTAAGAAGCAGCTTTTGGAGATGGCAGGGGCTATGATGGAAAGGGATCACTCGGAGCTTGACTGCAGGGAGGGGATTATTTTCTCGATCAAAGACCCGGGACTGACAAAGAAGTTTGCCGAGGTGGCCAGGGAATTTTTCGTCAGGAAAGGCCCCCTTGTGGGCCGGGGTTCCTACACCCCGCCGAAACTGGGCGGCAGCTTCAAGGGCGCTCCGGTTGGCACCTCCCCGGCATACAGCTTTGCAGCTCAGATCAGCGAGGTGGAGATAGACGAGGAAACCGGTGAAATAGACGTCAAGGAAGTCTGGGACGTCCATGACTGCGGCATGGTGATCAACCCGGCGCTGCTGCACGGCCAGGTTCACGGAGCGCTGTACATGGGCATGGGAGAGTCGGTATGGGAAGAGGTTGTTTTTGATAAAAACGGGAAAATTCTCAACGGAAACCTGGCGGAGTACAGGCTGCCGACAGCCCTTGACATGCCGAAGGTGACCTCGGAGCTGGTGGAAAGCTATGAGCCGGCGGCTCCATGGGGAGTAAAGGAAGTGGGCGAGGGAGCCACCATACCCACAATGGGGTGCTACTCCAACGCCATCTATGACGCCATGGGGATCAGGGTTTACAGCCTTCCGCTGAGCTACGAAAAAGTCTGGAGGGCGCTGAAGGAAAAAAAAGAAATGTAAAATAAAGAATAAAGAATTGAAGGAGGACCGCAGGCGGCTGAAGAATACCCCAATAAAGGGCGGTGCCCGGATTTCCTTGAGATGGAGGAACGAGACATGAAGGAAGGCAAAATACACTACGGCTGGGTGATATTGGCCGTGGGAATACTGATAGTGGCGGCTTCACTGGGATTCGGGCGTTTCGGCTACAGCATGATACTTCCCTCTATGCAAAAAGGCCTGGGGCTCGCCCACGATCAGACGGGTATAATAGCCTCGGCCAACATGTTTGGATACGTTCTGGCCGCCCTTGTTGCCGGGATGCTGGCGACAAGGTTCGGGCCGAGGGCGGTTATAGCGCTGGCCCTCCTTTGGACAGCGCTGACAATGGCCGCCACAGCCTTGGCGGGCGGCCTTTATTCACTTGTTTTACTGAGGTTTCTTACCGGGATAGGAAGCGCCGGAGGCAATATTTCCATTATGGGGCTTGCATCCAGCTGGTTTTCACGGAAAAGAAGGGGGATGGCCTGCGGCTTCCTGGTGGGCGGGTCAGGGCTGGCCATAGCCGTCACCGGATGGCTTATACCGCTGCTAAACGGAATATATCCGGAAAACGGCTGGAGGTACGGCTGGCTTGTACTGGGGGGGCTTATACTGGTTATAGGCGCACTGTCGGCTCTTTTTATAAGAAACCACCCGGGGGAAAAGGGCATTGAGCCCATGGGCGGGTTGGATACTCCGCCGGCGGGAAACGCCAGCCAGACCGGAGAACAGATACTGGGCGTAAAAAAGATATTCTTTTCAAGGGGTGTTCCGGTTCTAACCGTGATTTATTTCTGCTTCGGGTTTTCATACATAATATATGCCATGTTTTTCGTCAATTATCTTGTGGGGGAAAGGGGACTGAGCCAGGTTGTGACCGGCAGCATCTGGAGCCTGGTTGGTTTTCTGTCCATTGGCAGCGCAATAATCTGGGGTACGCTTTCAGATATCATCGGGCGGCGCCAGACACTGGCGATAGTGTTTGGACTCCAGGTGGTCAGCTACCTGCTTCCGGCCGGCACCTCGTCAGTGGAGTTTTTATGGGTTTCGGCAATTATATACGGGCTGACGGCCTGGAGCATACCCGGAATAGTTGCGTCATACTGCGGAGACCTGTTGGGGCCTAAAAACGCCCCTGCCGCACTGGGGCTGGTGACGTTGTTTTTCGGCATAGGGCAGGTGCTGGGGCCTGCGTCTGCTGGATACATAAAGGAAATAAGCCAGTCTTTTAAAGGTGCGTTTTTACTGGCTGCAGTGCTGGCCTTAACCGGGGCGCTGCTGTCGGTGCCCAGGGGAGGCATGGGGAGGGACAGTGCGGCGCCATGACGCCGGGCAAAGTGATCGATAATGCGACTGGAGAGGGTTTTTAAAAAAATGATTAACGACACCAGGGAAAGCACCGGTTACAGCGCGCCGCTGGTCTACAAAGTATTTGCCATACTTCAGGAAATCGCAGGGTCGGATTCCGATCTGGGAATAAGCGACCTGTCCAGGAGGCTAAATATTTCTAAAAGCACGGTTTATGGCATAACGCAGGCCCTTACAGATCTGGGAGTGGTGCTACAGGAGCCGGGCACCAAAAAGTTCAGGCTCGGGCCCACATTGATCAAGCTGGGAAGCAGGGCACTGGCCGGGATAGACATAAGGACGGTGGCCAGGCCCATAATGGAAGAACTTAGCGACAGGTTCAGGGAAACCATTTTTTTGGGTACTTTTGACGATAAGGGGATTACCATCATTGAAAAGTCCGAGAGCCCTGCCGAGCTGAAGATATCGGCTCCGGTGGGGACCAGGATCCCCATATTCGCCGGGGCGGCGGGAAAGGTTTTTCTGTCGGGGCTTGATGACCAGTCCGTAAAAAGTATACTTTCGCAGAAGACTATTCCCTGCTTTACCGAAAACACAGTAACCAATACTGAGAAATACTTTGAGGAATTGCTTGTAGTGCGCCGGAAAGGCTACGCCACCGACCTTGAGGAGTACATCAGGGGGGTAAACGCAATATGCGTTCCGGTGCTGGACCAGCTGGGAAAACATCTGGCGGCCATGTGGATGGTGGGGTTCGTTCATTCCTTCAGCGGGGAAAAGATGAGCCAGGCCATCGAGTCCACCATGGAGGCCGCCGCCGGGTTAAGCCGGATGCTTGGCGGACAGGGGCTGGGCTGAAGTGAATATTCTGGACGCATTATTGATTGACAGGGGCCGGGTAATCACCCTGGTGGGTGCGGGCGGAAAAACCACCGTCATGTATGCACTGGGGCGGGAAGCCGTAAAAAGGGGTATCCGTGTGGTCATCACCACCACCACCAAAATATACGCGCCGCCGGACGAAGAGGGAATGGCCGTTATACTGGACCCGGGGCCTGAAATAGTCCCGGCTGTATGTAAAGCACTGAAAAAACACCCGCTGGTTGTGGCCGGGGCTGGAATAAACCGCGAAAACAAGGTGATTGGCTTAAACAGGTCAATAGTGCCCGGGTTTCTGGGTGCGGGGGCCGACATGGTGGTGGTGGAGGCCGATGGATCGGCCGGGCGGCCATTTAAGGCGCCTGGGGAAGGTGAGCCTGTAATTCCCGGCGATTCCGGGCTGGTTGTGCCGGTGGTGGGTATTGACTGCATTGGAAGGCCGTTGGACGCAGAAAACACCCACCGCCCGGAAAAGATAACTGAGCTGACCGGCGCCGGCCCGGGGGAGGCAGTTACACCGGCTGTTGTGGCCGGGGTTTTTATTCACCCCGGGGGGTATTATAAGGATGTGCCCCCGGGCTGCAGGTGGGTGCCCTTTATAAACAAGGTGGAAAATGAGGTCGGCCTGCAGCATGCCAGGCGGCTGGCTGTAATGCTGGGCAAGGGCGGGGCGAAGCGTGTGGTCATCGGGGCGGCGCGGAACCAAGACCCGGTCAGTGAGGTTATGGTTTTTTGACAGTTGAGTTCTGGGCGGAGGACACTGATTATGATGTGTGGACTGGTGATTATAAAAGGCGCCGGCGACATTGCCACAGGTACTGCCCACAGGCTATACAGGTGCGGCTTCAAGGTTGTAATGCTGGAGAAGCGGCTTCCCACCGTTATCCGCCGCACAGTCTCCTTCGCCGAAGCGGTATACAAGGGCGGGGTAACGGTTGAGGGGATAACTGCGGAAATGGCCGACAGCCTGGAAAAAGCGCGAGGTCTGCTGGAAGCGGGAAAAATACCTGTGGTCGTGGACCCAGGCTGGAATTTTGTTAAAAGCATTGAGCCGGCAGTTGTGGTGGACGCCATAATCGCCAAGAAAAACCTGGGCACATCCATGGAAGAGGCGCCGGTGGTAATAGGGCTGGGGCCCGGGTTTACGGCCGGCGTTGATGTGCATGCAGTGGTGGAAACCCAGAGGGGGCACAACCTGGGCAGAGTGCTGCTGGAGGGGTCCGCCGCTCCGGATACCGGGGTTCCGGGCAATATTGCCGGATATTCGTCGGAGAGGCTGCTGCGGTCTCCTGGGCGGGGTATATTCAGCGCGTTAAATGAGATAGGGGACTTTGTGGAAAATGGGCGGACGGTGGCCACGGTGGAGGGTATTCCGGTTAAAGCCTCCATTTCCGGTGTTTTGAGGGGAATTCTGAAAAGCGGCCTTTTTGTCGGCGAAGGCATGAAGGTGGGGGATATCGACCCCAGGGGAATAAGGGAAAGCTGCTTTACAATCTCGGACAAGTCCAGGGCAGTGGCCGGTGGAGTGCTGGAGGCGGCAATGTTTTTACTCGGTTTAAAATGCCGGGGTAAAGGCAGTATAAAATAAGGGAGGACCTTTTTTTGGACCCTGTTATTATTGAAAAATTGATTGAGGCGTATGATTCCGGCGTAGGTTCCGCAACTGCCACCATTATAAAGTCATGGGGGTCGACACCGCGTAAAGCCGGGGCAAAGATGCTGATAACCGGCAGCGGCAGCTTTTTCGGTACAGTGGGCGGAGGAAGCGGCGAGGCCCGGGTGATGCGGGAGGCGCTTTTGGTGATGGCCCAAAAAAAGCCGGCCAATATAAGAATAAACATGACAAATGACGTGGCTGCCGATGAGGGAATGGTCTGCGGCGGGGAAATGGATGTTTTCATTGATGTTGTAAACCCGGGGGACAGCACGGCCCGTGAAATATACGGGCAAATGCTTGAATCGCTAAAAACGGGAAAAAGCGGGTTCCTTTTCACCATAACCTCGGACAGGGAAATGGGACAGGAGCTGGTTGGGAAAAAAATGTTCATTTCCAATGAGAAAATGGCCTCTCAACAGCTCCCTGACGATATAAAAGAACTTATAAAATCTATTTACAATCAGGGGAAGGGCTGTACGGGGCCGGGAATGATAAGATGTACAGCCGAGCGTCTGGAGCTGATGGCCGAGCCTGTGTCGCTTCCTGCCGAGCTTTTGATACTGGGTGGAGGCCACATAGCCGTACCCCTGGCCAGGATGGCCGATATACTGGGCTACCGTTATAAGATAGTTGACGACCGCCCGGAGTTTGCAGACAGTGAAAGGTTTCCGGGGGCGGAAGAGGTGATCTGCCACAGTTTTGAAAAGGCGCTGGACGGTATTCAAATAGGCCTCAATACGTCTGTGGTGATAGTTACCAGGGGCCATGCCCACGACAGGCTGTGCCTGAAATGGGCCTTGCAAAGACAGGTGTCATATATAGGGATGATAGGGAGCAGGCGAAAAGTGAAAGGTGTTCTGGACAGCCTGAGGGATGAAGGCGCCGGGGAGGAAAGTCTGAATTCGGTGTATTCCCCGGTTGGGCTGGACATCGGGGCTGAAACTCCGGAGGAAATAGCTCTCAGCATAATGTCGGAGATCGTGGCGGTCAGGCGGGGGGGCGAAGGCCGGTCACTGAAACTGAGAAGGGGATTTTGAGTATAACTCAGGGGGGAATGGCCGGTGCGCAAGGTAAGGGTTGAAGAAGCCGTAGGAATGGTCCTCTGCCACGATATCACAAGGATTGTTCCTGGCAGGTTCAAAGGTCCGGCTTTCAGAAAGGGACACATTGTCAGGGAAGAGGATATACCGGCGCTGCTGGATCTGGGAAAGGAGCACCTGTACATTTGGGAGTGCGGTGAGGACTATCTGCACGAAAACGAGGCCGCCCTCAGGATAGCAGGAGCCTCCGCCGGGGAAGGCATCAGGCTTACGGAGCCCGTGGAGGGGAAAGTTAATTTTAATGCAGGCAGGAGAGGCTTGCTGAAAATAAATACAGAAGGACTTAACCGGGTAAATGAGATCGAAGAGGTGATACTGTCAACACGCCACACAAACCAGGTGGTGG
This sequence comes from Bacillota bacterium, assembly GCA_049323915.1. GTDB lineage: Bacteria > Bacillota > Desulfotomaculia > Desulfotomaculales > Desulfocucumaceae > BRHc4a. The sequence continues at coordinate 24,249 of JBMOPC010000001.1, forward strand.
AGGAAGGGGCACTGCTGGCCGGCACCAGGGTGATACCGCTGGTCATAAAAAAGGAAAAAATAGAGAGTGTGGAAGAGATTTGCAGGTGCACCGGGCCCATCTTAGATGTGCGGGAGCTGAAACAGCTTAATGCCGGGATAATCACAACAGGGAGCGAGGTTTACCACGGAAGGGTAGTAGATAAGTTTACCCCGGTTATAAGAGAAAAGCTCTCGGCATTCGGCTGCCGTGTGATAGATCATGTTACTCTGCCGGATGATGCCGGACGCATAACCGGGGAAGTAATCAGGATGGCTGAAAAGGGGGCTGAAATGATTATAACCACCGGGGGGATGTCGGTTGACCCCGACGATGTTACCCCAGCCGGAGTAAGGGCGGCCGGCGCCGAGGTGGTATCTTACGGCGCGCCGGTGCTTCCGGGCGCCATGTTCCTGCTGGCATACCTGAAGGATATTCCGGTGATGGGCCTTCCGGCCTGCGTGATGTATTTCAGGGCCACGGTTTTTGACCTGGTCCTTCCCCGGGTGCTGGCGGGGGAGAGGATAACCAGAAAGGAACTGGCCGGTATGGGGCACGGAGGACTCTGCCTGGGCTGCTCACAGTGCAGGTACCCGGACTGCTCATTCGGGAAGTGAGTCAGGGGACGGTTCTCTGACTCACTGACTAATCTCTGAATCACTTTGTTTGCCGGCGAGTCAAAGAACCGTCCCCTGACTCAATATTCTTCCTAAGGTCGTAGGCTATGTAGATATTTGACCTGCCGCTGTTGCTCTCATAAAAAATCTTTTCAGCGGGAAATGTAAAACGGTATCCTCTTTTAAGCCAGAATGCTGTAGCCCTGTGCTCGGCGGGGACATAAACATCAGTCATGCCCATTTTTTTTGCCAGAAGCTCGGCTTTTTGCACTATACAGCCGCCAAAGCCCCTGTCCCTCATGTGGAGCGGAAGGTTTATATGGTGTATGGTACAGGTGCCGGTATTGTAATCGAATTCTATGTCCAGCATGAATTCCTTGTCGTAGGACGGCCCCTCTTTATCCAAAAAACGCTGGAAATCCCTCGGCTTGCCCAGGAGCTTGCGCCTTGCCTTGGTCGAAAGCAGTGCTTCTTCCGTCAGTGTTTTCTGTTTCTCCGCGGATGCGGCTTCACTGGTCAGGAATACGCTTAGAGAGCTCCCGCCAAGGTGTTCTTCCGAAAAACTGCTTACCTGCATCTTTACCCTGAGCTGATCGGAAAATATAGACTGGATATTGTTCCGGAACTCTGTGATCAGGTTAAACCGGTCGGAGCGGTTTATTATGTTCATATAAAAGGACTCCTGTTTTTTGCGGATGCGGCCCCGCATTTTTGAGTTATGCTATCACGGCCGGGGAGGCAGGTCAAGAGTTGGCGGATATATGTTGCGCCACAGAGGCCACAGAGAATAAAAAATGAGCGGGATTGTTCTTTCGATAAATTCCGCCCGGGCTTAAATCACTCCCCCCTCACTATCTCCTGAATTTCAGTCGCCCGCAGGGCCAATTTGTTCTTATAACCTCCCCACTTTGGTGTTAACTCCTTTTTCATCATTCAGGTTAGTCCATTTTAATACCAGTAAGCGATATATTAATTGAATATTTTGTAATATCATACTTTTTAACCGGCAGTGGCTAACCCGATGGGGGGTGGACCAAAGCCGTAAGGGCGGTAACGCTTAATGGGTGCCAAATTATCAATTTTAAAGGAGGAGTGGTAGGTGAAAAAGGGCATGATCAGAGTTTTGGCAGTGGCTTTGGCAGTCTTTCTGGCTGTTGCGGCTGCGGGGTGCGGGGGAAAGGATTCCTCTTCCGGAAAGCCGGCAGGCAAGGCTGCGCCGGTGGTAATAGGCGTGCCAACAGCACTTGGTTCTATTGAGGGGGCTGACTCTCTGAGGGCGGTTCAACTGGCAGTGGAGGAGATAAACTCAAAGGGAGGCGTAAGCGTAAAGGGAGAAAAACGGCCCCTGGAGGTTGTTTCAATTGACACCAGGGAGCACGAGCCCGGCATACCGGTAACCGAAGCACTGGCGGCCGTAGAAAAACTTATAGCCGAGAAAAAGCCCAGCGCTATTGTGGTGGGAGCTTTCAGGTCGGAGGTTCTGCTCTCGTCAATGGACCTTGTGGCCAAGCACAAGATACCGTATATCACCACCATCGCCATGACTCCGGAGTCCCAGAAAAAGATAAAAGAGGATTACGGCAAATACAAATATGTATTCAGGCTATGCCTTAACGCTCCCTATCTTGTCAACTATCTGGCCAAAACCATGGAGTTTATCGGCAAGGAACATAAATTGAACAAGGCCTATATAGTGGTCCAGGACGTGCTGTGGGCCAAGGGCACCGGCGCCGGCCTGGAGAAATGGCTGAAGGCCAACGGGTGGGAAGTGGTCGGCATGGATACCTACCCCACCGGGGCCTCGGACTTTTCATCCACCCTGTCAAAGGCCAAGGCCGGAAATGCTCAGGTAATAGTTCCCATATTCGATATGCCGCAGTCGGGAATACTGCTCAAGCAGGCCAGGGGCATGAAGGTCCCGGCGCTGATGGCGGGATTCATAAGCCCGGCCGCGCCCGGCAGCGCATGGAAAACATTTGAAGGTGAAGTGGAAGGACTCGTCAACTTCCTGTTTGAGATAGGCCCGATGCCGGTGAAGGCGGTGCCGAAATCTGTTCAGTTCTATGAGGGCTACTCCAAGAAATACGGGCAGGAGCTGGCCAACAAGCTGAGCGGCCACGGGCCCGGCCCCTCTTACGACGCTGTTTATCTGCTGGCCAACGCAGTCGAAAAGGCGGGCTCGCTGGAGCCGGATGCGCTGGTTGAGGCCATCAAGGCCACCGATATGGAGGGTGTTGTGGGCAGGATTAAATTTACAGACGACCATCAGGTGGTATACGGCGCCAACCCGAAGGAGTCGGCCATTGGCGCAGCCTTCCAGTGGAAATCTCCCGGTGTAAGGGTGCCTGTGTACCCGGAGGCAGCCGCCGAAGGCAAGATAGAGCTGCCGCCTTACATGAAATAGGTTTTCAATTAATTGCTTATAAAAAAATATTGGGCGGGGCGAGTCAATCGGCGCCCCGCCTGCCGTCAGGGGTGGTAATGGTTGGAAATAATGAGCGTGATTGTTTTCGGGCTGGTTAACAGTGCCATCCTTGCTCTTACCGCAATGGGTTTCAGCCTGACCTTCGGGCTGAGCGGAGTGGCAAACTTCGCCCATGGTGGGCTCTACCTTTTTTCAGGATACGTAAGCTGGATGCTGTTTAACTACCTGGGGCTGCCCTTTGCCCTGGCCACGGTGCTGGCGGTGACTGTGGCGGCGTTTACCGGGGCGCTGATTTACCGCCTGGTAATAATGCCTGTCCGGGGAATCGCACTTTCAGAGGTGATAGCCACTTTTGCGGTGGGTGTGGCTATATTGGAATTGTTCCGCTGGATGGGGTTCGTAACCTACGAATTCAATTTAAAGCCCTTTATAAAAGGAAGCCTGGAAATAGCGGGGGTGGCCGTGGATTACCAGAGGGTTATAATAATTGGCATTGGAATTTTTATGGCCGCCATTTTGTGGTATTTCACCCACAGGACTAGAATAGGCTTGGCCCTGAGAGGAATGTCGCAGGATGAGTATACGGCCCTTTCGGTGGGAATAGAATCCGACTGGGCGGCCACCCTGAGCCTGGCCCTGGGGGGCGCCCTCGCCGCGGTTGCGGCGCTGGCGATACTGCCTCTGGGGATCATATCAATTAATATAGGTTATGACGTACTGCTCATTGCGCTGGCGGTAACCGTGCTGGGAGGCCTGGAGAGCACTACCGGGCTTGTTGCCGGGGCCTTCGTGCTGGGCTACTCAATGACAATAACCAGCACCCTGCTGGGCCCCCAGTGGATGGAGGCCGTGTACCTGGCCGCCATAGTGCTGGTGCTGGCATTAAAACCGTCGGGGCTGATGGGTAGGTCAAAGGAGCTGGAAGAGAGGGTATGAAAATTAAATCAGGCTTCAGGAAAGAAAGGCTGGACCGGGGCATCAAGGTGCGCTCGGACGATATATTCGCCATATCATCCATGCGGGAGATAATGTACCTGGCTCTGCCCAGGGTGGCCGTTATAGCGGCGCTGCTGGCCTTCCCGCTGTTGAAGGACTTGCTGGGGCATTACTGGCAGAACGTGATGCTTATGACATGCACAATCGCTCTTCTGGCCCTGAGCTGGGACCTTCTGGCCTCAGTGGGCCTGGTGTCGCTGGGACAGGCGTTTTTTTTCGGGGTGGGGGCCTATATGGCCGGGTTCTTAAGCCGCAGCCTGGGGATGACTCCTCTTTTTACCATTCCCCTGGCCACTGTGGCCGGGGCCATTATATGCACGCTGATAATATTCCCGGTATTGCGCCTGAGGGGGATATACTTCGGGCTGATCACATTTGCCATTCCTCTTCTGATGATGAGGATGATAGAGGCCACAAAGATACTGGGGGGCACCGAGGGGATGAGCGGGCTGCCTCCCCTGCCGGACATGACCCTGGAGCTGTACATCGTTATTACAGCCGCCCTCATTTGTGTTTTCGGATTCAAGAGGCTTATGGACACCGACTACGGCCTGGTTTTGCAGGCCATAAGGGACAACGACAGATCGGTGCTGGCCTCGGGCATAAACATTCAGTGGTACAAGGCCCAGGCTGTTTTTATAGCCGCCATTCCCGGGACCTTCGCCGGTGCTTTTCTGACTCATCACTACCAGTTTGTGGGTATGCCGGCCTTTGCCCTGGAGTACTCCATACTGCCCCTGACAAGCGCTATAATAGGCGGTCCCGGGACCTTCGCCGGGGCAATGCTGGGAGCGTTCATACTGATTCCTCTGTCGGAAGTGCTCAGGGCTTTCGGGACTTTAAGGGTGGTAATCTACTGCGCCTTTCTACTGATTTTCGCCGTCGGGCTGCCGGAGGGGGTTTTCCGGTTTGCCCAGAGAAAGTACCACCAGTATGAAAGGATGGTACCCATGGAGGAGGTTAAAGCATGAGCCGGGAGCCTGTATTGAAGGTGTCCAATCTGTCAAAGCGCTTTGGCGGTGTCAACGCGGTGCATGATGTAAGCTTTGAGCTCCTTGAGGGAGAGACTCTGGGGATTATCGGCCCCAACGGCTCCGGCAAGAGCACACTGATAAACCTGATAACCGGCTTTGTCCGGCCAGACTCGGGGAGAGTGATATTCAGGGGAAGGGACATCACGGGCATGGCCCCGGATAAAATAGTCTCCCAGGGGATTGCCAGAAGTTTTCAGCTGGTCAGGCCATTCTACAACATGGCTGTTTTTAAGAACCTGGTAATACCGCTGTTTTCACCCAGGGTCAGGAAGCTAAAGGGGGGAAAGTACGGTGACAGGGACGAGGTGGCCATACACCTTCTGGAAGAGGTGGGGTTCGAAAGGGACTCCAATGTCCCCTATAAAACGGCCGGAACTCTCCCCCACGGGTATATGAAGAGGCTGGAGCTGGCCAGGTGCCTCTCCCTTGACCCGGACCTGATAATACTGGACGAGCTTTTTTCCGGGATGAGCATGTCGGAAATCTCCAGCATTCTCCCGCTTCTTGAGAAAATAAACAGGGAAGAGGGCAAAACTCTCATTATGGTGGAGCACAGGCTGAAAGAGCTGTTCCGGGTTGTAAACAGGGTCATTGTGCTGAATTTTGGAATGAAAATAGCCGAGGGCGCCCCGGCTGAGGTAATGGAAGTGGAGGAAGTAAGGAAGGCGTATCTGGGAAGCGAGGTGGAGGCCGGTGCTTGAGGTGAAGAACATAATGATTTTTTACGAAAACGCACTGGCGGTGAACGATTTCAGCATGGAGGTGCGCCGGGGTGAAATAGTGGGGGTGTTTGGCTCAAACAGCGCGGGCAAGACCACTCTGATGAACGCCATTTCCGGGCTCTTGCATCATACCAGGCACAGGGAGCAGAGAAAGGGAGGGCAGAGGATCACCATTGCCGGCCGGATAGTGTTTGAGGGCGTGGATATTTTGCAAAGCAAGCCCAGTCATAGGGTGGGTTTGGGCATTGTGCTGTGCAGGGAAAGACACCCGGTCTTCAAAGACTGCAGTGTGGAGGAGAATCTCAGGCTGGGGGGATACCTCAGGACCGCCGCCGAAATAAGGGAAAGCATGGAGTTTGTATACCGTTTATTCCCCCCTCTGAAAAGGCTGAAGGGGAAAAAGGCCGGGATGCTGAGCGGCGGCGAGCAGGAGATGGTTGCCATCGGCATGGCCCTGGTGGCCCGCCCCAAGCTGCTTATAATGGATGAGCCGCTTTTGGGGCTCAGCCCGGCCATGCAGTCGGAGGTGGTCAGGGCCGTAAGGGAAATAAGCAAAGAGGGAGTCACCATACTGCTGGCCGAACAGTATGCAAGGCCCGTAATGCCTGTGATCGACAGGGGGTACATAATTGAAAACGGCACCCTGATAGTAAGCGGCACCGGGCAGGAGCTTATGGACAATCCCGAGGTCAAGGCGGCATATTTCGGGGTGTAGCTAAAAGGGGGGTAAAAATTGTCCGGAAATGAATTCGGCCCTGTTTATGAGGCATTCGGCGTGACTGTGGGGAAATTTCCAGGCAAGACGGCGCTCATATACCTTGGGCAGAAGTTTACATACTCACAGCTGGACGGGATGGTCGACAGGCTGGCCAGGTCGCTCTGCGGCATGGGGGTGGGGAAGAGTGACAGGGCAATAATATACATGCCCCATGTCCCACAATGGGTTATTACCTGGCTGGCGCTGCAGAAAATAGGCGCGGCGGCGGTGCCGGTGACTCATTTTTACGGCCCGGCGGACTTAAAATACATCGCCAACGACAGCGGCGCCGGCACAATATTCTGCATGGACACCAATTTCGGCTATGTAAGCAAGATTTTTTCGGATACCGGACTTAAAAGAATGGTGGTAAACACGGTATCGGACCTGCTTCCGTACTGGAAATGGGTCTTCGGAAAGATATACGATAAAATACCCGAGGGGAAATACAGCCTCGGTGAGAATGTATATACATTCAAGTCGCTGATGGGAAAAAACGCACCCCCTCTGCCGCCGGTTGAGGCCAGCGGAGAGGATATAGCGGAGATACTCTATACCGGCGGCACCACCGGGCACCCCAAGGGAGTGCCGATATCCGGGGCGCTGCTGTTAAAGAGCATCGGTGAGCAGAGGAAGGCCAGTGAATCATTGATACCAAGAGGCCAGGACATAGTGATACAGGGTGCGCCTCTATATCACATCCTGGGCCAGGCGGTGGGTCTGGGGGCGCTGATGTCCGGAGACACGGTGGTGCTGCTGCCCAAGATTAACCTGGACGCAATGCTTGAGCACATTGAAAGGTACAGGGCCAAGACTTTTTTCGGCACGCCCACTCTTTACCGCATGATTCTTGAGCACGACCGCCTGCACCAGTACAACCTCAAATCGCTGGTTTATAATTTCAGCGGGGGGGACGTACTGCCCCGGGACGTGGCTGACAGGTGGAGGAAACAATTCGGCAGGCCCATATACCAGGGATACGGGGCCACGGAAACATGCGGCGGAGTGGCCCTCACACCCGCAGGGGAAGAATTCCCGGAGGGCAGCGCCGGTAAGATACTGCCCATAAAAAGGGTCAAGGTGGTGGACCCCGACACTCTGGAAGATGTTGCACCGGGGAAGACCGGGGAGCTGCTGGTGTCGTCCGACCACATGGTTGCCGGCTACTGGAACAAGCCAGAGGAAACAGAAAGGCATTTCGTCAGGATTGACGGGACTTTATGGTACAGGGTGGGGGACCTGGTGCGCATTGACGAAAACGGCTGGCTTTATTTTATGGACCGTTCGGCCGATTTAATCAAACACAAAGGCTACCGGGTGGCCGCCTCCAAGATTGAGACCGTGCTGCAGGAGCACCCGGCAGTGATAGCCTCCTGCGCGGTGGGGGTGCCCGACGAAAAGGTGGGTGAAAGGATAAAGGCCTTTGTGGTTGTAAAAGAGGATGTAAGGGGGGTCACGGCATACGAGCTCATAAAATTCTGCCGTGACAGGCTTGCCCCGTATGAGGTGCCCCAGTACATCGAATTCCGGGATATGCTTCCCAAATCAAAGGTGGGCAAACTTTTGAGGAGGGAGCTGAGGGCCGACGAGAGGCGCAAGACGGAAATATCGTAAATAAAATTATCCACAGAATTGCTTTCAAGCATAATTTCCTGAATAAAGCCGGCCACCGGTAAAACAAGGAGGCCGGCTTTATTATACTTGTCAAAATCACCAAAAGGGATTGTATAGGGATTGTATGAGGTGTGAAAAAAGGATTGCACCTCTAGTGTCACCGGGGAGGTCAAAAGGATGACTGACGGAAAGGGGCATGGGGCTATGGTAAGAGGCAAATCGATAATGATTGCCCAAAGTTATCGTCAGTTAAGTAAAATCGGGCAAATCACCCAAAGGGATTAACACCCTTTTCACTCGGATGAACAGCGTAAAAAAGCCTTTTTAGCGATACTATTGAGCGGCCGGATATTCTATAATTCTTTAAGAATTGAGGGCACGGGGCGGGAGGGTATTTATGCCGGTTAACGGTGATGCGAAAAAAATACTCCGGCAGTTCGAACAGGTGCTGGAAGACCCTATCGGTTATGTGCGCCGCTATAAATCAGACCGGAGAGTAAAGGTAATTGGCTGGCTTTTGACCGATGTGCCGGAGGAATTGATTCACGCGGCCAGGGCGCTGCCCTTTGGGATCATTGGAAGCAGCGAGAGCTTTTCATGGGCTGACGCCCACCTGCAGGCGTGGGCCTGCTCTCTTATGCGCAGCTGCCTGGGCCTGGGGGTGAAAGGGCGGCTGAGTTTTCTTGACGGGCTGATAATCCCCCATACCTGCGATACCACCAGGAACCTCGGAGGGATCTGGAAGCACACAAGACCTTTGCCAATGATGGAGAATTACCTGCTGCCGCGGCAGGTGGACAGACCCAGCGCCAGGTCTTATCTAATAGGCGAGCTGGGCCGCCTTAAAGCAAAGCTGGAACACTGCGCCCACAGTGAGATAACGGCCGAAAGGCTGAAAGAGAGCATTGCGCTGTACAACCGGAACCGTGCATTGATCAGGAAACTTTTTTCAATGCATGCTGATAGTCCGGACAAAATCGGCAACATGGAAATGTACAACATTATTAAATCTTCCATGTTTATGCCCAAGGAGGACCACAACAGGCTGCTGGAACAGCTCGCAGGCGCCCTGGGAGACGGCGCAGCGGAGGGCGGCGCCCCGCCGGGACGGATTAGGGTCATGCTTTCGGGTAAGGTATGGGAGCCCCCGGAAATAATGAAAATACTGGACGACAGCGGAGCCGTGGTGGTGGCCGACGATCTTGCCACAGGCCACCGCTATTTCAGCAACGATGTGCCCGTGAACGGGGACCCCATTGAAGCCCTCGCACTGAGGCAGATAAACCGCATGCCCTTTGCCTGCTTTGGCAGCTCGCGCAGCGAAAGAAGGGCTTATTTGACGGGGACGGCCGGGGAGAAAGGGGCGGAAGGGGTTATATTCATACACCTCAAGTACTGCGAGCCTGAAAATTTTGATTATCCGGACATGAAGGCGGCCTTTGAAGCCGCAGGCATCCCCTCTCTCAGGATTGAAACCGAACTGGGCAATTTAAACCTTGGGCAGATTGAAACCCGTATTCAGGCTTTTCTGGAAATGTTGAGAGGAGGTGGCGCCAATGACTGACCGGCCTCCGTTCTTAACCGCGGATATGCTGAAAAAATTAATGTCAGAATATTACGCCAAAGGAAATGTAGCCAGGGAAAAGGGTGTTCCCATAGCTTGGGTGACTGCGGTATTTCCTGTTGAGGTAATCTACGCGGCCGGAATATTTCCCTATTACCCCGAGAATTTCGGCGCACTGGCGGCGGCAAGAAAAGTAGCCCATAAACTGTCGGCACATGCAGAGGCCAGGGGATATTATTTTGACCTGTGCGGATACGCCCGGTGCGGGCTGGGGGATGTATGGGCGGCGGACCACCCGGTTGGGAAAATAGAAAGCCCCGACCTGCTTTTCTGCTGCAACACCCAGTGCGGAAGCCTGGCTAAATGGTTCGAGACGGCGGGGAGGCACTACAATGCGCCATTTTTCCTGCTGGATTCCCCCCTCATTGAGTCTTTACCCACCACACTGGGTAAAGAGTATTTTATTGAGCAGCTCAAGGAAATGATTGACTTCATCGAGGTGCAGACCGGAAACGCCTTTGACTTCGACAGGCTGTCGGAGGTGATGTCTCTTTCCGACGAGGCCTGCCGGCTGTGGAACGAGATACTGGATTTGGCAGCGCTGCGCCCTGCCCCCTTTGGCTTTTTTGACGCATGTTTCCACATGGCCCCCATTGTCACCTGGAGGGGAACAAAGGAGGCTGTGGATTATTACCGGGCACTGAAGGATGAGCTGACGGGCAGGCTGGATAAAAAGATATACGCCGTGCCGGGGGAAAAGTACAAGATTTACTGGGACCATATACCGGTCTGGCCCAGGCTGAGGTGGTTTTCGGATTATTTTGCCGGCCAGGGCGCGCTGGTGGCTGCTTCCCAGTACACCCACTCCTGGGCCTGGTCCTTTAACGTGGACCGCCATCTGGAAAGCCTTGCGGAAAACTATACCGAGGCCTTTGCAAACCGCGGATTCGACCAGAGAGTGCAGATGAAGATCGATTTTATGAACAAATACGGAATAGACGGGTTTGTACTGTTCTCCAACCGCAGCTGCAAGCCAAGTTCATTCGGGCTTTACGACAAAAGAAAAGTTATCAGCCAGAAAACCGGACTGCCTGGGGTGGTGATAGAGGCTGACATGTCGGACCTGCGGTTCTTTGCTGAAGACCAGGTGAAGGCAAGGCTTGACGTGCTTTTCGATCAGATCAGGCAAAGAGGATAAGGCGGCGGCAATTACCGGCAAAGGGTGCTGCTGCCACAATATTTTGGCATTATTATAAAGGCTTTTTTATCCAACAGGAGGGAGGTTTTATAAAATGGAAATCAGGTCTGTGGGAGTGCTGGGAGCAGGGGCCATGGGCGGGGGGATTGTGCAGGTGGCCGCCCAGGCCGGTTACCCGGTGAAGGTTTGCGATGTTGACATGGCTTATGTGGAAAAGGCGCTGGGCAGGATAAGCAGTTTTCTCGGAAAGAGCGTTGAAAAGGGAAAAATTACGGAGGACCAGAAGGCCGGGATAATGGGAAGGATTACACCGGTCAGGGACCTTGAGGAGTTTTCCGATGCAGACCTGGTGATAGAGGCCATTATCGAGGACCTGGGGGCAAAAAAGGATGTTTTCCAGAGGCTTGACACCATTTGCAAGCCCGGGGCCATACTGGCTTCAAACACCTCGTCAATGTCCATAACCGTGATCGGGGCATCCACAAAGAGGCCGGACAGGGTGGCCGGCATGCATTTCTTCAATCCTCCGCCGCTGATGAGGCTGGTGGAAGTAATAAGGGGATACGGTACATCCGAGGAAACGGTGCAGCAGCTTATGGACGTCACCAGGAAGATGGGGAAAACTCCGGTGGACGTGAAAAAGGACTCCCCCGGGTTTATAGTCAACAGGATACTGATGGCGCAGTTTATCGAGGCAATCCGCCTGCTGGAGGAGGGTGTTGCCAGCCCGCAGGATATCGACGCCGCGGTGAAGCTGGGTCTGAACTATCCCATGGGGCCCTTTGAACTGCAAGACTATACCGGTGTGGACATTGGATATCATGTGGCCAACTACTTCTACGATGAGTTCAAGGACGTCAGGTGGAACCCGCCCCAGGCGTTAAAGTCGATAATCAGGGCCGGCAGGCTGGGAAGGAAGACAGGAGCGGGCTGGTATGATTACGACAAATAGTAAGCAACTGGCAACTTGCGATTAGCAGCTAGACGCTAGAAGCTAGAAGCTATTAAAGGGAGGTGCAAAATGAGTTTCGGCACCATTATCGTGGAAAAAATGGAGGGTATCGGCGTTATAACGTTGAACAGGCCCCCGTTCAACCCTCTTAACAGCCAGGTGTACAGAGAGCTTGCCCAGGCTGCCGCCGAACTGGAGGCAGATCCCGGGGTAAGGGCGGTTATTATAACCGGTTCAGGTGAAAAAGCCTTTGCCGCCGGGGCGGACATCAATGAGATGAAAAATATGACAGCGGTGGATATGTACCTTTTTATAAAAATTGCCGCAGCTGCCTACAACATTATAGACAGTATGGGCAAGCCCACTATAGCGGCGCTAAACGGCCTGACGCTGGGGGGAGGGTGCGAGCTGGCGCTGGCCTGCGACATCCGCCTGGCCTCAGACAATGTGAAAATAGGCCTCCCGGAGGTCAACCTGGGTATAATACCCGGCGGTGGAGGCACCCAGAGGCTGCCCAGGCTGATAGGGGCCTCCAGGGCCAAGGAGCTGCTGTTCCTGGGTGAGGCCATTGATGCGGCTCAGGCTGAAAAATACGGCCTGGTGAGCCGGGTTGTGCCTGCCGGAAAGGTAATGAATGAGGCCAGGGCACTGGCCGGCAAGCTGGCCAAAAAGGCTCCGGTGGCAATAACTATGCTGAAGGAGTCTGTAAGGACGGGGCTCAACACGGACCTCGCCTCCGGCTTGGACCATGAATGCAAATGCTGCGTATTGGCTTTTTCAAGCGAGGACCGGAGGGAAGGATTCGCCGCCTTCGCGGAAAAACGCCAGCCTAGTTTTTCAGGTAAATAAGGGGGGCGTATTTTATGAAACAGCTGATGACCGGAAACGAGGCCTTTGCGCTGGGGGCTTACATGAGCGGAATCAAAATAGGCGCCGGATACCCCGGCACTCCCAGCAGTGAAATACTCATGAATTTTGCGCGCTATCCAGGAGTATATGCCGAGTGGTCGCCAAATGAAAAAGTGGCTTTGGATGTGGGCGCCGGAGCGGCTTACACAGGAAAGAGGGCCGTTGTCACCACGAAGCATGTGGGGCTCAACGTGGCCGCTGACTCACTTTTCTATATCTCATACACCGGCATGAAAAGCGGCCTTGTGATTATAAATGCAGACGACCCGGAAATGCACAGTTCCCAGAATGAGCAGGACAACCGGTATTACGCCAAGTTTGCCAAGGTGCCCCTGCTGGAACCATCCAATTCACAGGAGGCGGTGGAGTTTGTAGGTCTGGCGGTGGAAATAAGCGAGAGCTTTGACACTCCTGTAATAGTCAGGTCAAACACCAGGCTTTCGCATTCAAAGAGTTTGGTGGAAGTGCCTGACGCCGGTCAGCCTGAAGTAAGCGGCGCAGGCGGGGCGGATGAAGAAGATCCCAGGTTCGAACGAAACATACCCAAATATGTAATGGTACCCGGCTTTGCCCGCCAGCGGCATCCGGTGGTGATAGACCGCCTTAAAAGACTTTCGCAGTTTGCAGAAACAACTATGTTGAACCGAATCGAGCCGGGGACCGGAAAGCTGGGGATTATTACTGCCGGTATGGCCTACCAGTATGCCCGGGAGGTGTTTCCGGACGCCACTTTCCTTAAGCTGGGGATGGTATATCCCCTTCCGGTGGAACTGATTAAAAGATTTGCCTCCATGGTGGAACGGGTGGTGGTGGTAGAGGAACTGGAGCCGTTTATAGAAGAACACGTTCGCCTGATTGGAATACCGGTCACCGGTAAAGAGGTGTTTTCCAGCACCGGTGAATTCAGCCCGGAAAAGGTGCGCCGGAGCGCCTTTGCGGCCGGACTCACCGATACACCGGCGTCGGGAGCGGTGCCTCAGCCGTCACTGCCTCCCCGTCCTCCCATGCTTTGCCCGGGATGTGCGCACAGGGGTGTTTTCTATGCTCTGCAGAGGCTCAGGGCGGTGGTTATCGGAGACATAGGCTGCTACACCCTGGGAGCGCTTCCTCCGCTGAGCGCCATGCACACCTGCGGGTGTATGGGCGCAAGCCTGGGAGTGGTCCACGGGGTCGACAAGGCGGGGATCAAGGACAGGACCGTGGGGGTCATCGGCGACTCAACCTTCTTCCACAGCGGGATACCGCCACTTGTAAACATACTTTTCAATAAGGGCGTCAGCACTGTGATAATACTGGACAACAGGATTACGGCCATGACGGGTCACCAGGAAAACCCATGCACAGGAAGGACCCTTATGAAGGAGCCCACGGGAGAGATTAATATTGAAAACCTGGTCCGGGCCATCGGGTTTGAAAAGGTGGAAGTGGTCGATCCATTTCAATTTGACAATATGCTGAACGTGATCAAGGAGCACCTTGACTCGGATCAGCCCTCGGTGATTATAGCAAGGCATCCGTGCGTACTCAACATAAGGGAGAGGAAGGCGCCTCCCGTTGTAGACCTGGAGGCCTGCAACCAGTGTGGAAACTGCCTGCGTATCGGCTGCTCGCCAATCTCAAAAATTGAGGAAGGGGTAAGCATAGACCCTGCCCTGTGCAACGGCTGCGGACTCTGCGCCAGCGTGTGCCCGAGAGAGGCGATTATTACTGCTTAAGGGTCGAATTCTGTATTCCGACCGTAAATGTACCTTCCCAGGCCAACTAATTATTCGTCCAGTGGAAGGAATTATCAGGAGGAGAGCAATATGTATTCAGCTATTAATAAGTGCGATATACTGGTGGCCGGGGTTGGCGGCCAGGGCACCATACTGGGCAGCGACATTCTGGCCGAGGTTGGCCTGCTTTGCGGATATGACGTAAAAAAGGCCGAGGTGCACGGAATGTCACAGAGGGGCGGGGCAGTTGAAAGTCACGTCCGGTGGGGGCAAAAGGTATATTCCCCCCAGGTGGAGGCCGGAAAGGCCGACTACCTGCTGGGGTTTGAAATGCTGGAGGCCGCCCGCTGGCCGCATTTTATCGCGCCCGGGTCCACCGTGATAATAAACCGGCACCGCATCTCACCGCCTTCGGTAAACCTGGGCACGGACTCCTATCCCGGAGAGGTTGAGATCGAAAGAATACTCTCGGGCGCGGAAAAGATTTTCTGGGTGGAGGCCACTGCCATCGCAGCAAAGCTGGGCAACCCCACGGCGGCCGGTGTGGTGGTGCTGGGGTTCTTTTCCGGGCTCAGGCCCGAGCCCGGGGATGTGTGGCTGTCGGTGATATCAAAGCTGGTGCCTCAGAAGTTCGTGGAGTTGAACCTGCAGGCCTTCAGGGAAGGAAGAAAGCTTTCGCTTCAGGGTGATTAAAGGGGGGGGGACCGCATGAGAAACGTCTGTGTTATAGCCGGAGGGCAGTCCCTGTGGGGTGTCCGGAACGCCACCCAGAGGGATATGTTCCAGGAGGCGGGAAAGGCCTGCTTCGATGACAACCCTGCCGTTACCAACAAGGACATAGACGGGATAATCGTGGGATCGGCGTACACCGAAAGATGCTCGTTTCAGACCCACCTGGCGCCAATGGTGGCCGAGTACCTGGGCATAAAGCCAAAAAATCTGTGCGCCAGGGTTGAGCTTCTGTGCGCCACCGGCAGCAGCGGGATAATACTGGCCTACGCCATGATCAAAAGCGGAGAGGCCGATGTGGTAATGGTGGTAGGGGGAGAGAAGCTGTACACTCCCCAGCGCTGGGAGATTAATTACAGCGAGCTGGCCTCGGTTGACCACGACTGGGACGGCAGCATGGGGCTGGGGCTGCCGCCCCCGGTATTCGCCGCTGTGGCCAAACAGCACATGAAGCTCTATGGCACCACTGAGGAGCAATTGGCCCTGGTGTCGGTGAAAAACCGCCGCAACGGGATGAACAACCCCAAGGGGCAGTTCAGGGAGCCAATCACCCTGGAGGCGGCAATGAGTGCAAAGGCTATAGTCAGGCCCATGAAACTATATGACTGCTGCCCGGTTACTGACGGCGCCGCCGCCATAATACTGGCGGTGGAGGACAAGGCCAGGCAGCTTACCGACAAGCCGCTGGTTTATATCAGGGGAACGGGCCAGGCCAGCACTCACAACATGTCGGCCAACTGGAGCAACTGGACCACCTGGGAGTCTCTGCAGGTGGCGGCCGGGCAGGCCTACGCCAAGGCCAGGGTGACACCCAAAGACGTAAATGTGGCCCAGACCCACGACTGCTTTACAATATCCGAAATAATCGAGTACGAAGAACTGGGCTTTTGTGAAAAAGGAGAGGGCGGCTGGTTCGTCCAGGAAGGAAAGTCAGACTTCGGCGGCCAGGTGCCTGTAAACACCGACGGAGGACTTTTAAGCTGCGGTCACCCGTTCGGGGCCACCGGTATCCGCCAGGGCATTGAGATCATGAGGCAGCTGAGGGGGGACGCCGCAAGGCAGGTGGAGGGCGCCCGCATAGGCCTTACCCATAACCTTAGCGGCTTTATCGCCGCCCATACCGTCGTGATATACGGGAGGGATATGGAATGAATTCGGTATTGAACGGAAAATATGCCGTAACCATGGATATGTATCCCCTGCAAAGCCCTGAGTTCAACAGGATACATCCTTTTTACGAAAATCTGAAGGCGGGCAGGCTGACCACCACAAAGTGCGGGGACTGCGGCCACAGGGCTTTTCCCCCCAGGGTGATATGTCCGGAGTGCCTTTCGGAAAACCTGGACTGGACTGACCTGCCCACCACAGGAAGAGTGCTGGTGGCCACCGAGGAAGAGGTGGGCGTGCCTTTGGGGTTTGAGACCCCTCTAATCCACGCGCTGATAGACCTGGGCGGGCAGCTTACCATGTTCGCCAGGGTAAAGGGATGCGGTATGGGCGATCTCAAAGAGGGAGACCAGGTGAAGCTTTCGGTGTTTCCGGTGGACCCTGTGCCGGTGGACGGCAGGAAAGGCGCGGTAATAATGCAGGAAAGGGTCTTTTTCGCCTTTGAAAAGGAATGAGTTTTAATTAACTTGACCGGCTGGGCCTGTCAGGTTTGCGGCGGGACCTTCACGGCCCGGCCTGCAGCCCGCAGGCCCCATTTTTTTAAAAAATGCCCTGATTACTCCTGAAGGTAGCGTGGTAGGTATGTTAATCGAGCATTTCCCGGCGGTTTTTAAAGAGAGCCGGAATTCTATACGTTAAGAACCCGTGCTCTTTTAATACAGATGTATGCTTAGTAGTAACTATTAATAAAGTTTGCTCAGAAAACTGTTTTAAAACCTCTAATAATGAAATACCTCCAGCTTCTTTTGCATTAGTATCCTAGCAACTCCCCCTTTATTTTGATAACTTGATTAAATATAATTATTATTAAATATAATTTAAAATATCACATAATTCAGATTTAACAGGAGGGCCGGTATGGGGATAATAAAATTAGCCAGACCTAGTCCTGTGCAATTTGAGCCGGATCAACCCCTGTCCGAAGCTGTTGATATCATGATTGCTGAAGAACTCGGATCGGCCCCGGTGATAAAAGATAGACAACTGGTCGGTGTCCTCAATCTAGCAGAAGCACTGAAATGGACTAGGACGGATGAAAGCCGGCAACGCGAGGGTAAAGCAAGAGATGCGATGCGGACAGAAATCACTGTTTACAGAAAGGACGGAGAACTGGAAGAAGCTCTGCCGGAAAATAGCTCCTGGTTCCCGGTGGGAGATGATCAGGGCAACTTCGCCGGAATAATTGTCTTAAGGGAACTGGTTGCCTACCTGAGAAGAACCCTGGCCACTCACCGCCAGCGCAATCAGATAGTGCTGGAAAGCGTAGCCAATGGTATCATTGCCATCAACGCTTCCGGTAAAATTATGATGCTGAACAGGGCGGCCTGTCGCTTACTGGGTGTAGGCCGGGAAATCATCGGGAGACCGTTTAAGGAAGTATTCCCCAATAGCGACCTTCCTGCAATATTAAAGACCGGACTTACTCAGTATGGCCAGAAACTCGAAATCAACGGCCGTACGATTATCTCCAACCGCTCCCCGATCATTTGCGATAATAACATTGCCGGCGCGATTGCTGTCTTTCAGGATATCACCGAACTGGAGAAAATTTCTTGCCAACTGGCTTCAGTGCAGGAACTGAACCGGGAACTGGACGCCATTATCGAATCCTCCTACGACGGTGTAATGATTACCGACCAGGAAGGGCGGGGCATCAGGATTAACAAGTCCCTGGCCCGCTTAACCGGATTGGACTCGTCGCATTTCGAGGGCAAATACATTGATGACTTATTCGAGAAAGGCATTTTCCAGTACGAGTCCATCACCGTCAAAGCTCTGCGGGAAGGGAGGACTGTTACCAGTGTCCAGAAAATCAGCACCACCGGCAAAGAGGTGCTGGTTACCGGCAACCCTGTTTTTGACGCGGAGGGCAAAGTGCGCAGGGTGGTGACCAATGTTCGGGACGTAACTGAATTACACCGTCTCAAGGAGGAACTGAAGGAGTCCAAATTACTGGCGACCCGCTACCAGACGGAGCTTTCACAGTTAATGCTGGAAAAGCTCAAGAAGAAGAATAAAATAATCGCAGCAAGCCCCAGTATGATGAAACTATTTAATCTGGCAGTACGCACCGCCCATACAGACGCCACTGTCCTGATCCTGGGTGAATCGGGTGTAGGAAAAGAAGTATTGGCCCGGGTTATTCACAGCGCAAGCAACCGCGCCGAAACAGGAAGTTTTGTACAGATTAACTGCGGAGCCATTCCGGAAAACCTCCTGGAATCCGAACTATTTGGCTATGAACCGGGGGCTTTTACCGGGGCCAGCCGTGAAGGCAAGCCGGGGATGTTCGAAATTGCCGATCGCGGTACCCTGCTGCTGGACGAAATTGGGGATGTGCCGGTTAATCTGCAGGTTAAACTGTTACGGGTGCTGCAGGAACAGGTGGTTTACCGGCTCGGCAGTACGAGGCCCATTAAGCTTGATGTCCGCATTGTTGCTGCTACCAACCGTAACATTTGGGAGCGGGTGCGGGAGGGATCCTTCCGGGAAGACCTGTTCTACCGGTTAAATGTTTTACCGATTGAGGTTCCACCCCTGCGGGAGCGCAAAGAAGACATTCTACCTTTGACCATGCACTTCATACAGCTGTACAATGAAAAATATGGCGTTAAAAAGCGGCTGGATCCCAAAGCCCTCCCCCTATTGGAGGCGTATAGCTGGCCCGGTAATGTGCGGGAGCTTCAAAACATCCTGGAAAGGTTATTGGTCATAACGGATGAAGAGTCGATTCAGGCTTCACAGGTTCAGGAACAATTGACCAAGTTTAGAACCAAGTTTAAAACTCCTATAACCGTCAATGAACTCCTGCCTATACAGGAAGCCAAGGAAATGGTGGAAAAGACGCTGATCGGCATGGCTTTCGACTATTACCCCTCGATCAGAAAAGCAGCCGAGGCTTTGGGTCTTGATCACTCTAATATTGTACGTAAGGCTGCTAAATACGGCATACAGCGGTAACTATCTAACTCCAGCTTTAAAATACGGTGCGATAGCACACCACATCAGTGTGATATCGCACCGTATTTTCTTCTTAGCTTCTTTTTTTGACAGTATATTGCCCCGCTTGTCTTCCGTTCGCAACTAAATTCCAGCGTTTAAAGTCATAATAATGCCAATTGGCGGAACTGTCACAAATATTAGAATCTTCTTGGCCTTTTTTTTGCTTCCTATGCCAATACGGGTTTTTTAAATGTAGTTTCTTATGGGAAAGAGTCTGACCAGCTATGAATCTGCGGATCCAGGGGGTGATATGAGAGCCAAACCTCAGAAGAAATGACATAAAGATTTTATTGAGGAGAGGGATATAGCATAAATGGAAGGAAAGAAATCGAAAGGAACAGAAAAATACAATGCTGTCGATGTATTTGTTGACCGTCACATAAGAGAAGGACGTGGAGACAAAGTAGCCATTTATTATCTGGACCAACAAATCACATACAGGCAAGTTCAGGAAAAGGTCAACCAAACAGGCAACGCCTTGAAAGCGCTGGGCGTTGATATGGAAGACCGGGTACTGCTGCTGCTTTTAGATTGCCCTGAATTTGTCTATAGTTTCTTTGGCGCCATGAAAATAGGAGCTGTGCCGATTCCAACCAACACCCTGCTAAAGCCGGCGGATTACGAGTACCTTTTGAATGACAGCCGGGCGGAAGTGGTCGTGGTCAGCCACGAATTACTAAGCAATATTACGGCTATTCGTAATAATTTAAAATTCCTGCGTCACGTCATCGTAGCAGGAGGGCAGCACGGGAGTTTCCTCAGTTTTGAGGCCATGGTAAATGGTATGTCCACCGAATTGGAAACTGCCGATACCGGCAAAGATGATGCAGCGTTCTGGCTCTATAGTTCGGGTACGACAGGTTTTCCCAAAGGCACAGTGCACCTCCACCACGATATGGCCTACTGTGCTGAACACTATGCCAAAGGTGTTTTAAAGATTAATGAAAATGACCGCACCTTTTCGGTTGCCAGATTATTTTTCGCCTATGGTTTGGGCAACGGCCTGTACTTCGCCTTCTACGCAGGTGCTTCCACCATTCTTTCACCAAACCGCCCAGCTCCGGATCATGTCTATGAGGTAATCGACAGGTACAAGCCTACGCTGTTCTTTGGAGTTCCGACCTCTTACGCAGCCATGCTGCAGGTGAAGGAGGCCAAGAATAAGTATGATTTGAGCAGCATCAGGCATTGCGTCTCGGCCGGAGAAGCCCTGCCCCAAGCTATCTTTGAACGATGGCTGGAACAATACAATATAGAGATATTGGATGGAATTGGATCGACGGAAATACTGCACATCTTTATAAGCAACATGCCCGGCCAGGTCAAACCCGGAAGCAGCGGCAAGATAGTCCCGGGTTACGAAGCCAAAATTGTTGATCCGGATGGCAGCATTGTGCCCACCGGCCACATTGGAACACTGATGATTAAAGGCGACAGTATTGCCGCTTATTACTGGAATAAGCATGAAAAGACCAAAGAGACCTTCATAGGCCAGTGGATTAACACTGGAGACAATTATTATCAGGACGAAGATGGCTACTTCTGGTATGTCGGCCGCGGTGACGATATGATTAAGGCCGGCGGAATCTGGGTTTCCCCCATTGAGGTGGAAAACTCCCTGATGGAACACCCGGCAGTGCTGGAAACAGGTGTAATCGGCAGCAGCGACGATGACGGCCTGTTCAAGCCCAAAGCCTTTGTCGTACTGAAAGATGGTTACGATCCGACCCCTGAGCTGGCTAAAGAATTGGCTCAGTTTGTCAAAAGCAAAATCGCTCCTTATAAATTCCCGCGCTGGATCCAATTTACCTCCGAACTGCCCATGACAGCCACAGGCAAGATCCAGCGGTACAAGTTGCGGCAGTTAGACAATTCCAGGACCAACAGCAGTCAGTATAAGATTTAGAGACAGGGAGGGCATCCGCAATATGAAATGGAAATATTATCATACTATCTGGGTCATGTTATTTTTAGGCTGGTTCATCGCTTATGTGGACCGAAATATAATGTCGCCCATCACCACTTACATGATTGCTAACAAAGTAGCGTTTTTTGCCGACGTTAAAAGCCCCCATGCTCTGGCAGGATTAATGAGCACCTTGTTCTTTGCCGGTTACATGGCCATGCAGTTCCCAGCCGGCTACATCGGCGACCGCCTGGGCCGCAAACCCATTTTGGTGATGAGCATAATCTGGGCTGCTGTTGGCACATTCCTGACTGGCTTACTTTCCAAGAGCATGATGGGTCTGCTGGGGGCGCGGGTTTTAACCGGCCTGGGTGAAGGCTGCTACTATTCCAACGACCGCGCTCTGATTACTGAAACCACCCCAAAAGATAAACTCGGTGTTGGCATGGGTGTTTCTTTCATTGGTCTGGGAATGGGTCTGGTCGGAGCCTCCGTGGGCGGCGCCTGGACCCTCAATTGGGCAGTAAACACGTTCGGTCCTGAAAAGGGCTGGTATATTCCCTTTTATATCTGGGTTATCCCAACCCTGATTATCGCTGCTCTAATGATGATCCTGATCAAAAAGCCTGAGGCTTCTGCCCAAGCTCAATCCGGACAATTCGTTCCCGGCAGTGCCAGCTACGGCAAGGTATTGGTCGAAATAGCCAAATATGCAATAATATTCTTTATATTGATTATGGCTGTTGCCTACGCCGGTACATCTTTTAATATCGGCGAAATTGGGGTATCCATCCTGATTCTGCTGCTGGCCCTGGGAATCATGATTTATATTATGACCAGCCTGGGCAAGCAGGTTGGGCCGGTCTTTTTCAATAAAAACCTGCAGCTGATATACTGGGGCGCCCTCCCCACCCTTTGGAGCCTCTGGTTCTATGGTTTCTGGGCTATTAAAGTGATTAAGGATGCCGCAGCTTCCGGCATCTCCGTGGCAGCCACCACCTCCGCCATGTTTGGTCTGGCGGCATTGGTCGGACTGCCTTTGATGGGTAAAATCGCCGACGTATTCTACAAAAGCGGAAGGGGCCGCAAGCCAGCTTTGATTCTGTCCATGTCCCTGCATGCACTTTTCATCTTTGCCCTGGCATACTACCTCTACATAGGCGGCAATTCCATAACGGTCCTCGGCTTCCTGGTGTTCGCCGCCGGTGTCTTCCTTTTCGGCACATGGTCAGTGTCCTTCGCCCTTACCGCTGACTTCGCCCCGCCGGCCTTAATAGCAAGCGCCTTCGGGGTCTGGAACCTGATTGCCGAAATCGGCGCCATTCTATCACCTGTTGTCTCCGGAGCCATACGTGATGTTACGAAAAGCTGGGTAATGCCGATTATGCTGGACGGAGCCTTAATGGTGCTGGGCGTGATCTGTATCGCCTTAATCGTAGAGCCTGCCGCCAGCCTGGTGAACAAAACCAGCCAATCCGCTTCCGATGAGGTTGCCTGCAAGCAACAATAGCTGTTTTAACAGTTATCCGATCAAAACCATGAGCAGTGGCCAGTAACTGGGGCCACTGCTTCTTGATTCTTTAAAGAAAAGATGGCAAGCTTCCATATATCCGTAATATCTGTACACGAATCGGGGGACTTGACGGCATTTCCAAAAGCAATATGCTAAGTGCGAAATTGCCGCCATTTAGCCTATCATATTTGCTCCTCCGGGATTCGTGTCCAGTGCTTTCAGCTTAAATAACCTGATTTTTGAGAGTGGCGCCATTCTGTCTCCCGTTATTTCAGGATCCATGAGGGATGCGTACAATAGCTGGGTGCCGCCGATTCTTTTAGACGGAGTTTTAATGGTGGTAGCTGTTATCCTGGTTCTGGCCATTCGTGAACCCATTGCGGGCTATTTGAAAAAAGGCGCCGCCAAAAGCGTTTGAAAAACATTGGAGGATGGTCCGATTAAAACAAAACGGAGCGCGGTCATAGGCCGCGCTCCGTTTTGTGTGCCCGGCATGGACGTTGTCCATAGGGTGCAAGTCCCGAAAGGCGGCCGGGGGGAATAGCCTCGTTAAAGTAACTGTTCGACAATCTCCGCCGCATCGAGGACAAAATTCGGGCAGACGGCGGAAAAAAGATTTTTCTCCTTCGCCTGCGCCAGTCCTTCGGGGGTGCTGATATCGCAGTCCAGCAGGTCCCTGCAGGTGATAGATCCGTTGCGGGACTTGAACTTATCGGTGAATTCCCTGACCAGGCCATACGTCTTGTCCTTTGCCTGGCCATCTTCGGCCTTGACGTGCCCATATTTAAGCGAAACAACCATAAACGCCCCGCTTACCGCCCCGCAGATGCCGCCCATGCGGCCGAACCCACCGCCAAAGGCGGCGGAGATTTTCAGGGCCGTTTCCCGGTCCAGGCCCAATTCCGTGCCGTAAGTGGAAAGCAGCGCCTGGGAGCAGAGAAAGCCCTCCTTAAAACAGGATAGCGCAAGATCAACTTTGCTCATGCTAAAACCTCCATTACAGTAGACTGGCTTGTGAATTAACATTATCATAGATATAAACCCGGCGCTGACGGCAATTCCGATGATCACCATCGGTTTGCCCGATACCGGGCTTAAGGGGGCGGGGCGGAATGGAATTCAGGCAGTTGAAAATGTTTCTTGCCGTAGCCGAGGCGCGCAATTTCACCAGGGCGGCCGAAATGATCGATTACGCCCAGTCAAGCATAACGGGACAGATTAGTTCCCTTGAAAGTGAGCTTGGCACCAAGCTTTTTGAGAGGTTGGGCAGGAAAGTGGCCCTGACCAGGGAAGGTGAGCTGTTCCTGGAATATGCCCAGAAGATTGTAAAACTTGTTTCGGAAGCCAAAGAGGCGGTCTCAAGCCTGTCAGATCCAAGAGGGACCATAATTATCGGCGCGCCCGAAACCATAAGCGTGTTTCGCCTGCCCGGCCTTATTCAGGAATACAGGAAGCGCTTCCCCGGCGTGGACATTAATCTCAAAAGGTGCGCCCGGGAGGACCTGGCGCCCTGGCTCAAGGGCAACCTGATTGATGTTGCCTTCTTTCTGGGGCGTGATATTTTCACCCCGGAACTGGTGACGGAAGTTTTAGTTTTTGAACAGATGTCGGTCCTGGCCGGAGCCGGTCACCCCATTGCAAAAAAGGCCCCGGTGACGCCAGGGGACATGGAGGGACAGACATTAATTCTGTGTGAAGGAAAATGCAGCTACCGGGTGGCTTTTGAGGACATTCTGGCAAAAGCGGGCGTGCGGCCCGGTTCAGTGCTGGAGTTGGGCAGCATTGAGGCCATTAAAAGATGTGTTGCCGGCGGGCTCGGGATTACCCTGCTGCCCCGGGTTTCCGTGGAAGAGGAAATAAGCCGGGGCGGGCTGGTGGACCTGCGCTGGGACGGGCCGGAATTTGATATAAACACGCAGATTGTTTATCACCGGGACAAATACATTTCACCCGCCCTGTCCGCCCTGATTGGCCTGGCCAGGGATATGCTGCGGAATTAACCGGATCAATATTCTGTTCTCCAGCCGGATGGGATTGAATTAATATAAGAGTAAGGGGGTATAAAGTTTTGGCTATTTATGAATTTGAAGGAAAGAGGCCGACCATCGGCAAAGGCAGCTACATCCACCCCTCGGCCACCGTAATAGGCGACGTGAAAATGGGAGAGGGCTGCTATGTGGGGTCAGGCGCATGTATCAGGGGCGACTGGGGGTCCGTGGAGATAGGTCCCAAGTCAAACATACAGGAAAACTGCGTGATTCATGTATTTCCAAACGAGACGGCAGTACTGGGCCCCAGGAGCCACATAGGCCACGGCGCCATACTGCACACCCCTAAGCTGGGTGAGCATGTGCTGGTGGGTATGGGGGCAATAATAATGGACTGGGCTGAAATAGGGGACGGTTGCTGCATAGGGGCCGGCGCGCTCATAACCGAAAGAATGGTAATACCCCCCAACAAGCTTGTGCTGGGGGCGCCCGCCAAGGTGATAAGCGACATATCAGACTCCATGCGCCAGTTCCTGGAGGTGGCCACCGGGTTTTACATGGCGCTGCCCCCCCGCTGCCTGGACGGCATGAAGGAGATAAGGCTGGAAGAGGTTATGGAGAAGGAGTAAAAAATAGTGGATTTATAGACGCCGGTTGCTTAAACCGGCGTTTAGTCATGTCGTTAATTATTTTATGATGTCGTAACATGTCAATATATAACATATATACAATGAATATGGCGTTATATGTTGAATGGTAAGCAAAATAATATGCAGGAATATGAAACAGCACGTAGAAAAGAAGTGAATGAACGTCCAACCATTTTGCATCAAGCAGGCTTGTCGGGAAATGTCAGAAATGTGCCAAAATTAAAAATTGGAGCTCAGCATTTACCCGTGGCGGCTGTGAAGATGAGTCATTTTTTAAAAGGAGGTGTTCATCCCCTGATTGAGAATTGGGTTTATTGGTCTATTCTTGTGGAATAACAGAAATGAGGTGAAGCAATTGAAAAGTAAAAAATTTTCGCCTGTGTTGCTGGTTTATGCGGCAATTATTGTTTTAATGATGTCGGTAGTTGCAGGATGCGGCGGCCAGGCCCAGCAGCAGCCGACTCAGCAGAAGCCCGTAACAATAAAGCTGGCATGTGTTGCAAGCCAACAATCTCCACAGTGGATTTATGGAGTACAGGTTTTTAAGGACCGTGTGGAGAAAAACTCAGGTGGGCGAGTGGTGGTGGAGGCCCACTCGGGCGGCTCCATGGGCAGTGAAAGGGAGATATTCGAGGGAATCATACTTGGGAACATACAGGCCGGAGCACTAAGTACTGCGCCAATGTCGGCGGTGGAACCCCGGATAGCCATATTGGAGCTCCCCTACCTGATTGAAAGCTATGATCTGGCTGACAAGATTTTTGACGGGCCAATAGGTGAGGAAGCCAAAAACATGTTGCTTACAAAAGGCGTCCGGGTGCTGGCATGGATGGAAACGGATTTCCGACAGATATCCAATTCAAAGCGATCTGTCGCCAGTCCCGAGGACCTTAAAGGCCTTAAAATCCGTGTTCCGGACACTCCCAGCTTAAATATGTGGTTCAGGGAACTTGGGGCCGACCCGACTCCAATTCCATTTCCCGACATTTACCCTGCACTGCAGCAAAAAGTGGTGGACGGGCAGGACAATGGGGTGCTGCTGACCTATGCGCAGAAATTCTTTGAGGTCCAGCCTCACCTTACATTGACCAACCACTGCTATTACGCCGCTTCCATCGTCATCAGCGACAAATTCTACCAGGGGTTGCCTGATGATTTGAAGCAGGTTGTTTCCCAGGCTGCCAAGGAGGCGGCAATCAGCGAAAGAAAGGGCAACCGCCAGGTTGTCAGCAAATTTATCGATGATATGAAAAAGGCCGGTGTGAAGGTTGTTGAGCCCACTGCCGAGGCCAGGAAAAAGTTCCAGGACAGCGCCATACCCGTGTACAGGCATTATAAAAAGGCCGGAGGCCCATCGGCTGAGTTCCTGGAAAAGGTGTTGAAAGAAACAGGCAAGGAATCGGTAATAAAAAGCTGATAAAGCCCGGGTGAAGAAGTAAGGGTGGCTTCCTGACGGCAGCCGCCCTTCACCGGAGGTCACAATGAGGTCATAATAATGAAAAAGATTGTTGAATGGGTAGTTGTTATTCAGGAATGTTGCACAGCCGCTGCTCTGATATCGATGTCGCTGCTTGTTTTTGTTCAGGTATTCGGCCGTAAAGTGATTTTTATATCTATTCCCTGGTCGGAAGAAATGGCCCGTTTTTTAATGATCTGGCTTGTGTACCTGGGACTTAGCGTTTCCTCTTTCAGGGGGGGGCACATATCCATTAATGTTGTGGAAAGGCTGGGTAAATATTCCTTAACGCCAATGAGGCAATTATTGACCATAATTATAGGGATTGCCGTATCTGTCACCATGTTCTGCCTGCTGGCCGATTTTATGCTGAAATTGAGAATAATGGGCCAGGTATCCGCAGTTCTGCGCTGGCCTATGTGGGTTGCTTTATTGCCAGTTTTGGCCGGGATATTGCTTTTGAGTGTTTCTTACATATTACAGGGGGCGGATTTTATCACAGGGAGACTGCGCGAGAAACAAGGATGCGGCGCTACTGAGGCCGGCAGGATAGAAAAGGGAATGGAGGATTCGGCGAGATGACTGTAATGATTGCAACAGTTATTCTGTTTTTTCTTCTGCTGCTGACGGGAGTTCCGGTGTACCTTTGTTTTGCTGTGTCTTCAATGGCGCTGGTATTTCTCTCGAGCGACCTTATGTCCACCATGATCGCCCCGGTGTTTTATTCATCCATGGACTCTTTTCCTCTGCTGGCCATCCCATTTTTTATGTATGCCGGCGACCTGATGGCGCAGGCGGGTGTTTCAAGGCGGCTGGTGGATTTTGCCGGCTCTCTGGTAGGCCGTGTTAGAGGGTACCTGGGGGCAATAACTGTTATAGGCTGCATGTTTTTTGGCGCGGTGTCGGGTTCTGGTGTCGCCACCTGCGCTGCCGTCGGGGGCTTTATGATTCCGGAAATGGTCAGGGCGGGCTACCCCAGGGGATATGCCTGCTCAATAACCGCAGCGGCTGCCGCACTGGGCATTATAATTCCTCCCAGCGTACCGTTCGTGCTTTACGGCTTCCTGACCAACACCTCCGTAGCGGATCTTTTTTTAGCCGGGATTGTACCGGGATTGCTGCTTGGGGTGTCTTTTCTGCTGACCAATTATATGGTTACGGGAAAAATTTTGCCCAGGAGTTTAATGAAACCTCCTGATCGCGGCAGCATCCCAATATTGGAAAGCTCACGAAAGGCCTCGTGGTCTCTGCTGATGCCCGTGATTGTTCTGGGTGGAATTTATGGTGGATTTTTTACCGCCACCGAGGCCGCCGCTGTGTCTGTTGTATATTCAATGGCTGTGGGCCTGTTTGTTTATAAGGACATTGCCCCCTTTGACGTGTTTAAAATTGCACGGTCAACAGCCATAACAATCGGCTCCCTTGGTGTGCTTCTGGTTTTTGCGACACTTTTTACGCGCATCATGACACACCTTCGCGTTACGGAAAAGCTTTCGGACTTTATTCTTGGCCTTACACCGGAAACCTGGGTTATTCTTATCATAGTAAATCTGCTCCTGATAGTGATGGGTATGTTTATGGACGGAATAACAGCAGTACTGCTAGTCAGCCCTGTGCTTTACGACATCTGTGTGGTGCACCTGGGGATGGACCCGGTGCACCTGGGGGTAATTATAGTCACCAACCTGGCCATCGGTCTCATCACTCCTCCCATGGCCATGAATATTTTCCTGGCCAGCCAGATATCCGGGACATCAAGCGCTGAGATTTTCAAGAGCATTCCTGTATTCCTTGTTCCGGGCATAGTCGTGCTTATTCTCATAACACTGGTTCCGGAACTGGTGACATTTCTGCCCAAACTGCTAAAGTAATATTATCAACACAGGTGGATTATTTGTCTATTAGAAATCTTAGTTCCTAAGGGCTAACTAAAAGGGGTTAGCCCTTTATTTATTAAAAGCTACCCCATCTTTAATACTTCTTAGTGATATAAACAGACGTACGGGATATTATAAAATGTTCTTATTAATAAACGGTTTTAAGATGGGGGATAGTTATGACGGTCAGCAAGTGGATGCATATGGGCACTGTGCTAAAGATGAACGCATATAATTATCCGGATAAACTGGGGTGTCAGGATAAGCAAAGGAGTTTTACATTTAAGGAGTGGAATGAAAGGTCCTGCCGGCTTGCCAGTGCGCTGGCCAGGCTGGGGGTGGGCCAGGGGGACAGGGTGGCGGTAATCGCCTACAACAGGGTGGAGTGGATGGAGATATACGCCGCCTGCGCAAAGGGAGGGCAAATTGCGGTGCCGGTCATGTTCCGGCTTACTCCGGCCGAGTTTCAGTACATTGTCAATCACTCGGAGTGCAAGGCCTTTATTGTTGAGGGGCCCTTTGTGGAGGCGGTCAACAGCGCCAGGGAGAAAATGGCAAGTGTGCCGGGAGGAAATTATATATACATTGGTGATGGAGCTGCGCCTGATGGCTACCTGCACTACGAGGACCTGGTAAGGTCCGGGGACCCCGGAGAACCCGAAGTCATTGTGGACTCGGCAGATACCTGGACCATAATGTACACCTCGGGGACCACCGGGAAGCCCAAGGGGGTTGTGAGGACCCATGAAAGCTACATAGCCAACTACATGCTTAATAATATAAACATGGGCGTCAGGCCCTCCGACAAGCCTTTGCTGGTAATGCCCATGTGCCACGTCAACTCCATTTACTATTCATTTACCTACACCTGCGTATCAGCCCCGGTGATGGTATACAACATGGTAAGCTTCGACCCGGAGGACTTGCTGAAAACAATGGCGGATTTCAAGATAACCTTCACCTCTCTGGTTCCCACCCACTACATAATGCTGCTGTCCCTGCCGGATGAGGTGAAGAACAGGTATGATGTCAGCTGCATAAGGCAGCTGCTTATCTCCTCGGCGC
This sequence comes from Bacillota bacterium, assembly GCA_049323915.1. Taxonomy (GTDB): domain Bacteria; phylum Bacillota; class Desulfotomaculia; order Desulfotomaculales; family Desulfocucumaceae; genus BRHc4a. The sequence continues at coordinate 54,124 of JBMOPC010000001.1, forward strand.
CGGCCAGAAGGGATCTTAAGCTGGCAATAATGGAATACTTCAAATCGGCGGAGCTGTGGGAGGCTTACGGTTCCACAGAGGCCGGGCTGATCACATACTTAAGGCCGGAGGAGCAGTTCAGGAAGCTGGGGTCCATAGGGAGGGAAGTATTCGGCATAGACAGGATTAAGATTTTGGACGAGAACGGCGGGGAGGTGCCCGAGGGCCAGGTTGGGGAGATGTATACCCGCTCTCCCAACTCATTCAGGGAGTACTGGAAGGACCCGGAAAAAACAGCCGAAGTTTTCCGGGGCGAGTGGTGCACCGCCGGTGATATGGCCAGGAGGGACGGGGAAGGGTACTATTACCTGGTGGACCGCAAGAAAAACATGATTATCACGGGCGGTGAAAATGTCTATCCCTCGGAGGTTGAAAACGTGGTGGGCGCCCACCCGGCGGTCAAGGACGTGGCAGTGGTTGGAGTGCCTGACGAAAAGTGGGGCGAGACAGTAAGGGCTGTGGTGGTGCTCCATGAAAATTACAGCCCCGGAGATATGCTGGTCCGGGAGATAATTGAATTCTGCCGGGACAAGATCGCCGGTTACAAAAGGCCAAAGTCCGTGGCGTTCATAAAGGAGGAGGAAATGCCCAGGACCGGCACCGGAAAAATACTGCACAGGGTGCTGCGGGAGATGTACGGCAAGTGGAGTGACATAAAATAGCGCTAACAAGGAATGGGGACACACCTGCTGAAGATCGGGTATTCCTTTGTGGACAGGAATGTCCCCGAATATAGTAATGTCCCATAATAAATGTTGGCTTCCAAATTATTCTGGCTTCTGGATTCCGGCTTCTGGCTCCTGGATTATGAGATCCAGTCGTTCGCAGGGCGACTTTGTTCAGCGTTGGGCTTTTTCAACAGTCCCCTAGATATTGAGGCTTCTTGACGACATTATTTCGGTTATGGCCTGGGACCTGTTTTTAACGCCCATTTTCCGGTATATGCTGCGAAGGTGCGTTTTAACCGTGTCCACCGCAAGGTGGGTCCTGGCCGAAATCTCTTTATTGGTCAGTCCCTGGGCCAGGTACTTGGCCACTTCGCTTTCCCGGGGTGTCAGTTCCTTGCAGTCATCCACCGCCGGGATGTAATTTTTGGAGGTGGCGCCCTGGGCAAGCCGGGTGTAATCGGTTACCAGCTGGCTTAAGAGTGTTGAGTCTATTACTACCTCACCTCTCAGCACCTTGCGGATGCTTTCCACCAGTTTCTCCCTGGAGGCCTGCTTTAGCATGTAGCCGGACGCCCCTGACTGCAGCGCCAGCCTGATTGACTCGGCGTCCTCGTATATGGTGAGCATTATAACTTTTACCCCCGGGTAGTTTGCGACAATTTCCCTGGTAGCCTCAAAGCCGTTAACCTTCCCCATTTTGATGTCCATCAGAACCACGTTGGGCGAGAGGCGCTCCACCGCCTCTATTGCATGCTGGCCGTCGTGGCACGTTCCTATAATGTTTATGTCTGAATATGGGGTGAGCATGGCTACCAGTCCTTCTCTGATCATGGGGTGGTCGTCCACAATCAAAAGGTTTATGTTTGACACACCAAACCCTCCCTTAGCCGACCGTGGGGGTCGGCACCCGGATAGTCACCGTTGTTCCCCAGCCTAAACGGGAATCAATTTCACAGGTTCCTCCAAGAAGCAGCACTCTTTCCTGTATGCTGGCAAGACCCAGGTGGTTGCCGGGACTCCCGAGACTTGCCAGGCGGGATCTGTTAAAACCTACCCCGTTGTCCCTTACCACCAGCACCGTATGGTCGTTCCCCGATATGAACATCACCTGCACTTTGGTAGCCTGAGAGTGTTTTACCACATTGTTAAGCAATTCCTGGAGTATTCTGTATATGGCCATTTCAAAATTGGGGGCCAGCCGCTGGTTGGAGCCTTCCAGGGCCAGCTCGGCCTGTATATTGCACTCTTCCTGCAGGTTTCTTAAAAGAGCCCTCATGGCTGGCCCCAGCCCGTATGTATCAAGCATTATAGGCCTCAGGTTATAGACTATCTGCCTGATGTCCCGGATCTGCTGGCCCAGCAGGTCTTTAAGCTTTTCCAGTTCGCCCCGTATGCTTTTTTCACCCAGACCATCATCGGAAAAATGCTGCAGCCGGTACCATATCCCAAGCAGCGCCTGGATAACTCCGTCATGGATCTCCGAGGCCACCCTTTTGCGCTCATCCTCCTGGGCGCAGATCAGTTTGTTCAACAACTGGTGAAGCAATTGCTCCTTGCGGCCCAGCTCCTCTATAAGCTTGGCGTTTTCCATGGCTATGGCAGTTTCCTTGGCTATGGCTGAAATGATTGCGGTTTCTTCCCGGTCGAATGCTTTTCCCTGTAAAGGACGGTCCACCTGCATCACTCCCGCCACGTCACCCCTGAAGGTGATGGGCGCCATTGCCACCCAGGCGTACGAAAAATCCTCTACCATTTCCCGGGGCATTCCGGTTTCTATATCAGCCGGAGTAAGTATAACCGCCTGCCGCGAGTTTATCATGTTTAAAACAGCGGGATAGGGCGGGTGGCCTTTAAGGGCTTTCCACTTCTTCTTAAGTTCCGGGTCGTAGCTGCCGACGGCCACCGCAGGAATTAGGGTTTTATTTGAATCAAGCAAAAACACGCAGCATCTGGCGGAAAAAAGATCGGCTGTAAGCTGTGCCACAACGTGAAGTATCTGGTTTATATTAAGTGTGGAGCTTATGGTCGATACAGTTTCCAGCCAGACTGACAGCTTGCGCAGGTTGCGGTCCTTTTGCCTGCTGAAAAAAGACTCCTGAATAATATCCGCCAGGTGCCTGCCTATGGAAATGGCCTTGTTGAGAAGGTTGTCCGCCGCCTCGGATGCAGCGCCGAAAAGGCCTATCTCCATCGTTCCTATGGGGTCCTCGGCCCTGAGCACTACCGGAATTGTGGTATGGGCCACCGGCCGCATGCATCCCAAATAATTGTTGTTTTGATGGAGTTTAAACAGATCGATATGCTGCTTTGAGTAAAAATGTTCGGCCCTGTGCCTGTCAAGGTCGCTTTTTTCCTTTACCGCGCTAAAAAGTGCGGGGGGGCGGTCCCCGCTGACTAATACCAGGGAAGCGTGCCAAAAGTCGAAGAAATTTACAGAAGACTTAAGAACATTCTGAAGGGCGGTCCTTATCTTTTTAGAAGGGCTGAAGCTTGAGCCTATACGGCACACCATGACAATCTCGGGGAATTTTTCTTTTACGGAGTCGTAGGCATTAAAGACAATCGACCCCCCCTCGACAAATTTCTGAAAATTCGTAAAAAATGTATTAATACTTATTATGCTTTCATAAAGAAAATCCTTCTTGAATTTTCAAAATCACCCGGGGTGAATTGGGTCACCCGTATGGGCTAGCCCTGCGCCATACCCTATCTTTAACCTTTTTCCATCCTTTCTGGCGATATTAAATAATTTCAGGCTTTTTTATAATTTACCTAAGTTTAATCGAAAGTGTGATTTTATTGGGGGGAATAAAGCAATTATTACCGCAGGGGTGGATGTAGGCAATAAATTTACCAAAGCAGTTATTATGCAAGACGGAAAAATACTGTCCAGGAGTATGGTGCCGAGCGGCTTTGAACAAAAGCTGGCGGCCATCAAGGCGTACGAAAAGGCGGTTTCCGAGGCCGGAATCACAAAGGCGGACGTGTCGTATGTAATGGCTACCGGGGCCGGCAAGGGCGAGGTTGACTTCGCAGGCGGGACCATTACCGAGGTTGGGGCGGATGCTCGGGGAGCCGTTTACTTCTTCCCCTCCGGCAGGGTCATCATTGACGTGGGGGCCGAGGAAGGCAGGGCTATCAGGTGCGATGACAGGGGCAAGGTAGTTGATTTTGCAATTAATGAGAAGTGCGCCGCCGGCGCAGGGTCCTTCACCGAGGCCATGGCCAGGGCGCTTGAGGTGCCTCTTGAGGAAATGGGCCCCTTGGCCTTGAAATCCTCGAAAAACATACCTATGAACGCCCAGTGCGCGGTATTTGCCGAGTCCGAAGTGGTGTCCCTGATACACTCAAAGGTCTCCAGGGAGGACATTGCAAAAGCTGTTCACGACGCCATTGCCAGCCGTATTATATCGATGGCCCGCAGGGTCGGCGTGGAAAAGGACTTGGTTATGACCGGCGGTGTGGGCAGAAATGTCGGTTTCGTCAAAGCCCTGGAGGACGGCCTGGAAATGCCGGTGCTGGTGCCCGACGACCCTGAGTTTGTAAGTGCGGTGGGCGCGGCCCTTGCAGCGGCGGAAGAAAAGGCCGTTTAAGCTTAATTCTAAAGAAACAGGGGTAAAAAGACATGGCTGCTGACAGTGCGGAAAAGCCGCAAAAGGAGTACTGGCGGTGGACCGAATACAACTGGATGAATCCCGGCATGGACTGGAAAAAGGCAAGGTTTATCACTGCCGGCGCCGATGTGGGATCGGTCAGTACCCAGGCGGTGATAATGCTGGACGGGGAGCTGTATGCATTTGCAAACATGCGTACCGGGTCTGACAGCCCCAACAGCGCCCTCAACGCCATAAACTGGGCCATGGAAAATACTGAAATGAAGCTGGAAAACATCACATACACCGTGGGAACCGGCTATGGCAGGGTTAATGTGCCCTTCGCCCACAGGACTGTCACCGAGATTGCCTGCCACGCCAGGGGAGCCAATTTTATATACGGGCCTACTGCCCGCACGGTTTTGGACATGGGGGGGCAGGACTGCAAGGCCATAAGGTGCGATGAAAAGGGCAAAGTGGTCTCCTTCCTTATGAACGACAAGTGTGCCGCAGGCACAGGCCGGGGCATGGAGGTATTTGCCAACCTGCTGGCGGTGTCCGTGGAAGAACTGGGTGAAATGTCACTGCAGGTGAACGAGGAGCCGCCGCCTGTCAGCAGCACCTGCGTTGTGTTTGCCAAGAACGAGGCAGCAGGTCTTTTAAGGGCGGGTTGGCCAAAGGAAAGGGTGCTGGCCGCATACTGCTCGGCCATGGCGCAAAGGGTGGTGGCTCTTCTGAAAAGGAACGGGATTGAGAAGGACTTTGCAATAACCGGAGGTATCGCAAAGAACGTCGGCGTGGTCAGCCGCATTGAGAAAGAACTGGGCATGAAGGCCCTCAAGCCCCGCCACGACACCCAGATTGCCGGTGCGCTGGGAGCTGCCCTGTTTGCCAGGGATTTGGCGGAAAAGGGGAAAAAATGACGGCATTATACTGTTGGACCGGTCCCGGCCTGGAAGTGGGGGTGTCCTTTGAAAAAAAGAAACGTTGAAGATCTTATAGGCGTGGCCCTTGGAAGCAAGCCGGCGGACATATTCATAGAAAACGGTAAGATTCTCAACGTGTACAGCGGCGAAGTGCTGGAGGGCTGGAATGTGGCGGTGAAGGGAGACCGCATCGCCTACACCGGCCCCTCCAGAAAAATGGTGGGAGAGGAAACCCGGGTTATTGACGCCCGCGGGCTATACCTGGTTCCAGGTTATATCGACGCTCACGGCCACGCCGACCTTCTTTCAAACCCGCTGGCCCTGGCAAGAGCTGTTCTGCCCCTGGGGACCACCGCTGTTCTTACCGACACCCACGAAATGGCAGGGGCTCTGGGCATAGGTGGCATAGATTTGATGCTGGATATTACCGAAGGCCTGCCGGTAAAGTTTTATCTGGCGCTTACCGCCGCAAACCCTCCCCACCCGGCCATTGAAGGAGAGGACAGCATAACCGGGGACGATTTCAGGCGATACATGGAGCATTCCAGGGTGCTGGCCATCAGCGAGATTACCCCCTGGAAGAGGCTTATTGATATGGACCCGGTTTTGACCGGGAAAGTTTGCTACGCCTACGGTCTCGGGAAAAGGGTGGAGGGGCACGGGGCCGGGTGCTCCCATGAAAGGATGAACGCCCTGGTCAATGCCGGGATAACCTCCTGCCACGAGAGCGTGAGCGTGGAAGATGTGCAGTCGAGGCTGTTCTGGGCAGTGATGAATCCGACATGGCCCTGGCTTTTAACAGCATGGTGGAAATGGGTGGAGGACATGTTCTGGTCAGGGATGGAAAGGTTGTGGCGAAATGTCCCCTGGCGGTGGGGGGGATCATGTCTGACCGGGATATACCGGAACTGGCCCAAAACATTCTCATGGTCGAAGAGAAGCTCTTGGAAATGGGCTGCACCCTTGAAAACCCGCTGGTCACCCTTGGCTTCATTTCCTTTTCAGGACTGCCTTTTGCCCGCATGACGCCCCGTGGTCTTCTGGACATTAAGAATAATAAAATAGTCTTCCCGTTATAAGTGTATTAATTTTCCAAATTATTTTATAAAAATTACAGAGAAGGGGTGCTGCCAATGATACTCCAGGGAAAAGCAGCGATAATCACCGGGGCCAGGCAGGGGATCGGCGAAGCTGTGGCCCTGGCCCTGGCCCACGCGGGCGCCGACCTTATGCTGGTCAGCCGCAGTATAAGCGAGGATGACAATGTAGTCAAGGAAATACGGTCCACCGGCAGGAGAGTGCTGGTGATGCAGGTGGACGTGGCCAGCAGGGAGCAGGTCGGGCAGATGGTGGACCGGACACTGGAGGCCTTCGGGAAAGTGGACATTCTTTTCAACAATGCCGGGGTAAGCCTGCCCGGAATGCTATGGAAGCTGACCGAGGAGCAGTGGGATCAGGTAATAAACGTCAACCTGAAAGGCACCTTTAACTGCATGCAGGCAGTGGCAAGGCCGATGATGGACCAGAAATCAGGGGCCATCATAAATGTGACTTCATCCGCAGGGCTTCTGGGCACAGTGGGCCAGGTGAACTACACTGCCGCAAAGGGCGGGGTGTACGCCCTTACAAAATCGGCCGCCAAGGAGCTGGCCAGATACGGCATCACGGTCAATACCATAGCTCCTATGGCCGAAACCGAGATGACAAAGACAATCGCCACCGACCCCAAATTTCGCGACAAGTACCTTGAGAGGATTCCCATGGGGCGCTTCGCCAAGCCCGAGGAAATATGCCCCGCCGTGGTGTTTCTGGCGTCCGACGGCGCCCGCTACATCACGGGACAGACATTGTGCATAGATGGCGGAATGGTGATGCTTTAACAGGGAGGGAGAACTTTGAATGACAGGGATGTTGTAATCCTTAGCGCCGCAAGGACTGCGGTTGGCCGTCTTGGAGGGTCGCTCAAAGACATACCGCCGCAAAACCTGGGGGCAATGGCAGCCGGGGAGGCTCTGAACAGGGCCGGAATTGCAGCCTCCCAGGTGGGAGAAGTGATATTCGGAAACTCCAGGCAGACTACCGAAGCGTCAAACATTGCAAGGGTGGTTTCGTTAAAGGCCGGCATTCCCGAGGAGGTTCCCGCCTATACCGTGCACCGCCAGTGCGCCTCCAGCGTGCAGTCCTTCGTAAGCGGCTGCCAGGAGATTATAACCGGGTGTTCCGACGTGGTGCTGGTAGGCGGCACCGAGGTGCTGAGCAGGGCGCCGTTTTACCTTAAAAATGCCCGCTACGGCTACGGAAACGGCAACGGCGTTCTGGTGGACTCCCTTACGGAGGCCGGGCCCGGGGCGCAGCCCCCTGAGATTTACGGCAATCTGCCAATGGGACTTACCGCCGAATATGTCGCCCGGGAGTTTAACATTTCCAGGGAAGACCAGGACAGGTTTGCGCTGTTAAGCCAGCAGAGGGCGGCAAAGGCCATCTCCGAGGGAAGGTTCAGGGACCAGATAATGCCGGTGCTGGTCAAATCCGGCAAGAATACGGTGAACTTCGACACCGACGAGCACCCCAGGGCCACCACATTTGAAAAACTTTCGTCACTGCCGCCGTCCTTCTCCGAGGGCGGGACCGTTACGGCCGGCAATAGCTGCGGTTTTAACGACGCGGCCGGCGCCCTGGTGCTGGCTTCAGCGGCAAAGGCAAGGGAACTGGGAGTAAAGCCCCTGGCCAGGGTGGCTTCCTGGTCTTCTGTAGGAGTATCCCCGAAAATAATGGGTATCGGTCCGGTGCCGGCAACCCGCAAGGCCCTTGAAAGGGCCGGGCTGTCAATGGACGACATAGGGTTTATAGAGCTTAACGAGGCCTTTGCGTCACAAGTCCTTGCGTCAATAAGAGAGCTGGGGCTGACCGAAGACAGGATAAACCCCAACGGGGGGGCAATCGCGCTGGGCCATCCCATTGGGGCCACCGGCGCCGTGCTGCTGACCAAGCTGATCTACGGGATGATGGACAGCGGTGAGCGGTACGGACTGGCCACACTTTGTATAGGCGGGGGACAGGGAATGGCCGTTATACTGGAAAGCCTGTCTTATAATTAGTTATCTCAATGAAAAAAAATCAGGAGGTGATACACGTTGCCCCCTGTTCCGATTTTTGGGACAAGAGCGCGGGCCAATGAAAAGAGAAAATGATTTTGTCAAAAAGGGTCTATTTTAAAAAGATTAATTAAGGGGGATGAATTATGGATTATTTCAAGTGGCCTCGTCAGACGGATATTAAAGACCACGATCTTTTTACAGAAGAGCATTTCGGCAAAGAAGCCCCGTGTGTGATTTATGAAAAAAAGCCTGTTATTGATCCTAACGGCAACCCGGTTGAAGGCCTATTCTCGGCCTGGGTAATACTGAACAACCCGGCCCAGTACAATTCATACACCACCGAGATGGTAAAGGGAGTCATCTCCGGATTCCACAGGGCTTCCATGGACAGGTCGGTTGTGGCCATAGTGTTTACCAGCGTCGGGGACAAAGCCTTCTGCACCGGGGGCAACACCAAGGAGTACGCCGAGTACTACAGCGGAAACCCCAGCGAGTACGCTCTGTACATGGATCTTTTCAACGGTATGGTTGACGCCATATACATGGCCAAAAAACCTGTGATCTGCCGTGTCAACGGAATGAGGGTGGCCGGAGGACAGGAAATTGGAATGGCCTGCGACGTATCTATTTCATCGGATCTTGCAATATTCGGCCAGGCCGGGCCAAAGCACGGGTCGGCGCCGGTGGGCGGGTCCACCGACTATATCTTTTGGTATCTGGGCATGGAAAACGCCATGTGGAGCTGCATTTCCTGCGAGACATGGAGCGCCTACAAGATGGAGAGGCTGGGACTTATCTCCAAGTCCGTCCCCGTGCTGAAGAAAGACGGCAAATTCATCAGAAACCCGCAGGTAATCACCGACAAGTACATTGACGACGGCGCCATCGTTTACGGTGAATTTGTCAAGGGAACGGCGGCGGCAGACGCCAAGGCGCTCATAAAGGAGTGCGAGACTGATTTCTCCCTGCTGGACGGAGAGGTCAACAAGGTGATCTGGACACTGACCAACCTGTTCCCCCACTGCCTGATGATGTCCATAGACGGCATCCGTCAGAAGAAGAAGTTTTTCTGGGACATGAACAAGCTTCCCAACAGGCACTGGCTGGCAGCCAACATGATGAGCGAGGCCTACCTGGGGTTCAACGCCTTCAACAACAAGAAAGCCACCGGCAAGGATTTGTGCGACTTTATTGAATACCGCAGGCTTATCGCCGAAGCCAAGCCTTTTAACCAGGAGTTTATAGACAGCGTTCTTCCCCAGCGCAAGGAGTAGAATTGCCCTGTAGATATTTTGACTTTTTTAGTTGATTATATCGGGCGGGAGATTGCTGTGGAGCATCTCCCGCCCGCGCCAAAAAGGGGGATATGCTTGAGATACCAGTTCCTGAAGGTTAAAAGCTCCGAAGGAATGGCCACCATAACCTTAAACCGGCCGCCCCTTAACGTTTTGACCATACCCATGATGGAGGAGCTTGTTTCAGCCCTTGAATGGGCCATTGGGGATCCGGGGGGCATAATCGTCATAGACGCAGAGGGAAAGGCCTTTTCCGCCGGTGTTGACGTGGCCGACCACACCGAGGATAAAGTTGACAGCATGATCGATGTCTTTGACCGTATTTTTATGACCATGTCAGGGACAGACAAACCCATTGTGGGGGTGGTCAAAGGCGCCGCCCTTGGAGGAGGCTGCGAGCTGGCCATTTTCTGCGACATATTGGTGGCCTCGGAAAAGGCCAAATTCGCGCAGCCCGAGATCGCGGTGGGGGTCTTTCCACCCATTGCCTGCTACGTGCTGCCCAGGATTATGTCCTGGCCAAGGGCCCTTGAGCTGCTGCTATCCGGAGAGACCATCGGCGCGGAAAGGGCCGAGCAGATCGGGCTGGTAAACAAGGTGCTGCCCTTTGAGAACTTTGAAGAGAGGGTAAGCGAGTACCTGCAAAAATTCATTAAAATGAGCCCGGTGGTCCTGGCCATGACTAAAAAGGCTGCCAGGGCAGGCCTCGGAAAAGATTTTGCCACAGGACTCAAAGTTATAGACGATATTTACCTAAACCAGCTTATGAAGTCAGAAGACGCCAAAGAAGGCCTGAACGCCTTCATGGAAAAGCGCCAGCCGGTTTGGCGGGGAAAATAGCAGGAGGTGTGCAATAATGGGAGTGCCCTCTAAAATAAATACCTGGCAAATGGTGGAGCCGGGAAAACTGGTCAGGGCCACCATCGAAGCGCCGGAATTGAAGCCCGGGGAGGCCCTGGTGGAGGTTGTGGGCTGCGGCGTGTGCCATACTGACATAGGATATTTCTTTGACGGTGTGCCCACGGTTACAAAGCCGCCCCTTACACTGGGCCATGAAATAGCAGGCAGGGTGGTGGCCGGAAGAGAAGACCTTATAGGCAAGGAGGTAGTGGTTCCCGCCGTGATGCCCTGCAACGACTGTCCCATCTGCGCCTCGGGACGCGGAAACCGCTGCCTGAAGCAGGCCATGCCCGGGAACAGCCTGGGAATTTACGGTGGTTTTGCAGACTATATCCCTGTTCCCGCAGCCGACCTGTGCGTTGTGGAAGACAGGAAGGGAATGCCTCTGGAGCACCTTGCCGTGGTGGCCGACGCCATTACCTCTCCCTACCAGGCGGCCAAAAGGGCGGAAATAAGCGAGGGCGACCTGGTGGTGATCACCGGGGCCACCGGCGGGATAGGGGTTTACATGACGCAGATAGCCTCGGTTATGGGGGCCAGGGCGGTGGTGGCAATAGCCCGCAACCAGGATAAGCTGGAAAAGTCGCTGGAATTCGGCGCCACCAAGTCCATAAGCACAAAGGACAAGAGCGTTAAGGACGTAAGGGAGGAATTCCGGGCCTACTGTAAGGAAAGCAAGCTGCCTTCCTTCGGCTGGAAGATGTTTGAGTGCAGCGGGTCAAAGATGGGCCAGGAAATATGCCTCGAGCTTTTGGGCTTCGTGGGCAAGATGCTGGTGGTGGGGTTCGGCACCCAAAAGGTGGAATACATGCTTTCCAGGCTGATGGCCTTTGATGCCGAATTAATCGGCACCTGGGGATGTCTGCCCGGGTATTACCCGGAAGTGCTGAGCCTTGTGCTGGACGGCCGCATAAAGGTGGATCCTTTTGTGGAAGTACGCCCCATGAGCCAGATTGAGGAGGTATTCAGCCTTTCCCACCAAGGCAGTCTGATGAAGAGAGTGGTGCTGACCCCTGATTTTTAACAGCCCGGATAGGAATTGAATTGCCGGATTGTGTTGCGCCGGGGAGCCATTTAAAAGGTTCCCCGTCATTTTTCACCGTTAAGCATTAAAATTTTACCTTCAAGAGGATTTTTGGTGCCGCTGTCATAAATATTTAATGAAAATATTTTTTTAAGACTTAGGAAATTTGCTCCATAGGGATTCTGTGGATAATTTCCTAAGCACGGGGGTTCCAAGGGGGCCTCCCCCTTGCTTTAGTGGGGGTAGGACGTCTATACCGTCCGAAGGGGCGGAGCCCCTTTATTTTGGACAGAAATAATTTAGCAAAGAAGAGGTAAAAAAATGCTGTACGGAAATGTTATTGACACAATAGGCAATACGCCGGTGACCGAGTTGAAAACATACGGGAGGCCCGGCGTTAAAATATTTGCCAAGCTGGAGGGGACCAATCCCGGAGGGTCTGTGAAGGACAGGACCGCCAAATACCTTATAGAGGCTGCCGAAAGGGAAGGCAGCCTTAAGGAAGGAAAGGTTATTCTGGAGGCCACCAGCGGAAATACCGGGATTGCCCTGGCTATGATAGCGGCGCTGAAAGGATACAGCTTCACGGCGGTCATGCCCGACAACGCCAGCGTGGAAAGGATAAAGCTATTAAGGGCGCACGGAGCGGAAGTGGTGCTTACCGACGGGGCCCAAGGCACCAACGGCGCCATAGAGGTGGCATGGAAAATGCGAGAGGAAGACGACAGGTATTTCATGCCGGACCAGTTCTCCAACCCGGCCAATCCTCTGGCTCACTACGAGACCACGGGAAAAGAGATTATAGAGGACCTTCCCGGGGTCACCGCCTTTGTGGCCGGCGTTGGAACCGGGGGAACGCTTACCGGGGCGGGTAAAAGGCTTAAGGAATTCAATCCCGGCATTCATATTGTGGGAGTTGAGCCGGGGCCCCAGTCCAGAATACAGGGGCTGAGGAACATGCAGGCCTATAAGCCTCCGATATACGATGACTCTATTATTGACTACAAACTGGACGTTCCCGACGATGAGGCCTTCAGCCTGGCCCGGGAGCTGTATGTCAGGGAAGGACTTTCAGTCGGCATTTCCTGCGGGGCCGCCCTCTGGGGAGCCATACAGTACAGCAATATAGTGGGGTCAGGTAATATAGTGGTTTTATTCCCCGACCGCGGAGACAAGTATTTCAGCACCGAGTTGTTTTTTTAAGCTCATCCTGAGGAGTTATCCGGGCCAGAATATATGCCTAACCTCGGATAGGAGTGATGTGCATGAGCAGAACAGCCTTCATAAACCTCCGGCCGGCTTTCTACCCTGAGAGGGTGGCCGTTATCGGAGTCAATGAAACACCGGACCGGGTGGGGTTCAACGTTTTTCAGGGAATTCTGGAGGGAGGTTTTGGCGGAGAGGTCTACCCTGTGCATCCAAGGCACGAAAGCGTGCTGGGGCGGCCCGTTTATAAATCCATAGAGGATATTCCCGGGCCTCTGGACGCGGCGGTGATATGCCTGAACCAGCATGCCACGGTGGAGGCGGCCGAAACATGCGGGCGCCTGGGGGTAAAGGCATTGATATGTCACGCCGGAGGGTATCGTGAAATGGGTGAGGAAGGCCTCGTTCTGGAGGCCCGGCTTTCCGAAACGGCCCGGAAATACGGCATGGCGCTGGTGGGTCCCAACAGCCTGGGGCTTATCAACAACGACGGAGATTTTTATTCCACGTTTTATCCCCTCAGGCTGAAAAAGGGAAGTATCTCGATTATATCCCAGAGCGGCGGGGTCGGCCTCACCATAATGCACAGGGCAATAGACGAAGGCATCGGAATAAACAAATTTGTGGGTGTGGGCAATTGCAGCACCACCGGCTTTGTCGATTACCTGGAATATTTTGCTGAAGACAGCGGGACATCGGTGATAGCGGTCTTCATGGAGGGGACCGGCGATGCCCGGCGCTTCGTGGAGGCCGCCGGAAAAGTTGCTTTAAAAAAGCCGGTTGTGGTATTAAAGGCCGGGCGGTCTGAAATCTCGGACTTTTTTGCCGTTACCCACACCGGCAGCGCCGCAGGTTCATACCGGCTGTACCGAGACATATTCGACCAGTTCGGAATACTGTCCGCTGACAGCGTAGCTGAGCTGCTGGCTGCCTGCAAGGGGCTGTCTATGCTGCCCCTTCCCCGGTCCAACAGGATAGGGATTATAACGCACACCGCGGGGCCAAGCATTGTTATGGCGGATATTTTGGCGGGAAGGGGATGTGTCATCCCTCCACTGAATCAAAAAACAATAGACAGTGTAAAGAAAATAATCGGCCAGGACCCCCCGGTGGTGCTTAAAAACCCTCTGGACGCCGCCGGGCTGGGGTTCATGCGGCAGACCTTCGGCAAGCTGGCCGGCGCGGTGCTGGAGGACGAGGGTATAGACATGCTGGTGGCCGTTTACTGCCTGCATAAAAACTGGGGGCTTCCCTCTGAAGAAATAATAGATGTGTACAGAAAACATAAAAAGCCGGTGATTGCCTGCTACGCATCCCACTGGGAGGGCTGCAGGGAAGACCGGGAGATGCTGCAAAAAGCGGGAATACCTCTGTTTACAGTGCCGGAGGACGCTGCGGCCGCCGCGGCCGCCCTGGTTCACCAGTCAAAACTGAGGGGAGGCCGGTGAACGTGAAAATAGCTGAAATAATAGAAAGGGCAAGGCAAGAGGGACGCAAGGTGCTTTTTGAGGACGAATCCAAGGAGATATTGTGCCTTGCAGGCATAGAGGTGAACAGCTGCCGTGCCGTTTTCAGCCCCGAAGAGGCTGTGCGGGCGGCGGAAGAAACCGGATTTCCGGCAGTGCTCAAGGTTCGTTCTTCCGTTATAACACACAAATCCGATGTTGGCGGGGTTTACCTGGGACTTAACGGACCGGAGCAGGTAATCCGGGCTTTTATGGAAATGAAGGAGAAAACGCTGACAATAGACCCAGGGGCGGGGGCCACGGTGCAGAAAATGGTATCCCCGGGCGTCGAGCTGATAATAGGGGTGACAAAAGACAGCCAATTCGGCCCTGTGGTGGCCTTCGGGCTTGGGGGTATAATGGTGAACGTGCTGGACGACCTTACTTTCCGGATGGTCCCGTTGACCGAAAAAGACGCAATTCAGATGATGGAAAAAATAAAGGGGAAAAAGCTTATCGAAGGCTACCGCGGAAATCCGGGCGCCGACCGCAAAGCCCTGGCTGATATGCTGTTGAAGGTGTCAGCCCTGGCCCAGAATTACCCCGGGATCCGTGAAATAGACATAAACCCGGTCATGGCCTACCCCGACGGGGCCGTTGCAGTGGACGCCAGGATAGTAGTGGCTTAGCAGCATGTCGCCTTGGGGTCGCTATATAAGGAATGGGGACACACCTGCTGAAGATCGGGTATTCCTTTGTGGACAGGAATGTCCCCGATTGAATGTAGCCCTAAATGCTGGCTTCAAGATTATTCTGGCTTCTGGCTCCTGGATTCTGGATTCCAGTCGCCCGCAGGGCGGCTTTGTTCTTTTTCAGCACAGCATTTTTCACCATTTTCAGACCTGTATCTGTACAGATAAAAGAAGAAAGCCGCCAGTGCAGTTGCAGAGCAGATAAGATACAGCGTCTTCGGGCCGAGTCCGGACATTACGGCGCCTCCCAGCGTTGAGCCGGCTATCCCGGCTATGCCGCCCAGAAATGCCGCCAGAAGCCCCTGTCCGCTGGACCTTAAGCAGTCCGGGACCAATTTGCTCATATAGCTCACCGAGCAGAGAAAAAACAGTCCAAAGGAAAGGCTATGGGTAAGCTGAATAAATATAACCGCTGCCGGGTCGGATACAATATGGAAAAGCGCCCACCGCGCCGAAAAAACCAATGCCGCCGCAGCCAGGAGCTTCAGCTCTGAAAACCTGGCCAGCAGCACTCCGCCCAGTGCCAGAACGGGCACCTCGCTAAGCGCTGCCACCGTCCAGGCGTACCCCACGGTATCGGCCTGGCCGCCCAATTGCTTGATAAAAATCCCCAGAAAAGCGTCATTGGCACGGTTTGTAGAACTTAAAAGAGCGGTCAGGAGAAGAAATGTAATTACGCTTTTATTGGAAATCAGCTGGCCCACGTCTCTCAGCCCGGCCCTCTTGCCGACATATACGGCGTCAATAAGGAAGAAACTCAAAAAAAGACAGACCATCAGCAGTGCTGAGTAGCAGAGAGGGAACAGATCGAGGTCCCGGTAGCGGAAAAACAGGCCAAAAAGCAGCGCGCTCAGCGCAAACCCAAGAGATCCCCATAGCCTGAAAGCGCCGTAATGGCCCTTTGTATTCCTGACCGAGGCCAGTGTGAGGCTGTCCATCAGCGGTATTATGGGAAAGGCGAAAACATTAAAAACAAAAAGGGCGGGCAGCAGAAGATCAAAGCGTGTAATCCTGAACACAAAAAAAGACAGCACTACAGTTACCGCCAGCTGCAGTATGATCATTTTTTTGACCGTTTTGAAGCGGTCGCTTATGAATCCCCACATTGGCTGTATGGCGATGGTCACCAGAGGGCCGATGGAAAACAGTATCCCCACCTGCCAGTCGGACAGCCCGTTGCTGCGGAAGAGCAGCGGAAGATAAGGAAGGAAAAGGCCTATGGTTGAAAAATAAAAGAATATAAAGAATTTCAAGGCCAGGCTTGCCGACCGGTTTTCACCATTTACAGTCACTTGAAAATGATCTCCCAAAAAAATTAACTAAATTTAATATTCACCTTAAACAGTCCGGTGACCTCCCAGGCCACCGGCATTTTTTTGAAAATATCACAGTAGAATTACCCCTGGAAAAGGTATAATTTCCCGGCAGCACTTATATGAACAATTCAAGCAATCTTATCATAAGAATACCCTGATAAAAAATAATTGAAAAAGGAGGTTAAAGCATCCGTGTCCGAATGTTTAAATATACCGCCCCTTGATAAGCCCTGCCCCCACTGCCAGGGAACCGGAAAGGTGAATAACCCGGAATGGATCAAATGGAGCCGCAAGGTTAAAGAAGGCCTGGAAAAGGTAAAGTATGACGATGACGCGATTAAGATAATGAACTGGTTTTTACAAAACAATCCGAAGCCCGACACATCCCGGGAACTGGTTTGTGAAAAATGTGGAGGCATGGGCATAGTTCCCACAGATGCCGGTTGGATGATACTGAAATTTTTAAAAATGTTTCAAAAATAATACCGTGACAACTAAATAAAAATAAAGCACCCCGCCCAAGACGGGGGTTTTTTTGCCGCGTTTTGGACGGGGTTCCGGGTTATTTAAGAAATTTATTTTCTGGTCGGGATGGAGGGATTTGAACCCCCGGCCTCCTGCTCCCAAGGCAGGCGCGCTAGCCAAACTGCGCTACATCCCGGAATATCTCATGAGCCGCAAAAGTAATTATAACAGAACGCACCCGCCAATGCAAGCAGGCAAAAAAAGTCCAGCTTAATGCTGGACGGGGAGAGATAGAACTCACCAAAGCGGAGTGTTATTAGTGTAGCCAGTGGCATAATTTTTATACTTTAGAATGAAAAAATATGAAAATAAATAATGGACTGGTAATAAATGCCTTCCTCCCGCACTATAGTATTTATAAGTGCCTGTATCTTTTTATTTACGGCATGGCTGAACCAAAATTACATTGTTTAAATTGTTGATATATTCGGGAGGAGGTCATAGATGTGGCTATCATCAAAGTGATAATAGGGCTGTTGTCAATGCTGCCGGCGGTTATTATTCTGCCCTGGAACGCTCTGGCGCTGCCTCCGGCTATAAATGACGTAAAGCCTGAAGTCCAGCCCAAAACAAGGCAGATAATAATGCTGGTGATGGACGGGCTTCAGGCCGATTCGGTAAGCGCCTCCAGGACGCCTAACATATATGGCCTTGGTATGGCGGGCGTTAAGTCCGACAGGGTTGTCGCAATGCCCCCGGACAGCTCTGAGTCCAGGATTTATACTTTGCTTTGCGGGTCCGGCCAGGAAGAGTATGAAAAACAGGGAGAAGGCGGGATCTCGCCAAGGCCCTCCACGCTGCTGTCCGCGATGGAAAAAAAGGGTATTAAAACAGCTGTAGTAGACGGCACCGGCCTGATGGAAGGCGCCGGTCCGGATATAACATACAAGTTTTTCGGACCCTTTAAAAACGACGGGGAAGTAATAGATAAAGCGGTGGAAATCATCAAAAAGAAAAAGCCCTTCTTTATGGTGGTGGCGCTGTCGGGCCCGGGCAGGGGATCCCCGGAACACGGTTCCGGCCAGCCCGCTTCGACTGTAACTGCGGCGGACATTCAGGCCGGCAGGCTTTTTAAACAGCTGCACATAGATGGATCTTTTGAAGAAACGCTTCTGATAGTGGCCGGGACTACGGGAAAGCCACCCCTTATTATAAAAGGAAAGGATTTTTTGACGGGAGCAAAACTCCCGCCGGTCTGTATGAAGGATGTTGCTCCCACCATTGGCTATCTGTTCGGAGTCAACATGCCCGAGTCCGGGGGGCAGGTGCTGTGGAATGCCCTAAAACCCGGGGCAGACCGCTCCGAAAGCTTTATGCTGCAGCAGAGGGTAACCGACTTGAGCCTCGCCTGCGCAGAGGCCATGGAGTCAGCCGCCAGGCTGGAAAATGAAAAGATTGCGGTGCAGCGGGAAAAAGTACGCCTCGCCGGGGAAAAACAATCCGTAGAAAATGAAATATCCCAGAGGGACAGTGAAATAAGGAAACTCAACAAAATCATCTCAATTATGAAAATTGTCGGATTGGTTGTATTTTTTGTGTTTGTGCTGGCAATGGTGATGGAATACAGAATTTTAAAGAAAAAATATTTATTCTTTACATAAACAATTGTTATAAGAGCACTATTGCTTGGAATAGTATGGCTTTGAAAAAAATTTTTGAGCCTAAATCTCCATAGGTTCAGAATTTTTTCTTTATTTTAAGAGGAGTTTTATTTTCAGACGTCGAACTACAGCTCGAATGCCGTAAAAAATATGCAAAAGAAGGGGTTTGGGTTGCAGAAGGATTTTCTCTTATTCTTGTAGAAAGACAAGGGTTGAAATACTTTTGCGCTTTTCTGGATGTTGCACTTTTCACAGCAACGAATTTATACAATAACGGGGTGAGGTACGTGAAAATAGCAGTTTCGGGGAAAGGCGGAGTGGGCAAGACAACTATAGCATCTGCCCTTATCAAGTCCTTCGGTGAGACTCACCAGGCAGTTTACGCCATTGACGGGGATCCCGACGCCTGCCTTGCGGCGGCAATAGGTATCCCCGCTAAAGTGTACGCTTCTATAAAACCAGTGGTTGAGATGGGTGACAAGATAAAGCAGGTAAGCGGGGGAGGAGCCTTCTACACACTCAACCCCAGCATAGATGACAGTATTCTTGAAGACCACTGTTACAAGCACGGCAATGTTTTCTTCATGCGCATGGGCGACGTCAAGAAAGGAGGCTCCCAGTGCTACTGCAGGGAAAACACCTTTCTTCAGGCACTTATTTCAAGGCTTTTGCTGGACCAAGACCAGGTGGTGGTTATGGACATGGGGGCCGGCATTGAACACCTCTCCAGGGGCACCTCCAGAGGTGTGGACATCATGCTGGTGGTGGTGGAGCCCAGCCAGAACAGCGTAAACACGGCCCTAAACGTTAAAAAAATGGCGGCCGATCTGGGCATAGGGCGGATAAGGATATTGGGCAACAAAATAAGGTCGGACAGGGAAAAAGATTTTATTGAAAAAAGTTTCCAGCCCGGTGAGGTGCTGGGGTTTATTAGATTTAGCAATGAAATATGGGAGAGCTCCATGGACCAAGGCTCAGCCAAGGCGGAAGGAGAACTGCTGGAAGGAATGAGGGAGGTCCGGGAAAAGATTTTGGGAGAGGTAGGTGGTTTTTAAGCGGAGATAGGGGAGGAGCCGGTTAAAGATGGTTAAAGGTGGTTAAAGATGCATATTGAAACCGTCAGCATTTAACCGGCCGGTTGATTGAATTTATTATTAAGGAGGTTAAAGTAATGCCAAGGTTTAGCGATCCCAGTCATACCTGCAGGCCTTCGGCGGCCCCCCGGGTTGTCGATCCGAAGTCTGTTAAACGCTCAGTAGACCCCGGCGTCCTTGAAATGATTGACATTGCCAAGGAGCGGGGCATGATTACAGCCTTTGACCGGGCAGTGGCCCAGCAGCCACAATGTCAATTCGGCTATAAAGGTCTTTGCTGCCGCTTCTGCATGATGGGCCCGTGCCGCATCAAGGCCGACGAAGGCCCTGCCAGCAAAGGAATCTGCGGAGCTTCCCACTGGACCATAGCCGCCCGCAGCACCGGCCTTATGCTTCTTACCGGCGCCGCTTCCCACAGCGAGCACGCCAGCCACATGGCCCACACCCTTCTGGAGGCATCCGAGGGACATGCCCCGGACTACGGCATTAAGGACAGGGATAAGCTCACCCGCGTAGCCACAAGGATAGGCGTGGCCACCGAGGGCCGCAGTGACAACGAGATAGCCCATGATGTGGCCAAGGCCGCACTGAAGGAGTACAGCCGCCTCAAGTTCGAAGGCGAGTCCCTCTGGGTCAACACCACCGCCACCAAGGGGCGCATAGAGAAATTCCGCACCCACAACATTATGCCCAGCGGCATTTACAACGTTATTTCCGAACTGGTCACCCAGGCCCACGTGGGTATGGACAATGACCCGGTAAACATCATATTCTCCGCCCTGCGGGTATCCCTTGGAGATTACGTGGGAATGCACATCGGCACCGACCTTTCCGACATAATCTTCGGAACCCCGAGGCCTGTGGTCAGCGAGGCAAATCTGGGAGTAATAGACCCCGAGTGTGTCAACGTTGTGCTGCACGGACACAACCCCATTCTTTCCGATATCATAGTACAGGCAGCCAAGGAGCTTGAAGGGGAGGCCCAGGCAGCCGGCGCCAAGAAAATCAAGCTGATGGGCATTTGCTGCACCGGCAATGAGGTCCTAATGCGCCATGGCGTTCCCATAGTGACTTCATTCTCTTCCCAGGAATACGCAATCGCCACCGGAGCCATCGATGCAATGGTTGTGGACGTACAGTGCATCATGCCGTCCCTCCGTACGGCTGCCGAGTGCTTCCACACCAGGATCATCACCACTTCGCCCATTGTAAAGATTCCGGGGTCTTACCATATCGACTATCAGACAACTACCGCCCTTGACAACGCCAAGATGGCTCTGCGCCTGGCAATAGATGCTTTCAAACTGAGAGATCCTCAGAAGATACACATTCCCAATGTGGTTAACAAGGTAGTGGCCGGCTGGAGCCTTGAGGCACTGTACGAACTGTTTGCCACCGTCAGCCCCGACAAGCCTGTCAAGGCCCTCACCGACGCCATACTGGCAGGGGAACTCAAGGGCGTGGCGCTGTTTGCCGGCTGCAACAACGTAAAGCGGCCCCAGGACGAGAGCCACACCGGCATCATAAAGGAAATGCTGAAGAACGACGTATTTGTAATCGGTACCGGTTGCGCCATGCAGGGCTGCGCCAAACTTGGCCTCCTGGCCCCCGAGGCGATGGAATATGCAGGCCCCGGACTGAAGAAGTTCCTGGCCAGGATAAGCGAGAAGGCCAACCTCAGCGTTCCGCTGCCGCCGGTATTCCACATGGGATCCTGTGTCGACAACACCCGCTGCTCGGACCTTCTGATGGCTATGGCCAACGAGCTGGGCGTGGACACCCCGAAGGTGCCCTGGGTGGCATCGGCCCCCGAGGCAATGAGCGGCAAGGCCGTGGCCATCGGCTGCTGGTGCGTGGCTATGGGAATGCCGGTACACGTGGGAGCACTGCCACCTCTCGAAGGCAGCGACCTGATTTACTCCATCGTCACCCAGGTTGCCGGTGACGTTTACGGCGGGTACTTCATCTTCGAAGTGGATCCCGAAGTTGCCGCCAAGAAGATGCTCAACGCCCTGCAGTACCGCACCTGGAAGCTTGGTGTTCATAAGAAGGCCGCGGAAGAATTCGAAACCGCCCTGTGCCAGAACTACTAATTCTTCAGTTTGAAAGGAGGAGAATAAATTGTCTGAGCAGATTAATTTCGACCAGATTTTTGAAGGCGCTGTAGAACCCGCTAAAGAGCCCAAGGCGCTTTTCAAGTCTGCATATAACGGCGCCATCACCGCCATGAGCTATGCGGAAATACTGTTAAACCAGGCTATCCGCGAGTATGGCCCGGACCAGCCGGTGAAATATCCGGACACCGCCTACTATCTTCCTGTCATCCGCTGCCTCAGCGGCGAAGAAGTAAGGACACTGGGAGACCTTGTGCCCATCCTCAACCGCATGAGGGCCTCTTTCAAAGAGGACTACAGGGACTTCACCAACGCCCGCCAGATGGGTGAGGCCACCTGGTACGCCGCCGAAATAATTGAGTCGGTGCGCTACCTGAAAAACACACCTGAGAACCCGCTGCACGTGGCTCCCTGGACCGGCTTCCTGGGCGACCCGGTGGTGCGTATGTACGGCACCAAGCTGGTTGACTGGACCATCCCGGGTGAAGCAGTTATCGTGGGCCGCGCAAAGGACAGCAAGGCCGCCAAGAAGCTTGTGGACAGCTTTATGGCCAAGGGTCTCATGCTCTTCCTCTGCGACGAGATCATCGAGCAGCTGATGGAAGAAAACGTCAAGCTGGGTGTTGACTACATCGCGTTCCCCCTGGGCAACTTCACCCAGGTTGTTCACGCCGCCAACTTCGCACTGCGGGCCGGCATGATGTTCGGCGCCATCCCGGCTGGAGCCAGGGACGCCCAGCGTGACTACCAGCACCGCCGGGTACTGGCCTTCATACTGTACCTGGGCGAGCACGACATGGTCAAGGACGCCGCCTGCATGGGCGCCATAAACGTGGGCTTCCCGGTAATCACCGACCAGGAGCTGCCCGAAGACAAGCAGATCAAGGACTGGTTCGTATCTCAGCCCGACTATGACAAGATAGTACAGACCTGCCTTGAGGTGCGCGGAATCAAGATTACCGCCATCGACATCGACGTTCCCATCACCATCGGCCCGGCCTTTGAGGGAGAGTCAATCCGCAAGAAGGACATGTACGTGGAGTTCGGCGGCACCAAGACCCCAGGCTTTGAGCTGGTCAGGATGGTTGGCGAGGACGAGATCGAAGACGGCAGGATCACGGTTGTGGGCCCGGACATCGACACAATCCAGCCGGGCGGCAGGATGCCCATAGGACTTGTGATAGATGTTTACGGCCGCAAGATGCAGGAAGATTTTGAGCCTGTGCTGGAGCGCCGCATACACTATTTCACCAACTATGGCGAAGGACTGTGGCACGTTGCCCAGAGGGATATCAACTGGATGCGTATTTCCAATGACGCCTTCAACAAGGGTTTCCGCCTGGAGCATATCGGCAAAATTCTGTACGCCAAATTCAAGTCCGAATTCCCGGCCATCGTGGACCGCGTTCAGGTAACCATATACACCGACGAGCAGAAGGTAATCGAAATGCGGGACCTGGCCCGCAGTTACTACCAGAAGAGGGACGACCGCCTCAAGGAGCTGCAGGATGAGAAAGTGGACACCTTCTATTCCTGCACACTGTGCCAGTCCTTCGCCCCCACCCACGTCTGCGTTATCGCACCCGAGCGCGTTGGACTGTGCGGCGCGGTGAGCTGGCTGGACGCCAAGGCGGCATATGAGATCAATCCGCACGGATCCAACCAGCCCATTCCCAAGAAGGGCACCATCGACGAGTTCAAGGGCCAGTGGGAGTCCTTCAACGAGTTCTGTTTCAACAACTCGCAGAGGAACATCACCAATGTGAACTTCTATACCATCATGGAGTTCCCGATGACCTCCTGCGGCTGCTTCGAGTGCATACTGGCAATGGTTCCCGAGTGCAACGGCTTTATGGTGGTCAACCGTGAGCATGGCGGAATGACACCTTCCGGAATGACCTTCTCCACCCTGGCCGGCACCATCGGCGCCGGAGCACAGATGCCCGGATTCATGGGCTGCGGCAAGTCCTACCTGGGATCCCGCAAGTTCGTTCCCGCCGACGGCGGTCTCGGACGTCTGGTATGGATGCCCAAGGCGCTTAAGGAAGAGCTTCGCCCACTGCTGGAGGAAGCTGCCGAGAATGCCGGACTGGGCAAAGAGTTCGTCGACAAGATAGCCGATGAAAGCGTGGGAACATCCGGTGACGAGATAATGAGCTTCCTCGAGGAAAAAGGTCACCCGGCCCTCACCATGGACCCGCTTCTGTAATTACGTTTAAGCAAACGACGTATAATCCGGCAAGGACACCCGGAAAAACCGGGTGTCCTCCGGGTGTCGGGATTTTAAAAGTTCAACAACAACCGATGAGAAAGGAGTACGGAGAATGGGTTTAACTGGTTTAGAAATTTTTAAACAATTGCCCAAAACCAACTGTAAGGATTGCGGACAACCCACCTGTCTGGCCTTCGCCATGGCTCTGGCCGGCGGTAAAGCCAGCCTGGATCAATGCCCCCATGTGAGCACCGCCGCCCGCGAGGCTTTGGATTCCGCTTCCGCTCCGCCTATCGCCCTTGTTAAAATAGGAGCTGGAGAAAAAGCTATCGAGCTGGGCAACGAGACCGTGCTGTTCCGTCACGACAAGAGATTTGAGCACATGACAGGAATAGCCATTTCCGTTTGCGACACCATGAGCGCCGAAGAGGTGGCCGCAAAGGTCGGACAGTTGAACAAGCTGGTATTTGACAGGGTCGGGCAGACTCACAGCGTCAACCTCGTGGCTGTCGGCAACTGCTCCGGTGATGCCGGAAAATTTGCAGACGCTGTAAAGGTTGCCTTTGAAAAGACCGAGCTCCCGCTGGTGCTGATGAGCGAAGATCCCGCCGCCATCGAAAAGGCGCTGGAGATCACCGCCGCCAAGAAGCCTCTGGTTTGCGGAGCCAACGCCGCCAACCTGGAAGCCATGACCGGCCTGGCCAAAAAATTCGAAGTGCCCATGGTTGTAAGGGGCGCAGACCTTAATGAGCTTGCCGCGCTGGTTGAAAAAGTCGTGGGCATGGGCCACAAGCAGCTGGTTATTGATTCCGGCGCCAGGGAAGTCAACAAGGTGCTGGCCGACCAGACACAGCTCCGCCGCCAGGCGCTCAAGAAATTCCGCCCCTTCGGTTACCCCACCATCGCCTTTGCGAATAATGCTGATCCCGTGCAGGCCGTGGTCGACGCCGGAGTATACATCGCCAAGTACGCAAGCATAGTTGTGGTGGAAAGCGCGGACCCGGCCGATGTGCTGCCGCTGATCACCCTGCGGCTGAACATCTACACCGACCCGCAGAAGCCCATCGCCGTCGAGTCCAAGATATACGCGATCGGTAATGCAACAGCGGATTCCCCGGTATATATCACCACCAACTTCTCGCTGACCTACTTCTGCGTGGCCGGCGACGTGGAAACATCCCGGGTGCCCGGATACATCCTGCCGGTGGACACCGACGGCATCTCGGTCATGACCGGATGGGCCGCAGGAAAGTTCACACCGGAAAAAATCACCGAATTGCTTCAGAACAGCGGTATCGCCGATAAGGTCAGCCATCGCAAGGTTATCATACCGGGTGGAGTGGCCGTGCTGAGCGGAAAACTGCAGGAGCTTTCCGGATGGGAAGTGCTGGTCGGTCCCCGCGAGTCCGCCGGAATACCTTCATTCCTTAAGCAGCGCTGGGCTTAAGATGAACGGGGACACACCTGCTGAAGCTTGGGAATTCCTTTGTGGACAGGAATGTCCCCGAATAAAGGAATGTCCCCAATTATATAAACTGTTGTTTACCGGACTGCAGCAGTGGAAACAGTAATAAGGAATGGGGACACACCTGCTGAAGCTTGTGAATTCCTTAGTGGACAGGAATGTCCCCGAATTGAGGATTGTCCCCGAAAATCGCAGTAATATTTACAGAAGGGTTGTGTGGAAATGGCTTTTAACATCGCCATAGCGGGAAAGGGAGGGACAGGCAAGACAACTCTGGCCGCTCTCCTTATAAGACAGCTGACAAAAGCGGGAAAGGGACCGGTCCTGGCAGTGGACGCAGACGCCAACGCCAATCTGCACGAGGCTCTCGGCATAAAAATAGATGACACCATCTCCGAGCTGTTAAACCGAATCAACAGAAATATTGAGCCGCTTCCTGCCGGCATGACCAAGGACCAGTATGTTGCATACAAGGTTCACCAGTCACTGGCGGAGGGCGATGACGTTGACCTGCTGGTTATGGGAGGTCCGGAGGGTGCTGGCTGTTACTGCTATGCAAACAATCTGGTGCGTGGCTTTATGCAGGACCTGAGCAACAATTACCCGTTTGTGGTGATGGATAATGAGGCCGGACTTGAACATCTGAGCCGCAGGACCACACAAAATGTTGATATTCTCTTTGTGAGCAGCGACTCCAGCGCCAGGGGCATCAGGTCGGCCGGCAGGGTCAGGGAACTGGTGGAATCCCTTGGTCTGGATATCAAAAAAATGTACCTGGTGGTTAGCAAGGTCAGCGACGGGACATTGGAGGCCCTCCGGGAGGAAATAGAAAACACCGGACTTGAGCTGGTGGGCGCCATTCCCCTGGATGAACAGGTCCGTGAGTACGACCTGAGAAGCAAGCCGCTGGCAAATCTGCCTGACGATTCACCGGTGGTGGCGGCCGTAGACCGTATATTGGCCAAGGCCGGCATCATCTGATTGACTTCGGTTCCCGGGAACGGCCCGGATGGGAGTGTGTGGCCTGTCAGGGTCATCAGGGTGTATTATTACGGCCCTCAATTATATGAAAGGAGCGGGAGTAATGGCTGTAACAATAGCTAAGGAAAGATGGACCAGCAAAGTTAACGAATTGGTCCTGGGCGTAGAGCCTAATGCTATAAAAGTCGGCGGTGACAGTACTTTGCCCTTCCTGTTCTTCGAAGGCGAAATGCCCAACCGCCCCGTGGTGGCGCTTGAAGTTCTTGATATGGAGCCGGAGGACTGGCCGGAAATACTGAAGGAGGCCTATGCAGGGGTTCTTGGAGATCCTGTGGCCTGGGCCAAGAAGGCCGTCGAGTACGGCGCCGATGTTATTTCCCTGAAACTTATCAGCGCACACCCCGATTTCAAAAACGCCAGCCCCGAGGACTGCGCCAAAACCGCCAAAGCGGTTGCTGACGCCGTTAATGTTCCCATTATAGTAATAGGCTGCGGCGTTGAGGAGAAAGACGCCGAGATTATGCCGGTGGTTGGCGAAGCCCTTGCCGGGAAGGTTGCGCTTCTGGGCTGCGCAACACCCAACAACTACAAGACTATGACCGCAGCCTGCATGGTTAACGGTCACTCCATCATAGCGTCCAGTCCCCTGGACATCAACCTTGCCAAGCAGCTGAACATTCTTATAACTGAAATGGGGCTGCCCGCCAACAGGATCGCCATAGACCCGCTGGTAGGAGCCCTTGGCTACGGTATTGAATATGCATACTCCATTATGGAGCGTGCCCGCCTCGGCGCACTGACCGGCGACAAAATGCTGGCCATGCCGGTTATCTGCTTTGTGGGGCAGGAAGCCTGGAAGGCAAAAGAGTCAAAGGCCACCCGCGACGAGGCTCCCGAGTGGGGAGATCAGTCCCGCAGGGCTATTCTGTGGGAAGTCATGACAGCCACCACCTTTGCCCAGGCCAGCGGAGCCATCTTTGTGATGCGCCATCCCGAGTCCGCAAAGCAGTTTAAGGCCCATGTCGACAAATTGATGGAGCCGGTAAAATACTAATCTAATCCTGTGTTAGTCACGGGTCAGGAGACAGAATACAGAATACAGGAGTCAGAATATTGAAGTCCTATTATTCTGTCTCCTGTATGCAGACCTTAAAGAAATACAAAAGGAGGAATAGTGAATGATCCTGATAGGCGAACGGATCAACGGAATGTTCAAAGACATCCGCGAGGGCATCCTGAACAAGGATCCCGCGCCTATAAAGCACTGGGCCAAGCGCCAGTATGAGTCCGGCGCCCATTACCTGGACGTCAACACCGGACCCACCGTGGAAGCCAAGGATCAGCCCGCCGTTATGGAGTGGCTGGTTAATATATGCAACGAAACCGTTCCCATGCCGGTCTGCGTTGACTCCACCAACCCGGAGGCAATTGAGGCAGGCTGCGCCGCCAACAAGCACGGCAAGGTCATGATCAACTCCACCCACGCCGACCAGTGGAAGATGGACCTTTATCTTCCCATGGCTGCAAAATACAACGCCGCCATTATCGGCCTGGCCATGAACGAGTCCGGCGTTCCCAAGAGCGCCGCAGACCGCGCCGCCCTGGCCATGGAAATAGTCGTTAACGCCGACATGCACGGGGTTCCAATGGAAGACCTCTATATAGACCCGCTGATGCTTCCCGCAAACGTGGCACAGGAGCATGGCGTTGAGGTTATTGAGGCAATCCGCCAGATCAAAGCCCTGGCCCCCGGCGTCAGGACCACCATGGGTCTTTCCAACACTTCCCAGCGCTGCACCAACCGCCACCTGCTAAACAGGACATTCCTTATCATGTGCATGGCTGTTGGTCTGGATTCGGCCATTGCCGATGTTGACGACCCTGAGCTTGTAGACGCGGTGGCTGCGGCCAACATACTTCTGAACAAAGACATTTACTGCGACTCCTTCCTCAAGACCTTCAGGCAGCGGTAATAGAAAAAGCAAAATAAACCATGTTTCATTTATATTGGTTTAAACAGGGCGGCAGTAAACTGCCGCCCATTATTGAAAATAATACCGGGTTATGTATGTTTTGTTGTTGATTTTACAATAGACGCATTTATTTATATTAATATCAACTTCTTTTTCCATACATGCTAATATTTAAAGTAATTATTACAAGGAATATTACTCTGCAAGGTAATGCTATCACATATATCAAGACGGACGATTTTTAAAGGAATTGACAGTAAAAGTGAGAAATATTATACTAGGGACAAGGTGTCTGCAAGCACGGCAATGATGTTGGTCACTCAAAGTGATAAAATTCGCTTTGAAATATCCGGGGTGCTGCGGCAGTGCTGGTAAATAACGGAAATATACTGACAAGTGCCGTTCCGTCTTAGCCAGGGCGGAAGACGGTCAGTTTTTTTTGTGTTTGCTGCCGGGAGTGTTCCGGAAGGTTTTTAAACTGTGAGAATATGAAGGAGGTGAGAGTCAACTCAAGAACCCGACAACGCACACATGGAGCGCTGAGACCAAGGCCGAAAAACTGTTAAAAAAGATTCAAAAGCCGAGATTATTAAAGGTGCCTGGAAACCGGTTTTATACGCCGGAAGGAGAGAAGATTGGATTATTTTTGTATTTCAATTTTATAAATTTACCGGCCAGCAGTAGTTAAATCTCTTCTAAGGCTGAGGAGTGTCGGAAAGTTCACCTGAAGCCGAAACTAGGAGAACGGATGTGATGCAAAGATGACAAACAAACCCGATAAAGTCGGGGCCGTACTGGTAGTTGGCGCCGGTATAGCAGGTATCCAGGCATCCCTGGACCTGGCCGAATCCGGCTATTACGTCTACCTGGTGGAGAAGAAGCCCGCCATTGGCGGAACCATGCCAATGCTGGACAAAACATTCCCCACCAATGACTGCTCTATGTGCATCCTCTCACCCAAGCTTGTTGAGTGCGGTCGACACCTTAATATAGAAGCTTTGACCTGTGCCGAGCTTGTCGACCTGCAGGGTGAGCCTGGAAATTTCAAGGCTACCATCCTTAAAAAAGCCCGCTTTGTTGACCCGGATAAATGTACCGGCTGCGGTTCCTGCGCCGAAGATTGTCCGGTTAAAGTGGACGACGCCTTCAATCAGGGCCTTGGCAAAAGGAGAGCCATATACAAGCTTTATGCCCAGGCCTATCCTAACGCCTATGCCATCGACAAGGAAAAATGCCTCAAGATGAAAAAGCCCAAGGCCTGCGGCAAATGCCTCAAGGCCTGTCAGGCCGATGCCATAGACCACTCAATGGTTGACCAGGCCATTGAGGTGAACGTGGGATCGGTTATTCTCGCTCCCGGATTTGATGCCTTCCAGCCGGAGCAGCTCTTCTATTATGGTTATGGCAAATTCCCCAACGTGCTGACCAGCCTTGAGTTCGAGCGCATTCTGAGCGCCTCGGGACCCTTCGGCGGACATCTGGTGCGGCCTTCAGACCACAAAGAGCCCAAGAAAATCGCCTGGATACAGTGCGTCGGGTCCAGGAACTGCAAGCTGGACCACGGCTACTGCTCTTCCGTATGCTGCATGTACGCCATCAAGGAAGCCGTAATCGCCAAGGAGCATACCCCTTATGAACTGGATACGGCCATTTTCTTCATGGACATGCGGACCTACGGCAAGGAGTTTGAAAAATACTACGACCGGGCCAAAAACGATCATGGCGTGCGTTTTGTCAGGTCAAGGATATACGAGGTGACCGAGGCCTCCGACGGCAGCGGCAATCTCAATATCCGCTATTCCAACGAGGATGGCACCATAACAAACGAGGAATTCGACCTGGTGGTGCTGTCAATCGGCCTTGAGCCGTCCGGGGAAATAGTTGAACTGGCGGGCAAGCTGGGTGTTGAAGTGAACAAGTTCAAGTTTGCCGAGCCCCCCAGCCTTACCGGTGTGGGCACAACCAGGCCCGGAATCTATGTTGCCGGTGCTTTCAGCGGGCCCAGGGACATTCCCGAAACCGTCATGCAGGCCAGTGCGGCGGCCGGTGATTCTTCGGTCATTCTTTCCGATGTCAGGGGCACCCTGGTAAGAAAAAGAGAGTATCCACCCGAAAAGGATGTAACCGGAGAGATCGTCCGTACCGGTGTTTTTGTATGTCACTGCGGCATAAATATAGGAAGCGTTGTCAGTGTCCCCGAGGTGGTTGCTTATGCCAGGACGCTCCCCGGTGTGGTATTTGCAGATGAAAAGATGTACGCCTGTTCTCAGGACAGCTCGGCACAAATAAGGGAAGCCATTGAGAAGCACGGCCTAAACCGCGTTGTGGTGGCCTCCTGCAGCCCCAGGACCCACGAGCCCATGTTCCAGGAGACTCTGAAAGAGGCAGGACTCAACCCCAACCTGTATGAGATGGCCAACATCCGCGACCAGTGCTCATGGGTGCACCAGAGCGAGCCCGGCAAGGCCACCGAAAAGGCCAAGGACCTGGTGAAGATGGCTGTATACAAAGCCGCCCTGCTGGAGCCTGTAAAGACCATCAGCCTGGGAATGAACCACGACGCTCTGGTTATAGGCGGCGGCGTTTCCGGAATGACCGCTGCCCTTAACATGGCGGCCCAGGGATATAATGTATGCCTTGTGGAAAAGTCCGACAGCCTTGGCGGCATAGCAAGCCGCCTCCGTTACGGCATGAAGGGCGAGGACATCCAGGCATATCTTTCCGACCTGATATCAAAAGTCAATTCCAACCAGTCAATTAAAGTATATACAGGCGTGGAAATAGCCGATGTGCACGGTTTCGTGGGCAATTATGTGACCAGGCTCTCCAGCGGTGAGGAGATTCAGCACGGAGTCACCATAATAGCCACCGGAGGAAATGAATACAAGCCCACAGAGTACCTTTACGGCCGTAATGAAAAGGTTAAAACACTGCTGGAACTGGAATCGGATCTGGCTGATGGGAAGCTTACCGGCCTGAAGAACGTGGTGCTGATACAGTGCGTAGGCTCCAGGGAGCCGGACCGCCCCTACTGCAGCAGGATTTGCTGCACCAAGGCGGTCAAGCAGGCGATCAAGATTAAAGAATCCAATCCCGATGCCAATGTGTTCATATTATTCAGGGATGTCCGCACCTACGGGTTCTATGAGGATATGTACACCGAGGCAAGGCGCAAGGGTGTCATATTCATACGCTATGCAGCAGACAGCAAGCCCGTGGTGGAGGCTGAGGGCGGCAGGGTGAAGGTTACCGTTGCCGACCATGTGCTGGGAGTGCCGGTGGAAATAGACGCCGACCTGGTGGGCCTGGCCGCCGCCATAGTGCCTGCCGAGAACAGCGCTCTTTCCCAGTTCTTCAAGGTTCCTCTGAACCAGGAGGGATTCTTCCTGGAGGCCCATCTGAAGCTCCGCCCGGTGGACTTTGGAACTGACGGCGTGTTTATGTGCGGTCTTGCCCACGGCCCGAAGAATCTGGAGGAGAATATCGCACAGGCGAAAGCCGCCGTGGCAAGGGCCTGCACGGTATTGGCCAAGGAATCAATAGACGCTGAAGGCAAGTGCGCTGTTGTCAGCAAGAAGAAGTGCGCCGGCTGTGGTGTCTGCGAATCGGTCTGCCCGGCCAAAGCGGTGGCCGTGGACCAGGCTGAAAAGGTGGCCGTGGTCAACGAGGCCCTCTGCAAGGGGTGCGGAGCCTGCTCCTCGTCCTGCCGCTGCGGCGCCCTGAATGTCAAGGGCTGCACCAATGAGCAGATCATGGCCATGATTAACGCGATATAGCGACAGGGGGAGGGATAGGTTATGGAATGGGAACCGAAAGTAGTAGCCTTTCTGTGCAACTGGTGTAGCTACGCGGGGGCAGACCTGGCCGGCGTTGGCCGGATGCAGTACCCCCCCAATATACGAGTGATCCGCATACCCTGTTCGGGCCGGATAAACCCTCTGTTTATCATGTCGGCCATAAAGAACGGCGCGGACGGCGTGCTGACCTCCGGGTGACACCCCGGCGACTGCCACTATGTTAGTGGCAACCTGGTAGCCAGAAGGAAATTCGCTCTTTTAAAGGGCCTTATGGAATACATCGGCGTGGACGAGGGAAGGGTCAACTTCGCCTGGGTGTCCGCCGCCGAGGGCGGCCGGTTCGCAGAACTGGTCAAGGATGTAACCGACAAGGTCAGGAAGCTGGGGCCCAACAAAGGGTTGGCGCCCAGTCAGGAAGCGGGGTGTTGTTGCGAATGCAAAAGCTAGCTTCGGCCATACAGGACGCAGCGAAAAAACTGCTGGAAGAAAAGAAGGTTGATCTGGTGATTGGATTTGCCGGGGGCAGCCTGCCTCTTCGCAGCACCCCCTGCTTCATCCGTAAGCCGGAGGACGCGGCGAAGCTGACCTGGGACTATTCCTGCGAGAACAATCTGGCCAACTACCTTCGCAAGCGTGAGGGCAAGGTGGCCGTGGTGGCAAAGGGCTGCGACGTTCGGTCGATAGTGGCCCTGATCAAGGAAAATCAGATCAACCGTGAAAACCTCTATATCATTGGTGTGCCCTGTGCAGGGATGATAGACCGTGTGAAGGTTGAAGAGGCCATAGAGGGCAAAGACCTTCTGGCGGTTGAGGACAAGGGTGACACCCTGGTTCTTGCCGGCAAAGGCTTTGCCAGGGAAGTCAGTCTCGACGACATTATGCACGACACTTGCAAGTTTTGCAATTATGGCAACCCGGTTATTTCCGACATGATTATCGGGGAAAAGGTGCCTGCCAAGCCTGAAGACACCTTCGCAGATGTGGCCGCATTCGAGGCCATCTCACCGGAGGACCGCAGGGCTCTTTTGGCCGGGGAGTTTTCCAAGTGCATCAGGTGCTACGCATGCCGCAACGCCTGTCCCATGTGCTACTGCGCCGAGTGCTTCGTGGACTGCTCAACCCCGCAGTGGATTAAAAAATCCGCTGATACCGCGGACAATATAATGTTTCAGGCAGGCAGGGTATTCCATAGCGCCGGACGCTGCGCAGACTGCGGCGCCTGCGACAGGGCCTGCCCCATGGGCATCAACCTGCGCGGGATGACAAGGAAAATGGTTAAGGAAGTCAAGGAATTGTTCGGCTATGAAACCGGAGTCAGCATGGAGGACAAACCCGCGCTGGCCACTTTCAACGCCGGCGATCCCCAGCCTTTCCTGGTGAAGGAGTGAGGTGAAAAGGATGATAATAGCCAAGAGTGCATTACCCGGCCTGCTGGATAAACTGATTGCCGAATACGAGGTGTATGCCCCGGTAAAGCAGGGCGCCTATTCGCTGTATAAGCAGATTGCCAGCGGCGCAGAGGCCGATTTTGGATTTGTCAACAGCAAAATCCCTCCCAAAGGGGTCCTTTTCCCTCAGTCCGAAACACTCTACAGCTACACCGTGACCGGGGAAGGAGCCAGGCTGGAGGAGTGTATTGACGATCGCAAAAAGGTGGTCTTTGGAATCCGCCCCTGCGACGCCAAGAGCCTCCTGCTGATTGACAATGTTTTCGACAATGATAAATACCAGGACCCGTACTACCTGACCAGGAGGGCCAACACCCTGCTGGTGGGCATGGCCTGCAACGACCCTGCCGGCACATGCTTCTGCACTTCCATGAACGGAGGCCCCTTTGACACGAATGGGCTGGATATTCTCCTTACGGATATAGGGGATTCCTACGTGGTGGAAGCCATAACCGGCAAGGGCAAGGATCTGGCAGCCATGCTTGGCCTGGGGCCAGCCGGCGACAGCCAGAAGGCAGCGGCCGCAAAGGCGAAGGAATCCGCCGATGTCGCCTGTCAGGTCAACACCGGGGGGCTTAAGGCAAAACTGGACGTTAACTTCTATGACGCCATCTGGAATAATATCCATGAAAAGTGCCTGGGATGCGCCGCCTGCACTTATTCCTGCCCTACCTGCCACTGTTTCGACATAGTGGACGAGGCCGTGGACTGCAACGGCTGCAGGGTGAGGAACTGGGATTCCTGCATGTTCCCGCTGTTCACCATGCACGGTTCGGGACACAACCCGCGCCCCAGCGGCAAGGAGCGCATGCGCCAGCGCGTAATGCACAAATTCAAGTACTTCATTGACAATTTTAATAACATGGCCTGCGTGGGCTGCGGCAGGTGCATCAAAAACTGCCCGGTCAACCTGGACATCCGGGAAGTGCTTGCTGATATCCGCGGGGAAGGGGGGTCGGATGCATAATGCAAAGAAATCCATATCTGCCGCTCCCGATGAAACTGGTCAAAAACTTTACCGAAACAGAGGATAAGCTCATCCACACTTTCACTTTCCAGTTTCTGAGCGAGGAAGACGAAAAGAGCTTCCCTTACATGCCCGGTCAGTTTGCCGAGGTGTGCGTTTTCGGTAAGGGCGAGGCTCCCTTCGGAATAGCCTCTTCGCCGACCGAGCCGGGGTTCCTCAAGTTTTCCGTGGCCAAGGTGGGCGTTGTTTCCACGGCCCTCCACCTGATGGAGGAGGGCACCATGGTGGGAGTCCGCGGGCCTATGGGCAACTACTACCCGGTGGAGCAGCTGAAGGGCAAGAATATAGTCATAATAGGCGGGGGGTTCGCATTCACCACCCTGAGGTCTCTGATCACCTATATACTGGAGCCCGCTCACAGGGGAGACTACGGCAATCTTACCGTTATTTACGGCGCCCGAAACCCCGGCCTGCTTCTCTATAAAGACGAGCTGGACAATTGGGACGGCAGATCAGACATTGATCTGGTGTGCACCATTGACCGCCCGGTGGAGGGCTGGAACCGCAAAGTGGGGTTTGTTCCCACTGTCACCAAGGAAGTGTCGCCCAGCTCCGCAAACTCGGTAGCAATAATCTGCGGCCCGCCCGTGATGATCAAATTCACCATGCCCGAGCTTGAGGCATGCGGATTTAAGCCCGATCAGATTATCATGTCCCTGGAAAACCGCATGAAGTGCGGCATAGGGATGTGCGGCCGCTGCAACGTAGGCAACAAGTACGTGTGCAAGGACGGCCCGGTGTTTACCAAGGCCGAGCTCAATCAACTGCCCAACGAGTATTAATTAAAGAATCCAGCAGTCAGAATTCAGAATTCAGAATGGGATGAAGAGAATTTCGATATCTTTCTTATTACTGATTCTGACTGCCTGGACAATTAAAAATTCACTAAAACTGTAAGGAAACTCCGTAGAGGGGAGGAGCATCATTTATGGAAACCATTCAGGCATCAAAAATTAATCCCAAATTCAGGGATAGGGTGGCCGGGCTTCTGAAAAACTACGATTTTTCGCAGTGCCTTGCATGCGGAATGTGTACCGCCGGCTGTCCCTACTCCGACATCCACGAGAACAACGACCCCCGCAAATTCCTGCGCAAGATCAATCTGGGACTGGAAGAGGAAGTGTTCGCGGATCCCTACATCTGGTACTGCACCATGTGCGAGCGCTGCACTATTGAGTGCCCCATGGGGATCAACATGGCCGTCGTTACCCGCACAATGCGCGGCACCTGGGACAAGGACAAAATACCCGGATACCTGCAGACCATCGCCAGGGAGCATATTGAGTCCGGCAACCAGATGAACGTCGGCCAGGTGGACTACGAGGAAACCTTGGAGTGGATAGAAGAGGAGTTACAGGCCGAGCTGGACGATCCCGATTACAAAATTCCGCTCAACAAGGAAGGGGCAACCTACTTCTATGGCTTCAACGCCCGGGACATAAAGTACTACCCCCAGGAACTCCAGACCACGCTGAAGATATTCTACGCCGCCGGCGTTGACTACACCATCAGCACCAAGCGCTGGGACGCCACCAACATCTCCCTGTTTACCGGGCAGAACGACGACTTCCAGGAAATTTCTGTGCCGGTGTGGGAAGAATTCATACGGTTGGGCTGTAAGGAATTCATCGTTACCGAGTGCGGACACGCATTCCGCTCCATGAAGTGGGGTCAGAGGACCTTCTGGAAGGGCGAAATGTTCCCCATCCGGCACATCCTTGAGCTGCTGAACGACCTTGTAAAGGAAGGAAAGCTCAAGCTGGATCCCGAAGCCATCACCGAGGTTGTCACCTATCACGACCCCTGCAACACCGCCCGCAAGGAAGGCGTGTGGGAGGCTCCCAGAGAGCTGGTCAGGAGTTTTGTCAAGAATTTCGTTGACATGAATCCCAACGGCAAGATGAACTACTGCTGCGGGGCCGGCGGCGGCGGAATGGCCATGCCGGAGTTCAACGAAAAGCGTAAAGCGAAGGGCAAGAGGAAAGTGGACCAGGTGATGGCCACCGGGGCCGAGATAGTCATTGTGCCCTGCCATAACTGCATTGACCAGTTCAACGACCTGAACAAGTGGTACCCCGACACCAAGGGCAAGTCCAAGAACATGCACATGTGCACACTTATGGAAAGGGCTCTGATACTTCCGGAGAAGGAGTAATTTGGGTAATTTGCCTCAAATATACCGGTGTTAACAATAAAGATGCCATTAGGAGAGGACGGATGTGATGTATAGATGAGTTCTGAAAAAGTCGGGGCGGTAATGGTAGTAGGGGCCGGCATAGCTGGTATCCAGGCATCCCTGGACCTGGCCGAGTCCGGATATTACGTATACCTGGTGGAAAGCACTCCGGCCATCGGCGGAACCATGCCCATGCTGGATAAGACTTTCCCCACCAACGACTGCTCTATGTGCATCCTTTCCCCGAAACTGGTGGAATGCGGCCGTCACCTGAACATCAAAATACTGACCAACTCGGACGTTGAGGAAGTCACCGGCGGACCTGGCAATTTCAATGTCAAGGTCCGCCAGCGCCCCCGCTTCGTGGATGTGGAGAAGTGCACGGGATGCGGGTCATGCTCAGAGGAATGTCCGATCAAGGTGGACGACGTCTTTAACCAGAATCTGGGTAAAAGGAAGGCCATTTACAAGCTTTACGCCCAGGCATATCCCAATGCCTATGCCATCGACAAGGAAAAATGCCTTAAGCTCAAGAATCCGAAGGCCTGCGGCAAATGCCTCAAGGCCTGCCAGGCCGACGCCATAAACTTCGACATGGCGGAAGAGGCGGTGGACCTTAACGTAGGGTCTATCATTTTAAGCCCCGGCTTTGAGAAATTCGACGCTTCGGCACTGTTCTACTACGGGTACGGCAAATTCCCCAACGTACTGACCAGCCTTGAGTTTGAGAGGGTCTTAAGCGCTTCCGGCCCGTTCCAGGGACACATGGTGCGGCCCTACGACCATAAAGAGCCCCAAAAGATCGCCTGGATTCAGTGCGTTGGCTCCCGCAACACCAGGGAAAAACACGGATACTGCTCCTCCGTTTGCTGTATGTACGCCATCAAGGAGGCCGTCATCGCCAAGGAGCACAGCCACGAGCCTCTTGATACCACCATATTCTTTATGGATATGAGGACCTTCGGCAAGGGGTTTGAGAAATACTACGACCGCGCCAGGGAAGAAAAGGGCGTGCGCTTCGTAAGGTCCAGGATTTATGAGGTCACAGAGAAGGACGACGAGTCCAAAAACCTTATTATACGTTACTCCAACGAGGACGGGACCATATGCACCGAGGAGTTTGACCTTGTGGTACTCTCGGTGGGCCTGCAGCCCTCCAAGTCCGTCATTGAGCTGGGTGAGAAGCTGGGACTGGAAATGAACCAGTATGGCTTTGCCAGCACCGCGCTTTTGACCGGTGTCGAGACCAGCAAGCCCGGCATATATGTATCCGGAGCCTTCTGCGGCCCCAAGGACATTCCCGAGACCGTCATGCAGGCCAGCGCGTCTGCCGGCGCCTCGTCAAGCCTTCTTTCCGAGGCCAGGGGAACAAAGGTCACCGAAAAGGAATACCCCGAAGAGAAGGATGTATCGGCTGAGGACCCCCGCATAGGTGTTTTTGTTTGCCACTGCGGAGTAAACATCGGCAGTGTGGTCAATGTGCCCGGGGTGGTGGAAATGGCCAAGAGCCTGCCCAACGTTGTGTATTCAGGCGAGTACCTTTACGTCTGCTCCCAGGACAGCCAGAACACCATGCGCCAGCTGATTGATGAACACAGGCTGAATAAGGTTGTGGTGGCGTCATGCAGCCCCCGCACTCACAAGCCGCTGTTCCAGGAAACAATGATGGAGGCCGGCCTTAACCGGTACCTCTTTGAGATGGCAAACATCCGCGACCAGTGCTCCTGGGTTCACCAGAACGAGCCTGACAAGGCCACCGAAAAGGCCAAGGACCTAGTCAGGATGATGGTGGCCAAGGCATCCCTGCTGGAGCCCATTCACAAGCCCACAGCCGGAGTCACCAAGTCAGCCCTGGTTATAGGCGGCGGGGTTTCGGGCATGAACAGCGCCCTTTCCATGGCCGACCAGGGATACAGGGTATACCTGGTTGAGAAGTCGGACAAACTGGGCGGAATGGCCTACCGTATCAAGGAAGGACTGCGCGGGGAGGACACTCAGTCCTATATTGCCCAACTGACGGAAAAGGTGGATTCAAACTCCGCTATCAAAGTATACACCGGAACAGAGGTACAGGACGTGAAAGGATTCGTCGGCAACTTTGTCACCACCCTTTCCAACGGCGATGAGATACAGCACGGCGTAACCATCATCGCCATCGGCGGGGAGGAATACAAGCCCTCCGAATACCTGTACGGCCAAAACGACCGCGTGATGACGCAGCTGGAGATGGAAGAGGCCATGGCCGCCGGGGACGCAAGGTTTGCCGGTGCCGGCAACATCGTCATGATACAGTGCGTCGGCTCCAGGGAGCCGGGCCGCGGCTACTGCAGCCGTGTATGCTGCACCAA
The DNA here is from genome assembly GCA_049323915.1 of Bacillota bacterium. GTDB lineage: Bacteria > Bacillota > Desulfotomaculia > Desulfotomaculales > Desulfocucumaceae > BRHc4a. The sequence continues at coordinate 93,147 of JBMOPC010000001.1, forward strand.
GTCCATCAAGCTTGCCATCAAGCTCAAGGATAAAAACCCGGACGCCAATGTGTTCATACTGTACCGTGATATAAGGTCTTACGGATTCTTCGAGGACCTGTACACCGAGGCCCGCCGCAAGGGAGTCATCTTCATACGCTACAGCGTGGACCAGAAGCCTGTTGTGGAGGAAGAGGGCGGCAAGGTGAAAGTCACCGTCACCGACCATGTGCTTGGCCAGCCGGTGGTTATCGAGGCTGATGTGGTGGGACTGGCGGCTGCCATACTGGCATCCCCCGACAACAAGAAGATGAACAGCCTGTTCAAGGTTCCCCTCAACGAGGACGGCTTCTTCCTTGAGGCGCACATGAAGCTGCGCCCCGTGGACTTCGCCTCCGAGGGAATATTCATGGCCGGAGTAGCCCACGGCCCCAAGAACCTGGAAGAAAACATCTCCCAGGCCAGGGCGGCCGCAGGCAGGGCCGGGACCATACTGGCCAAGAGCAAGCTGGAGTCGCACGGCGTCACCGCAGTAGTGCAGCCGGACAAATGCGCGGCCTGCCTTACCTGTGTGAGGCTGTGCCCCTACGGAGCGCCCAAGGTCAGGAACTACGCCGCCGAGATTGCCTCGGTGCTGTGCCAGGGCTGCGGCTCCTGCGCCGGTGAGTGCCCCAACAAGGCCATTACGTTACAGGGATACAATGACAGGATGTACATGAGCATGGTAGACGGCCTTTGCAAGGAGGTGCGGTAAGGTGGGTTTTGAACCGAAAATAGTAGGCTTCTGCTGCCACTACTGAGCATACTCTGCTGCGGACCTGGCAGGTTCGATGAGACTCCAGTATTCATCCAATATAAGGATAGTCGAAATGACATGCTCCGGCAACATTGACCACCGCGTTATACTAAACGCCTTTGAGGAAGGCGCAGACGGCGTGTTCGTGGCCGGCTGCCTGGAAGGCGACTGCCATTTCCTGAAAGGAAATATCCGGGCCAGGAAGAGGGTCACCGCGGTCAAGCAGTTGCTGGACGAGATAGGACTGGGCGGAGACCGCCTCGAGATGTACAACCTCTCCTCGGCCCAGGGAGCCCGTTTCGCCGAGATAGCAAACGAAATGACCGAGAAGATCAAGGCACTGGGACCCAACCCGCTATTTAAAGCCAGCTCCGGCTGCGGCTGCGGCTGCTGCTGCTCGAAAGAAGGTGGGGCATAAATGATTATCGCCCAGCAAAAACCCCTTAAAGAAGTTGCCGCCATGGTTAAAGACTGCAAAAAGGTGGCGTTAATAGGCTGCGCCGGATGCGTAACCGTATGCCTTTCCGGCGGAGAGAAGGAAACCGAAATAATGGCCTCGGCCCTCCGCATTATGCGGAAGCTGGAAGGCAACCCGGTGGAGACCGTGACGTTCACCGCCACCCGCCAGTGCGATCCCGAGTATGTAGAGGCGCTGGACGGCATCGTAAAGGATGCGGACGCCGTAATCTCCCTGGCCTGTGGCGTGGGAGTACAGTATCTGGCCGAGCGTTTTGACAAGTGGGTCGTTCCCGCCCTGGATACCAATTTTATAGGCGGGTCCAAGGTGCATGGAGTGTGGGAAGAAAAGTGCGGCATGTGCGGTGACTGCGTACTGCACAAGACCGGCGGAATATGCCCCATAATCCGCTGCTCCAAGAGCATACTGAACGGCCCCTGCGGCGGATCACAGTACGGCAAGTGCGAAATCAGCAAAGATGTGGAATGTGCATGGCAGCTGATATACGATCGCATGAAGTCCCTGGGCAAACTGGATAAGCTAATGGAAATCCAGCCCCCCAAGGACTGGACCAAGTCCAGGGACGGCGGCCCGCGCAGGGCCATCAGGGAGGATGTGATGATAGGGTGAGTTATTTAAGCAATCTGCACAGGATATTAGCCACAGGACAATTCGCGGTCACCGCCGAGATCGGCCCGCCCAAACACGCATCTGCCCACGGCATCAGGCACCACGCCCACATGCTGGTAAAGCATGTTGACGCCACCAACATCACCGACTGCCAGACCGCCATAGTGCGCCTGAGCAGCATAGCAGCAGGTGTGCACATACTGGACTGCGGCATTGAGCCCATCGTTCAGATGACCTGCCGTGACAGAAACCGCATCGCCATGCAGGCCGACCTGATGGGCGCCTACAGCCTCGGCATGAAAAACGTGCTGTGCCTGTCCGGCGACCACCAGAAGTTCGGCAACCACCCCACTTCCAAGAACGTATATGACGTTGACTCCGTGCAGCTCATATACCTCTTAAAGAGGATGCGCGACGAGAAGAAGTTCTTCTCGGGCGAGGATATCAAGGAACACGAGCCCCGTTTCTTCATAGGGGCGGTGGCAAACCCCTTTGCCGACCCCTTTGAGTTCCGGGTGGACCGTCTGGAGAAAAAGGTGGAGGCAGGCGCCCAGTTCATTCAGACCCAGTGCATTTTCGACATGGAGCGCTTTGAGCGCTTCATGGAGATGGTAAGGGCCAGGGGGATAGACCAGAGGGCCTATATTCTGGCCGGGATAACCCCTCTGAAGGGCTGGAGGGCGGCCAAGTACCTGCAGACCGGAGTTTCCGGGATGCTGGTGCCCGACTCCCTGGTTGACCGCCTAAAGAACGCCCAGGACCCGAAGCGCGAGGGCGTGGAAGTAGCCATAGAACAGATCAATTACATCAAGGAAAAAGTCAAGGGTGTACACGGCGTACACGTCATGGCCATCGCCTGGGAAGAGGTCGTCCCCGAGATTGTGGAGCGCACCGGACTGTTCCCGCGGCCCAAGTTCGAAGATTAGTGAATTGAGTTTTTCAAAGCAACGTTAAGGAACCGGGCAACCGGTTCCTTAACGTTTTTATGGTCAACAGCCGGGCTTAATCCAGAACCGGACTTCCCGGCGCCGGGTGTATGCGGTTATGAAAAAGACCTTCAGCAAACCAGGCCAGCAGGGCAAGACTGAAATCCCAAGGTGATTTAATCCATACCGGATTATAGCGTAAGTTTTGACATGTGGATGAATAGAGGCTTAGTGGTCGCCTACGGGGAAACCATTGAAGGGCACCCGTTTGTCGGCATTCGAAAGGACACGCCAATTTATACCAAAACAATGGATGCAATTTACGATTTTTCCGGGCTGCAGGTAAAAAGCTAGGCGTCTCGGATGTACCCCTTGAGTTTCGGTATATGGAGCCGATTAAGGCATCAACTTTATTTATAGAGGTGCAACTAAAGGTATCGTTGTGTCTGGACATCACTTTAAGAATGCGGAAATGACTGTAAATCAGCCACTAACTGATTATCTTGCCACTGTAAAGCGTGTTGGGGGAACATATTCTGACGCTTCCTGGGCTACCTCTAACGATGTAACTCCAAAAATCTACGCCGAACAACAATTCTTCAGAGATGTAAGCGACTATTCTGACCCGTATATTGCAATAAAACGAAAAAAGTCTCCCGCTACGTGCCTGTGCATTGCCGGCACGTCGGGAGGTTTTTTCCGATATAAAACCGGTGCTCAGGCAGCCGTATTAAACAAAAGACAGTGCCATTCCCCCCAGAGCACAGACTAACACCACAAGCCAGGGCGGTAATTTCCATATAAACAGCAGTCCGAAGGCCAGCAGGGCAAGGCTGAAATCCCATGGTGATTTAATGGCCTTAATCCATACCGGATTATAGAGAGCAGCCAGCAAAATCCCCACAACAGCTGCATTAATGCTGTTTAAGGACGCCTGAAAGCCGGGACGGCGCCTTATATAATCCCAAAAAGGAAGCCCGCCCGTAACAAGAAGGAACGAAGGCAGGAAGATGGCGAACGTGGCTGCGACAGCGCCGGCCACACCGTTCATAACCATTCCCAGGTAGGAGGCAAAGGTAAAGAGAGGCCCCGGAACCGCCTGGGCCGCCCCGTAGCCGGCAAGAAACTGAGCATCCGTCACCCACCCAGTGGGTACAACCTCTGACTGCAGTAATGGCAGCACCACATGCCCTCCGCCGAAGACAAGAGAGCCAACCCGGAAAAAGCTGTCAAACATCGCCAGCCAGTAAGAATCACTGAGCTGCCTTATTAGAGGCAGAATTGCCAGAAGAGCAAAAAATATAATCCAAGATGCAATTGCGGCCCTTCGGCTGAGGGAAACACATATTGGCGGTGCCTCAGCAGCAGGCGGCCTGGGAAGAAACAGCCAGCCTAAAAGCCCTGCGGCCACAATCAACGCTATCTGACTGAATGGTGAGGGCCATAAAAGAATTATGATGGCCGTTGATATGGCAATGCTTGCCCTTGTCCTGTCGGGCGCCAGGGACTTGGCCATGCCCCAAACCGCCTGCGCTACAACGGCAACTGCGGCAATCATCAGGCCGTGAAGCCAGCCTGTGTTTGAAGCATCGAACCCCTGCAGCGCATAGGCAAATAGAGTCAGCGCCAACACAGAGGGCAGCGTAAAGCCGAACCAGGAAACAATACCCCCAAAAAAACCTGCTCGAATCATACCAATGGCTATACCTACCTGGCTGCTTGCCGGGCCGGGCAGGAACTGGCAAAGGGCAACCAGGTCCGCATATGTTTTTTCATCCAGCCATTTACGGCGTACAACATATTCGTCCCGGAAATAGCCAAGGTGTGCAATAGGTCCCCCGAAAGAAGTAAGCCCAAGCCGGGATGAAACGCCCAGCACTTCTAAAAGGGAGCCTTTCCTTTCCTCGCCCGCTGACCTCGATTGTTTATCCTTTGTTATTCTCTTATCCAGAGCCATTGTAAACTCTCCTTTTCCATAATGTCACCAGCTGCCGGGTTAGATTCACATTAATTTCAATATAGATTACGCCATTAATTCCTCCTTTTTTTCCACACTACTTCCAAGCTGTCAATATCGTTAACCGTTATCGTATTTAGATAATAACACAGGTGAGAGTTTTTCTCAATAACTATTACAATAGCGAGGATGAGCAAAATAATTGCATAAGGTATCCTTTTGAATTATGTCTTGCAAATACAACCTCTACCGGACTATAATTACTAATATATACAATATCGAATTTCGATATCGGGGTGTTATACATGCTTAGAGAGCTTTTCCTGGGTTTTATCCGGGTACACATCCTTTACCATGCCTCCCTGAGCCAGGTTTACGGGCTGGAGCTTATGGAAGAACTGGAAAGCCACGGCTATCCCGTAAGCCCCGGCACCATGTACCCAATACTGAATAAACTGGAGCAAAGCGGCCTCCTGGTATCGGAGAAGGTCAATGCTGAAGGCAAAATAAGAAAATACTACAGCATTACTAATGCCGGCAGTGAGGTCTTAAAAGAAGCGCGGGAAAAAATCCGGGAGCTTGCCCGTGAAGTGCTGGAAGGAGATTTGTAAGTCTATACCGGTGCACCGCCCGGGTCAGGGGAAAAGTGATGGAATTGGCCGTTGAAATACTGGAGGAGAGACAGAAATTATGCTGTTTGTGTTTAGAGAAATAGTTTTTGAAATGGGTGTGCAGCCAATACGGCGGCTATCGATTTCAGGCCAGGTTGACAGTGGCGGCGTTTTGGTGGTGCGCGGCCCTTCGGGATCAGGCAAGTCGACACTTCTCAGGATATTGTCCAGGCTTAGGGACTGTGAGGGAGGGGAGGTCTTTCTTAAGGGGGAGGACTGGCGGCGGATACCCGTGACGTACTGGCGGTCCGCAGTGCATTACCTTGCCCAAAGGCCGGTTTTATTCGACGGGACGATTGCCGATAATCTAAGCAGGCCCTTTGAGGCCCGCATACACTCTAAAAGTAGGTTTGACCCGGAAAAGGCAAGGGACATTTTAACAAGTCTGATGGTAGATCCCGGACTGTGGAATCAGGATGCCAGGACAGTGTCGGGAGGAGAGGCGGCAAGGGTTGCCTTTGCCAGGTCCATTTTAATAGACCCTGTGGTGCTAATACTGGATGAACCCACATCTTCACTTGATGATTTTTCTCAAAAAGCTTTTTACAGTGTGTTGTCCGCATGGCTTAAAAGCCCTGAAAAAGCCGCGATACTGGTCACCCATAACAATGCTTACAATTACCTGCCCAAGGTCTCATTCCTGGACATTGATTCAAACAGTGGAGGTGATCAGTAATGGATAATTCCACTATTCCTATATCGAACTACCAACTGGCCTTTACAGTAATTCTGGTGCTTATAACAGGAGGAATATCCTCCTTTTTAAAGCTGGGCCTCTTACAGCCGCTGCTCTGGGGCACCGTCCGGACTTTTGTGCAGCTTACGCTGGTGGGGTATGCCCTTACATACATTTTTAGCATCAACAGCCTGTGGCTGGTTTTAGTATTGATAACAGTAATGTGTTTTATAGCTTCAAAAACTGCGGTAAAGCGAACCCCCAGCGTACCATATTATCCAGGCGCGCTTGCATTTGTCTCCCTGCTGGCCAGCACCTACCTCGTCGGGTCATTTGTGACGGTACTGATTATTTCCCCTGATCCCTGGTATTCCGCCAGAATCGTCATACCTATCTTCGGCATGATCCTTGGAAACTCCATGAACGGCATAGCCATTTCTCTGGACCGGCTGTACAGCGAGGCAAGGTCAAGGGCATCTGAAATAGAAGCAATGCTTACCTTCGGGGCCACACCCTGGGAAGCCGTCAGGCACAGCGTCAGGGAAGCCCTTAGAGCGGGCATGACCCCCACCATCAACTCCCTTATGGTGGTGGGACTGGTCAGCCTGCCTGGAATGATGACCGGGCAGATATTGGGCGGTGCAGACCCCAGGGAGGCGGTGAGATACCAGATAGTGGTCATGCTGATGATTGCGGCGGCCGTTGCCATAGGCTGCCTTATAATGGTGGGCATGTCCTATAAAAAACTTTTCAGCCATGACGGAGCGCTGAAGCCCTTCATGCTGGAAAGCAGGAAAATATAATAAAAAGAGCCTCAAAAGGCCCTTTAAAAAATATTGTCAGTCCAGGTGACAATTTAATTGAAAAGCAGCACCATAGCTGTTAGTAAAATACCAGTATGATTATCAGAATGACAAGTGCCAGAGACAACACCACGTAGTCCTCGGCCCTTTCGGTGGCAAACAGCATAACACGGTGGCGGTCACTGTCAGCATGGCCTTCTTGATTATGGGGAATTTTTTCTCTCATGACTTGCCCCCCCGGTTTTATGGCTGCTCGGGAATTATCAACAACACCACTATTAATGCCACCACGGCTTTTAGAAAGGCGGCCGTGGTGCCCACGGCCAGGGGTTTGCCCCCGGCTTTCCTAAGTTCTGCAATTGAAATCTGCATGCCGAGGCCGGTGAGGCCGATGGCGAAGAACCAGCTGTAAAGCTTCCTGATCAGAATCAGCTCCGGGGATGGAGGGGTGGTAGGCCCCAGAACGCCGAAAGATGTAAGCAGCACCATAACCAGAAAACCTATTACGAAAACCGGAAACCTGCTCCATAGACCAGTGTTGATATTGAAGTCGTCATCAGGCTGCTTGGCCTGGCGGCTGGTATAAACCGCCAGTGCCAGGACAACAAAGGGAAGAAAAATAACCCTCACCAGATTGTATATCTCGCCGGTTTTGAGACTAATGGACGGCTGGCTGGCCGTGCCGGGGTCAAATGCCAGGCAGACTGCAAGCACCTGGCCCGAGCTTAGAATGCCGGTGCCGGCCCACACTCCGAACTGGTGAGGGCTTAAGCCCGCCATGTATCCCACTATTGGAAAAATAAACAATGACGCCAGCCCAAAGGAAAGTATGGTGGCAATGGAAAAAACAACGTCGGTGGTTTTGGCCCTTACTGCGGGAGCTGTGGCCACGATGGCCGATATGCCGCATACCGCGGTCCCGGCTGAAAGCACGGCCGCCGACCCCGGGTCCATACCATACTTTTTACCCAGCCACATGGTAAAGGAAAGGGTCAAAAAAACAAATGCAAGCACTATGATTACCGCTTTGCCGCCAAGCAGCACCACGTCGGTGATGCTGTAAAGCGACCCGAGGAGAATAACCCCCAGCTTTATAAACACGCGGGATGTTTTAATCCCCGGCTGGGCCCAGGAAGGTATGCCGAATATATTGCCTATAATCATACCGGCTACAATTGAAAGCAGTATGTAATTAAGGCGCAGAATGTCGATAAGGAATTTTTTGGCGTATGCATTGCCCGCAAAATAAGTCTCCAGCCCGGCCCACTGGGGAATGCCTATGTCAGTTCCGCCCCTGGTGAAAACGGCGATGGCAAACATCAGCAGTATTCCGGGAAATGTTTTTATCAGAAGATGTAAATTGCTGATCTGCAAAATGCTACCTCTCCCGTTATGGCTTTAAATCGCCCGTCAGCTAATATTATATCAGTTATTTGACATTGAACGACCATATTTACAAAAAAAATGGAAGCATAAAAGCAGCAAGGCGCGAAAAGCTATTCCACCTTTACGCGCCTTATCACAAAATATTTTCAGTTGAAAATAAACAGTGAGCACGGTAGCCTGGCGATTAGATACTCCCTGGTTTTAGTGGAGGTATTGCCAATCTTAACCCCCTGCTTTCTGCCAATCATAACCAAGTCGTACTGTCCTGACTCAGCCTCTTTTACAATTTCAGGCCCCGTTTTCCCCCCGGCCGTCATATAATTGGTGTTTAACTCATCTGATCCAGCGGCCCTGTCAAACAGCTCAAAGGCGCTGTTTTTCTGCTCCTCCGCCAGCTCATTTATGTATTTTACAAACTGGTCCTTGGTTACGGAACTGGCCAGCGTATCCATGTAACCATAGTGAGACAGTCCGGTTTCAAGCACGTGAATCAATGTTACAGGGACATGCTGCCGGCTTATCAGCCAGACCATTTTTTCCACTGACTTCAGGGATTCGCTTCCGTGAAGCGCCACCAGAATCTTCTTGAACACAGCAGACCTCCTGAAAACCAGTTTAAATTATTATGGCAGGGTTGGGTCTTTTTATAACCGCCCTGCCACACCAATCAACTTCCTTATTAATCAGACAGCCACCTTAACAACCATCAGCAATAAAACGCCCAGCCCTATAACCATGTAATCCTGCTTACGGACCTTGCGGTCTTCACTCCTGGGGTCGGACATGAAACACACCTCCTTGATGAATACTGCTTTACTTTACAGCGGCAGGAACCACTTGATGGCAATCAGCGCCAGCACCGCCTTGACAAGGCCCACTATAAAGCCGAGTATGATGCCGTCCTTACCGGCCGCCTTCATATCGGAGAACCTTGTTGTAAGTCCTATGCTGGCAAAGCCCAGAGAGAAAGCCCAAATCATAACCTTGTCGGCCATTAGAAGCTCGGCCTTGGTGAACATTCCGGCGGTGTTTGCCAGAACTGCCAGCATAAAGGCGATGATGAACAATGGGAATTTGTCCATGATGAACTGGGTCTTATTGATGTTTTCGCTGCTGGAAGTGGACCCGCGCAGAACAATAAGAACAACGGCCAGAACAACAAAGGGCAGGAGGACGACGCGCCCCATATTGAATATACCCGCCAAAAGACCTGCTTCCTTTCCGAAGGCGAAACCTGCAGCCAGAACCTGCGCCGAGTTGACGATACCGACTCCAACCCAGGCCCCGAACTGGTTTTGGGTAAGTCCCAGCGCGTGTCCTATATATGGCATTGTGAACAGCGCCAGCATCCCGAAAATAAGTATCGTCGCAATGCCGTAAGCCATCTCCTGGCCCCTGGCCCTTAAGGCGGGGCCGGTGGCAACAATGGCCGACACGCCGCAGACAGAAAACCCGGAGGCTAGGCAGCCGCCAAGCTCATCGCTCATTTTGAAGTGTTTGCGTATGGCAAAAAGGAGGGCAACGGTGCCGAAAAGCGTTATGGTGATGAAAACCATGCTTACGGTTCCCACCTTGACCAGGGAGGCAAGGGTGTACTTTGTGCCCATTACCACTATACCAGTCTTGGTCATAACGGTGGAGTATTTCAGGCCCGGTTCCAATACGTTCGGTATGCCAACGGTGTTGCGGATAATCATACCTATAATAATGGCCAGAAGCACGTAGTTCAGAAGGACTACATCATAAAACTTTTTGTAGTTTTTCTTCAGGTAAGCGTCGCCGTACCAGGCGATAACAGCCACCACAACCACCAGCAGCAGGCCGGGTATAGCCTCCAATACAGCCTTCCCGAAATTCTCCTGCCGTTCAACAGTCTTTGCATCCACACTCATTTCTGATAACACCCCTTCGATAAGATAATTAGATAAAATATAGCGGGTTAATTTTTTTTATATTTCACCTCACTTTGGGACAACTTCTTTTGCAGTTAGTAAACCGACAAGGTGGGCATGGTAGAGTATAACTTCCCGGATTTATTGTCTGTAATGGCCGATACTCTTAAAACTCCCTTTTCGTCATATGCGCCTGCCACCACCACTTCACTATCCGGCGCGATTTGAGGTACAATTTCCCCCTTTCGTGCATACTTTAAAAAACTGCAGTCTATTTGTCTGCCTCCTGAATTAACTAAAATATCCCCTGTAATGGCATTCAGTCCGTCTACATTTTTTCTCTCCAGTCTGCAATTTAATAAATATCCCTGGATTGAAACTTCCTGTGGTATTTTTGAGCTTTTTATCATCCTGTTAAAATAACTTACATTATACATCAATACTGGCAGCAGCACGAAAACTACGGGGGTAAGGCACAACACCAGTATGAAAATCCAGCCATACCATTTGATAAGTTTCTCTATTTGATCATTTTGAACAATTGCATTTTCGATCATAAAACTCCCCGCCGATAAAATATTTATTTTAAGATGTACTGCGAAACCATGTTGTCAATCATAATTTAAAACCTTTTGATTAAAGGGTCAATGCAGTTAATGGAGTGTGGCTCTTTTGATTTACACAATGAAATTAAGATGTCAGCCACCCGACAGATATGTGTCGCCCACCTGACATGTATGTGTCATACCCCTGACACTTTTGTGTCAGTTTTCGTTTTTTGGGCGGCAGGCTTTTAGACCGGCGCAGCGAGGAATTTATATCCTCGGCCATTAAAGAGGAAATCATTTTCCGGTGTCGAAAGAACAATGAGTGATGTTTAATATACTGAACAGTATTTAACAAATAATCTAATTGGTGGGCTATATGTTATTAAATAAAAGACAATTATATCTACTGGCTATATTGCTTATTTTATTGCTGGCAATCACGGCATACCTCCTTAAACAGTCTTTTGCATCTTTAAAAGTGTCCAGGGAGCTTGACCTGAATTTCAAGCGTGAAGTCCAATATGGCAAAGTTTATACAGAAGTCATTAAACTCACCGAAAATGTACAGGACTACATCCTTTTTTCGGATATCAGGAACCTGGATGATTTCAGGAGAAACAGCGCTGTAACCATAAAAAATCAAATGGAACTTCTTAATGTTGCAAGCCCCTCCAAAAAACAGGAAGTGGAGGAGCTGATTGAATATACCAGAGCATATTCCTCCTTTGTTGAAAAGGAAGTTGTACCTCTTATACAGTCTAAAAGCGGCCGTGACGCCGATATAAAGTACCTTCAGCTCCGCCACAAGGATTATGCCAAAGATCTGAAAAATAAGGCCGACAGTGTAACAGCCGCAGGCCGCAATGAAATGCAGGAATATATCGAGGGAAATATAATAGGCGCCGGCGGCAGGGTTACCTTTGCACTGGTATTTATGCTGCTGGTGCTGTCAGCCCTTGCCTATCAGCTCACATCGGCACTGAAGCCTTTCATAGTCCGGCACCTCTACCTGGGAAAGCTGGCCGGCCATATAAAAAATGCGGTGCTTATAGTGGACCGGAATGGATCTGTCATAGAGTTAAACAGGTATGCCGCCGAGTTTTTTGGCATATCTCCGGAGACCCTGACTGGAAAGAATCTGGGCGAGGTGCCGGCGCTTTTTCCGCAGCTGCAGATCGCCACCGATCCGCTGAACAATGTGATCTTGAGGGGCCAGGAACTGACAAATCACCGCGTTACCTATATTCACGGCGGGAGAAAACTGGAGCTGGTGGCGGACTATCTTCCGGTATTCTTTCTGAATTATTCATGCGGCGCCATCATGGTGGCGTCCCTTGCCGAGGCCCAGAAGGACAAGCATATGCTGCTGGATACACTTGAAACCGAAAGAAAAAGGATCTCCATAGAGATCCACGACTGGATTGGCAGGCATATGTCAACCATGATTCATTCCCTGGAATATATAATGAGGCTTAATAACGCCCCCCCCGGGGATTGGAAGGACAGCCTCACCACCCTTCAGTCGCACTGCCAGAACGCAGCCATTGAAATGAGGGGGATTATGAACGACATCCACCCTTACCTTATAGACAGGGTGGGCCTGATCTCGGCGCTAGAGTCATACATTTCCACTTTCGAGAGGCTGAACAACATCAAGGTTTACGTTCTGTACCAGGACAGATCCCTGAGGGTCAAAAAGAAGGACGAGATCATCATATACAGGATTATACAGGAAGCCCTTGCAAACGTGTCCAAGCACTCAAGGTCAACCGAGGTGGATATTGACTTTACAGTATCCAGCGATACTTTAAAGATAGAGATATCGGACAATGGCGGCGACGCAGGAGATTTCACGGCGGGGAACGGTCTGTGGGGCATGAAGGAACGCGCCAATCTGATCGGCGGCGATATCATCTTTTACGGCGGCAAGAAAGGTTTTAGGGTAGTCCTCACAGTTCCGGCCTCATCGGAAGGAGGTTGAAGTTTTGAAAATAAAGATAATGCTGGTTGAAGATCACAACGTATTCCGGCAGGGACTTAAAAAGCTTATCGAACTTGAAGAAAACATGACGGTTGTGGCCGAGGCGGGCACATTTCAGGAAGCCATTGACAGAGCAAACGGGGAAGTGGATGTTTTGCTCCTTGATATAGGCCTGCCCGATGGTGATGGGCTGGAACTGTGCGCCAGGATTAAGGAAAAGCACCCGGGGATAAGTTTTGTGGCCCTTACCACTTATGATGACGCCATATTCATCAAAAAGGCCATGGAGTCCTGCGTCAGCGGGTTTGTGCCCAAATACGCTTTTTTCGAGGAAATTAGATCGGCCATAATAATGACCCACAGGGGAGGAACATATATATACCCCGGGCTGGGAACGGACAAACTTTTAAACCTTTCCGACCCCGGGCTGTCGGAGGTTGAAATTAATATACTGCAGCTTCTTTCGTCGGGAAAAAACCAGAAAGAAATTGCCGATCAGCTTTTCATAAGCCTGTCCACCTTCAGGAGGAGATTAAACGGGATCTGTTCAAAGCTGAAGGTCAGCACCGTTGAGGAGGCCCTCACCGTAGCGGCTAAAAAGGGCCTGATCAAATAAAACTGGGCCGGGAGAGGTTGTATGAAACGATTCCCCGAATTTAAAAACACTGCGCCAATGTTTATAGTGGTTTTCTTCCTTAGCGTGATTATCGTGCTGGGCATAATGGAATTCGGCTTTTTAAAGAACATCCTCAACAATCATGAAGACAGCATCAAGCAGATAGCCATAAACAAAACCACCCTATTCTTGAACGACCTTAAGGCTGTGTCGGAAAACGCAGGCAAAAAATATGACAACAGAGGCGAAAACCCGGGTGAGGCATTAAAAACAATTTCAGCTTTTGACCACCGTATAGTAAATGTGTATATTCTGAAACCTGACGGCTCAGTCAGAGCATCACTGCACCCCCGGGGCAATGATGTCCCACTCCCCGTAAAAAGCCTGATCAGGGAAAGAGTTTCGCAGAGGGCAACCATATCGGGCGTCCATACCGATCCCTCCTCCCATCTGAATATTGTAAGCGGGCTGGTCAGGCTCCCCGGCGGGAGCGGTGAGGCCGGGGGAACAATGGTGGTGGACTTTAAAATAGATCAGTACCAAAAGGAAATGATGCATGAGTTTATAAACAAGCATTATAAAATTGCGGTGTTTGACGGCAATAATTATCCGGTGTTCTGGCCCTTTGACAAAGAGAAAATTGGAGAATTCGACGGCACGAACAAAAGATTTTTCGTCAACAGGGAGCAGTACAACGTACTGTACAGCGAAGTTGGAGACCAGCCCTGGCGCCTGTATTTTTTCTTTAAAGAAAACAATTTTGAAACATTCAGGACTATTGCGATACTGTTCCTGGTGTTCGCGCTTTACTGCTGCCTGTACCAGCTGCTGGTGGAGCTGTGGGGGGTAAACAGCATCCGGACATATTTTGAAAACATTGATTTCGCCATTTTCAACCAGATCAATGAAGGCGTTATTATAACCAACAACTCGGGGCGCATAATTTTTGCCAACAGCTCGGCCCATGAAATATTTTCCCAAAGAAAAAGCTCGCTGGTGGGAATAAAGTTGAATGAAATACTGGGTCATATTGAAGACATACATGACGAAAAGGAAAAATCGCACATTTTTACTCTTAAGATGCCTGACAAATTCCTGGAGGCCATTCACTCCCCGATAATAAAGAAGGGTAAAATACTTGGCTCCCTTACTGTAATCAGGGTTAACGCAAAAGAAGAAAAGACAATTAGGGCGGTGCTGGGCAAGTTTATAGAAATAATACCGGAAGGCGTACTCTATGTGGACAAAAACCATGAAGTCAGCATGGCCAATCTGATGGCCAGATGCTTCCTGGGAAGCCTGAACAAAGGCGCCAGCATTGATGTGGTTCGCCCCGACCTGGCCGAGGCTGTTTATGAAAACATAGGCTCAGGGTCGGTAAAGAGAATAGAAATGCAGTCATACGGGCTTATATGCGAGATTGCTCCGGTGTATGACGACGACGGGGTGTATGCAGGAACACTGGTTGTGCTGTTTCCTTCCGGAACCATGGACGAATAGCTTCAATTAAAGAATTGGAGGTCCAGCTGGCTTGTTCAGAAAAATACTTTTGGTGCTGGGGGGAACCCGGGTCAATTCAAAGGCTGTGATGCTGGCTTCGGTGATGGCCAAATCAAACAACGCTTCACTGACTGCGCTCAGCATAAGCTTGCCGGAAAGCGTAAACATGCTGGGGGACGAGTGGATAAGCGACCAGCGGATGCTGGACCTTTTTTTCAGCTACATGAGGGGCCAAAAAGAAAGAGAGGGCGTAAGTTTACTGGAAGATGCCGTAAAAACGGCCTGGGAACTGGGTTTGGAGTTATCCGCAGTGAGTGAGGCCGGAGGGCCGGTGAGCGCAGTAATATCGGCATTCAGGCGGCACGGCCCCTTTGACGCCATTGTTTTGCCGGCTGGCTACATCTCGGGCAAAATGCGGCTGGACTTAAAAGAACTGATCAATAAGCTGTCTTGCCCTGTATTCATAGTACCGGAAGAAAAAGACAATTGAAAATTTTTGACTGGAGATATTGACCTATGTCAATAATTTTATTAAACTATCCGTATAGCATACAAAATGCACACAATTTTATAGAAAGAAAAAAACCGCCGAGCAAGAATTTATTGCGGGGGGAATCGTGCGTGAGCCTGGTGGCGATAAAAGTCGGGCGGTTTAATTGTCCGGGCTGTGAACAATCCGATTTGCGCGAAATTCTGAAGTGCAGCGGAGTTGATCTGCTTGACTACAAGCCGGGGCAGGGCGAGGATATCGTGGTGTGCGAAAGCAATGGCATAAGCGCCGACGATATCATATTGACAATACTTGAAGCCGGTTATACGGTTAAAATGTATTACCTGGCGGAAAAACTGTATAATTAAAAAAATAACCGGGGGCGGCTTAGCCTCCGGTTTTTGCTCACACCGTCATGATCTGATCAGGGCCATAGACCACAACTTTGTTCCTGCCGGTCCTTTTGGCAGTGTACAGGGCTGTGTCGCTGTGAAAAATAAGCTGGCCGGCATCCCCGGCGTCCTCCGGGCAGCAGGCCACCCCGCAGGATACTGTTACAGACAGTGTTTCATGGCCGCTTGCTGCCATCAAAGCACCTTCAACCGTTGACCTGACTCTCTCCATGACTTCCAGCGCCCTGCCCCTGGG
This sequence comes from Bacillota bacterium, assembly GCA_049323915.1. GTDB lineage: Bacteria > Bacillota > Desulfotomaculia > Desulfotomaculales > Desulfocucumaceae > BRHc4a. The sequence continues at coordinate 109,103 of JBMOPC010000001.1, forward strand.
GGTTCCCGGCATGATTACCGCAAACTCCTCCCCCCCGTACCTGCAAATAATATCGCTTTCTCTAAGGGACTGACGCAGCATGGAGGAGACCTCCACCAGCACATGATCTCCGGTCTGATGGCCGTGCTTGTCGTTAACATTTTTAAAATAGTCTATGTCCAGTATGGCCAGCGACAGGGGGTTACCAAAGTTGGCATTCTTTATTTCCGCATCAATGCTCTCCAGAAAGTACTTTTTGTTAAAAAGTCCGGTGAGTCCGTCCACAGACGCCATGGCCCTCATTTTCTGAAACTCGTGGAAATTGGTTATGGCCGCGCTTATCTGGCTGGAAAGCGATCGGATCAGATATATTCTCTCGCGGGAAAGCTTGTCTTTTTCCCCGCTGTAAAGGTTTATAAGCCCAATCAGCTGTTCGTCGCGGTAAATGGGGAATGAATAAAATGACATTACATCAGGCAATATCAACATTGGTTTAAGGTTTTGCCTGTTCCTGACGTCCCCGTGCAAAAGAGGCGCGTGGCTCCGGTACAGGTCCGCCACCTCCGGCCCCGTTGTTTTATAAGGGCTGGCGTTGTATTGTGACACTGTTTTTTGAGGGATGCCAAATGAAGACCGGATGATAAGATTTTCACACCGGTCGGCGATAAAAACAGCAATATGCTCAATATCCACCATCTCCGCAGCTGACTTTGCTATTACCTCCACTGCGGAATCAAGGTCCTTTTGAAGGGCAAGATCCCTGGAAAGGGTATAAGCAGCCTTTACCTCTATAAGCTTTCTCTGGGGTGTGACATCCTGCATTGTGGCCGCCGCCCCAGTAACGGTCCCGCCTTTGTACAGCGGGCTCACATTCATAAGCAGCTCTTTAAAAAAATCTCCCACCATTATAATGCTTCTTAGTCCCAGGAATTCCCTCCGGGTGATTATGGACTCCATTATATAATTTTGATAGTTGCTGGGGAAGAATTCCTTTACAGTTTTCCCCGTCACTGACGAAGGATCCCGCCCCGTTATTTCTCCTGCTTCTTTGTTGAATATTTTTATTATTCCCTCGCTGTCCACCACCATAATGCCTATTGGAACATTGTCCAGAACACCGGCATTTCCAGTCAGGGCGTCCAGTCCACTGGCCAGGGAATCAGCGTCCGCCCGGCTGTCTCCGGTAATAGCGCCAAGTTTTGATATGATCTTTTCCGCCGGCGCTATAAGGGATCTTACGTAAAAGGCACACACCGTCACCAAAATAATAGAAATAAAAACAGCCGGCAGGGTAATCTTTTGGTTGTCAGCAGCGAAAACGGCGGCTGCCGGAGCGCGGTGCCTGACTGCAACCACCCACCAGCCCGGGAATCCGGCACTGGCGGAAACCAGTGAGATATTCCCCGTATATATGTATCTTTCCGCAGGTATCCTGTTTACTACATTTGAATTCAAAACTTCGGCGGCGGCATCCCCGTGTAATGGCACAAGGCTTTCGCCATCGGAAAGGTGCAGTGTAATTTTTTCGCCAGACGGAAAAATGGGGTCCTGTTCCGCCCGGAGTGCATTGTAGTTAACAGAACCCGCCAGCCAGCCGATCTGTTGCCCCCTGGCATTAAGCAAAGGAGCAATCAGCGCAACGGTTTTTTTTCCGTCGGGCCCGGTAAGGGCCGCCGGGAAAGGACTGCCCGGCCTGTTATCGGCTGTCCGGAGGGGCGGCTGCAGCTTTAAATAGGCAGAATTTGCCGGGGATGGCCTGACAATTTCGCCGGAGTTATTGAAGAGAAAATATTCATTGAAGAAATAAGACTTTCTCTTGATTTGAGAAAGGTCCGGCTGCCTGCCTGCGGCTTCCCAGATCTGCGGGGGTGTGCTGGCGGAGGCTTCTGCCAGCTCTGCTGACGCTGCGCTGATGTAAGTATTTATCCTTCCGGCCGCATCCGCAGCCACCCATTCCTGGACAGACAGCCTGTAATTCTCCAAAATCCGCGGCATCGCAAATAAAATGCCAACCGCCAGGACCAGCAAAGAGCAGGCAACAAAAACAGCGCATATTTTTTTACCTGCGTTCATTTTAAATCAACCCCCAAACAATAAAAATATTCGATTTTTATTGACAAATACCTATTGGCGAAATCTTTAAATTTAATAAAACGTGGTTGTATCCCAGTGAAAATTTCAGTCTTGTTTTTTTTCGCCAGAATTGAAATTACGCTGACCACCCGAAGCAATCCGTAAAAACCCCCTATTTTGACCCGGATGCAATGTTGACGGGTGTTTATATTATTAAGCTATTGTCAGAAAGCGCGGAAAACAAGGGTTTTATTGGTGAAAATTGTCGTAAATACTATTACTTTTTTACGCATTTGATAAAGATAGTTGATATTTCGTAATATATAGTTATAGCGTAATTTAAGTTCCTGAAATACTTGATTATGAATAAATAGTGGTGGTATAATTTCAGTTAAGAGATATTGAAATTTCACTTTTATAGCGAAATAGTAATTGCTTCAGAAGCGTAAGATTGGAGGCTTTGATTGTGACAGAGGCCAGTGCCCCCAAAAAAGGTGCGGTATGCATAGTCGGCGGTGGTATTAGCGGTATGCAGTCCGCCCTCGACCTTGCAGAGTCCGGAATAAAGGTATACCTGGTGGAGGAAAAGACGGCCATAGGCGGGATCATGTCAAGGCTGGACAAGACCTTTCCCACCAACGACTGTGCCATGTGCATTGTTTCACCAAAACTGGTTGATGTGGGCCGGCACCTTAATGTCGAGCTGATTACCGGGGCCCGTGTGGAGAGCATAGACGGGCAGGCCGGTAATTTTAACGTTAAGGTGGTTAAAAAGGCGCGCTATGTGGACATGGAAAAGTGCACCGGGTGCGGGGAGTGCGCCCGGGTTTGCCCGGTGGAGGTTCCCAACCAGTTCGACGCCGGACTTGGGAAAAGAAAGGCCGCGTACAAGCTTTACCCCCAGGCCATGCCCACCGCCTTCGCCATAGACAATAAGGGCGCCCCGCCGTGCCGCAACGCGTGTCCGGCAGGGATAAACGTTCAGGGCTATGTTCAGTTAATCAAACAGAAAAAATTCATAGAGGCCTGGCAGACAATATACAGGGATAACCCACTTCCGGCTGTTTGCGGAAGGGTATGCACCCACCCGTGTGAGGCCGCCTGCCACCGCGGCAGGGTAGACTCGCCGGTAAATATCAGACACTTGAAAAGAACAGCCTCTGACTTGGCTTATCAGAATGTCGATCAATTACCTCTTCCGGATGTGGCCCCAAAAAACGGCAAAAAGGTGGCCGTGATTGGATCTGGGCCTGCCGGACTGTCTGCAGCGTACCAGCTGGTGCTAAGAGGCTTTGGCGTAACAGTTTTTGAGGCCAGGGAAAAAGCCGGGGGAATGCTTAGGTACGGCATCCCCGAGTACAGGCTTCCTAAAAAAATAGTGGATCAGGAAATAGAACTTCTTAAAAAACTGGGAGTCGAAATAAAAACAAACACCCCGCTGGGGCCCGGCCTTACCGTGCAGGACATCAAGCAGCAGGGATATGACTCTGTTTTTATCGCCATCGGGGCTCAAAAGGGACAGAAGCTCAACATCCCCGGAGAGGACCTGAAAGGGGTGCTGATAGGCGTTGACTACCTGTCCAGGGTGAACAGCGGAGAGAAGGTTGAAACAGGGCGCAGGGTGGCGGTTATTGGCGGCGGCAATACGGCCATGGACGCGGCCAGGACCGCGTTAAGGAACGGGGCTGCGGAGGTCACGGTTTACTACAGGAGGACATTTGAGGAAATAACGGCCGCCAAGGATGAAATTCACGAGGCCAGGGAAGAGGGAATAGTCTTCCGGACACTGGTGGGCCCCCTGGCATTTTTCGAAAAAAACGGCAAGGTTGCCGGAATTGAATTTATTGAGAACAGCCTTGGGGAACCCGACTCCAGCGGGCGCAGGAGCCCCGTGCCGGTAGCGGGCAGCCAGTTCAGCGTTGAGGTGGACACGGTAATAGTGGCGGTGGGACAGGTGCCGGAGAAAATTGAAGGACTTGAGGCGGCGCTGGGAAGGGGCTACAGGATCGAGGCCGACAAATATACTCTTTCCACCAGCCTGGCCGGGGTATTCGCCGGCGGTGACGCTGTCACAGGACCGGCCACCGTTATTGAGGCCATAGGGGCCGGAAAGCTTGCGGCGGCTTCAATTGACAGGTGTTTAAGCGCCGGTGATGCACCACGGGAAGAAACAGCGGCAGAAGAAAGAGAAGAAGATAAGGTTGTTGATTTTCCAGCCACTCACTTCCAGATCCCGATAAAGAGGCATGAGCCCGCCCAGTCGGACCCGTCTGAGAGAATAAAGTGTTTTGACGAGGTTGTGTCTGCCCTTGGAGAGACTGAGGCCTCCGAAGAGGCAGAAAGGTGCCTTAACTGCGGAGTTTGCTCACAGTGCCTTGAGTGTGTGAAAGTCTGCCTGCCCAATGCCATAGACCACGGTATGCGGGATGAGACAATAACACTGGAAGTGGGGGCAGTTCTCTTAAACCCCGGCGGGGACACATACGACCCTTCGGAACTGGAATACTTCGGGTATAAAAAGCTGCCAAACGTTGTAACCAGTATAGAATTCGAAAGAATTTTAAGCGCCTCGGGACCTTACCAGGGGCATATGGTGAGGCCGTCGGACGGAAAGGAGCCCCGCAGGATAGCCTGGATACAGTGCGTGGGCTCAAGGAACGAAAGGATAGGGCGGGGATACTGCTCTTCGGTTTGCTGTATGTACGCCATCAAGGAGGCCGTAATAGCCAAGGAGCACAGCCGAGATCCACTGGAGACCACCATATTCCTTATGGATATGCGGTCCTATGGAAAGGATTTTGAGAGGTATTACACCAGGGCCCGGGATGAGCATGGTGTCAGATTCATACACAGCCGTATATACGAGGTTGCCGGCAAGCCGGACGGAAGCGGCATCCTTATTATAAGATATGCCCCCGAGGACGGGGCTCCGGTAACCGAAGAGTTCGACATGGTGGTACTTTCGGTGGGACTGAAGACCACCTCTGATTCAGTGGTGCTGGCCAGTCAATATGGAGTTGACCTGGACTGCTACGGATTCTGCAAGAGCAAAGAGCTGGCCCCGGGTATAACTTCGCGGGAGGGAATTTTTGCCGGTGGGATTTTTGCAGGCCCCAAGGACATACCAGAAACGGTGGTGGAGGCCAGCGCCTCGGCCGGATACGTTTCCAGGCTGCTGGGCGAAAGCCGCGGCACCTGCACCAGCAAGAAGGAATACCCTCCCGAAAGAGATGTCCGCCGTGAAAGACCCCGTATAGGAGTATTTGTATGCAACTGCGGCATAAACATAGGCAGTGTGATTAATGTGCCCGCTGTGGCCGAATACGCCAAGACATTATCAGACGTGGCATACACAGACACATTCCTGTTCACCTGCTCCCAGGACAGCATCGAAAAGATAAAGTCAATAATAAAGGAGAAGGGCATCAACAGGGTGGTGGTGGCATCCTGCACCCCCAGGACCCACGCTCCTCTGTTTATGAGCGCACTACGGGAGGCCGGGCTTAATCCATACCTTTACGAACATGTCAACATAAGAGAACATTCGTCCTGGGTTCACAGGGAGCGCCCGGCCGAAGCCACAAGGAAGGCCAAGGACCTGGTCCGCATGGCTGTGGCCAAATCCCGCCTGTTAAAGCCCGTGGCCCCCACGTACGTTGAAGTCAACCCTTCCGCACTGGTGTTGGGAGGTGGCGTGGCCGGGATGACAGCCTCTCTTTCACTTGCCGACCAGGGTTACAGAGTCTATCTCCTTGAAAAGACAGGGAAGCTGGGCGGAAGGGCCAGGGACATGAAATTCACACTGAGCGGAGAAGACCCGGCTGATTTTGTCGACACACTTATTGATTCGGTTGGCAGCAACGATAAGATAGAGGTTTTGACAATGGCCTCAGTGCTGGAATTCAGCGGTTTCCCCGGCAATTACAAAACCAGGGTGGATGTAGATGGGGCAGCCCGGGAACTGGAACACGGTGTGGTTATTCTGGCCACCGGGGCCAGGGAAATTAAAACAAGACAGTTCTGCCTGGAAGAAAGCGACCGTGTAATCACACAGACACAGCTTGAAGACATGATACACGGAGGCCGGCTGGGTGGTTTTAAAAACATAGTCATGATACAGTGCGTGGGATCGCGCAGCAAAGAAAGGCCGTATTGCAGCAGGGTTTGCTGCCAGGAGGCGCTTAAGAACGCCCTTCAGCTAAAAAAGACCAACCCCGCTGCAAATGTATTTATTCTCTACAGAGATATCAGGTCCTATGGACTATTGGAAAAATACTACACCGAGGCCAGGAGGAGCGGCGTAATATTTATCAGGTACGATGAAAATGAAGGCCCTGACGTACGTTTAAAGGATAGCGGCCTGGAAGTGATGGTGAAGGACCATATACTTCACCTGCCGGTTGTAATAGAGCCGGACCTGCTGGTGCTGAGCACCGGAGTGGAGCCTGGGGAGGACAATGAAAAGATCAGCAGGATTTTCAAGGTTCCCCTGGACGCAGACGGGTTCTTGCTGGAGGCCCACATGAAACTGAGGCCTGTGGACTTTTCCGCCGACGGAATGTACATGTGCGGCACCGCCCATGCTCCAAAGTCATTAAAGGAAACAATTGTTCAGGCCAATGCGGCGGCTATGAGGGCAGTGACCCTTCTTTCAAAAGAAAAACTGGAAAACGTCCCCATCGTGGCAATGGTCAACCCCAGGAAATGCGGGGGATGCGGGATCTGTGTCAAGGCCTGCGGATATAAGGCAAGACATATGAACGAACAGGAAAAGGTGGCCATGGTTACCGAGGTGCTCTGCCAGGGCTGCGGGGCATGCGTGGTTGCCTGTCCCAACGGCGCGACGCAGCAAAAAGGTTTTGAAAAGGGGCAGATGCTGGCGGCGCTTTTGGCCTCAATAAGCTAAAGTCTGTGCTCTCTGTGGCTAAATTTAAAATCACACTGTTTAAATTCATTAAAGAAGGTGGACTGTTTGACTGATCCGGGTATGCAAAAAAACAATACCACCGGCGTGGTACTGGTGGTGGGATCGGGAATAGGAGGCATGCAGGCGGCCCTTGACCTGGCGGAGTCCGGCTACATGGTATACCTTGTGGAGCGCCGCCCCAGCATTGCAGGCACAATGCCCATGCTGGACAAGACCTTTCCCACCAATGACTGCTCCATGTGCATTCTGTCTCCAAGGGTGGTGGACATAGGCAGCCACCTTAACATCGAGGTTATTACCCTAGCCGAGCTGGCAGATTTAACCGGCAGCCCGGGCAATTTCACCGCCACCATTATAAAACATCCAAGGTTTGTTGACATGGACCTTTGCGTAAGCTGCGGCAGGTGCGAAACTGCCTGCGATCAGGTGGTAAGCAACCAATTCAACCAGGGGCTGGACACCCGCAAGGCGATATACAAACCCTACCCCCAGGCGTTTCCCAACGCCTACGTTATAGATGGGGAAAACTGCCTTTCATGCGGTTCCTGTGTGTCCAAGTGCCCGCGCAAGGCCATCAATCTGGAGATGAAAGAGGAAACGGCTCAGCTTCAGGTTGGAGCGGTGATACTCTCACCGGGGTTCGAGATATTTGACGCCACCGACAGGGGAGAATTCGGATACGGTGTGTTTAAAAACGTGGTTACCAGCCTTGAGTTTGAAAGGATGCTGAGCGCCTCCGGGCCCTTCCAGGGACATCTGGTCCGCCTGTCGGACAACAGGGAGCCCCGCAAAGTGGCCTTCATACAGTGCGTCGGGTCCAGGGAGCCGGGCAGGGAAAGGAATTACTGCTCGGGCGTCTGCTGCATGTATGCAACAAAGGAGGCCATAGTGGCAAGGGAGCACGTTCCCGGACTGGAGTCGGCCATTTTCTGCATTGACGTCAGGGCGTACGGAAAGGGGTTTGAGCAGTATTACGAGAGGGCCAGGGGAGAGTACGGGGTGCGCTACGTTAAGTGCATGGTCTCCTCTGTCAAGGAAATTCCAAAAACAGGCAATGTAATGATTCGCTACCGTACAGATGACGGTAAATTCATTGAAGAGGAATTCGATATGGCGGTTCTTTCGGTGGGGCTGAAGCCCCCCGGAGGAATCCACTCTCTGGCCGGGGCCGCCGGTATTGAGCTGGATGAATACGGCTTTTGTGCGAACGGAGGTCTTCCGGGAACAACCTCAAGGCCGGGGGTGTTCGTGGCCGGGACGTTTTCAGGCCCGAAGGATATTCCCGAAACCGTTATCGACGGCAGCGCAGCCGCCGGGTACGTATCCCGGCTTTTGCAGGACTCCCGGGGGACACGCACAAGGTCCAAGACTGTTGTTCCGGAGAAAGATGTTTCGGGAGAAAAGCCAAGGGTTGGTGTGTTTGTATGCAACTGCGGCATAAATATAGGAAGCGTGATTGACGTACCTTCAGTGGTGAAATTCGCCAAGGGATTAAAGGGCGTGGCTTTCGCCGAGGAGTTTCTATTCGCATGCGCGCAGGACAGCATAGAAAAGATAAAGCGCAGGATAAAATCGCAGAAATTAAACAGGGTGGTGGTGGCCTCCTGCACCCCAAGAACCCACGCCCCGCTTTTCATGAACGCCATACGGGAGGCCGGCTTAAACCAATACCTTTACGAGCACGTCAACATCAGGGAACACTCCTCCTGGGTGCACAGGAATTACCCCGACAGGGCTACGGCCAAGGCCAGGGACCTGGTTAAAATGGCTGTGGCCAGGGCATTAAGGCTTTCACCCATTGAAACCACCTACACCGAGATTAACAAAAACTGCCTGGTGGTGGGCGGTGGGGCATCCGGCATGACGGCGGCCCTGTCACTGGCCGAGCAGGGATTTGGTGTTTATCTGGTGGAAAAAGAATACAGGCTCGGCGGGCTGCTTGCCGGCATGAAATACACCCTGGACGACCTTAACGCGGAAGAAATACTGGCGGAACTTACCGGAAAAATCGCATTAAACACTCGAATACAAGTCTTCACCGGGGCTGAGATAGTCGAGGCGGCGGGCTTTCCCGGAAACTACAGGACACGCGTCAGGGTGGGCGAAAAGGTGGAAGAAATAACCCACGGGGCCGTCATACTGGCAAACGGCGCCTCCGAGGCCACCACCTCCGATTATCTTTACGGAAACAGCAGCAAGGTGCTTACCCAGAGAGAATTTGAGCAGAAAATGTCTTCCGGGGAATTGGCCGGCGTCAAAAACGTTGTCATGATACAGTGCGTGGGTTCCAGAGACCCACAGAGGCCTTACTGCAGCAGGATTTGCTGCTCACAGGCGGTAAAAAACGCACTGAGGATTAAAAAGCAATCACCCGGTGTCAATGTTTATATACTTTACCGTGACGTTAGAGTTTATGGTCTGAACGAGAAGTACTACACCGAGGCCCGGAGCCTTGGAGTGAACTTCTTCAGGTACGATCCCGGGAATGAGCCGGTTGTCAGTGAAAGCGGGGATAAGATAACCGTTGAATTTGATGACCATGTTACCGGCTACCGTCTGGCTGTGGATGCCGACGTTCTTGTGCTGAGCACAGGTGTGGACCCGGCCCGGGACAATGAAAAGCTGAGCAGGCTTTTCAAGGTGCCGCTTAACGCCGAAGGATTCTTGCTGGAGGCCCACCTTAAGCTTAGGCCGGTGGACTTTGCCGCCGACGGGCTGTATCTTTGCGGGCTTAACCACTCTCCAAAGCTGCTGAGCGAGTCCATAGTGCAGTCCAATGCCGCCGCGATGAGGGCCGCCTCACTGCTGGCCAAGGATAAAATGGAAAACGTAGCCATAACGGCTTTTGTGCAGGAAGAAATCTGTGTGGGCTGCGGAATATGTGTCAATGTATGCAGTTATAACGCAAGATATCTGGATGAATTCAGCGGGGTTGCCATGGTCACCGATGTGCTCTGCCAGGGCTGCGGGGCCTGCGTTGCGGCCTGCCCCAGCGGGGCGTCACAGCAGAAGGGCTATGAAAAGGACCAGATGGTGGCAATGATGAGAGAAGCACTTTAGTAATTTAATCAGAATTAGCATTTGAGATAAAGGGGATGAAGAGATGAACCAGGCGGCTGAAGATCAGATTAAAAAAGAAGGCTGCGGGGGGGTTGATAAGCCCGGAGAATTTGAGCCCAGCATTGTGGGGCTCGTCTGCAACTGGTGCAGCTACGCCGGGGCGGACCTGGCAGGAACGTCAAGGATACAGTACCCACCGAATATAAGGCTGGTGCGGGTGATGTGCTCCGGGTCCATTGACCCCCTGTACCTGCTGACACCGCTGCTGGACGGGGCTGACGGAATACTGGTGGGAGGGTGACACGCCGGGGACTGCCACTATGGTAGTGGCAATTACAAGGCGCGGAGGAGGATAGCCGTTCTGAGAGAGGCGCTGGAGATGTTCGGCATTGAAAAGGAAAGGGTCTGGTTCCGCTTTATAAGCGCATCCGAGGGAAAGCTATTTGGCCAGACAGTTGATGAGATGGTGTCCGTTTTAAAGAAACTTGGTCCCAATCCGCTGAAAAAGCGATGGGAAATATAGGACGGGGGATGGCGCAAATATGAAAAATTATTATCTGCCTGTTGAAGCAAAAGATGTAAACCATACCCTGAAATCTTTCCTGGAGCGGATGCTGGCAGACGGAATTGCCGGCGCGCTTCTGGCGCCCCTGGATACCGGATCGGGAAAGAGTGTGGCAATGTCGCTGGTAAAAACCGTTGAAGGGCTGAAGTCTGCAAACCCGCTGGCCCCTGTGGCCATGGTCAACTCAGCCCGGCTTGTTTCCGAACTTACCCTGAAGTCATCCCCTGGTGAAAAGATAGGCGTTATCCTGAGGTCCTGCGAGTCAAGGGCTCTGATCGAACTTTTAAAGTTAAACCAGGCCAGCCTGGAAAATATATTTATAATAGGCATCGACTGCACTGGCACTTTTGAGCCCAGGGACTACCGGGAGATAAAATCCGATGGGAATTGGCGTCTGGAGGAATGGCTGGCCGCCTCGGCCTCGGGTGAAGAGGAATATCTTGGCAAGACAATAAGGATGGCCTGCCGCTCCTGCAGCCACGTTGAGACAGAACACGCATCCATTCACCTGGGATGGGTGGGATCTGACCGGTTAGACAGTATAATTGTCTCTGCCACCGGCGAGTTTTCAGGCTGGCTGACTGAATATGCAGGAACGGCTGCCGATCAGGCCCCGGAAGGCAGGAAATCCTCACTGGAAGCCATCCGGCTGCGCAGGAAGGAAAATAAAAAAAAGATTGACGAGAAATTCAGCCGCCGCTTTGCAAGCCTGGAATCAGTGCTGGATGAGCTCTCGGGCTGCATCAGGTGCTATAACTGCAGGCAGGCCTGCCCCCTGTGCTTCTGCCGGGAGTGCGTTTTTTCCACCGATGTATTCAGGCATGATTCTGAATATTTTATGGAGAGGGCGGTCAGGAAGGAAGTTTTTGCCATGCCCCCCGACAAGCTTTTGTTTCACATGACCCGGATAAATCACATGGCTCTTGGCTGTGTGGGGTGCGGGCAGTGTGAGTCGGCATGTCCCGCCGGGCTTCCCCTGGGTGCGTTATTCAGGATTGCAGGTGAAAAGCTGCAGGCTATTTTTGATTACAACCCGGGAAGATCTGTAGATGAGGCAACGCCCCTTACCACATACCGGGAGATTGAGCTGGAACCGAGATAGATAATATAGGGGGGATAAAAATGCGGGTAACCCGGCACGGAGAGGAATTGAGAACAGATCCCTGCTTTGCCGAAAGAATTAGAAATGAAAGTGAGCAGCCAATTGAACTCTGCTACCACTGCCAGAAGTGCGCGTCAGGGTGTCTGCCCATGGGAATGTTGGGCGGGACCACCCCCAACCAGCTTTTGAGAATGATAAACCTGGGCCTTAAGGAACAGGTATTGAAAAGCCCCGGCATATGGATCTGCACCGCCTGCGAAACCTGCGGCGCCAGGTGTCCAAACGGCATAAGCATAGCTGCTGTAATGGACGCGGTAAGGGAGACGGCCCACGCTGAAAATGTCGCCATCGCAGGGGACAGCACACTTGCTTTCCACCGGCTTTTCCTGGGGGACATTAAATCCAGGGGCCGGATCAGTGAAAGCCTCCTGATGGCCAAATTCAAACTTAAAACCGGCCGGATTTTTTCTGATATGGACCTGGGCTTAAAGCTTTTTCTGAGGGGCAAACTGCCTCTCATACCAAAGGGAATAAAGGAAAAACAAAGGGTCAGAAAGATGTTTGACAGCTCGGAGGAGAAGATCAGAATAAAATACAGGCCCTGCGAAAGGAGGCAGGCCCAATGAAGCTGGCTTATTACCCCGGCTGCTCGCTTGATGCCACCGCCAGGGAGTACGACCAGTCCTCAAGGGCGGTATGCCGTGAGCTGGGATTCGATCTTCAGGAGCTGGAAGACTGGAATTGCTGCGGGTCATCCTCGGCACACAATATAAATCACGTCCTGGCGGCGGCTCTGTCCGCAAGAAACATAGCCCTTGCCCAGAAGGCGGGAGTGGATATAACCATCCCCTGCGCAGCATGCTTTGCGAGGCTGCGCAAGGCCGACCAGATTCTGCAAAAAGGCGGAAAGCTGAAAGAGGAACTGGAAGAGATGGTGAATTTCAAGTACACCGGCACCGTTGGGATTATTTCCCTTCTGGAGGCCATAGTCAGCAGAGCGGGGCTGGAAAGTGTCGGCAAGAAAGTAAAGAGACCCTTAAACGGGCTGAAGGTAGCCTGCTATTACGGCTGCCTTATGGTTAGGCCCCCGGAGGTCAGGGGATTTGACAGAGTGGAAAACCCAATGATGCTTGACAGGCTGCTTGAAAAACTGGGGGCCGATGTTCAGCAGTGGTCGTACAAAACAGACTGCTGCGGGGCCAGCCTCTCACTTACCAGGGCTGAGGTGGTGGAGGAACTGGTGGCAAGGCTGACCGGGGCGGCCCGGGAAGCCGGGGCCGAGGCTGTTGTCACTGCATGCCCCTTATGCCAGAGCAACCTTGAAATGAGACAAAAGGGAGAAAACAAGCTGCCCTCTTTCTATTTCACCGAATTGCTGGGACTGGCCATGGGGCTTCCGGACGCTATGCAGTGGATGGGAAGGCACATCAATAATCCATCGGGCCTGATCAACAGAACTGTAATGACAGCGCAATGACTGTATTATGCTGCTAATCCGGCTGAAAGCCAGGCACCTGTTTATAGTGGGGTGTGAATCACATGTGGATTGCCACCCCACAATTTTTTAATCACAGGCCCCACCTCATCAATTGGTCCGCTTGTGTGAAAAACCTCGGACCCGGCCTTCTCCCCGGAGTTCTCAATGCCGTGCCGGCCCATAACCCTGCAGACCTGGCGGGCCACCGCCTCCCCTGTGTCAATTATCGAAATATCCGGCCCGGCGATAGATCTGACCAGTTCTTTTAGGAACGGGTAATGTGTGCATCCCAGCACTATTGTGTCCACTCCCCTGTCAATCAGGGGAGTGACAAACCTCTTCAGCATTTCGACAGCCTCAGTGCTTTCATGCATTCCGCACTCCACCAGCTCCACCAGTCCGGGGCAGGGCTGTGAAAAAATTTCGGAACCGTTCTGGTATCTTTCCAAAAGGGAAGAAAACCGGTCGCCTGCCAGTGTGACACCGGTGGCCAGAACTCCCACCTTTCCGTTCCTGGTGGCCGAGGTGGCGGGCTTTACCGCCGGCTCCATGCCCACTATGGGCACATCGTACCTGTGCCTGAACACGTCCAGCCCTGCCACCGAAGCGGTATTACACGCCACCACCAGCATCTTTGATCCCCGGGACAGCAAAAAATCGCAAATCTTAAACGAGCGGGCAATTATTTCCTCCGGGGATTTAATCCCGTAGGGGCAGTGCGCGGAATCAGCGTAATATATAATATCCTCCCGGGGCAATAGTTTTCGTATTTCATTCAACACCGAAAGCCCGCCCACACCGGAGTCAAAAACTCCTATAGATCTGAAATCTGGCAAATTATACACCCCGTAAATCTTTATGTTATAAGTATTACCTTTTTTTAGTCCTGGCAAAAATTGCCGACAAAAACCCCCGGTTATATTTATTAAAATTTATTCAAAAATAAGTTGCAATAGATGACCTGCCCAATGATTATAATCTTATAAAGCTTAATTTATTATTTCAGCACAAGGAGAGATTTTTAAATGGAATCAGCAATCACCGACCTGGAAAAAAGGATTAATGACATTAAAAAGAGACTGCCGGCCCATTCCGTCCGGCCTGCGATGATTGAAGAGCTGGAGTCCCTGGAGGAACAGCTGTCAATTCTTAAACAGAACCTGGCCGGCGAAAAAAAGGATGCAACCTGACTCATTCAAGCAGGGCGTCCATCACGGCCCGAAGCTGCGCCTCGCCGGCGGCTCCCAACATTCCATACACCACGGCGCCCTGGCTGTTGACAAAAAATTTCTGCGGTACGGCAAATATTTTCCGGGCGAAAGGCAAGGCAGGTTTTTTTGCAGGTATGGCAGCCTGTGCACCTGCTGCTGTCAACGCTGAGACGGTAAAAGCTGAAAGGGTTGAAAAAGGAATAAAATGCTCCCAGGGGACAAAAGGCCTGGCAGAAACCCCTCTTTACCAATATAATAAATCCCAGAAACAGCACCAGTAAAAACAAACGCCAGGCAAAAAGATAACCCAGCCCGCTTCTTACCGGCGGGTATAAAATATAAAGCGGAACAGCCGCCTCCAGTGTCCCGGCCGGGCATATCCACTTGCAGAAATAGGGAACACCCAGCCCGAGGTCGCCGGTAATCAGCGCCGGAAGCGCCAGCACCGGCAAAAAAAAACTTTGTGTAAATATTCTCCGGAAATGGTTTCCATACCTTTTTCAAAAAAATATTCGGCTTTAATAAGGCGGGATGAGGTTTGAAGATTATAGTTGACGCGGATGCCGCCCCCGGACAGGCTCTGGAAATCTGCAGGGAGGCCGCCCGGCGATATGGAGTGGAATTGTGGACCGTGGCCAGTTTTAACCACCTTATAAACTCCGAAAACCACATAACGGTGGGGAACAGCCCCCAGGAGGCCGACCTTAAAATAATCAACATTTCGAAAAAGGGCGATGTGGTGGTTACACAGGATTTCGGACTGGCGGCGGTGGTGCTTGCCAGGGGCGCGGCGGCCATATCGCCGCTGGGAAAGATATTCAGCCCGGAAACAATAGACTTCCTGCTTGAGGAAAGGGAAAAGAAAGCAAAATACAGAAGAGGAGGGGGGAGGACCAGGGGGCCGGCAAAAAGAACTGTGAATGACAATGAAAAATTCCGTAATAACCTTTTCAGACTTCTGGAAAGAGACACCGGTAACAAGCAGTAATTTACAGGCGATTAAAATATTACGCCAGTGGACATTTTTTCATTACTTTTTCTTGTAAATGCCTTTATTATATTAAAGAGAATAATTATACACTCGGAGCTGATATTAGTTATGGCAAAAAAATATGACCACCACATCAGTTTTTCGGAGGTGCTCTCGCATCTGGCCCGCGCAATGCCGCCGGACGGCCTTACATTGCGCCAGCTGATACATTGTCTGAGGGACCGTGGAATGCTGTTGCTGTGTATGGTATTGACAGTACCGTTTCTTTTGCCCGTATCCATCCCCGGCAGCAGCACTCCATTCGGGCTGGCCATCGTGCTGATAGCCCTCGGCGTCATCACCGGCAGGCCGCCATGGCTTCCCGGACGTTTTGTGGACAGGACAATACCGGCAGACAGCATGTTAATGGTGCTGGAAAAGGGAGCGGCGCTTTTCGCCAGGATCGAAAGGTGGACAAAGCCCCGGCTGCCGCTTCTCACCAGAGGCAAAACCATGCGCCTGGTCAACGGATTGCTGCTTATATTCAGCGCAATACTGCTGATGGCCCCTCTGCCGCTGCCTTTTTCCAACACCCTTCCGGCGTACGGCGTACTTTTCATCGCAGCCGGGAGCCTGGAAAGGGACGGCTATCTGCTGGTGCTGGGCTATCTGATGATTTTTCTTTCGGTGCTGTATTTCGCCCTGCTGGCTCTTTTAGGCGCCGCCGGGCTTCAAATGTTGTTTACCAGATTATGACCGCCGGCAAAAATGGTGGAATTAGAATTAAAACTGCCAGGTTTCTATACGTATGATATTTCATTCACATTATCAGGCTCCAAATAACTCTATCTTTTATTTTTTTGATATTATATAATTAGTATTGAAGCTATCCGTGGCAGCAAAGCCGCGTCAGAAGCCCAGGATAAATTGTATAAAAATTTTTTTGAGGCAAATTGTGAAATATCACACATTCTAAGGGGGGCTCCCTATGAAAAAATTAAAATTCAACGCGGTCCACACCAGGAAAAAACACTCCCAGTGCGAGTCATGCGTTTATTATATACAGGCAAAGTATTTCACGGTGGGCGGGGAATATATATTTGAATTCTGCACCTCCAAGGGGCATAAGGGAGTAATAATTCAGTACAGGGAAAGGACGGACAGGAGTTGCTTTGATTTTCTGGCAAGTGAAAAACCCCCGGAAAGCACCTTTGCCCCGGAGGAAAACACTGACCTGCCGGCAATAAGATAAAAACCAAATCTAAACTGTTGCGGCCACCCTGCTTTTTTCCCTGATGTGCAATGCAGTGTCGACAACCCTGTTGGAATATCCCCACTCGTTGTCATACCAGGCAATAACTTTGACCAAAACTCCGTCTATAACCATAGTTGAAAGGGCGTCCACAATTGTCGAGTGCGGATTGCCGTTAAAGTCCCTGGAAACCAGGGGGGCTTCGCTGTATGCCATGACGCCTCTCATTTCGTCCTGGGCGGCTTCTTTAAGAACAGCATTTACCTCTTCCACCGATGTTTCCTTATCCACATGCGCCACCAGGTCCACAACAGAAACGTTGGGCGTGGGAACCCGCATGGCCATGCCGTTCAGCTTTCCCTTCAGCTCCGGCAGCACCAGGGACACAGCCTTTGCCGCCCCGGTGGTGGTTGGTATTATTGAAAGGGCCGCGGCCCTTGCCCTTCTCAGGTCCTTGTGGGGAAGGTCAAGTATCTGCTGGTCGTTTGTGTAGGAGTGCACTGTTGTCATCATTCCCCTTATAATCCCAAAACTGTCATGTATCACCTTGGCAATGGGAGCAAGGCAGTTTGTGGTGCAGGACGCGCATGAAATGATATAATGTTTTGCAGGGTCGAATTTATCACTGTTTACCCCCATCACTATGGTGATGTCCTCATTCCTGGCCGGAGCAGATATTAATACCCTTTTAGCCCCGGATTCCAGGTGCTTTGCGGCCTTGTCCCTTTCTGTGAAACGCCCGGTGGCCTCCACTACCACTTCCACACCCAAGTCTCCCCACGGTATTTGAGCAGGATCTTTTTGCGCAAAAACCTTCACTTCCCTGCCCCCAACGCTGAATGATCCGTTGGTAGCCTCCACCTCTCCCCGGCAGATGCCGTGAACCGAGTCATATTTTAGAAGATGTGCCAGTGTTTTTGCGTCGGTAAGATCGTTTACCGCAACTACGCTGATCCTGTCCTGATAGTTGAGTGTTGCCCTGTACACAGCCCTTCCAATACGGCCAAATCCGTTAATGCCTATTTTAAGTGTCATATAATCACTCCTCCTGATATATGGGAACGTGTGACATCTCCTTATGAACCATCTGAAAATATATTTGAAATATATTGTGTCCTTTTTTGCTTTCCGGCATTACATAGAATGGAGATTATATTTAGATATTTTAACATAGTCCAGCTTTTTTTTCAAGTCAACACATAACTAGTAAAATGACCTAATATTTGCTTAATATTTTGTTGATTTTGTAATAAAATATTAATAATATAGAATATATTTTAGCGGGAGGTAATAATATTGCTGATGACAACAACCCCGTCCGTCGAGGGAAAAACCATCTCAAATTATCTGGGAGTGGTTTCCGGGGAGGCCATAATGGGCGCAAATATAGTCAGGGACCTGTTGGCCAGCATAACCGACATTGTGGGAGGGCGCTCCGGGGCCTACGAGGAAAAACTGGCACAGGCCAGGCAGCTGGCCCTGGACGAGATGGGCGCCCACGCCAGGAGGCTGGGGGCCAACGCGGTGGTGGGGGTTGACCTTGACTACGAGGTCATAAGGGAAGGTATGCTCATGGTCACCGCCAGCGGCACCGCCGTAATAATTAAGTAAAAAACAGTCTGACTCAAAATATTGGGCGGTTTATTTAATCTGGAAAGATTTTTTTAAGGCAGGCTAAATGTTATAATAATATTCAAAAAACGGTCAGCAGGGGCTGACCTGTTCTTTTCAAAAAGCCTGGCTATAGAAGGGAAATTGCATTTCGATGTCGAACGGTCGTGGTATAATATTTGACTTTGACGATACCCTTGTGGAGACAACTGTTTATTTTGAAATATCCAGGGAAAAGTTTGCCCGTTATATGACAGGCCTTAATTTTCCCCTGGATGATGTTCTCTGCACACTGGACAGAATGGATATAGACAACGTAAGGCGCTGCGGCGGGTTCTTAAAGGAGTGCTTCCCCAACGCCATGGTACGCACGTACAGGCATTTCTGCGGCATTAACAATATAGTTCCGGACCCGGGCGTTTGCAGGGAAGTGGAGGAAATAGGCTGGTGGGTTTTTGAACAGAAGCCCATACCGGTGCGCGGGGCCGGGGATGTGCTGGAAGAGCTTTCAGCTGAGTTTGAATTATTTCTGGCCACAAAGGGAGATCCTTCCATTCAGTGGAAGAGGATAGAAGAGAGCGGCATTAAAAAGCACTTTAAAAAAATATATGTTCTGAAAGACAAAACCAGAAAGGAGTATGCAGCCATCTCCTGCTCCAACAATCTTGCGGGGGAACATTCATGGGTAGTGGGAAACAGCCTTAAATCAGATATCAACCCCGGGATTATGGCCGGACTCAACTGCATTTATATTCCAAACAAATACACCTGGCAATTTGAAATGGAGGACCCCGTCGGAGGGCATGTTATGCTTGAATCTCTGGGTCAGGTTCCGGGCTTTTTGCTAAAAAGAGATATTGCCGTATAATTTGTTTTTTTATTGTTAACGGGGTAAGGAGGATGATATGGCTTGAGCCGACGTGTTCTTCTGGTGGTGGACATGCTGAATGACTTCGTAAAAAAAGATGGTGCGCTGTACTGCGGGGAGGACGCCGACAACATCGTCCCCTTTGTGAAGGATAAGGTCCGCGAGTTCGTTGCGGCCGGGCTTCCGGTTATATTGATAATGGACGCCCATGACCCCGAGGACCTGGAGTTTACAAAGTTTCCCCGCCACTGTGTGTACGGCACCGCAGGGGCGGAGGTGATTGATGAACTGAAAAAGCTCCTGGAGGAGTACTCCTTTGCCATCAAGGTGCCTAAAAACAGGTACAGCGGTTTCTACCGGACAAGCCTGAACGCAATAATGTCGGACCTCAGGCCGGAAATAGTCGAGGTTGTGGGGCTGTGCACCAATATTTGCGTGCTTTACACAGTTGAGGAGCTTTGCAACAGGGACTACAGCGTGTTGGTATACAGCGGGGGAGTGGCTTCCTTTGACCGGGAGGGGCACCTCTGGGCGTTGAAACAGATGAAGGAGATACTTGGCGCAGAAGTACGGTAAGTCCATTTTCAGTAAAAAACAGACGCATACCCGGGCTAAAGGGGCAGAATTTCAGATATGCCGGCGGTTCAGTCCCCAATATGGCTGTAAATTTGGTTATTTTCATCTGGACAAACCGGCCACAGTTACCATAAAATAAAATTAATTTTTTGGCGGGAGTTTCAGAATGTTTATAAAAACCAGAAATACAGTTAAGAAGTACAGGCAGGGAAACATACCCGCAGCATTCGGAACAGACCTCTGGCTGTCGGGATCCACCGACGTTCCGAATCTATTGCTGAAATACTACAAATACATGAATGTCACCGACCCCGAGATGATCACCCTGATTCAGATCTTTCGGCTGCGTGTTGAGGACAGGCACCTTCACCCCGGTCCTGAAGCCCTGGCGGAGTGCCTCTCCGCCAACCCGGAAGAGATTGAAAAAGTGATCAAATCCCTGCTGGACAAAAAAATAATTGTTGAAACACTTTATTATGACGAATCCAGGGACGATGTTATTACTGGTTACGACTTCGAGCCCCTGTTTGAAAAGCTTTCTGAATGCTGGGCCTGCATCAGGGCCAAAGAAATTGAAAAGGCCGGATCGAAGCTGGAAGGGCAGGTTCACAGGGGTATAAAAAAAGATACAATGGCCGCCTGCTATAAGAGTTTTGAAAAAGAATTCGGAAGGCCCCTTTCTCCGATAGAAATGGAAAAAATAGCCCAGTGGGTGGACCAGACCGGTCCGGACCTGGTTCAGGAGGCGCTGAAAAGAGCAGTTCTCATAGGAAAATGGAACTTCCGCTACATAGACACCATTCTTTTGGAGTGGAAGAAGAACAATCTTAACTCCATAGGTTCCATTCAGGAGTACGACAGGCAGTACCAGGGAAAGAGGAATTCCAGGGACACCCGCAAAAAGGAAGCCGAAAGGCAAGAAGACGGAAGTTCGGACAGCAGCAGGCGCAGGGCCCTCATCAAAAAACTGTATCTGACGTAACAGCCGGCCTTTTACCGGCTGTTTGACTTGTAGGATGGTTAATAAATATGAATACTCCGGGTGATGATATTGAGTTACTGCGGGCCGGGAGAAAAGAGGGATCTGCGTAGCGGCGTAACCACCGGCGCCTCGGCGGCCGCCGCCGCAAGGGCTGCGGCTCTGCTGCTGTTCTGCGGCGAGGAACACCGTGAGGTAAATATTATAAACCCCATGGGATTAACAATCAGGGTGCCTGTGAAAAAGGTCATGTATACCGGGGGCGGGGCCAGGGGCATTGTTGTCAAGGACGGCGGCGACGACCCGGATGTTACAAACGGACTGGATATAATAGCCGACATTAAATCAATCCCTGAAGGATTCAGTATAAAGGGAGGTGAGGGGGTGGGGACAGTCACCATGCCCGGACTTCCGGTTCCGGTGGGAGATGCGGCCATCAACCCCGTTCCCCTTGCCATGATAAGGGAGGCGGTTTCCGGCCTCCTGCCGCCATCCGGGGGGGTGGAAATAACCATCAGCGTTCCCGGAGGCCTTGAGGCATCCATGAGAACCCTTAACCAGCGCCTGGGCATAACCGGGGGCATTTCCATACTGGGGACCACAGGTATTGTGAGGCCCATGTCCGAGGATGCACTAAAGGATTCACTGGTTCCTTTTATCAAAAAGGCCGCCGCCCTGGGCTTCAGGCGGGTGGTCCTCACCCCCGGAGGCATAGGCCTGCGGCAGGCCGTCGATATGTACGGGTTTAGCCCGGAATGCGTGATAGAAATGAGCAACTATGTGGGATTCATGCTGGAAAAGTGCGTGGATGAAAGTATGGAGTCGGTTATTCTGTGGGGCCACATTGGAAAAGTCGGCAAGGTGGCCGGGGGGATTTTCAACACCCACAGCCGTGTGGCGGACGGGAGAAGGGAAATACTTGCCTCATACGCCGCTTTGTGCGGGGCAAAAAAGGAATTGATTACCGAAATATTGAATATTAACACCATGGAAGGCGTGCTGAAATTAATCGGGGACTCCGGGCTGAGCGGGGTGTTTGACCTTTTGGCCGAAAGGTCCAGCCTGAGGGCGGCGCAGCATGTCTGGGAAAAAATAAGGGTTGGCACCGTACTGACCGCCCGGGATGGCAGGATATTGGGAATTGACCGGGAGGCCGAAGAACTGGGGAGATTGATGGGATGCAAAAAGTTAAGATAGTGGGGGTCGGCCCAGGCAATCCTTCCTGCATTACTCCTGAAGCCAGGTCCGCCATTGAGGGCGCCCGGATTGTTGTCGGAGGGAAAAGGCATATTGAGAGTTTTTGCAGGAGCGGCCAGATTGGTATAATTTTGGCCAATAATCTGGAGGAGATACTGGAACAGGTGAAACGCGGGCAGAAGGAAGGCGTCGCCGTACTGGCCAGCGGAGACCCTGGAATGTATGGAATACTGGCCTTCCTTAGGAGCAGGCTCGGGACCGAAAACATAGAGGTGATACCGGGCGTCAGCTCGGTACAGATTGCCTTTGCCAGACTTTGCCTGCCGTGGCACGACGCCGTTGTTTTAAGCGCACACGGAAGGCCCCTGGAGAAGGTGGCGGAACTGGCCGAAAAAGCGGGTAAATACGCGGTGCTTACAGGAAGCGACAACCCTCCGGAAAAAGTTTTCTCACTGCTGAATAAAAGGGTCTATGGAAGAAAATATCACTTTTGCTTTGACTTAAGCCTTCCGGAAGAGCAAATACTGTCACTGGCCTCAGGTGATGCATTCCCGGAAGAGTTCAAAGGAAGGCATAACTGTGTTATGGTGATAGAAAATGAGTGATCTGCGACAAATCACCGTTCCGGGAATACCCGACCGGCTTTTTATACGGGGCCCGGTTCCCATGACAAAAGAGGAAATCAGGGTGATCACACTGTCAAAGGCCCGGGTAGGCCCCGGGATGGTCGTGTGGGATGTGGGCAGCGGCACCGGGTCCATATCCGTGGAGGCCGCCCGGATGTCTCCCGGAGGGATGGTCTACGCGGTGGAAAAATCGCCCGAGGGATGCCGGCTAACTGCTGATAACTGCGCCAGGTTCGGTGCAGGCAATGTTGAGGTGGTGGAGGGCCCGGCGCCTGACACACTTTGGGCGCTTCCCCGCCCGGACCGGGTGGTTGTGGGAGGTTCCGGAGGAAAGCTGCGGCCAATACTCAAGGCAGTGCAGGATAGAATTCTGCCCGGGGGCAGGCTGGTAATAAACGCCGTTACCCTGGAAACACTGTCCGCCGCCCTGGATTTTCTTAAAGAGGGGTGGGAGACAGAGGTGGTGCAGGTTTCGGTCAGCAAGACACAGAACATGGGATCCAGCCGGCTGCTAAAATCATACAACCCTGTTTTCATAATTTCCGCCTGGGGGTGGGGTGATACAATTGGCAGGTAAATTTTACGGCCTCGGGGTAGGGCCCGGTGACCCCGGCCTTATTACAATGAAAACATACCGTATACTTCAGGAAGTAGACACCATTTGTGTGCCCAAGTCCTCCGAGGACAGGGATAGCCTGGCCCTGCAGGTGGTAAGGGGGGCAGTAAAAAAGGAGTTTGACTATCTTGACCTCTCCTTTCCCATGTCCCGGGACAAAAATGTGCTGGAACAAAGCTGGGCCAAAGCCGGAGAGGAGGTTGCCCGGAATGTGGGCCTGGGACGCAGGGTTGCCTTTGTAACCATCGGAGATCCAATGTTTTACAGCACATACGGCTACCTTCTGGATTACCTCAAAAGAAAATATCCGGGACTGAAGACAGAGACTGTTCCCGGAGTAATGGCCATGTCCGCCTGCACATCTCTTCTGGGTGTGCCGCTGGCGGAGGGGGAGGAAACAATTGCCGTCATCCCCGCAGCTTACGGACTTGAGGAGTTGGAAGACACAATAAAAAGATTTGACAATGTTGTACTCATGAAGGTCAACAGAAAAACAGACGAGGTTGTTGATCTGCTGCACAGGCTGGGCCTTAAGGACAATGCGGCCTATTTCAGCCGCTGCGGCTACACCGACCAGTATTACACCACCGACCTGGGCAGCCTTTCCGGGCAAAAGCTGGACTACATGTCGCTGCTGATTATAAAAAAGAAGGGTTTTAAGGGACTGAACTCAGAACTCAGAACTCAGAATTCAGAATAATAACTTTCACCTGACATTCACAGGAGATCGAGCATCGAATTTCCAGCTTCGAACCTCGAGAAATGGGGGTATTGGTTGAATGATATATTTCATAGGCGCCGGCCCCGGCGACCCGGACCTTATTACCGTCAAAGGTGCGGGCATACTGGCGCAGGCCGACGTTGTCATATACGCGGGATCGCTGGTAAACCCGGAAATACTGCGCAAATGCAAGCCCGGGGCCGAGGTGCATAACAGCGCCGGGATGAGCCTGGAAGAGGTGCTGGAGGTAATGTTCAGCGCCCACCGGGAAGGCAAGGCCGTTGCCAGGCTTCATACCGGGGACCCGTCGATATACGGCGCCATACAGGAGCAGATGGACGCGCTGTCCGAAAGGGGAATAGAGTTCAGTGTCATCCCGGGGGTAAGCTCTTTTTTCGCGGCTGCCGCCGCAGTACCCCATGAGCTGACGCTGCCTGAAGTTTCCCAGACTGTCATACTTACCAGGCTGGAGGGGAGAACTCCCGTGCCGGACACGGAAAAACTGTCCGACCTGGCAAGGCACCGCTGCACCATGTGTATTTTCCTGAGCGTAAGCCAGATTGACCGTGTGGTAAAAGAGCTTCTGGAAGGCGGGTACCCCGGAGAAACCGGGGTGGTGGTGGTTGAAAAGGCCTCGTGGCCCGACCAGAGGGTTATCAGGGGCAACCTTTTGAACATCCCGGAGAAGGTTAAAGAGGAGGGCATAAAAAGGCAGGCCCTCATAATGGTGGGAGATGTCTTCGGAGGCGGGTATTCCCGGTCAAAACTGTACGACAGCAATTTCTCCCACGGCTTCAGGGAGAAAGCAACATGAGCCCGGCCATAATTGCAGTTACATCCAGGGGCGCCCGCCTGGGGACCGCTGTGGCCGAAGCCCTGAAAAGGCACGGCCATACAGCGCAGGTTTACGCCGTCCCGGGCGCGGCTGCGGAAGCAGCGGGTGTGGTCCCCCTGGAAGGACCTCTGGGACAGGCAATGGGGGATATATTTTCCCGCCACAGATTTATAGTGATGATTATGGCCCTTGGAATAGTGGTGCGGGTCATCGCCCCGCACATAAGGGACAAAAGAGCCGACCCGGCGGTGGTGGCCATGGACGAGGGCGGTAATTTCGCCATAAGCGTATTGAGCGGCCACTTGGGAGGCGCCAACGACTTCGCCCGCCTGGTGGCCGGGGAAACCGGGGCCACGGCTGTGATAACCACCGCCACAGATATCGCCGGGGCGCCGGCGATAGACGTGATTGCCAGGGATTTTAAGCTGGAGCCCGAACAGCACTCTTCGGTTAAAAAATTCAACGCCGCCCTGGCCAGGGGCGAAAAGTTGCATGTTTACTCGGAATACCCCCTGCCGATACCGGAATCCGGCTTTTTGGCCCTCATGCCGTGGGAAATGAAAGGTGAAAAAAGTGCCGGACTGAGGGTGCTGGTTACAGGAAGGCAGCACATTGAAGCTACGGAAAAGGACCTTCTGCTGAGGCCCCGCAACCTGGTGGCGGGTGTGGGCTGCAAGAAGGGTGTCCTGGCCACAGATATACTGCGGGAAATAAAACACAGCCTGGACATCGCCGGCCGTAGCCCGGTTTGCGTCAGGGCGCTGGCCACCATAAACGGCAAAACCTCCGAACAGGGGCTGATAGAGGCCTCGGACAGGCTCGGCGTTCCGCTTGTGGGATTTGGCCCCGGAGAACTTAACGAGGCCGTTGAAAAGTTTGGTCTTGACAAGTCCGATTTTGTGATAGAAAAGATGGGAGTGGGTGGAGTATGCGAACCGGCGGCTATGCTGGCGTCCCGGAACGGGAGGCTGCTGGCTCCGAAAAGAAAGTCCATGGGGATAACGGTGGCGCTGGCAGAGGAAGGCTCCGGGTGGTGGGAATAGGCCCCGGATCGGCAGACCTGCTGAGCCCCAGGGCGATGCAGGCTATAAGGGAATCCCGGGTGGTGGTGGGCTATAAAATGTACGTTGAAATAATAAAGGAGCTGGTAAAAGACAAAGAGATTATCAGCACAGGCATGACCAGGGAGGTTGACCGCTGCGCTGCCGCCATTGAAAAGGCCTGCTCGGGAATGGACGTGGCCTTTGTTTCCAGTGGCGACCCGGGGGTGTACGGAATGGCCGGACTTGTGCTGGAGATGCTTGACCGGGACGGGATCACAGGAAAAATAGATATAGAGATAATTCCCGGCATCACATCGGCCACCGCTTCGGCCGCCAAGCTGGGGGCGCCGCTGATGCACGACTTTGCCGTAATAAGCCTTAGCGACCTTCTCACACCCTGGGAGGTTATAGAAAAAAGGCTGGCCGCAGCCGCGCGGGGCGATTTCGTAGTGGTGCTGTACAACCCGGCCAGCCGCAAAAGGGTGGATCACATTCTCCGCGCCAGGGAGATAATGAAAAAATACAAACCCGGCAGCACTCCGGTAGGGATAGTAAGGAACGCCGACCGGGAGGATGAGGAAATAATTATCACAGACCTGGAAAACATGGCCGGCTGCAAAATAGACATGCTATCCACCGTTATAATAGGCAATGAAAGCACTAAGGCACTGGGAAGGTATATGGTGACACCCAGGGGATACCGTATATGATACTGGTTATCGGAGGCACTTCAGAGGGAAGGATTATATCGGCCGGGCTGGCGGCCAGGGGGGCAAGGGTGCTGGTAAGCACAGCCACAGATTTCGGCGCTGAACTTGCGGCGTCCGGCGGTGTGGAGGCTGTGCACGGACGCCTTGACCTTGACGGCATGACACAATTGATTGTTTCAAGGGGAGTCCGCACACTGGTGGACGCCTCCCACCCCTTTGCCGCGGAGGTGACCAAAAATGCCGCAGGCGCCTGCGCCCGCACCGGATGCAGGTACATACGGTATGCCCGTCCCGAAAGCCAAAAGATAGACCACCCCCGGGCGATATGGGCGGACAGCTATGAAAATGCAGCCGAAAAGGCATTTGAGGCCGGGAAAACGGTTTTTCTGACAACCGGCAGCAAGACCGCCCAGCTGTTCATAAAAAAAGCCGCCCGGGCGGGTGGCAGGGTTATAATAAGGCTGCTTCCGGACCCTGCTGCAATCAGCAGACTGATTGAGTCGGGTGTAAGCCCCCCGGACATAGTGGCCATGAGCGGCCCCTTCAGCGAGGAGATGAATATTGCCCTGCTGAAACACTACCGGCCCGACGTTGTGGTAACCAAGGACAGCGGGGGCGCCGGAGGCTTTGTGGAAAAGGTATCGGCGGCCGCCGCCCTGGGGATACCGGTGATAATACTAAGGAGGCCCCCGGAGCCCGGGGGGGCGGTATGTTCCATAGCCGGGGCGGTGGATTTGGCGCTTTTGGAAAACAAGAAATAATGCGAGGTGTAGCGTGAAAACATTTTGATTACCCGGCTGAAGGAGCAAGCCTTAAAAAGGGCGCACTTATCCCTTGGCGTGAAAATGGAAACTTTAGGCAGGTCGTAATGATATTGCTGAAATGTCCGAAGCTTGA
>JBMOPC010000002.1:0-25704 GCA_049323915.1 Bacillota bacterium
TCCAGCGCGGCCCAGACCATTGACCGCATCATCGACGTTTTTCCCCCCCACCAGCAGCAGCAGATAAGGGTCCAGCTTGGCAACACCATACAGGGAGTAGTGGCCCAGCAGCTGATTCCGAGGATAGACACGCCGGGGCGGGTGGCGGCCATTGAGATTATGGTGGCTACCCCCGCCATCCGCAACCTTATCCGGGAGGGAAAGACGTACCAGATTATCAGCCAGATCCAGACCGGCGCCAGGTACGGTATGCAATCGCTGGACATGCACTTAAAGACTTTGATGCAAAAAGGAGTCATCAGCAGGGAAGAGGCTTTGAACAGGGCTGCTGATCCAGAGACGCTGCAGAAATTAATGTTTCCGCAATAGACAATGAAAAAAGAGGTGTGAGTTCTGTGAAGGGCAGAAGGGCAGGCGGGGGAGGTCCCGCCCTGTTGGAGCTGCTGGTGCTGGTGACAGTTGCCGGAATACTGGCGGCGACAGCCATACCCATGTATTACGGATATACCGGAGAGGCGGAAAAAAAAGCCGCCCGGTATGATTTGAAGCTGTTACAGTCTGTCATGGAAAATTATTATGCTGAGAAACAGTATGTGCCACCCGCCGCCTCCGGGGCGGTAACCGGCTGGGATGCCTCTTACTCCTCCAAATACACTTATGTCCGCAGAGGAGATCATGACTACCGCTTTAAGTCGGTCAACAGCTTCGGAGGTGTTTATATAAGCATAGACCAGTACGGCGCAATCTCCGAAAGCACGGACAGCAGCACCTTGTAGAATTTCAAGAGGTCCGACGGCACAGGCGGTCTTTCAATATCATATCAAAAACAACCGGAGGTCTGGGATGATAGAAAGGGGCGGAATACCTGACGGCCGTTTCCCTTTGGCCGGCCAGCTGATTTTTTTGTTGCTGCTGTTTCTGATTGCAGCTCCGCCATTTTTCAAGGGGCTCTTTTTTTACGAGGATATGTGGAATTACATTATCCTGGCGGTTTCAGTCTTTATACCGGCCATGATATTCAGGTCCGGCCGGAGGGAAATGAAATTCGATGTTATCGATTATCTTATGCTGGCCTTGCCTCTGGTCTATGTTATATCCTCCATAAGGCCGGTTTATTTATATTTTTCCATCAATGAAACCCTCCGGTATATTATTTTTTTTCTGATCTACTACATGGTTTCACGTCTTGCCGCCAGCGGGCGGAGAATCGAAGCGGTTATCGCCGCGCTGTATGTTTCGGGACTGGTTGTGGCCGCTGCCTGTATTCCAATGGCCCTGGGGGTGTTCACTTATACCGGGGGATTCACCGGGCTGTTTACGTCTTTTTTCCAGTATAAAAACACCCTGGCGGCTTTTTTGGGGGCTGTCCTTTTTCTTGGGCTTTATCTTTGGAAAAACCGAATGGTTGAGTCAGGCTGGATAATCACCCTTGCCAATTTCACAATTATGTTCGGCATGAGGGGGGCCAGTTCCAGGGGGGGGGTTCTGGCCTTTTGCGCCGCACTGCTGCTGATGAGTATTTTGAGTCACAAAAAAAGGGACCTGTCCCTTCACCTTTACCTCATCATGCTTGCAGCGCTGACACAGTTTTCGGTGCCACTGTTCATAGGGCTTGTCAATCTCGGGCACGGGGTGTGGGCGCTGCCGGTCTTTGCGGCTGCCATGGCCGTGGCCGCACTGTCCGACCGCTTCATGGCCGCCAGGGGAATATATACGGCCGGGCTTGGAAAAAAAGCGGCTTATATCGCCCTCACCCTGTTGCTGGTTATCCTCCTGATATCAGGCACCGTGTTTGATTCCACCTATTTCACCGGCGTGATCGAGAGCCCTTCAGCCGAAATCCAGACCGGGGGTGGGACCGACCCGGTGAATTTCTGGTACAGGCTCTACTACGACCTGGATGCCCTCGAAATGGCGGCTGAAAGACCCCTGTCCGGGTGGGGCGGAGGGGGATGGCAGGTGGCGTACAGGTATTACCAGGACTTCCTGTACAACACCAAGAGGATTCACAATCACTTTCTGGAGGTGCTGGTGGAGTCCGGACTGCCCGGTTTTGCTGCATTTACAGGGCTGTGGGCACTGTTTGCAGTCAGGTCGGCTTACCTGTACAGAAAAAAGTACGCGGAAACCCCGGAGGGGGATATGTGCCTTTTTGTCTTTCTGTCGGCCGCCACGTTGGGATTGCACAGCATGATAGATTTTTCCCTTTCATTTCTTTCGGTGCTGGTGTTCACCGGCGCCCTCTTCGGGATTATCAGGGCGGTTTCAGGCGGGGATCGGGAGGGGCGCAGGTCTTCAGGCCTTTTTTTCAGGGGCGGGGTGGTAATTGTTTCAGTTATGGCTCTCATTGCATCCTCAGTTCAGCTTGAGGCGCACCAGAGATTCACCTCCGCCGAAAGCCGGGCCCGGGAGAAGGACGCAGGGGCCGGGAGTATATTTGAAGAGGCCCTGAGGCTAAATGGCTGGAACAGCAATTATCACCTCAAATACGCCCGGCACCTCCAGCGGGAAGGAGATGTGGAAGGGGCGTACAGGCACGCGGTTAAGGCCGTGGAGCTGAACCCCTACCTGGGACTGGCGTATTTTCACGCCTCCCGCTACGCATCGGAACTGGGACGCCATTCCCAGGCGGTTATTCCGGCAGGACAGGCACTGAAGGTTTTTCCTTTTCAGTTGAACTGGTACGGCAACCTGTCCCGCATTTACTATAACGCCGGGGCATATTACCTGATGGAGGGGAATCCGGCGGAGGCCGGCAGGTATTTTAAGCTGGCGGCGGGGGTGGCTGCCGGGGTGCAGGGAATCATCGACAGCATGCCCGAGAAAAAGAAAAAAATGTGGATATCCCCCCCCCGGCTGGAAGTGCCCCCGGAGGCTTATCTGTACTCCGGCGCCGGCGCCTGTCTCTCTGGAGACAGGGCGGCCGGCGAGGGTTTCCTGCTGTCGGCGGCCTCATATGATGACACGGCTGTGGAGGCAAATCTATGGCTGGCGGTTATCAACAGGGAAGACAAACTCCTTGGCGATATGTACCTTAACAGGGCTCTGAAGCTGGACAGTGAGGTTGTTCCACTTTATAACAACATCAAGACACTGGCGGAGAAGGCGAATTTGAGATAATAATATTCTTGACTAAAGTAGAAAGATATGTTAAAATTTCTTTTGTTCATGGTAAGTAGAAGCCATCCGCTTCTCACCCGGCGGCGCATTAAGGCTGTCAGACCGGGTAGGCAACAGTCAGCAAAAGAAAAAAGAAATCGGTAGTTTTTTTTCTTTTGTCTTTATGCGGGTGGTAATCCCGCTTTCTTTATTTTTTTACGGAGGTGATATATATTACCAAAGATTTTCGTATCAATGAGGAAATCCGTGTCCGCGAAATAAGGCTGGTGGACAATGACGGAAACCAGCTCGGGATCATGCCCACCCGCGAGGCGTTGAAAATTGCCGAAGAAAGGCAGCTTGACCTGGTGGAGATAGCCCCTCAGGCCAAGCCTCCGGTTTGCCGGATCATGGATTTTGGCAAATATAAGTATGAACAGAGCAAGAGAGAGAAAGAGGCGAGGAAGAAGCAGAAAATAATTGACATAAAAGAAGTTAAATTGAGACCTAATATAGAAGATCATGATTTCCTGGTGAAGGCCAAAAACGCCGCCCGCTTCCTGAAGGACGGCGACAAGGTAAAGGCCACCATTATCTTTCGCGGCCGTGAAATAGTCCATACCCAGTTGGGCAGGCAGCTTCTGGTGAGGCTGGCCGAAGATCTGAAGGATCTCTGCAATGTGGAGAGACAGCCTAAACTGGAAGGCAAAAATATGATAATGATACTTACGCCAAAGCATGATATAAAACAGGACTAGAGAGGAGAATTCGCTACATGCCTAAGATCAAGACGCACCGGGGCGCCGCCAAAAGGTTCAAAAAGACGGGTACCGGAAAATTTAAGGGTTCTCATGCCTTCCACAGCCACATCCTGGGCAAGAAAACGGCAAAGCGTAAGAGAAACCTCAGAAAATCCATTATAGTGCATCCGACCGACCAGCACAAACTGGAAAGAATACTTCCCTATTAATTAGCCCAAAACATGTGAACTTGAGGAGGGATATTTATGCCACGGGCTAAAAGCAGTGTGGTTTCAAGAAATAGACACAGGAAGGTACTCAAGCTGGCCAAAGGGTACAGGGGATCCAAAAGCAAGCTTTACAGGGTGGCCAAAAACCAGCTTCTTAAATCCCTTGCATACGCTTACAGGGACAGGAGGAACAAGAAAAGGGAATTCCGCAGGCTGTGGATTGCCCGCATAAACGCCGCCGCCAGGATGAACGGAATTTCTTACAGCAAGTTTATGAACGGCCTTAAGCAGGCCGGGGTGAATATAAACCGCAAGATGCTGGCCGAGCTGGCGGTAAACGACACCGGGGCCTTCGGGCAACTGGTGGAAATGGCCAAATCAAAACTGTAAAAAAAAATTACCTTTAAAAGCATGGCAGTTGCCATGCTTTTACCATAAATGGCAGTAATTACAATATGCCGGGGGGGGTTAGTTTTGACAATGGTGTGCCGAATTATTGTAGTAAAATATTCGATAATAGATATATAAAGAAAATGAGAAAAATAAAACGAAAAATAGAACTTTTTACCTATTGAAACAGAGTCCTCCGACTGAAAGGATATGTATATGGAACCACTAAAAAGCATGCAAAACAGCTTTATAAAACAGCTTGTGAAACTGAAAAAGAGAAAGTACAGAGAGCAGGAGGGCCGGTTTGTCATCGAAGGCCTCAGATTTGTGGAGGAGGCTTTGAAGTCCGGCTGGCCGGTGGAGAACATAATATACTGCGACGATTTCGCAGGCTCGGAGCGGGGGGCTGATCTCCTGGACCGGGCTTTAAAAGAAAATGTTAAAACTACGCCGGTGGAGAAAAAAATACTGTATGACCTTGCATCCACCGAGACCCCCCAGGGAGTGCTGGCTTTGTGCGGAATGAAGCGCTGGCGGCTGAGCGACCTTGCGGGAACGGGCAGGGCCGGGCGGACAGGAAGCGGTCCCCTTCTTGTGGTGGCGGACGGGGTCAGCGATCCGGGCAACCTGGGGACAATCATCAGGAGCGCTGACGCCTTCGGGGCCTGCGGGGCCGTGCTCACCAGGGGAACCGTCGACCTGTACAACAGCAAAACACTGAGGGCTACAATGGGATCGGTCTTTCACCTTCCCGTGCCTGGAAATGTCGGCCCGGACGAAATAGCCGGACATCTGGTGAATACTGGTATCAGCCTCCTGGTGGGGGTTCCGGAGGGAGGCGCGCCGTTAAGCCGGATGGATCTCAGAAGGCCTCTGGCCCTAGTGGTGGGAAGCGAGGCAGACGGCCCGTCCCGGGAGCTATTATCCCTCCCTCACGAAAAGGTTTCAATCCCCATGACCGGAAGGGCCGAGTCCCTGAATGCCGGGGTGGCCGCCTCTATAATGCTTTACGAGATAGCCCGCCAGGCGAATATGGAGGTTGGAGGTTAGGGGGTGGAAGCCGGATCTAAAAAGATTATCGCCAACATAGCCTGGCTGTTTCTTGACAAAGCTATACACATGACAGTGGGGCTTGTGGTAGGGGTCTGGGTGACCCGTTACCTCGGACCTGAGCAATTCGGGCTGTTAAGCTATGCCCAGGCCTACGTCACCCTGTTCTCGGCCGTTGCATCCATGGGGCTGGACGGCATTGTGGTAAGGAATATTGTAAGAGACCCAGGCAGGGCCGGGGTTATTCTGGGGTCGGCTTTTATTCTGAAAATTGCGGGCGGAGTTTTTGCTTTATTTCTTGCTACCGGAACCATCTGGATCTTCTACCCTGAAGACATGCTTACTCGTTGGCTGGTTGGCATAATTGCGGCAGGTGCGATCTTTCATGCCTTTGATACTATCGACTTCTGGTTTCAGGCCAATGTATCATCAAAGTATACGGTTTATGCCAAAAGCCTTTCCTTTCTGTTAATTTCAACGCTCAAGATTTTCCTTATCATCGGTAATGCCCCCCTGATTGCCTTTGCCTGGGCCGGTCTGGCCGAGGTTGTTATAGGGGCGATGGGGATGGTGGCTGCTTACCGTGCAAGGGGGTATAGAATAACCGGGTGGCGTGTCAGCGCAGTTGTGGGGAGGGATCTTATCAGGGACAGCTGGCCGATGATATTATCCGGGCTGGTGGTTATGGTCTACATGCGCGTCGATCAGATAATGCTGGGCGGGATGATTGGGCCTGAAGCTGTTGGAATTTACGCCGCCGCCACACGGATATCCGAAATATGGTATTTTATCCCCACGGCTATAATTACTTCGGTGTTCCCTTCGATTATTAAGGCTAGGCAGGTAAGTGAGGCTCTTTACAACCGCCGGCTTCAAGTGCTGTTCAATCTTATGGTGGGACTGGCTTACGCCATTACCCTTCCAATGACGTTCATGTCCGACTGGGTTGTCAGCCTGCTCTACGGGAATGATTTTCTGGAGTCCGGGCCCGTGCTGTCCATCCATATCTGGGCGTCGGTTTTTGTTTTTCTGCAAATTTCCACCGGGAGCTGGTATATAAACGAAAACCTTCATGTGGAGGCCTTTCTAAGGTATCTCACAGGTGCAGTTTTAAACATAGTTTTAAATTTGTTCCTGATTCCTGTTTTCGGCGCTAAAGGCGCTGCCATTGCCACCATATGTTCCTTTGCTGTGGTTGTACTTCTACCCGCGGTCTTTTCCGGTCCGTACAGAAAAATTTTTCCCGCAATCCTTAGGGCTATTTTTTTAAAGTGGGTTTAAAATGATGAGGATAACGATTTCGATTTGTTGCGCGATGGGACGGTGACACCTTCATTAAAAGGCTGAAGAGGTTTAGGGTATTATGAAATGCCTTGCTGTAAACACCTACGACAGCGGGGGAGGAGCCGCCAGGGCGGCGTACAGGCTCCACAGGGGACTTATGGAAATTGGGATTGAGTCACGGATGCTGGTGCAGGACAGGCTGGGGGACGACCCTTCGGTGATTGGACCGGAGACAGGGCCGGGAAAGCTGTTCAGCAAGCTGAGGCAACAGCTGGACTCCATTCCCCTGCGGCTTTTGGGCGCTCGTCCGGAGGCGGTGTGGGGGTTGTCCTGGCTGCCGGGCAGATGGGTGGAACTGATAAAAGGTCTTGACCCCGATGTGATTCACCTGCACTGGATAGGCGACGGGTTCATACCGGTGGCCGACCTTCCCAGACTGAACCGGCCGGTTGTGTGGACAATCCACGACTCCTGGCCCTTTACCGGGGGATGCCATATCCCCTTTGACTGCACCGGATACCGGGATTCCTGCAGGGACTGCCCTCAATTGGGGCCCCGGGGACGGGCGGGCATGGCCCACTGGGTTTGGAAGCGCAAACACAGGCACTGGAGGGGTCTCAAACTTACTGTTGTGGCCCCCAGCCGCTGGCTGGCAGGGTGCGCCGGGGAAAGCTCCCTTTTTGGTGACGTGCGGGTGGAGGTCATTCCAAACGGCCTGGACCTCCGGCGGTACAGGCCGGTGGACCGGGCAGCCGCACGCCGGCTGATGGGACTGCCCACCGACAAGAAAATTATTCTTTTCGGCGCCATGAGTGCGGACAGGGACCGGAACAAGGGGTACCATCTTCTGCTGCCTGCCCTGCGGCGGCTGGCCGGGGAGGGGTGGGGGCAGAAAGCCGAGTTGGTGGTATTCGGGTCCATGGGGCCGGCTGTTCCTGAAGACACCGGCATCAGCACCCGGTATGCCGGGAGGCTTTATGACGATGTGAGCCTAGTGCTGCTGTATTCCTGCGCTGATGCGCTGGTGGCGCCCTCTTTGCAGGAAAATCTCCCCTGCACCGTTATGGAGGCCATGGCCTGCGGAACACCCTGCGTGGCCTTTGACACCGGGGGGATGCCCGACCTGATAGACCACATGCGAAACGGTTATCTGGCAAGGCCTTATGACACAGAGGACCTGGCTTCAGGCATAGACAGAGTGATGGGCGGAGTCCAGTGGGAGTATTTTTCCCGGAATGCCAGGGAAAAGGTGGAGCGGGAGTTTTCACTGGATAAAGTGGCCGCAAGATATGTTTCGCTATATAACGAACTGCTGAGGTAAAAAGAATGAAATGTAAGCGCGTAGCCCTTATTACGGGGGTAACGGGACAGGACGGGGCTTTCCTGGCGGAATTGCTTCTTTCCAAAGGATACCAGGTTCATGGAATAAAGAGGAGGTCATCACTGTTCAATACCGACAGGATCGACCACCTGTACCAGGACCCCCATGTGCCTGAACGCAACTTGATTCTTCATTACGGGGATTTGACCGATTCCACCAACCTGATCAGGATAATACAGCAGGTCCGGCCCGACGAGATATACAATCTGGCGGCCCAGAGCCATGTTCATGTTTCCTTTGAAACACCCGAGTACACTGCCAACGCCGATGCCCTGGGGACGCTGCGCCTGCTGGAAGCCATAAGGATTCTGGGGCTGGAGGGCAAGACCAGGTTTTACCAGGCCTCCACCAGCGAGATCTTCGGCAATGCCGCACAGACTCCCCAGAATGAGAACACTCCTTTCAGCCCCCGGTCTCCCTATGCCGCCGCCAAGCTGTACGCATACTGGATAACGGTGAATTACCGGGAGGCCTACGGCATTTTCGGCTGCAACGGCATTCTTTTCAACCATGAGTCTCCGGTGCGCGGGGAAACATTTGTGACCAGGAAAATAACCATGGCCGTGGCCAGGATCAAGCTGGGGCTGCAGGACAGGCTTTACCTGGGAAACCTGGACGCCCTGCGGGACTGGGGACATGCCGGCGATTACGTGGAAGCCATGTGGCTTATTCTGCAGCAGGACGATCCGGACGACTATGTTATAGCCTCCGGTGAACAGCACAGCGTGCGGGAATTTTGTACAATGGCCTTTAAAGAGGCCGGGGTGGACATTGAATGGAAGGGCAAGGGATTAAGCGAGGTGGGGATTGCCGGAGGGAAGATACTGGTTTCGGTGGACCCCCGCTATTTCAGGCCCACTGAAGTGAAAACCCTGCTGGGTGACGCATCCAAGGCCATGAAAAAGTTGGGGTGGAGGCCCAGGGTGACCTTCCGGGAGCTTGTTTCCGGGATGGTCAGGGAAGACCTGCGGATTGCCGAAATGGACAGACTTTGCAGCAGGAGCGGCTACCACACCTTTTCTTACGACGAATAAAGGCCGGAAGGGGGAAGGCTGTTGGCTGATTTTTCACGGGACCTGGACGGCAGGATATACGTGGCCGGACACAGGGGGCTGGTGGGAAGCGCCATAGTGCGGTTTCTTGAAAAAAGGGGATATAAAAATATCATCACCAGGACCTCTTCGGAACTGGACCTGCGCAGGAGCCTGGAGGTGTATGATTTTTTCGCCGGGGAAAAGCCGGATTACGTTTTCCTGGCCGCTGGAAAGGTGGGCGGTATATACGCCAACAGCTGCTATCCGGCCCGGTTTATTTACGACAATCTGATGATACAGTCCAATGTAATCGACTCCGCCTGCAGCCAGGGAGTCAAAAAACTGCTTTTCCTGGGCAGTTCGTGCATATACCCCAAGGCTGCCCCCCAGCCCATAAAGGAGGAATACCTCCTTACAGGCCCGCTGGAGCCCACCAACGAGCCCTACGCGGTGGCCAAAATAGCCGGCATAAAGATGTGCCAGGCGTATAACAGGGAGTACGGAACACGGTTCATAAGCGTAATGCCAGCCAACCTTTACGGCCCGGGAGACAATTTTGACCCGGAAACCTCCCACGTGCTTCCGGCCCTGATCCGGAAATTTCATGAGGCCAGGGAGGCGGGACAGAGTTTTGTCACGGTCTGGGGGACCGGGGCTCCTTGCCGCGAGTTCCTGCATGTGGACGACCTTGCCGGTGCCTGCCTGTTTCTGATGGACCGTTACCACGGGGACGAACCGGTTAACATAGGAACGGGCGCGGACCTCCGCATATCGGATCTGGCGGAGATTATCGCAGAGGTTGTGGGTTACCGGGGGGAGATACGGTATGATCACACTATGCCGGAAGGCACCCCCAGGAAGCAACTGGATGTTTCACGGCTGGCCGGTATGGGGTGGAGCCCTGAAATCAGCCTGGTTGAAGGAATAAAAAGCACATATCGCTGGTTTGTAGATCAATGCGGCGCCACCGGCGAAAAGGAGATTGTCAGCTTATGACCGCCCGTTCCCCCTTGGTGAGCATAATCACCGCCTGTTACAATAGTGAAAAAACGCTGGAAAACACCCTGTTGAGCGTGTTAAACCAGTCATGCCGTGATATACAGTATATCGTTATAGACGGCCTTTCCAGCGACGGCTCGCGGGATATTATAAAAAAGTACGGGGACAGGCTGGGATACTGGGTCAGCGAGAAGGACAAAGGTATATCCGACGCCTGGAACAAGGGGCTGCGGCTGGCCGAAGGCGAGATAGTGGGGATTATAAATTCCGACGACCAATACCGGGAATGCGCGGTGGAAACAGCCGTTAAAGCCTTGAACGACAATCCGGAGGCCGGGTTTGTGTTCGGTGACCAGCTGATTATTGATGAAAAAGGGGTTGCCATTAACCAGCGGGGGGATCCGGGGTACATGAAAAATATTTGGTTTATAATGCCGTCCATACCCCACTCCACTGTTTTCGTGCGCCGCCGGGTGTATGAAAGGTACGGCGGCTTTGATATCACGTACAGCACGGCCATGGACTATGAGTTCCTGCTGAGGATAACCGCCGGCGGGGTCAGGGGGGTTTATGTCCCGTCCGTACTTACGGTGATGAGTATGGGAGGGGAGTCTGACTTGAATTTTGTACGGGGCTACAGGGAAGTGATGAGAGCTTCGGTAAAGTACGGGTATGACAGCAGGATGGCCTTGGCGAGATTTTATTTTGAGTGTCTAAAAACATACACACGTAAAAAAATGCAGCGCGCCGGGCTGGAAGCCCCGGTGAGGCTTTACAGGAAATATATAGGGAAGCGGTATGATTACCCGGACTTTGAAAGACATTTAAACCACAGAGAACACAGAGATTAGAGCCATTTTCAAGATGATTGATATAGAAGGCGGACCGGGCGTGAGAGGAGAAAAAGGGATCAAGGTGCTGTTGATCACCGCCAGGGCGGACATAGGGGGCGGGCCCAGGCATATTGCCAGTCTGCTGGAAAATAAGGGGGACGGTATAGTATTTTACGGTGCGGCCCCGGATCAGCCGCCGTATTACCCGATGTTCCTCCGGCACTGCAGCAGGTGTGTGGTACTTCCATTCAGGAGGTTTTCACCGGCGGCGTTTTTACGGCTGGTCCGCCTGGCCCGGAAAGAAGAAATAGACATTATTCACTCCCATGGAACCGGCGGAGGGATTTACGGCAGGCTTATAAGAATTTTTTACCGGCAGGGAGTGTTTATCCATACTTTTCACGGCATATACCAAAGGGGCCGGGGGATTAAGAAGGAGCTGCACCTGCTGGCCGAAAGGCTCCTGGGCCGTCTTACCGACCACTTCATATTCGTGTGCGGATCGGAAATGCAAAAGGCGGAAGGACTGGGAATCAGGCGCCCCGGCAGCTCGGTTGTCTTAAACGGGGTTGACACCGGGCACTATTGCGGCCTTTCGGTGGATTTGGAAAGGAAAAAAGAGGAGCTGGGAATAAGGCCGGGCAGTCAGGTGATTGGGACCGTGGGCCGCCTGTCCCGCCCCAAGGCTCCCGAGGCCGGCATCAGAGCGGTTCACAGGCTGGTTAAGGAAAAAAGGAATGTTGTTTATGTAATGGTGGGAGACGGTGAGGAGAGGGACAATGTTCTGAAGGAAATCTCGGACCTGGGACTGGAGGATACTGTACTTCTTCTGGGAGGCAGGGAAGATGTCGGAGAGATATTAAAAGTGATGGATGTATTTGTACTGCCTTCACGCTGGGAGGGGCTTCCCCTGGCGCTTCTGGAGGCCATGGCCAGCGGTCTCCCGGTGGTGGCCACCCGGGTGACCGGCAGCGTTGAGGTGGTACGGGAAGGGGTTACCGGGCTTATGGTGGACCCTGACAATCCGGATCAGCTTTCTGCGGCCATTTCATTTTTGCTGGACAACCCGGACTTAAGGAAAGAGATGGGGGCCAGGGGGCGGGAGAGGGCAAAGGCGCATTTCGACCACGGAAGGATGTCCGCGGAGACCTTCGAAGTGTACAGGCGGTTGTTGAAAATAAGACGGAGCGGCAGGCGGGGTGTAAGTGTATGAATGTGGGGCTGGTCCATGAATGGCTTGTCAATATCGGGGGGTCCGAGAAATGCGTTCAGTCATTTGTCAACATTTTCCCCTGTGCTCATCTAAACACAATAGTGTTTGACCCGAAGGTGGCGGATGCCATGGGCCTCTCCGGGAAGGTCAGCGGAACCTTCATCCAGGGGCTGCCCCGGGCTGCGCGCTGGTATCAGAAATATCTGCCGCTCATGCCGCTGGCAGTGGAGCAATTGGATTTGGGAGGGTATGATGTAATACTTTCCAGCAGCCATGCCTTTGCCAAAAGTGTGCTGACCAGATCGGACCAGATGCACGTATGTTACTGCCATACCCCTGTGAGATACGTGTGGGACCTGTATCACCAGTACCTCCGCCAGTCGGGACTGCACCGGGGCCCCCTTGGCTGGGCCGCCAGGGCAGTGCTGCACTACCTGCGACTGTACGATGTCAGCAGCGCCAACAGGGTGGACCACTTTATCGCCAATTCCGGGTACGTGGCCCGGCGCATCTGGAAGACATACAGGAGAGAGGCTGCGGTGATATATCCTCCGGTGGACGTTGATTTTTTTCAGCCGTCAGAAAAAAAGGACGGCTATTTTCTGGTTCTTTCAAGGCTGGTCCCCTACAAAAAGGTGGATATTATCGTGGAGGCCTTCGCTTCAAACGGGCTGCCTCTGGTGGTGATAGGGGACGGGCCGGATATGCAAAAAATCAAGGGCCTGGCCTCCAAAAACATAGAAATAACGGGCTGGCTGCCCTCCGAAGAGGTGGCCGGGATTATGGCCGGGGCCAGGGCGCTGGTATTTGCCGCCGATGAAGACTTCGGAATAGTGCCGGTGGAGGCCCAGGCATGTGGCACCCCTGTCATCGCCTACGGCGGGGGAGGGGTGCTGGAAACGGTCAATCCTTTGAACCCGCCTGGAAACAGGGTGGGGAGCGGCGGTTATATCCCCACCGGCATTTTTTTTGAAGATCAGTCACCGGAGAGCATTAACAGGGCTGTGGCCCTGTTCCAAAAACACGAGGACAGTTTTGTCCCCGCGGATCTGAGGCGGCACTCCCTCCGCTTCGGAAGGGAGAGGTTCGAAAAGCAAATAAGGGACTTCATCGAAGACAGGTGGCGGGAATTTGAGGAAGATCCGCACCGTGGAAAGGAGTGAGGGCGGAATATGGAAATGGTCAGGTCAGGCGAGGCCGTGGAGCTTAAGGCGGAACGCCATATGCACAGCGCCACACGGTCGGCGGTGAATGCGGCGCTGGAGGTTTTTTCACTGGTGCTGGTTGACCTGCTTGCTTTTTTCGGAATTATGGCCATTGCCTACCAGATGCGGCTACACCTGCTGCCGGTGTTTGTGTCCGGACTTCCCCAGGGCATTTCACCGGCCACACTTTTGCATGTATCCTGGTTTCCCTTCCTGGCTGTCCTCTCATTCGCCTTCAGCGGGCTTTATACCAGGCGTTTTCCATGGATGCAGGAAACCGGAATGCTGGCCAGGGGGGCCACATTCAGCTTCTTGATTGCCCTGGGCACACTTTTCATCCTGAAGGAAAGCTCCCAGGTATCCAGGCTTTTCATACTGCTTACCTGGGTAAACTCAC
The DNA here is from genome assembly GCA_049323915.1 of Bacillota bacterium. Taxonomy (GTDB): domain Bacteria; phylum Bacillota; class Desulfotomaculia; order Desulfotomaculales; family Desulfocucumaceae; genus BRHc4a. The sequence goes on from JBMOPC010000002.1 coordinate 13,856, forward strand.
TATGGCTGGTGCCCCTGACCAGGCTGTCCGCCAAAAAGTGTCTTATCGGGTGGGGACTCTGGGTAAGGCCTGTTATTATAGTAGGGTCCGGCCAGTTGGCTGAAAGGGCATGCCGGGCGCTGAGGAGCGATGCCGGCATCGGCTACAGGGTGCTGGGCACGGTTTTGCCCGGGGAAAACGGCGGCAGCGATACCCGCGGTGCTGTCCCTGTTCTGGGCAGGTGGGAGGAAATAGATCAGGTTCTTGACCGCACCGGTGTCAAGGATGTGGTTATAGCAGCCGCCGGGCTTTACAGCCAGGGCCTGGCAGAACTGGTGGGCAAGCTGCAGCAAAGGGCCGAAAATGTGCTGTTCGTACCGGATATTTACGGCCTCCCGGTTCTTGGGGCCGATATCGGCTATTTTTTTGACCAGCGCACACTGGTAATAAATTTCAGAAACAATCTGAAGAACAGGCTTAATATAGCAGCCAAGCGGGTGTTCGACCTGGCCGCCGGTATTATAATAACGGTTTTGGCCATGCCTCTCCTTGCCGGACTGGCTGCCGCAGTGGCTATGGACTCAAAGGGCCCGGTCTTATACCGTCAAAAAAGGATTGGCAGGTCGGGCAGTATCTTCTGGTGTTACAAGTTCAGGACCATGGTGGCCGACGCCGACAGTGTTCTGATGAAGCTTCTTGATGAGGACAGCAATCTGGCCGGGGAATGGAAACAGGACCATAAGCTGAAAAAGGACCCCCGGATTACAAGAGTGGGAAAATTACTGCGCAAGTACAGCCTGGATGAATTGCCCCAGATCATCAACGTGATCAGGGGGGAAATGAGCCTGGTGGGCCCGCGCCCGGTGGTGCGGAGTGAGATTCCAAAGTACGGCGGATTTGTGGATTATTATTTTACAGTCCGGCCCGGAATTTCCGGATTGTGGCAGGTCAGCGGCAGAAACGACATAGATTACGATACCCGTGTAATGCTGGACAGCTGGTATGTGCGAAACTGGTCCCTCTGGTTGGATATATATATATTGATCAGGACCGTAAGGGTTGTTCTTTTGGGAAAGGGTGCATATTGAAGGATTATTGCGGGTAACTCTTTTATTTAGAAGGATTTATTGAAAATAGTGACCCATCTGAAAATAAACAGGAGATTACGTTATGAGAAGGGTGCCCACCAGTTTTCTGCAGCCGGGAATGGAAGTAGCACACCCGGTGTTTACAAACGACGGCGTTGTGTTGCTGTCAAAAGGGGTTAAACTGACCGATGATTATATCAGGAGGCTTGTAAAGAGAGGAATACCCTTTCTGTACATAACCGACTCAATTTCCGAAGATATTTATATAAACGACGTTATATCCGAGGGCCTTCGCGTCGAGGCCAACAAGCATGTAAAGGATATAATCAACAAGACGGTCAATAAAAACAGTGACTCCATTGATGTAAAAAGGCTTAAGTCCATAGTGAGCGAAATAGTGGGGCAGTTGTTGAGCAACAGAAACATGCTGTATGATCTGATGGACATAAGGTCGGTGGACGATTACCTGTACGGCCACTCGGTAAATGTTTGCGTGCTGGGTGTGATGACAGGCGTTTCGATGGGTTACAGGCAGGACCGGCTGGAGGAACTGGCTGTGGGCGCCCTGCTGCATGACGTGGGGAAGTCGAAGGTTCCCCTTTATGTGCTTAACAAGCCGGGGAAGCTTACCGCCGAAGAGTTCGAGGAGATTAAAAAGCATCCTGATTATTCCCTGCAAATACTTCGCAAGAACCATGGAATCAGCAGCGTTTCCAGGGCCATCGCCTACCAGCACCACGAGCGGTACAACGGGGATGGTTATCCGAGGGGGGTAGCGAAAGACGACGTTCTTGAATCTGCCCAGATAGTGGGCATGGTTGACGTTTACGACGCCATATCCTCCGACAGGGTATACAAAAAGGCCCTTCCTGCCTTTGAGGCCTACGAAATGATTTCGGGGTCCGGTGACCACTACTTCAAATATGAAATAGTAAAGAGGTTCCTTTCGCAGGTGGCGGTTTATCCCTCGGGGAGCATTGTCAGGCTGAGCACGGGCCAGACCGGTATTGTGGTGGAAAACAACAAAGGCTACCCTCTCAGTCCCAAGGTGAGAATAATACTGGAGCCTGACGGGACAATGCTGAAACCCATGAGGGTTGTGGATCTGTGTGAGGTTTTGAATGTTGTTATCCATGAAGTGCTAAGTGAGGATGAAACCAGGGAGGTGCTGGGACAGATAAAAAGGCAGGCCGGTTGAAAAATATTGCTGTCCGAAGGGGCGCCCAGCCCCTTTATTATTAATGAACCACAACCATGCATTTCCCTGGAACATTTTCGAAAACCCAGTTCAGGTCCGGCTTTTCAAGCAGTATGCAGCCGTAGCTGGGTGGAAGCCCTATCTTGTTGTGTATGTCGGTTTCCCCGGCCCGCAGGTGGTGGATGGTTATATCGGCGTTAAGCCTGATATACCTGATGGGGGAGTTGTCCTGAGGGTTGTACTCCTGGGTGCTCCCCCTGCTTACTTCGTACATGGTGACCCTGGGTATTTTGTCCTGGTGTATGGAAAGCCAGCCCTTGAACGATTTAAGCAGTTTTTTACCCTCGTATACCTGCACAGCGCAGGGGTTGCCCAATTTTACCGCAATCCAGCGCTGGCTTCCCAGGTTGGTTATGCCAAAGCAGTATTCCTTGTTGATTTGCTCTCCGTATACCGATACAAGGGTGAGGTTGACAGTGTACCGCACCGATGGCAGAAAGAGGCTGTCCGGATCGAAAACCACCGTGTTGCCGTTGATGTGCGTTTTGCCATCCAGTCCCTCCACCTTGATCCTTGCTTCCCTAATCTCGTGGTTTGTCTTGACTGTTATATTCCGGCTGAGCCAGATGCTTGGGGCTTCGGGCCGTGGGTAGAGGTCTACTATTTCAAGAGCCGGGGCTGTGGTAAACTGCAGCTCCGCCCCTTGATCGGAGGTTCCTCCTCCGGCGCCGGTAAGCCCTTTATTTACTGTTATGCTGTAGCGGGCGCTGTTTTCAAACTTTTTGTCCGGGGTGAGGGCCCACCGGCTGTAATCGTGCCCTGCGGCGCCTTCTGAATTATATAGGCAGGGGGTGAATTTTCCCGGGGCGTTGGTGGAAACGTGCTTTGCGAAACTATCCGGTTTGACCGGTGTGTTAAAGGCAATTATAAGCGGCCCCCCGGTGGGGACGTGGTCGGGGGGCTCCAGGGCTATCACTTTCGGCTTCAGGCTTTGCCTGACCTTTTTATGAGCCGTTACCGAAAATGGTGGTATCCTTGCCGGGGCTTTCTTAAAATGAATGTGATATTCCAGCCCCCGGGGATACCCGGGCTCGTCTATGACTACCTGCACGGTGTTCCTGGAAATGCTCCGGATGCTGTAGACAACATCCCGGCACTGGATTTCGCTGGATATGGCCAGATGTCCTTCAAGTCTGTCCCAGTTCATCGGGGCAAGAAAGGATACATTTACCACCACTTTCCCTTCCGTGCCGTTTTCCACTATATCAAAAATGGCGTAATGTCCCATGAAAAGCCAGACAGCCAGCACTGTTGCAGTTGTCAAAAGCGCTGTTCTCATCTGGCCGTAGGTTATTTTAAAAAGCATCACGGATACCCCCACCAATGAGAATCAATACTTATATATTTAGAACCTGTCCGCGTTATGACCGTTAAATGGCATTCTTGGAATAATTTTGGACGATACAGGCCCCGGCCCGCTGAATTCAACGCCCGGGCCATTAATTGCTGGCAATGATATTGCTAGGGACAACAGCTATTTTTAAGGAAACTTCCTTGTTTTAAGGTTTTCCTTGTGATATAATCAGACGCGAAGGGTCCCAAAAAATGAGGGAAAGGTTGTGGTTAAATGTTTTTAACCGCCGAATTTTTTTGGAGGCTGTTCGAAGCGACAGGTTCTGTCAGTGCGTATATGCTGTACAGAAAAATGGCGTTACATTGAAATATAGCGAAAAGGTGATGACGGGGAGTAGTAAGGGATTAGCTCCTTTCAGGGAGGAAGGGCCTTGACTGAAAGCTCTTCCAAGGTATGGCGGTCCTGTGAATTCACCCCTGAACCGCTGCTGAAAGTGAAATGCGGGTTTTCACCAGTAGGTGTCGCCGGACTTCCCGCCGTTACCCGGGAGCGGATGAGCCGTATTTGGGTTTGTCCGGGTGAGAGGTTTTGCGACTGCAAGCAATGAGGGTGGTACCGCGATAAAGATTCGTCCCTGCAATAGGGGCGATTTATTATTTTATGCCGCTTTTTTATATAATTTTCGGGTTCCGGTGAAAGATATCAGTGGGGAGTGAGATATATTGGAAGAAAAACTGATGGATATCCAGTCCAGGGCGCTGGAGGAAATACCCCTGGCAAACAGCCTTGATGAATTAAACGAGATGAGGATACGCTATCTCGGTAAAAAAGGAGAGCTTACAGGGATTCTGCGCGGTATGGCCTCCCTCTCACCCGAGGAGAGGCCCAGGGTAGGGCAGGTGGCCAACCAGGTCAGGGAGGAAATAGAGGAGAAGCTGAATCAAAGAGGGGGCCAGCTGAAGGACCTCGTAAGAAGCCGCAAGCTTACGAAGGAAAGCCTGGACATAACCCTCCCGGGCACCGTTTTCAGCCAGGGCAGGTTGCACCCGCTGACGGCGGTAACCCGCCAGATAGAGGATATATTCCTGGGGCTGGGTTTTTCCATAGCCGAGGGTCCGGAAGTGGAGCTGGACTATTACAATTTCGAGGCCCTTAATCTTCCCAAGGACCACCCGGCCAGGGATATGCAGGATACCTTTTTCATTACTCCGGAGACTTTATTGCGGACCCACACCTCTCCGGTTCAGGTAAGGACCATGGAGCGCACCGCCCCGGCGCTGCCGGTGAAAATTATCGCCCCCGGCAAAGTGTACAGGAGAGATGACGATGCCACACACTCTCCCATGTTCCACCAGGTGGAGGGCCTTGCCCTGGACACCAGGATTACATTTGCCGACTTAAGGGGTGTGCTTCAGGTTTTTGCCGAGCAGATGTTCGGGCAGAATACCAGAACAAGGTTCAGGCCCAGCTACTTCCCCTTCACCGAGCCCAGCGCCGAGGTGGATATTTCCTGCGTGATGTGCGGCGGCAACGGCTGCAGGGTCTGCTCTTACACCGGCTGGCTGGAGATACTGGGCTGCGGCATGGTCCACCCCAGGGTGCTGGAAATGTCGGGGTACAATTCCGAAGAAGTTACCGGGTTTGCCTTCGGCATGGGCGTGGAGAGGGTGACAATGCTTAAGTACGGCATAGACGACCTGAGGCTCCTTTTTGACAACGACATGCGCTTTTTGGCTCAGTTTTAGATGGAGGGGGATGTGCGATGCGCGTATCACTGAAATGGCTGCGCGAATATGTGGATATAACGGTCCCGGCAGAAGAACTGGCCGAGCGCCTGACCATGGCCGGGCTGGCCGTGGAGGCCGTTGAAAAGCCGGGAGCAGGCATAGAAAAGGTTTATACAGGAAAGATACTTAAAATAGAACCTCATCCCAACGCGGACAGGCTTTCGGTCTGCCAGGTCACTATTGGCGGGGATGAAGTGATTAACATAGTTACCGGGGCCACCAATGTCAGTGAGGGGCACGTGGTGCCCGTGGCCGTGGAGGGCGCCCGCCTTGCCGGGGGGCTGGTCATCAAAAAGTCAAAGCTCCGGGGGGTGGAGTCCCGGGGAATGCTTTGCTCGGGTCAGGAACTGGGCCTGGACACCAGCATTATGCCTCCGGAACAGGCACACGGTATAATGCTGCTGGACCCCGGCACACCTCTGGGGATTGATGTAAAAGAGGCAATAGGCCTTGACGATACCATACTGGACCTGGAGCTTACCCCCAACCGGGGAGACTGCATGTCCATGGTGGGGGTGGCCAGGGAAGTGGCAGCTCTACTGGGGGGCAGGCTGAGGATGCCCGAGACCCTGGTGGCTGAATCGGGCCGGGGAATAGAAGGCCTGGCCCGGGTGGACATAGAGGACCCCGGGCTTTGCAGCCGCTACGTGGCGAGGCTTTTCAGAAACGTGAAGGTGGGCCCGTCGCCAGGATGGATGCAGGAAAGGCTCCGGGCTGCTGGTATAAGGCCCATAAGCAACCTGGTTGACATAACCAACTACGTGATGATGGAACTGGGGCAGCCCCTTCATGCCTTTGACTACGATACCCTGAAGGAGGGTCATATCATTGTCAGGCGGGCGAGGGAGGGCGAATTGCTGGTTTCGCTTGATGGAAACGAGAGAAAACTGGCTGAAGACATGCTGGTAATCGCCGATCCCGGCGGGCCGGTGGCGGTGGCCGGGGTGATGGGGGGACTGGCCACCGAGGTTACAGGCAACACCGTTAATGTGCTTTTGGAGTCGGCCCATTTCAACCCCATCAGCATAAGGCGCACCTCCAAGGCTCTGGGATTGAGGTCGGAGTCATCATCCAGGTTTGAAAAGGGTGTTGACCCCACAGGCTGCCTGAGGGCTGCCGACAGGGCGGCAAGGCTGCTGCTGGACATGGCCGCAGGCGAGGTTGCTCCCGGGGCTGTTGACAATTATGCCGCAAAGCACATTCCCAGGACGGTGATTATAAGGCCCGAAAGGGTTGAGCACGTGCTGGGGGTCAGGGTGGAAAGGCCGGAGATAGCCGGAATACTGACAGGCCTGGAGTTTTCCGCCAAGGAGAGTGACGGTGGCCTTCTGGTGACGGTGCCGGCCCACAGGCCCGACGTTTCACTGGAGGAGGACCTTATCGAAGAAGTGGCCCGCATATACGGCTATAACAGGGTTCCCTACACCCTCCCGTACGGAGCCTCCACCAGGGGGGCCCGCACCCCCGAGCAGTCTTTCCAGGTGGCGGTCATAGACTGCCTGCAGTCTCTGGGAATGAGCGAGGTGGTAACATACAGCTTCACCAGCCCGGCAGTCTTTGACAGGGCGGCTGTTCCCCGTGACAGCATGTTCAGAGACGCGGTCCGGCTGCAGAACCCGTTGAGCGAGGAGCAGTCGGTGATGAGGACAATGATGCTGCCCGGACTTCTGGAGGTGCTGCAAAGGAACGCCAGCAGGCGGACCACCGATCTGGCGGTGTTTGAACTGGGGAAGATTTTTCTGCCCTCGAATACCGGCCCCCTTCCTGAGGAAAAGCCGGTGCTGGCCGCAGCCGCCATGGGAGGCTCCCCGTCGGGCTGGAACAGCCAGTCTCAGCCCTATGACTTCTATTACATCAAGGGAGTTCTGGAAGCCCTATTAGAAAGGGCCGGAGTAAAGGGGTGCAATTTGGAAAGGGAGACCGGCCACAGCCTTTTCCACCCCGGCAGATCGGCCAGGGTGACGGCAGGCGAAACTCTCCTTGGAGTAATCGGGGAGCTGCACCCCGATGTGCTGGAAAACTACGATCTTCCCAAGAGGGCGGTGGCAATGGAGGTTGACTTCGGCGCCCTGACTCATCTCGCCGGAAAGCCCAGAAAATACCGTCCCCTTCCCAGGTTCCCCGGCATAGAGAGGGACCTGGCGCTGGTGGTGCCGCAGGATATAGCTGCCGGTGATATTGCCAGGGTTGTCAGAAAGCACGGCGGGCAGTACCTGCAGGAGATAAAGCTGTTCGATGTATACCGCGGGGGACAGGTAAAGGAAGGCAGCCAGAGCCTGGCCTTCTCGCTTAAATTTCAGGCCGAGGACAGGACCCTCACCGACCAGGAGGTCAACGGCGTTGTGTCGGCGGTGGCAGAGGCCCTGTCCGGGCAGTTTGGAGCCGGGCTGAGGAGTTAGGAGGAGCCAGGGCGTAATTAAAATCAATCAATAATTTGTTCCCCGGGGAGGATTTTAGCAATAAACATCGAAATTTTCCCTCACCGGGGGTGAGGCAATGTCGCATAACCTGAACAAGGTTGAGGTATACATCCTGGATGACCGTTACGTGTTAAAAGGGAGCGAACCGCAGGAACACATGGAGATGCTGGCCTTTCAGCTTGACAAGAGGCTTAAGAAGGCGCAGGACACTAACCCCAGGCTAAATAAGGTTCAGACAGTGGTACTGACCGCCCTCAACCTTCTGGACGAGCTGACAAAAATACAGCAGGAATACCGGGACTTTGTGGAAATGGCTGACCAGCAGAAGGAAAATGAACAAAAATGAAAGGGGCGGAAATAATCCGCAGAATTACATCAGCCTGATTTCCTATATCCGGAAAACAAACACACCCTCTTCGCAAGGAGAGGGTGTGTTTGTATCGGACGACACGGGTAGTCCGGTATATGTGCGGTTAGAATAATGAATATATGTATCAGGGGCGATTTTGTTGCATAATGTTGAGATAGCATGGGCCTTTTATGAGCTGGCCGACCTTTTGGAATTCAAAGGCGGGGACTTTTTCAAAATACGGGCCTACCGGCAGGCGGCCAGGGTTATATCCGGCCTCGGCGAACCCGTGGAGGAATTGTACCGCAATAAGACCCTTATTCGCATCCCGGGCATAGGAAAAAACATTGCTTCAAAGATCGGGGAGCTTGTTGAGAAAGGAAAGATGGATAAGCTGGAAAAGCTCCGCGCCGAGATACCCAGGGGCCTCCTGGAGATAATGGCCCTTCCGGGCATAGGCCCCAAGAGGGCGGCCTTTCTTTACCAGAACCTGGGGATAGAGTCCCTGTCCGATCTGGAGAAGGCGGCCGGGGAGAGGAAGATCCGCTTCCTCAAGGGTATGGGGGCTAAAACAGAGCTGGATATAATAAGCAACATAAATACCATAAAGAACAGGACGGGAAAGTTTTTGCTGGGGATGGCCCGGGAACTGGCCATGGACCTTTGCGGCTATCTGGAGTGTGTGGCGGGAGTGGAGAGGGTGGTGATGGCGGGGAGCGTGAGGCGCTGGAGGGAGACCGTTGAGGATGTTGACCTCCTGGCCTCGGCCACTGATTTCGATGCGGCATTGAACGCCCTGGCCTGTCATCCGCGTACCAGGGAAGTGATTGACCGCAGTGATAATTACATAAAGGTACTGACATGGTGGGGAATACCGGTGGAGATGGTGACAGTGGAGCCGGAAAGATTCTGGTACGCACTGTTATGGGAGACCGGTAGCCCCGGTCACCTGGAGGAGCTGGCCTCTCACGCCGCCCGGAACGACTGGGATTTGACCAGGGATGGAATCAGCAGGCGGGGCGGGAGTGACATGGCCGGCCCCTACGGGTCGGAGGAAGAGGTATACTCGGCGCTGAATCTTAAATATATACCCCCTGAGCTCAGGGAAGGCGCGGGCGAGGTGGAGTCCGCCCATGGCGGGACCCTGCCGGGGCTGGTTAATACCGGGGATATAAAGGGAGACCTGCACGTGCATTCAAACTGGAGCGACGGGGCGGCTTCCATAGAGGAGATAGTGAGCAGGGCAAGAGAGAAGGGATACGGATATGTGGCCGTCACAGACCACTCCCGGTCTCTTAAAATCGCCCGGGGTCTTTCGGAAGAACGGCTGGAAGAGCAGTACAGCCATATCGACCGCCTGAACGTGGAACTGGAAGGCATCAGGGTGCTCAAGGGCATAGAGGTTGATATACTGTCGGGGGGAGGGCTTGACTTTGATGACCGGGTACTGGAGAGGGCCGACGTTGTTGTGGCCTCGGTGCACAGCGGATTCAGGCAGGACCGGGAAACCATAACCTCCAGGATAATGGAGGCCGTCAAAAACCCTCACGTTGATATGATAGGCCATCTCACCGGCCGCCTGCTTGGGCACCGGGAGGGCTACGACGTGGACGTGGAAAAAGTGCTTGAAGAGGCTGGAAAAAGAGGTAAAATAATGGAGATAAACGCCTCTCCGGACAGGCTGGACCTGAACGAGAGGCACGCCAGGATGGCCGTTGATTTTGGCGCCCGCATCGCCATTAACACCGACGCCCACGACCTGAAAAGGATGGACGAAATGGAGTACGGGGTGTCGGTGGCCAGGAGGGCCGGGCTGGAGCCCCCGGACGTAGTCAACACACTGGACCTGGAAGATCTTTTGAAAGTCTTGGGCCGATAGACTTGCAGAAATCGGGGTTATTGTTTTGAAAGGGTTCCATTACGAAAAAGATTACATTTTGCCGGAGAGTTTTTATTGCCGGGACACGGCCCGGGTGGCACGGGAGCTGCTGGGCAAGGTGCTGGTTCACCACTCTTCCGGGGGGATAACGGCGGGAATAATAGTGGAAACGGAGGCATACATGCAGGGGGACCCGGCCTGCCACGCCTACCGGGGCATGACTCCCCGCAACCGGGTCATGTTCGGTCCGCCGGGCCGGACCTATATATATTTTACATACGGAATGCATTACTGTTTCAACGTGGTGACGGCGGCGCCCGGAGTGGGGGAGGCGGTACTGATCAGGGCGCTGGAGCCTCTGGCGGGTATTGATCTGATGCGGGCCAGAAGAGGCAGGGACAATGTCAGGGAACTCTGCTCAGGGCCGGCCAGGCTGGTTCAGGCTATGGGAATAGAACCCGGCATGTACGGCCATGACCTGATCGGGGAACCTCTTTTACTGGTGAGGGGGAGCGATATACCGGAGGAAAAGGTGGTGGTAACCACCAGGGTCGGCATAACCACCGGGGCCGAGCTACCACTTCGTTTTTACATAAAAGATAGTATATACGTATCGAAAAAATAGAACAACCAATAACCAACTGCCTGTAGCTGGCAGCTTAGAAGAAAGAAAGGAGAAACATCAGGTGAAAATACGTGAAATCTACGATCTGGCGGTGTCCATGGGCATCGGGGCCGACCCCAGGGGCGCCGGCAAGGTGAAAGAACTTCTGGAAAAAGAAAAGAAAAAATACGAAGACATGAAGGAAGAGGAGAGAAAAGATTTTGACACCGAGGCGCTGACCAACCCCTACGGCGATACCGGGATACTGGCGGGGGACCCGGACCGGGAGGTAAAAAGGGTGCTGGCGGGCATCGACATGGAGGTTGGGGAGGTGCTGCTGGCCGACCGCCTTACAGAGAAGGGGACCCCCATAGATCTCATAATATCCCACCACCCCGAGGGAAAAGCGCTGGCGGCGCTGCACAAGGTGATGCACCTGCAGGAGGATATACTGGCCCAGGCCGGAGTCCCCATCAACGTTGCCGAGGGCATTATGTCGGCCAGGATAGGAGAGGTCAAGCGGGGCTTAATGCCATTAAACCATAACCGGGCCGTGGATGCGGCCAGGATACTGGGCTACGCACTTATGTCAGTGCACACCCCGGCCGACAACATGGTTACCTCGGCCCTCCAGAAAAAAATTGACTCCAGAAAGCCGGAAACTGTAAACGACGTCATAAAGCTTTTAAAGGAAGAGCCGGAATACGCCGAGGCCGCCAGGTCCGGCGCCGGCCCCGCTATTATTGTGGGCTCCAAGGACCGCCGGGCCGGCAAGATAATGGTGGACATGACAGGAGGCACCAGCGGGTCCGAGGACGCCTACGGCAAGCTTTCCCAGGCCGGGGTGGGCACCCTTATAGTCATGCACATGGGCGAAAAGCACCGCAAGGAGGCCGAAAAAAACCACATCAATGTTATTATAGCCGGGCACATGGCCTCGGACTCCATGGGGATGAACCAATTTCTGGACAGGCTGGAGGCTTCAGGGGTGGATGTGGTGCCCTGCGCCGGGCTGATAAGGCATAAGAGAGTCTAACGGGTAAGGTTATCTTGTCGGAATTCAGAAGCCAGACTCCCATGCCACAAAAAAGTGGCACCACAATGAATGAAAAATGATTTATTTTCCGAATTATACCCTTTAGCGGCTGGCGAAGCGAGGTCGATTTTTCATTGGTGCCTTGAGCCCGTAAG
>JBMOPC010000003.1:0-25615 GCA_049323915.1 Bacillota bacterium
GAAGTATTCCTTATAGCTTTCATTAACCTTGTGTTTAAGGCCTAGCATAATCAGCCAAACAACTGGAAAAACAAGTGACATCACAGGAACAATATCGATAACCTTTAACGAAGTCCCGGTTTCAATAAATATTACAACTGACAGAAAAATGACTGCCGTAGCCACAAGCTCCCCCATCTTTTTACGGTCTATGCGGCGGTTTTGCTGCAAGCCGCCGCGGCTGTCCTGCCCTTCGATCCCCCTTTCTCTGTTTAAAAAGTCGGTTGCAAAGCCCAAAAACAAAGAAATGGCCGCAAACAGTATGCCCAGTTTAACGTAGTCCTGCCATGCCACCCCCAGGTATCCAAGCACCACGGCCGTGGCGATCATGTTGGGGGACCACATCAGGGCGGCCCCGAATCCCCTGGAAATGCTCCGGGCCAGTATCCCCGGGTACCCGTTCACTCTTCCCCGGCCTGTTATCTCATGAGTAAGGGGAACCGCCCCTATGTTCATAAACACACCCAGCACGTGGCTGAAAAGGGCGGGGACCAGATACATCCTGCGCCTGCTCCCCATGTATTTTGCAGCCAGATCGTCCAGGACCCTTACATACCCCCCGCTTTTCAAAGGTATTCCCAGCAGCGGGACGGTGATAACCAGGGCCAGCAGGCTGATGTTTTTTCCCATGGCTTCCAGGCAGAACTGCCAGCCATTGCCCGAAACCTTTATAAGATAGAATCCCGTGCCAAAAAGCACCAGGCATACTGCCGCAGACCCGCGCCCCGTAAATGGAAGGCTTATTATTACGGCTGTGAAAACGATGTAATTCAGAACTTCCCGTAAGAAAGGGGCCGGGAAAAAAACATACAATACAAATCCCGCAACCATCAACAATACAGTCAGCTTCTTGAATTCAACAAAATAGTCCGCCAATTTTTGCCAGCTCTCCGTGTCCGTCAAATCCTTTCATTTTTGAAGTCATTCTGTCAGTATAAGCATAGGGCAACCTCCACCACCGCCCCGCCGGCAGGATTATTTGAGGCCGTTACCGACCCCCCGTGGGCCGCGACCACTGTCTGCACAATAGCCAGGCCCAGCCCCGAGCTGCCGCCCGGGCCCCTGTAAAAGCGGTCCCAAATCCTGTTTATGTCTTGCTGGACAAAGCCATCCCCATCGTCCGCAACCCTTATAACCAGGTTTTCTCCGGACCTTCTGCCCCCGACCGTTATTTCCCTTTTGGCGTAACGGACAGCATTGCCCAGCAGGTTTACGAACACCCTGACCAGCTTTTCCCCGTCGCCCCTGACATAAAGGTCTTCCACGGGCTCCATGTTCACCCGCACCCCGATGCCTTTCTCCCTGGCCAGAATCCCAACGGTTTCCAGGGCCTGGCGCATTACCTCCTCAATGTCCACAGGCTCAAAATTATATATTTCCGAGGGGCTGTCCAGTTTTCCCATGTACACCAGGTCTTCCACCAGTGTTTTCAGTCGCTGGCACTCTCTTGCGATAATTTCCACCGCCCTTCCGGCCTCGGCCTCCCTCAGAGTCCCGTCCCTGATGCCCTCGGCATATCCCTGTATTGACATCAGGGGGGTTTTAAGCTCGTGGGAGGCGTTTTGGAAAAACCTTTTCTGCGCCTCGTCATATTCCCTGATGCGTTGTTCCATGGAATTGAACGCCTCTCCCAGGTCTTCCAGCTCATCTCCGCTGTTGATTTTTACACCGGGGCCGTATTCCCTGCGGGCCACCCTGTACGCCTTGTCTCTAAGCTGCGAAAGGTGCCCGGATATTTTCCTTGTCAAAAGGAAAGTTATGAGAACAGCAGCCAGTGAAGACACCGCCAGGCTCTTTAAAAACAGCAGTGTAATGCTGCGGGTCATTATTTTGAGGCCCTCGGGCCTGGCCATGGTCACCACCCAGCCGGATGTGCTCAGGCCTTTAAAAGGCCTGGTAACCGCTACATATTCAGCCCCGCCCATTTCAACCGTTCTGTACCCCGTGCCGGCAATGCCGGAAATCTTTCTGGCGACGGCCTTTCCCTGCCTGCTGCCGGCCGGTAACGACTCCAGGGTGCTGAAAATAACACTTCCCTCCTCGGAAACCACCAGGCACTCCCCGTTAATAAACTGGCCTGCCAGCCGGTAAAGGGGCCTCTTCCCCTCCCTGACCGGAACGAGACCGTCGGGGGGCACCCTTTCCAAAAGAATGGCCATGCTCTCGGCGTCCTGCGCCAGATTTTCCCTGACAACCCTGGTAATGTAGTTTTTCATAAGGGGGTAAAAGGACGCCGCCATTATAAATGCCGTTATGAAAATAACAGCCAGATATCCCGCCACTATTTTTACAGCAGTTTTTTCCTAGCCATTGATTTTATAACCATACCCCCAAACAGTGCTTATCTGCGCCGACGAGCCCTGTTCCTTTATTTTTTTTCTCACCCTTTTGACCAGGTCGTCCACCGCCCTGTTGTCGCCCACATAGTCTATGCCCCATACCCTGTCCAGAATTTGCTGGCGCGAGAAGGCATACCCCGGATTTACCGCCAGAAGCTCCAGCAACTGGTACTCCTTTGCTGTCAGATCAACCTCTTTGTCCCCCACCCTGGCCGACCGCATGCCGGGGTTCACCGTCAGGTCCGCAACCCGGTACTCGGCTGCTGTCCTGGACTCGGACAGGCGCCTGAATATGTTTTTAACCCTTACCACCAGCTCCCTTGGGCTGAACGGCTTGGTCAGGTAATCGTCCGCCCCCAGTTCCAGTCCCAGCACCCTGTCAAGCTCCTCCCCCTTGGCGGACACAAATATTATGGGGGTGTTCCCTTTCTTCCTTATTTCCCTGCACAGGTCCAGCCCCCCGGTTCCGGGCATCATTATGTCCAGAACATACATGTCCGGCTCGCTCCTGGAGACTGCGCCGAGGGCATCCTCCCCGTTATGGAACACCTCCGCCGCAAAACCCTCATTTTCAAGGTACTTCTTAATAAGAAGCGCTATATTGACATCGTCATCCATCACGAATATCTTCTTCACAAGGCATCACCCCCGGATTTATGTCGAATCGATCTGTCTCTTACCTGATTATATCAAATTTATCATTAGTTTTTTAATCAAGTATTGCTATAGCCCGCAACTACCTTATTAACAAAAAATCCCCCGCACAAAAAATAGCAGGGGACAAAAAAGCCAATGCCGGTGACGTCACGACATCCGGATAAAACACTGTTTGAGCCCTTACAGTTCAGTATTTTATTCAATTTCCAGCACTTCTACTATTGTGTCCGCAAAGCCCTTGTGGCTGAAGGGGTAAATGCAGTCACTGGTTACGTAACGCATAATGGCGTCGAGGTAGCCTGTATACTCCTGGTCAGACATTCCCTTGAGGTACCGGTAGAGCTCATCGTAACCGGCAAAGTTCCTTTTGTCGATAAATGCATCCTCCGGGATATAATCAGCAATATTTGACGCTCCCCAATAAACGGGAACATTCCCGGCAAAGAAGCAGTCAAATATTTTTTCAGTTATATAGCCAGGAATATCCCTTGCGTTTTCGTAGCAAATACTGAAGCGGTATTTCTGCAAGACATTTCTTTTTGTTTTAACCGGACCTTTATATGAAGGAAAGGTGTTATCCCACCCATGGCCGTACAAATCAAAGTCTTCAGGGTGATTTTGCTCAAACCAGCGGATTGCATCTCTTCTTTCCATGACCAGTGACGTGGGCTGAAAGTTTAACTTGTTCCCCGATTGTATCATTGTGCAAAGCATGTTCTTTGGCCCAGGGTCAAATTTTATCTCTGACGGCAATTTAACAGTGTTATGAAATTTAAAGTATTTGACATTATCAACCCATCCATCGTGCCAAGTTAGTACCCTCTTAAAGTAAGAGTGGTTATTTTTATCCCAGTTATCCCACTTCATAATGTCGCACTCATTGATAATAAGGTAAAGATTCTCATATTTCTTCTCAATCAGCCGGGAAAAATAAAAGTCTTCGACGGAAACAAAGTCCCTGAATATTATGGCGTCAAATTTTTCTATATTATCCTCCATATCAATGGTGCAGATACTATGCCCCTTGCTTTTCAGGAACTCAGCCAGGTAAACCGTGGGATACCAAGCATCATCGCCATATGGGGAGGAAGGATCTATAAAAATACTGTTCTTGTTAAGGCTTCCGTAGAAAGAGTAAAAGCCGACATGCAATTTAATTACCCCCTTAAATACTCATGTTGATGTCTCATTCACATGTTCCCCTGGAAGAATCTTTGATATTAACTACCTTGACCTCCGGCAGCGGAAACCGGACGGGCCGTGGCTTGTGAAAATGGCGCTTCATTCCTCTACCGACACATCCCGCTATGGAAAGGCCCAAATGGAAGGAAACCGGGTCAAAGGCTTTGCCGAAAAGGAGGTTGCAAGCGCGGGCCTCATCAATGGAGGCCATTACTGGGTGCGTAAAGATGTGCTGAGCTATGTACGCCAAGTCCCCTCTTCCATGGAAAGAGATGTCATCCCGCCCCTTGCCCGGGAGGGGCTTATCTGGGGCTGGCCCTACGATGGCTTTTTCATTGACATCGGGCTGCCCGAGGACATTGGGCGGGCAAGGGCGGTGCTTCCCGACCGGATAAAAAAGCCCGCAGTTTTTCTTGACAGGGATGGCGTGCTCAATGTTGACAAGGGCCATGTCCACCTCCCGGAAGACTTTGTCTGGACTGATGGAGCAATTGATGCGGTTAAATATCTTAATGACCGGGGATACCTGCTTATTGTGGTCACCAATCAGGGCGGTGTGGCAAGAGGTTATTATACAGAGCAAAAAGTAATCGAGCTGCACAACTGGATGAATGAAGAACTGTCATTTACAGGGGCGCATATAGATGCCTTTTACCACTGCCCCCATCACCCGCAGGGAGAGGGCCCCCACGGTATCCCCTGCGGGTGCCGCAAGCCCGCTCCCGGGCTTTTTCTGCAGGCTATGAAAGAATGGCCTGTGGACAAAAGAAAAAGCATTGCCATAGGGGATAAGGAAACCGACCTGGAGGCCGCCCGGAAGGCTGGGATCAAAGGTGTTTTATTCAGCGGCGAAAATCTTCTGAAAGCTATTAGAAATGAAAAGTTATAAAGCAAGGAATCGCAACACGCCCCCGGAGCCGTATATAATTTGTATTTTTTTGAAACGAGGTATTGTTCGGATATGGTTTTCGATATAAGCGGCATTTCAAAAGATACTCTTACAGAGCTTTACAATGTAATGCTAAAAATAAGAAAAGTGGAGATAAAAATCGCAGAGCAGTACCACCATAACGAAATGAGGACGCCCGTTCACCTCTGTATAGGGCAGGAGGCGGTTTCCGCCGGAGTTTGCGCATGCCTGAGGGCGGATGATACCGTTTTCAGCAACCACAGGGGGCATGGCCACTATATCGCCAAGGGCGGAGATTTAAAGGCCATGATCGCCGAGCTTTACAATAAAGATACCGGCTGCTCCAGAGGCAGAGGGGGATCTATGCACCTAATCGATACATCGTCGGGGCTGCCCGGGTCATCCTCAATAGTGGGAGGATGCATCCCCCTGGCCGCTGGCGCCGCCCTGGGTTACGCGCTGCAAGGGAATGACAGGGTTTCAGTGGCTTTCTTCGGCGAGGGCGCGGTGGAGGAGGGAGTTTTTTACGAAAGTCTCAACTTCGCAAAGCTGAAAAAGCTTCCCGTAATTTTTGTCTGCGAAAACAACCAGTATGCCGTCTGCTCACCTTTGAGCAAGAGGCAGCCGGACAGTGAGATCCACCGCCGGGGAGAGCCTTTTTCCATACCCGGATATAAGGTTGACGGCAACAATGTGGTCGAAGTATTTCGTGCGGCCGGTAAGGCAGTGTCCGATGCCCGCAAAGGCTGCGGGCCATCGTTGCTGGAATGCAGGACATACCGCCTGTGCGACCACCACGGGTCAGGGTCCGGTGTTGAACTGGGGTACAGAACACAGGAGGAAGTTGACCAGTGGTCCGAGATCTGCCCTTTAGAAAACTTTGAGCGTTTTTTGTATCTTCAGGCCATAATTATGCCTGATCAGATTAGAGAAGCCGGCAAACTTATTGACGAAGAGATTGAGGCCGCGTTCCAATATGCCCGCGTAAGCCCCCTTCCGGACCAGAATGAATTATATATGGGGCTTTACCTGTAAAAAAAGGAGACTCAGAATATGCCGTGGACAAAAGCTTTAATCGAAAACCAGCCGGTCTTGAAAGACAACGCACCTGAGGGTGCAAGGCAAATACAATACGAGGAAGCGGTTCGCGAAGCTTTGGACCTGGCCCTTGCCATGGACCGGAGTGTTTATATCATGGGTCAGGGAGTCGATGACCCCGCCGGGATGTTCGGAGCAACCCTTAACCTGCAAAAAAAATATGGCGCAGACAGGGTATTTGACACTCCCATATCCGAAAACTCACTGACGGGGGTTGCCATCGGATCTGCGCTGGCAGGCATGCGCCCCGTATACTGCCACAACAGGCCAGACTTTTTATTGATGGCCATGGATCAGATTGTTAACCATGCCTCCAAGTGGAGCTATATGTTCGGGGGCAAAGTCAAAGTACCGCTGGTGATCTGGTCCGTGATAGGCCGGGGGTGGGGTTCGGCCGCCCAGCATTCCCAGGCGTTACATGGACTGTTCATGCACATACCCGGACTGAAACTGGCCATGCCCAGCAGGCCTTATGACGCCAAGGGACTTCTCATTTCGGCCATTGCCGACAACAACCCGGTGCTGGTAATGGAGCACCGCTGGTGTTTTAAACAGGCGGGGCACGTCCCAGAGGGTTTATACTCAATTCCTTTCGGGCAGGGAGTGATCAGGAGGGCGGGAAAGGATATCACCGTGGTAGCCATTTCCCATATGGTCATTGAGGCTTTAAAGGCGGCGGATCAGCTACAGGCCCTGGGAATTGACACGGAAGTGATAGACCCCAGAACTTTAAAACCTCTTGATGAGGTGATAATACTCAATTCAGTCCAAAAAACAGGACGTTTGATTATAGCTGATGTAGGATGGAAAACCGGAGGGGCCGGCGCAGAGATAGCCGCAATAGCAGCTGAAAAAGGACATGGTTTTCTAAAAGCTCCGGTTAAAAGGGTGGCCTGCCCCGATGTGCCGACCCCGGCCAGTTACATGCTGGAACAGGCCTTTTACCCGGACTCTGCCGGTATCATAAACTGCGCAAGAAAAATGATGGAGACCTCTTCTGCCAGAGTTGTATAAAACAATATCCCATACAGCTGATAATAGCCAAAAAACCTATAGTAGCACCTGTTTTCAAGCCTGACCTGCAATAATCTTTAACAAAAACGTGTATTTATACCACCCTCACTGGAAAGCATAAATGAAGACCGTTCATATCAACCGACACCACGGGAAAAGGTGGAATGGCTAATTGGGCGTCCTGAACAGTTTTTTCAATCCTGAATCCGTGGCCGTTATAGGAGCCTCAAAAACACCCGGAAAAATAGGAAACGCCATTGTGAGAAACATAATAAAAAGCGGCTACCGCAAGGAACTGTACCCGGTCAACCCCCGTGAAAGCGAAATCGAGGGCTATAAATGCTTCCCCGGCGTGGGCGATATCGGTAAAAAAGTGGACCTGGCCGTCATTTCAGTTCCTGCCGCCCGGGCGGTGGGAGTGGCCGGGGAGTGCGGCAGGGCGGGCGTGAAAAGCCTGGTGGTTATTTCGGCCGGCTTCAAAGAGGTGGGCAAGGAGGGTCTGGCACTTGAAAAGGAAATGGTCCGGGTATGCGGGGAGTACGGGATGCGCATGCTGGGACCAAACTGTGTCGGCATGATGGACACCCACGTCCCCATAAACGCATCCTTCAGCGGGGGTTTTCCCGCCCCCGGAGACATAGCCTTCATTTCCCAGAGCGGGGCCATGCTGGTGGCCATACTTGACTGGAGCAGGTCCATAGGGATAGGCTTCAGCAAGATAATAAGCCTTGGCAACAAGGCGGACCTCACCGAGTCCGACTTTATAGAGGATGCAGCCGGCGATCCCAACACAAGGGTTATACTTTGCTACATCGAGGATGTGGCCAACGGAAAGCACTTTCTGGAGGCAGCCAGGGAAGCCAGCGCCCAAAAGCCTGTAATAATACTTAAAAGCGGGACCAGCCAGGCCGGCGCCCAGGCGGCCTCATCCCACACCGGTGCGCTGGCGGGCAGCAACCTGGCTTACGATACGGCCTTTAAGCAGTGCGGCGTAATAAGGGCTTCCACCATGGCGGAGCTCTTCGACCTGGCCGTGGCCTTTTCCAGCCAGCCCATACCCGCAGGCGACAGGGTTGCAGTGGTGACAAACGCGGGCGGCCCGGGAATTGTAACCACGGACCAGATAGAAAACAAGGGTCTTGCCATGTCCCGCTTCCAGAAAAAAACCATCGAAGCTTTAAGGTCCGGGCTCCCGGAGGAGTCCAACGTATACAACCCGGTTGACGTGCTGGGAGACGCAAAGGCCGACCGCTTTAGGCTGGCCATTGACAGCGTGATGGATGATGAAAATGTTGACAGCATGGTGGTGCTCATCTGCCCCACCGCTGTAACAGAATATGAAGAGACGGCAGGCGCCGTCATCGAGGCCAGCCGTACCCATCCGGAAAAGCCAGTGCTTGCCGCCCTGATGGGAGGGGAGGCTCTTTCGGGAGGGGCAAAAAAATTGTCCGAAGCCCGGATACCGTCCTATACCTTCCCGGAAACCGCAGTATCGGTAATAAGCGGCATGTCCGGGTACTCCAGGATGAGGAGCCGGCCCCGCCTGAAGCAGGAAGAAATAATCACCGGCATAAACCCTGATGTGGTCCGGGAGATATTCAAAATGGTAAAAAATGATGGAAGGCTTGTCCTCCTTGGAAGCGAGTCCGCCGAGGTGGCTGAGGCCTACGGCATTCCGGCGGCCACCATAAAACTGGCCACCACTCCCGAAGAGGCGGCAAAAATAGCTGAAGAGACCGGCTTCCCCCTGGTAATGAAGGTGGCCTCCCCCAAAATACTTCACAAAACCGATGTGGGGGGGGTTAAAATAGGACTCAAAACCGCTGATGAAGTAAAAAAAGGATTTATTGAAATAACAGAAAATGTCCACCGCTACCTGCCCCATGTTGTCATTCACGGAATTGAAGTCCAGAAAATGATGCCCAAGGGCACCGAGCTTATTGTCGGCATGTCCCGGGACGTTCAGTTCGGGCCGCTGATCGCCTTCGGGATGGGTGGAATTTATGTAAACCTTTTAAAGGACGTCTCCTTCAGGCTGGCCGGCGGCCTGACCCGCCGGGAGGCACTGGCCATGATCACCGAAACAAAGGCGTATACTCTCCTTAGGGGCTACCGGGGAGAAACCCCGGCCGATATAAACTCCGTAATTGACATCATACTGCGGGCCGCGGCGCTGTCGACCGACTTCGAGGAGATCACGGAAATGGACATTAACCCGGTCTTTGTATACAGCAAAGGGTCTTCAGCCCTGGATATAAAAATAACCATATCGTGAGGTGCGTCAGGTGAACAGCCTTTTTGTAATGGGAACACCCGCCAGCGGAAAAACTGCGGTCTGCCTGGGCCTGGCCCTTAAATTCCGGCAGGAGGGATACAGGGTGGCATATTTTAAGCCCGTGGGAATAGTGAGCAGGACACCGCGGGAAGAAGACGAAGACGGTATTTTGATGAAAAGCGTACTGGGGATGGAACATTCCGTGCATGAAATAGTCCCGTACACCGTGGGGTCTTCATACCTTTCCGGGAACCGGAAATGCGCATCCCTGCAGGAAATAATGTCTTATTACCGGAAGATAGCCGAAAATTCGGATATAGTCATAGTGGGAGGAGCGGGCTTCCCTCACATTATGGGCTGCGTGGGGCTGGATTCCATAACAATGGCCAGGGAATTCAAATCCGCCGCCATATTCCTGATATACATAGAAAACGACTTCAGCATAGACAACGCCATATTCATTAACAGCTATCTGGAATGCAGGGGAATACCCATTGCCGGAAACATATTCAACAACGTTCCCAGGCTTCTGCTGGCAAAAACAGAGGGCGTCTACCGCCCTCTGATCGAAGAAAGAGGCTTCAGGTCCCTGGGGGTTATCCCCCACCGGCCCGAAATAGCCTCTCCTACCGTTGCCGAGTATTATGAAGTCCTCGGGGGCGAAATGCTCACCGGCGAGGAAAACATGGACCGTGTGGTTGAAGATGTTCTGGTGGGCGCCATGACCATAGAAAGCGCCCTGGGTTACCTGCGCAGGGCCCCCAACAAGGCCCTGATTACCGGGGGTGACCGTGCCGACCTGGCCCTTGCGGCGCTTGAGACCAGCACATCGGCCCTTATACTTACAGGAGGGCTTTATCCCGATGTAAAGGTTATCGCCCGGGCCGCAGAAAGAGGCACCCCGGTATTGCTGGTGCACTACGATACCTACACCACACTGGAAAAGTGCGCGGAAATAACCCGGCATATCCGCCCCACGGACCGGCGCAGCATAGATACGGCACTGGAAAACGTGGAAAAATATATGGACTGGAGAGGCATACTGAATACCCTTAACCTGGACCGACAGACATGATTATACCCGATTTCAGCCCGTTTTTTTGAATCCGCTCAGTTCTATCCGGCCATCGTGTATCTCGGCCATAATTTTTTCAATCCTTTTTTCTATTTGACCAAGCAGTTCGTCAGCGTAATCCCGGGCTCCCTGTTTTATCTCCCGGGCAACATTTTCCGCCTTTTCGACTATTTCCTCGGCCCTGACCTTTGCCGCCCGGACTATCTCACTCTCTTCGACGCGCTTTTCCATCTGCTTCTGCACATCCTCCATAATCCTTCCGGCTTCCTTTTTGGTCTCGGCCATAACCTTTTCGCGCTCCTGGATAATCCATTTGGCCTGCCGTATCTCTTCAGGCAGGGTGGTCCTTATCCTGTCAAGCATGTCCAGCAGCCGGTCCTCATCCACCAGCACCCTCCTGGTCATGGGAACCTTGATGCTGGTTTCAATAATCTCCTCCAATTCGTTAAGGGCGTTGATGAGTTCCACCACAGCATACCTCCTGGCCCTGTTTACTGGGCTTTATATTTCATGATCAGTTTTTGCTCAACCAATGGCGGTACCAGCCCCTTGACGCAGCCTCCGAACATTGCCACTTCCTTGACTGCGCTGGAGCTTATAAATGAGAACTCCGGCTTGGTCATCAGAAATATGGTGTCCACGGTGGGCGCCAGCTTTTTATTGGTCTGGGCCATCATAAACTCGTTTTCGAAATCCGATATGGCCCTGAGTCCCCTGATAATGGCAACTGCATCTTTTTTCTTTGCAAAATCAACGGTCAGACCCTCAAACGAATCAACTAACACATTACTGTACGGCCTTAACACCTCATTGAGAATTTCCTCGCGCTCTTTTACGGTAAAAAGAGGCTTTTTATTGGTATTTCTGGAAACCGAAACAATAACCCGGTCAAACAGATTGGCCGCCCGCTCTATAACATCCAGATGTCCGTTGGTAACCGGGTCAAAGCTTCCCGGATATACTCCTATGCGCAAGGGGAAATACACCCTCTCCCAGATTATTGATAAAATGAAATAACTGTGTCTCCGTATTTTTCCTGTCTGAAGAGCGAAATTCCCCCTATTTCTGGAGGCAGAGCATCCCTTTTGCTGCTTTCGGAGATTATAAGCCCCCCTGACGTAAGTAATTTTAATTCCTGCACTTTTTCCATCACCGGAACCTCCAGCCCCTGGCCGTACGGCGGGTCAAGAAAAACAATGTCAAAACGGTCTCCCTCCGCCACAATTCCGGCCAGACCCTGACAGACATCCCTGACAACAACTTTTGAACGGCTTTCAAAGCCGGTCATTTTCAGGTTATGGCCTATTGCTCCGGCCGCCCGGCGGTCCTTTTCCACAAAGACAGCCTTTTTTGCCCCCCGGCTGAGAGCTTCAATACCTATATTCCCGGTGCCGGCGAACAGATCCAGAAAAACGCAGCCCAAAACACGGCTCCCCAATATATTAAACAGCGATTCCTTCACCCTGTCGGCGGTGGGCCTGCCTGTCCAACCGGAGGGAACCTTCAAAAGCCGCTTTTTGGCAATTCCGGCTATTACACGCAAATTGCTCCGGCCTCTCCTATTTTCGGGGACATTCCTGTCCTAACAGATTACATAGCCTTCAGCAGGTGTGTCCCCTTTCCTTAATATACCGAAAATAATTATAGCATAAACAACAGAAAAATACAAAAAATGCAAAAGATAAGGGCCTTTAACGCATATATTACTTTTACAGCGGGGGAAGATAGGATAAGCAAATTAAGGGGGGAATACCAATTGGATTTTGATTTTTTTAGAAATTATAACCTTAATGTTGACCTGGCCCTTGAAGCCAGAGAAATTGTACAGGGGAAAACCGGGCAGGAAATACCCGGCGTGAGGGTGGACAGGGAAACGTATAATAACGCGTCTGTCACCATTGTTGTCATTGAGGAGAAATCGGCCGAAGCCATTATGGGCAAGCCTGTGGGAACTTATATTACTATTGAGGCGCCGGCAATAAGCAAAAGAGACCCGCAGGCCCATCACGAAATCGGGCTGGTGGTGGCCCGGATGCTTACCAGGATGTTCAACCTTCCGGTGCCTTCCAACGTGCTGATCGTTGGGCTGGGCAACTGGAACGCCACACCCGATGCCCTGGGGCCCAAAGTTGTAAGCCAGACCATGGTCACCCGGCACATTTTCAACTACGCACCCCAGGAACTGCAGCCGGGAATGCGGTCTGTAAGCGCCCTTGCCCCGGGTGTTCTGGGTCTTACGGGGATTGAGACAGCCGAGATAATAAAAGGGGTTGTGGACCGTATCAGGCCCGATCTCGTCATTGCCATAGACGCACTGGCAGCCAAAAATGTGTCCAGGATAGGCACCACCATTCAGATTGCCAACACCGGAGTAAATCCGGGGTCCGGTGTCGGCAACCAGAGAATGGGCATCAACATGCAAAGCCTGGGTGTCCCGGTGGTTGCCATCGGCGTTCCTACAGTAGTCCATGGAGCTGTTATTGCCCAGGATACCATTGAGCAGTTCATGGAGCAGCTGAAAAACAACCCCACATTAAACAAGCTGTACGGCATGATGAACCCCAATGTGGCCGGGGAAGTGATACAGAAGGTGTTGGAGCCCTTCGGGGGAAGACTGATGGTTACTCCAAAGGAAATAGACGATCTAATCCAGAGGGCTTCAAAAATCGTGGCCGGGGGCATAACCCAGGCGCTCCATCCCAATCTTCCGCCGGACCAGTATGAGTATTATCTTCATTAAAAAAGTGGCTGCGCCCCTTCGGACGGTATCGACGTCCTACCCCCACCAAAGCAAAAAATGATCCCCTTGAACCGCAAAGCATGATTTCTTAGATAAAAAAACAAACCGGCCGGCCAAAATGGCCAGCCGGTTTTTATGTTCGTTAGCCTTGAGGAGTTTCCAGTCCCACAGCAGTGGTTGCTCCTATAGCTCCAGCGCCTTGCTGCATAAGGGCGGCTTCACCCAGGGCTACCAGCCGCTTGGTGATATTGCCTCCAACGTAACCGTTTTGCCTTGAGGTAAGCTGTCCCTTATCAATGGCATTGTAGTTGCTAAGTCCCAGCTCACTGGCTACTTCGAATTTCATGGCATCCAGAGCATTACCGGACCCCGGAATAACATGCTGATTAGTGTTACGTGGCATTTTCATTTATCCCTCCTTTGTTTTTGATGTTAGTATTTTGTCCTGTTAAGCATCGAAAATACATAGTATTAAATGGATTGCAGTACATATATTATATTTAATTCCATGACTCTGCTTATTGGTTTATACAAGCATCTTGAAACATTCTTGCCAATTACATATCACTTATTAATATTAATTTCCTCTTATTAAAAGAAAAAACCACATGCTGCCTGTGGTTTTTTCGCCATAATATCGAATTGTTTTACAGGTTTTCACTTTTATTACATCTGATTATTGGGTTTATCCTATTGCCAAAAAGCCCATTCCCTTGAACCTGGCCACTATTTCCCGGGCCAGCGCCCTGTTCTCGGGCAGCTTCAGGTCCGGGTCAAGGTCCACCAGCCTCCGGGCCTCCCTTGCAGCCACCTCCAGGGCTTTAAAATCCCGGACCGGGTCTGCGATCCTGAAAGGGAGATCCCCGGACTGCCGGGTGCCGAACAACTCCCCGGGCCCCCGCAGTTCCAGGTCTTTTTCGGCAAGCACAAAACCGTCGGATATTGTTCTCATGGCCTCCAGCCGGAAGGCCACCTCGCCGCCCCTGGCGTCGGAAATAAGGTAACACCTGGCGGAGTGCATGCCCCGGCCCACCCTTCCCCTCAACTGGTGGAGTTGGGCCAGCCCGAAGCGTTCGGCGTCCACCACCGCCATTATAGTGGCGTTGGGAACATCCACCCCCACCTCTATAACCGTGGTGCTCACCAGCACATCCACCACTCCGCCCCTGAACCGGCTCATAACATCCTCTTTTTCCGCCGCCTTCATCCGCCCGTGCAGTATGTCGACACGGCACCCGTACAGAGGCCCTCCGGCCAGATATTCCTTCAGGTCAACCGCAGCCTGAAGGTCTGTCTTTTCCGACTCTTCCACCAGGGGGCAGACTATGTACGCCTGGCGGCCCGCGGAAACCTCCCTTTTTATAACGCTGTAGACCGATCCGGCCTGGGAGTTGGGGCAAACAAAGGTCTCCACCGGCTTTCTTCCGGGGGGCAGCCCCTTGATTGAGCTAACGTCCAGATCCCCGTACACCGTCATGGCCAGCGTCCTGGGAATGGGAGTGGCGGTCATCACCAGCACATCGGGGTTTTGCCCCTTGCTCCGGACCAGCGCCCTCTGCCTCACCCCAAAGCGGTGCTGCTCGTCTATCACCGCCAGCACAAGGTTTTTAAACTGAACATCTTCCTGGATTAAGGCGTGGGTTCCCACCAGAACCTGTATGTCTCCGCTTTTTGTCTTTTCCAGCAGGCTTTCTCTTGCCTTCTTTTTCATTCCCCCGGTGATAAGCCCTGCGGCAACGCCCATCTCGTCAAAATAGTTTTTAAGGTTTATGTAATGCTGCTCGGCCAGTATCTCGGTAGGAGCCATCAGTGCTGCCTGGTACCCCCCTCCCACAGCCTTTAAAACCGCCAGCGCGCATACCACGGTCTTGCCCGCGCCGACATCCCCCTGCAGAAGCCTGTTCATGGGAAAGGGTCCCTGCATGTCCCGGCTTATCTCCACCCATGCCCCAGACTGGCCGGGGGTGAGCTTAAAGGGCAGCAGTGAGAGAAAACGGCCGGCAAGCAGGTCTTTATCGGGATACCTGTGCTGTTTTGTCTTTTTCCTGTATCGTTTCCTGGCCAGCGCAACAGTAATCTGGTGAATAAACAGCTCTTCGAAAATAAACCGCCTTCTGGCCATCCCCAGTTCCCGGCGCGAATCGGGATAGTGCACAGAGTAAAGGGCGGGGCCGGTTTCGGGAAGCACATATCTGGACAGTATTTCACCGGGGATGAATTCGGAGGTTTTGTCCCCCCACTGGTCCAGGGCGTTTTTTACAATTGACCTGACTAGCCGCTGGCTGAGGCCCTCGGTTAGGGGGTAAATGGGAACTATGCGCCCGGTATTGATCAGGTCGTTCCCGTCCTCCACCTCGTAGTCCGCCACCTGTATCTGGATCTCGTTCAAAAAACGGTTCACCTTTCCCGTAAGCAGCACCCGTGATCCGACAGTAACCTGGCGTCGGATAAAGGGCTGGTTGTACCATACCGCCACCAGGCCGTCAAAACCGTCGTGTACAAAAATACGGGTTATGGTCAGCCCCCTGCGGGGCCTTTTCTCCTCGCCCCCTGTGACCACTCCCCTGACCGTGGCCTGTTCCCCGCTGCCATATGCCCTGGCCGGCTTCAGACTGCTGCGGTCATCGTAATCCCTCGGAAAATAGTAAAGAATGTCCCCGACGGTGCGGACGCCTAATTTCTTAAGCAGGCCCACCCTCCTGGGACCAACGCTTTTAAGGTATTGAACGTCCTTTTCCCATATACCTTCGCCACTCGTCATGCGCAACCTCCGTCAGCCCCCAAAACTCAAAGAGCCGGAGATCCCGGTACAGTATGGTGTTGAATTACTTTTTCTTTTTCAAAATAAACTCGATTCCCTGGTCCGGGTCGCTCCAGAAGTCCACCAGGCGGAAGCCCTCTTTTATCAGTTTACGGCACTGGTTAATTGCCTCCTCCATGTGGGAGAGAAAAACCTCACCGGTCCTGTCGTTAAGGTCCGGAGTATTGTCCATGGTAACCCTTTCCTCAATATAATTTCCCTCATCAACCGGCTTTCCCACTTTTATGTCGGTCATTTTTACCACCCTTTCTTCGATAATGCTTAATTATATAGGGCATAATCAATTGATGTCAAGAAATTGAAAGAGACTTATATAACGTCCCCCGCGCACAAAAGCCGGTGTTAAAACCGCTTGCGCCTTTCAATATTTTTTGGTAAAATGACAAATGTGGTCTTTAAAAGGAGGTGTTTTCATTGGCTAGGAAATGCGCCGTGTGTGGAAAAGGCGTGCAGGTGGGAATGCAGGTGAGCCACTCCCATATCCGCAACAAAAGAACTTGGTCGCCCAATCTGCAAAGGGTCAAGGCAATGGTGGACGGCACACCCCGGAGAATACTGGTCTGCACCCGCTGCCTAAGGAGCGGCAAGGTTAAAAGAGCGGTATAAATAAAAATAAAAAACGGCTGTCAGCCGTTTTTTTTATTACCTGTTTTGAATCAAATTGACCACGTTAGTTTTGGACGATTTCCCCCTGGTAAACACATGCATAAAGAAATTGGAATATATTGACCTGCTCTCCCTGAGGGAAAAGCCGTGTTCCGAAAACTTCAGTTTCAGATTGACGCCGGCGTAGCTTTCAAACTTGTCCCCCTCAATGGCGCGGATTAGCTTTCCCGTTAAGCCGTAAAGTATCCTTGAGTAGTCGATGACCGCCACTTCCCCGGCTATCCGGCAGACCTCGGCAATCAGCCGGTCTGTGTAGGCCTCGTGCAGCATCATAATCATGAAAGCCGTATCAAATTCCCCGTCGGAAAAATCCGTCCGGGACGCGTCCATGCAGTAAAACTCTATACCGGTGTGCAGCTTGCCGGCGGTTTTCACCTTGTCCCCGTCGATATCTATCCCCACCACCCGGCCGGCGATGGAAGACAGGTAATAAGAGCTGGTCCCGGCGCCGCAGCCCAGGTCGGCCACCTTTTCCCTCCTGGGATAACTGTAAATCAGCCTCCTGATCCTTTTACCCGGCGGGAGCATGTAGAAAATGGATTCATACAGTTTGTGCATCTTTGATCCCCGTTTTGCTTTAATATATCTGTAACCGATCGAAGAAAAGGAGTTGTTAGCCGTTGAAAAATGCTGTGGCCATAATTATCGAAAAAGACGGACAGTATCTTTTCGTGCAGCGGCCCCCCGGAGACCTCTACGAAGGTTATTGGAGCCCCCCCACCGGAAAGGTGGAGCCCGGCGAGGAACAGGAGCAGACCGTAGTCCGGGAGGCGCTGGAAGAACTGGGTATTCCGGTAAAGCCGGTCAAAAAGGTCTGGGAAAGCGTTACTTCGACCGGGGAATTCATACTGCACTGGTGGCAGGCCCTTCCCCTTTCACTGGATATAAGAATTAATAAGGCTGAGGTTAATCAGTACGCCTGGGTGGACCCCCGCAACATAAGGGCACTGGGCAGGGTGTTCGACTCACACGCGCATTTCTTTGAAAATATAGATGCGTACACCTCCAATTACTAATTCGGCAGCTCCTTGCGGTCGCCGGCCTCTATCCTCAGCGTCTGGTCCAACTCCCGCTTGTACAGGGCTATATGCTTATCACCCTTCCTGTACGCCTCGGAGGCCTTTTCCAGCTCTTTCCCCATGGCCTCGTACTGTTTGTAAAAAAGGTCAAATCTGTTTTGCATTTTGACAAGCCTTGACTGTATTTCCCTAGCCTGGTTCAGCACCTCCATGTTCCTCATGGCGGTGAGAACCACCTGGAGGAAGGCATAGAATGTGTTGGGGCTTACCGGTATAACCCTGTTTCTTTCGGCCTCCTCGTATATTTTAGACTGCTGCCCCAGGTGATTCCTTTCGGCAATGGTTTCGTAATAGATCGCCTCGGAGGGCACGAACATAAGGGCAAAGTCGCTGGTGCCGCACTCGGGGGCAATGTACCTGGATATCTCCTTTATTCTTGCAATCACGTCCTTTTCGTAGGCTTTCCAGTACAGATCCCTGTCCCTGGCGTCGGCGCACTCCATGTACCTTATATAATTGTCCCGGGGAAATTTTGAGTCCACCGGCACGCACATGTCCCTGTACATCACCACTATGTCCACAATGGACCCGTCTTTGATTTTATACTGCCTCTCCCACATACCCCGGGGAAGAACCCTGTCCAGAAGCTCCTCCAGCACCGCCTCACCGTAATTCCCCCTGAGCTTGGGGGCCGAGAGAATGTCCTTGAGGGACTGCCCCAGCCTGTTGGCCTCCTCCTGCCTGGAAATAATCTTTTCCACGGTGGAACGCATTTCGGCCATCAGGCCGAGAGTTTCATTAACTCTCCGGTTCATATCCTCCCTGGTGTCGGTCATTTCTTTACGGGATACGTTAACCGAGTCCTGAATCTCTTTTCTGAACTGATTAAGGTGACTCATAACAGCCAGTTCCACCTGGCTGTTGTTTTTGGATCCACTTTGCCTCACCAGCATTGTTGCCAGCAGCATTATCACCACCGCCAGCAGGGCCGCCAAAAGAATTTCCATAACAAGCTCCCTCATTAGCTGTTAGCTACTAGCTTCTAGCTGCTAGTTGCCAGTCGCTAGCCTATAGTTATCTCCTACATCCTCGTCCTGATCCTCTCCACTGCCCTTTCGGTGTTTTCCCTGGTGCCGAAGGCGGTCAGCCTGAAATATCCCTCTCCGCTGGCGCCGAATCCGGCTCCGGGGGTCCCCACCACACCGGCCTCCTTCATCAGCCTGTCGAAAAAGTCCCAGGAGCCCATGTTGCCCGGTGTCTTGAGCCAGATATAGGGGGCGTTCACCCCTCCAAACACCCTGTATCCGGCCTTTTCCAGACCTTCCCTGATGATCCGGGCATTTTCCATGTAGTAGTCTATTAATTCCCTTATCTGCTTTTTTCCCTCTTCGGAAAAGACAGCCGCAGCCGCAGCCTGCACCGGGTAGGAAACACCGTTGAACTTTGTGGTCTGCCTTCTCAGCCACAGGGGATTCAGGCTGTGGGCCCTGCCGCCGGAATCATAAACTTTTACTTCTTTGGGCACTACGGTGTAAGCGCACCTTGTGCCGGTAAAGCCGGCGGTCTTGGAAAAGCTCCTGAACTCCACGGCCACCTCTCGGGCGCCCTCAACCTCGTAAATGCTGTGGGGGACTCCCTCCTCCCGTATGTATGCCTCGTAGGCGGCGTCAAACAGTATCACCGACCTGTTTTCCCTGGCGTAATCCACCCACTTCTTCAGTTCCTCCCTGGATAGAGTCATTCCTGTGGGGTTGTTGGGGAAGCACAGGTATATCATGTCCGCCCTGGTCCGGGGGAGGGGAGGCTTCATACCGTTTTCCTCGGTGCAGGGGAGGTACACAATTTTTTCAAACTGCCCCTTTTCATTTACCGGGCCGGTGCGCCCGGCCATTACATTGCTGTCCACGTAAACCGGGTATACCGGGTCGCTTACCGCCAGTATGTTGTCTCTGCCGAAAAGCTCCTGGAAATTGGCTGTGTCGTTCTTGGCCCCGTCGCTGACAAAGACCTCTTCAACCGCCAGATCCACTCCCCTGGGGCGGAAGTCGTTTTCTATAATTTTCCCGATTAGAAAATCATACCCCTGTTCCGGGCCATAGCCCCTGAAGGTTTCCTGCCGCGCCATTTCCCCCACGGCATTTTTCATGGCATCAACCACGGCTGGAGGAAGGGGCCTGGTGACATCCCCGATACCCAGCCTGATAATATCGGCATCCGGGTTTTCCTTTTTAAACTGGTTGACCCTCCGGGCTATTTCCGAAAAAAGGTAACTGCCCGGCAGCTTGAGGTAATTTTCGTTGACAAGCGCCATATGCTGATTCAATCCCCTTTTCTATATAAATTGGTTATGATATGCAAAATTATATTTATTTCGGGAAAATTTTTCAACTCCCCTACAGCATTTTGACCAGGCCGGGAGCGGGCGCCAGGCCGGGAATCCGGCCCCTCTTGGCGATGGGCCTGCCGGAAACCTCCTTTATGTCCATGGTCATGTCGATGGCGCGGGCGCCGGAAATATAGCTGCCCACCCCGAAGGCGTCGGCCCCGGCTTCAATCAGCCCCGGAATACGGTCCGGGGTCACCCCGCCGCTTACCAGTATCCTGACGTGGCTGAAACCTGCCTGGTCCAGGCGGGCCCTGATCTCCCTGACAAGGCCGGTGGTAACCCCTCCCCTCTCGCTGGCGGTGTCCAGCCTGACGGCATCAAGCCCCCGTCCCAGGTCCTCAGCCACCCTCAGCGTCTCCTCGGCCTCGTCCTTGAAGGTGTCCACAAGCACCACCACCGGCGTTCCCTCGGGCATAATCCGCTTATAGGCACGGGCCACCTCCACCGTATCCCCCACTATAAGAAAAACAGCGTGTGGAACGGTGCCTGAGGGGTCTATGCCGGCCAGCCTGGCCCCCAGTATGCAGCTGCAGCCGTCTGCTCCCCCAATGATGGCGGCCCTCTCCATAACCGGCGCCACAGCCGGGTGAACGTGCCTGGCCCCGAAACAGATTACCCTTTTGTCGCCGGCCGTTTGCTTCACTTCCCGCGCTGCGGTGGCCCACCCGCTGGAACTTGCCAGAATGCCCAAAAGCGCCGTTTCATATATTCCAAAACTGTCGTAGGGACCTGAAATCCTCATTACCACTTCCCTGGCGGCGAAGGGCCGGCCCTCCGGCAGCGCCCACATCTCCACCCCGGTTTTTGAAAGCAGGTTTTTCACCTCCGGGGTTCCGGCCAGTATCCCGGGCCGCCCCGCAAACACCTCGGCCACAACCGTTTTCTCGGCCATGCCCAGCCCCCGCAGTATTTCCCGGGTCTTGATAAAATAAATATCCGTTGTCCAACCCTTCATTATCTCGTTCCCGTCAGCCGAAAAAAGCCTTTCGCCCGGGGATACCCGAAACTCCTCCACTTCTTTCAAATTCTGTACCGTATCCTTCCGAGACACCGGAATTGATCCCTCCTTTTTTAAAGGGGCTGCGCCCAAAAATAGAGGTTAGAGGCTGGAGGTTGGAATATTGTTAGAATTGGCCTTAAGGGCCTGATCCTTCACAATCCAACTTCTGACTTCCAGCATCAGACTTCCAAATGGGCTACACCCCCCTCACATAAATAGGCAGGCCGGACAAAGCCGGCCTTGTGTCTTTCTGCTTATACCTTCCGGCTCTGCCATCCACTTTTAGCCGATGCTCCTCATAAGGTTGGCCATTTCTATGGCGGTGGACGCCGCGTCCCACCCCTTGTTGCCAGCCTTTGTCCCTGCCCTTTCGATGGCCTGCTCGATGGTATCGGCGGTTATGACACCAAAGATGGTGGACACTCCGGAGTCCAGCCCCACCTTGGCAATTCCCTTGGATACCTCCGCCGCAACATAGTCAAAGTGAGGAGTGGCTCCACGTATTACCGCCCCCAGGCAGATTACCGCGTCATATCGCCCCAGAGAAACCATCTTCCGGGCCACCATCGGAATTTCAAATGCCCCGGGCACCCAGGCAATCTCAATATCCCCGTCTTCCACTCCGTGGCGCTTCAGAGCGTCCATGGCCCCGGAAAGGAGCTTGTTGGTAATAAACTCGTTAAACCTGCCCACCACCAGCCCGAACCGCAGTCCCTGACCCAGCAGGTGTCCTTCAAAAATCTTTGTCATCGGTCTCCCCCCGTCTACCTTTTAGTTATCTTTCACTTATGCTTAGCAGGTGTCCCAGCTTACGCTTCTTAGTGGTAAGGTAAAAGCGGTTGTTTTTACCCGGGCATATTTCAACGGGAACCCTGCCCACCACCTCAAGCCCGTGCCCTTCCAGTCCGGCTATCTTCCTGGGGTTATTGGTGATAAGCCTTATTTTTGTCAGCCCCAGGTCGGCCAGTATTTGGGCGCCCAGCCCGTAATCCCGCAAGTCGGCCGGAAATCCCAGTTCCTCATTGGCCTCCACCGTGTCCTTTCCCATGTCCTGTAGCCGGTAGGCCCTTATCTTGTTCAGGAGGCCGATCCCTCTGCCTTCCTGCCTCATGTAAAGCAGTACGCCTGCCCCTTCCCTGCCAATCATGTTCATTGCAGCCGCCAGCTGGTCCCCGCAGTCGCACCGCTCGGAGCCGAATACATCCCCGGTAAGGCACTCGGAGTGGACCCTGACCAGGGGGGCCTCCACTTTGCCGAGGTCTCCCCTGACCAGAGCTATATGCCCCTTCCCGTCCAGCAGGCTTTCGTAAGCCACCGCCGTGAACTCGCCGTATCTGGTGGGGAGCTTGGCGGAGTCCACCCTCCTGACAAGCTTTTCGGTCCTCCGGCGGTACTCGATCAGGGCGGCGATGGTAGCGATTTTAAGGCCGTGCTTCCGGCAGAATTCCATCAGCTCCGGCACCCTGGCCATAGTTCCGTCTTCCTTCATTATTTCGCAAATAACCCCGGCCGGATAAAGCCCCGACAGCCTGGCCAGGTCCACGGCGGCCTCGGTATGGCCGGTCCTGCGCAGCACCCCGCCCTCCTTGGCCCTGAGCGGAAAAACGTGTCCCGGCCTCCTCAGGTCATCGGGCCTGGTGGAGGGGTCCAGTATGGCCGATATGGTGGCAGCCCTCTCGTGGGCCGATATACCTGTGGTGGTGTCCTTATGGTCAACCGAAATTGTAAAGGCGGTCCCGTGCGGGTCGGTGTTATGGCTGACCATGGCCGGCAGGTCCAGCTCGTCCAGCCTTGCGCCTATAATGGGCAGGCAAATAAGCCCCTTTCCGTGGGTGGCCATGAAATTGACAGCTTCAGGCGTGGCTTTTTCAGCCGCCATTATAAGGTCACCCTCGTTTTCCCTGTCTTCATCGTCCACCATCACCACCATCCTGCCCTGGCGCAGATCCTCTATAATTTCCTCGATTGTGTTAAAACTGAATTCCATCTTCCTTCCCCCCTATGTCATAAAACCCTTCTGGGCCAGAAGCTCCAGCGTGATTCCCCCGCCGGCACTCCCCGGACTTTCTGCAGCCTCTTCCCCCCTGAAATTGATTAGCCTCTCTATATATTTACCCACCAGATCCCCCTCAAGGTTGACGGTGTCCCCGGTCTTTTTAAAGCCCAGGGTGGTCATATGTGCCGTGTGCGGAATGAGGGAGACCTGAAAGGACCCTTTGCTGAAATCCACCACCGTAAGGCTGGTGCCGTCAATGGCCACGGAGCCCTTTTTTATTATATATTTCATCACCCGGGGGGGAGCGGCTATGGTAATCAACGTGGCTATGTCATGCCTCTCCCTGCGGGTTATTGTGCCCACCCCGTCGATATGACCGCTTACCAGGTGTCCCCCCAGCCTGTCTCCCAGCTTAAGCGCCCTCTCCAGGTTTACCCTGTCACCGGGCTTAAGTGAGGCCAGGTTTGTTTTGGCAAGTGTCTCGGCCATTACATCAGCCACGAAACGGCTCCTGTCATATTCCACCGCGGTAAGGCATGCACCGTTCACCGCTATGCTGTCCCCTGTCTTAATATCTTCCAGAATTATTTTTGCGTCAATGTGAATCCGGGCCGAGTCGGCCCCCCGGGCCACACCCCGGACAACGCCCAGTTCCTCCACCAGTCCGGTGAACATAGATTTACCTCTTTCTATTTATAATGTACCCTTCGACAAGTATATCATCCCCTGTCCTGGACACGCTGACGCCGTCCAGCAGCACCGCATCCGAGAGCTTTTCCGGCCCCAGCCCTCCCAGCGGGCCGGGTGCGCGGCTCCCGCCGATGAGCTTGGGGGCAATGAACCAAGCCACTTTATCCACCATTCCCGAATCCAGCGCCGAGGCGTGCACCTGCCCTCCGCCCTCAATCAGCACACTGGTTATGCCTCTTTTGGCCAGCTCCGGAAATACCGCCGCCATATCCACCCGCCCTTCCCTTTCGGGCAGGCGGACCACCTCCGCGCCGGACTCCGATAGCCTCCTGACCCTTTCCACGGGTGCTCCGGCTGTGGTGATTATAATGGCCGGGGTGTCCGTGGAGCTATTGATTACCCTGGCCTCCACAGGAGTCCTGGCAAGGCTGTCAAGTACAATCCGCACCGGATCCCTGCCACCCTCCGGCAGCCTGGTGGTCAGCGAGGGATTATCGGCAATAACTGTGTTGACCCCCACCATTATGGCGTCGTACCTGTCCCTCAGCCTGTGGCCGCGCTCCCGTGCCTCCGGGCCTGTTATCCACCGGGAATCCCCCGCCCTGGTGGCTATCTTGCCGTCCAGGCTTACGGCCGCCTTAAGCACTACAAAAGGATTACCGGTGGTTATATACTTTATAAAGACCTCGTTAAGTTTTTTTGCCTCCTCCTCCATTACCCCCCGGACAATCTCCAGGCCCGCCTCCTCAAGCCTGGCGAATCCCTTGCCCGCCACCAGGGGGTTGGGGTCGGCCATTGCGGCCACCACTTTCCTTATCCCGGCCTCAATTACCGCCTCGGTGCAGGGTCCCGTCCGGCCACGGTGGCAGCAGGGCTCAAGACTCACATAAAGGACCGATCCCCTGGCCTCCTCCCCGGCTTCCTTTATGGCCAAAACCTCGGCGTGTGGTGTTCCGGCCCTGGCGTGATATCCCTTCCCCACTACGGCCCCGTCCTTTACCAGCACCGCCCCCACCATGGGATTGGGGCTTGTCCGGCCCATGGCCCTGGCGGCCAGATCAAGGGCCATATTCATGTAATACCGGTGGTCCAAACATATCATCTCCAAAAAACGACAAATCCCGAGGATTTACACCCCCGGGGAATGAGCACAAAAGGATATCCCGCCCGCATGGCGACGCGGAAAGCCAAGAGCGCTCCACCCTCTCCCATCCAGACTTTGGGCGCCGGAAAGGCGCCATAACTGTCGGCTCCGGACTTTCACCGGATCAACCCCTTAGGGCTCGCGGGCTCGGCCCGGTTCAACAGGCCATACCGCCGGTAGGGAATTCCACCCGTCCCCGAAGGCTATCGAGCAAATTTTTTTTAATTATTATAGGGCTATTTATCCCGGAGTGTCAAACATAAGTTTACCCGCCGCATGATCTTACGCACAATGATATTTCAATTTTTATTTATACATACGTTTTTTGTCTGATAGCCCCGTATAATCATTCAGTCTTATAGAAACAGGGATTATGTGTTAAACAACGGTTTTATCCCGGGGCCAACCGTTATAGTTCTGTTTCTATACCTTTAAGACCTGAAAGATCCCCACTTCCAGAAATGTAAAATATAGTTAATATTAACTTTTTCGTTAAATAGTGCTATTTATGTAGGAAAATGAGAGCGTACCTCGAAATTCTCCAAAAAATGCGCCAACAAATTA
>JBMOPC010000004.1:0-25336 GCA_049323915.1 Bacillota bacterium
CTAAGTCTGAACAAAGACCTGCTACAACACACCCCTAAGTTGTGTTGTCAGAGGGGTCACTTTATCTATAAAGGGGCTGGGCGCCTCTCGGACGGTATAAACGCCCTCACCCCCCACTGAAGCAAGGGGGGAGCCCCCCTTGGAACCCCCTCCACAGAATCTCTCCGGAGCAAATTGGTTATAGGGTATAGGTTATTGGTTATTGGTTGTTGGTTGCAAGCTATCAGCCACTAGCTTCTAGCTGCTAGCCGCTAGCCGCCGGTTGCCAGTTGCTACCTGTTACCAATTACCAATTACCTATTACTACCCACCACCTGTTACTGGGAGAAAAATATTAAAGGTGGCCCCTTTGCCCACTTTGCTGTCCACCTCAACCCTACCGCCATGGTCCCTTATCATACTGTATGACACACTGAGCCCGAGGCCGGTTCCTTCGGGCTTGGTGGTAAAAAAAGGGGTTCCCAGCTTGTTTATGTCCCCTGGGCTGATGCCGGTTCCGGTGTCTGAAACCCCTACAACAAGGTAATCCCCGTCAAGCCGGGCCTGTACCCCCAATACACCTCCATAAGGCATGGCCTGAACCGCATTGTTGCACAGATTCAGCATCACCTGCCCAAATTGAGCCGGATCTATTAAGATCTCCCGGTCCGCAGCGCCGAGGTATTTCGTAATGGTAACATTGTTTTGCAGTGCATATGGCGCAACGGTATTGCATATCTTTTCCAGAACTTCGGCCAGATTGACCTTCACCTTTTCGGTCCTTCTGGGCCTGGCCAGCTGCAGCAGGTCTATTATAAGCCTGTTCATGCTGCGGCAATTATCAATTATTTCCTGCTGATAGAGACAAATTGCCTCCCTGATTCCGTCATTGCCCACCATTTTTTCAGCCCTGGCCCTGGTTACTTCGGCAAATCCGGATATCACCGTAAGCGGGTTTTTTATTTCATGGGCTATACCCCAAGTCAGCTGCCCAATAAGTGCCAGCCTCTCATTTTCAATTATTTTCTCATGCTTTTCCACCAGCGAGGTGATGTCGGTACCCACCATAATAAGCCCTATAGTCCCGCCGCCGCTGTCCAGCAGGGGGTTGCACCCCAGAAGCAGTGACTTTGTTGAACCAGACCTGGTGGTTATACTGGCGTTTACCTTGTCAAAAAATTTAATCTCCCCGGCATCACTGCAGGAAAACTCCCTGCCCTCGAACTTCAAAAAGGACAATATCTTTTCAAAGGGCTGCCCTATCACCTGGTCCTCCGGCATTTCCCACACTTCAAGGGCCGCCCGGCTGCAGGCGATCACTTTAAAATCGCTGTCCGTAATGAAAACCACCGATAATGTACTGTCCAGCACTGCACGTAGAGTTATCCTGGCCCTGTCCAATTCATGTTCGGCATTTAAAACAATTGAATCCATTTTATAGCCCTCTGTCATCGAAATGGATACAGCAACCCCATCGCCGGTTTACGGGGTAAAAGCCCCCCTGGAATTGAGTTTTTCATATTCTTCGCTGCCAACGCCCAGTTCACCGAACACCTCTTCATTGTGACGGCCCAGCCCGGGGCCTTTGCCGGCCACCGGTCCATCAATCCCAGGACCTTTTATGGGGCAGTTGATCTGAAGCAATTTACTTCCATTATACTCCCCCGGGACAAGCACATTCCTGTGCCTGGCCTGGGGATGATCCAGTGACTCCTTCAGAGAGAGAACCGGAGCCACGCACAGTCCCGCCGGGCCCAGTATTTCCATCCACTGGTCGGAGGTCCTGGCAAGAAACAGTTCCCTAAGTTCGCCTATCGCCCTGTCAGCCTCTTCGCCCAGGGCAAACTGCTTGTTTATCAGGTGTTCCTTGCCGATGGTCCTGCAGATCCCGGCCCAAAAATGGGGTTCCACCGCGCCGATGCTTATGTGCCTGCCGTCAGCCGTCTCATAAAGGTTGTAACAGGGAGCGCCCCCGTTCAGAATGCCCTCGCCGGCGCCGTATACGAAGCCGGAAAGATGATTGGACGCGTTGAAGTGCTGCCATGCAAAACAGCTTTCGTACATGGAGATGTCCAGGTACTGTCCGGTTTTCCCGGCTTCCCTCTGCCACAGTGCCGATACAATGGCCAGCGCGGCGTGGCTGCCGGAGGCCGTATCCGCTATAAGCACCGGAGGGAGCGCCGGAGGCCCGCCCTTCAGCCCGGACATATACTGAATGCCGGTCATGCTGATAATGTTCAGATCATGGGCCGGCACATCCCTCATCGGCCCGTCCTGACCAAAGCCGCTGATGGAACAGTATATTATAAGCTCATTTACCTTTTTTACCTCTTCATAGTCAATCCCAAGCCTTTTGACCACACCCGGGCGGAAACTCTCCAGCACCACGTCGGACCGGGCGGCCAGCTTTAAAAACGCCTCCCGCCCGGCCGGATTTTTCAGATTTATTTTGACACTCCTTTTCCCCCTGTTCAACTGGTCAAAAAAAGATCCGCCCAGTACCCTTGCATTATCTCCCAGTCTTGGCTCCTCCACCTTTATCACGTCCGCCCCCAGGTCCGAAAGCAGCATGGTGCAGTACGGCCCCGGCAGGTTGGTGGAAAGGTCCAGTATTCTAATACCTTCCAGCATCTGTCCCATGAACGGTCCTCCCCCCCAAAAAAAAATGGGCTGGAAATAGGTGTGTATAATATTAGATTTCACACTCGGGATGAATAAATCCTGCCTCCGGGATTATAGTAAACAAGGAAATTATCCACAGAATCCCTCTGGAGCATATTTTTCTATGTCTTGAGAAATTTTTCGGGAGAACCACCCTGATCTGCGCTTTTTGTTCTCAACAAAACGAGAAACTCTTCTATTACCGGACTGTCGGCAGCCTGGCGGCTGCCCACAAGGTACAGGTATCTTTTCATATCCACAGGAGGCGTTACCCTTTTAATTTTACCCAAATCCAGGGCGTCCCTGGCGGCCCAGACCGAAACCACGCTGACACCCAGTCCGGCCTGAACGGCTGTGATTATGGCCCTGGTGCTTCCCAGCTCCATGGC
The DNA here is from genome assembly GCA_049323915.1 of Bacillota bacterium. GTDB lineage: Bacteria > Bacillota > Desulfotomaculia > Desulfotomaculales > Desulfocucumaceae > BRHc4a. The sequence goes on from JBMOPC010000004.1 coordinate 3,030, forward strand.
CAGGTTAATCCGGGCGGGATCCAGGCCCGCCTCCACTATTTTCTGCTCGAAGGAACGTCTGGTCCCGGACCCGGGCTCCCTGAGTATTAACGGCTCCGCAAGCAGCTCTTCTTTATCTATATCGTCCCTTTTTGCCCACGGATGTTCCGGAGGCACTATTAATGCCAGATCATCCTCAATCCACCGCTCACACCACAACCAGTTTCCCGACGCGGCCGAACCGGTTACACCCACGTCTATCTCCCTGTCCTTCACCCACCTGAACACCTGTCCGCTTCCGGCCACCTGCAGGCTTACCCCTACACCGGGGTACAACCTGCGAAATTCTCCAATCATCAGGGGGACCAGGTATTCACCCGGAGTGGTGCTGGCGCCCACCACCAGATGGCCGCTTTTGAGCCCCTTTAAATCGTCAATGCCGGACTTTATTTTCTGGTACCTGAGGACCATCTTTTTAGCCTCGGGATACAAAATCTTACCGGCCGCAGTAAGGCCCAGCCTCTTGTCCCCCCTCTGGAAAAGGGTTACCTGCAGGTCTTCCTCCAGTGATTTTATCTGAAAGCTTACCGCCGGCTGGCTCATGTAAAGCTTCCGGGCGGCGGCGGTGAAACTCTGCAATTCAGCCACCAGTATAAAGGTTTCGAGATGTTTCAAATTCATACCAGGCAGTCACCTGTCTTTAACTGTGTTTTATATGCGAGAGGGTGTTTGCTATACTCTTCCAGCTTTTTTTCACAACATCTGAAAGCTGGCTCACCGGGTTCTCCACCTTCCAGCTCTTAGTCTCTGTCATCCCCAGTATAATCCCCGACAGGCGGAACCAGTATAAAAGATACCTGTAGACAGGGAGGAAAAAAACCACCCACCAGATTTTTTTCAGCTCCTTGCGGCCTTGTCCACACCCCTATAGGCAACGAGGAAATAAGCCCCGTCCAGCAACAGATAGCAGACAAATAGACCAACGATGGATATCAGCACCATAGGCAGCGAATATCCCAGAAAGTATAAAAAGGGTATGATAAATGTCCACGCCAGCCTGGAAAAGGCCAAAGTATGGTCCGAAATGAGGATGCGGCCGGCAACCGCTTCAATCTCCCGCGCTAATCTTCCACTCCCGGTAAAACCACATGAATTATAAGATCCGCCATTTTCCCTTCACTTTCGGCCCTGCCAACTGTCTCCGGAGTAATTGCCGCGCCTTTTTTTATTATAAGCTGCCCGCTGCTGTCCAAAAGGTCTTCACCGGCAATCTTTCCAACCAAATAGTTGTGCATGACTCTATTTATCTCCTTTTCAACTGCCGGGCCCGCCTTTGCATCAACTTCCTTCTCCAAAGAAAAATCCAAAGGCAGGGGCTGACCGGTGGCGGTTACACGCGCTTCTGCAAGGCATGTTATTTTTTCCTGGGGGCTGTCACCATCTTTTTCGGAATGGTCGCTGCGCCTATATCTGAAGGGAAGTATTGTCCCTGCGCCTCTCACGCCGGGGTTGTCCTCCCCACCCAACCCGCTTTCTCCAATGTAAAGCTGTACGGAATCCAGAATCTCACTAATTTGCTCCTTTATCTTTTTAATTTCTTTTTTTGTCTCCAATATGTAGCTTTCATGGGCGGCTATTCTGCGAGCCGATTCTTTAACAATATCTTCGATTTCTTCCTTGGCCCCGGAATTCATCAGATTGCCGATTTGTCCGGCCCTCTTCAGCGCCAGCTTTAACAGCTCCACAGGAATATCCCGCTTTGATTTTTCCTCCTTCAGAAATTCCAATCCGCACAATGCCGCCAATAAATAATATTGACATATTTGCCAATATTAGCAACCTGATCATAACTTGTGGTCCGTTTCTAAAAACAGTATTTATATATAATTTTATACATTGTCATGATTGCTAACATTGTATCAAATCACTTTTAAAAAAACAATAAATAAGCATAAATGAACAGCATAGGCTGCTTACCATTAGTTACAATTTAAAACAGATATTAAACCAGCACAAAAAGTAAATGTTGAATATGTTTGTACTGATCTTGGTATCCTAAACAAACTGTAATAATAAATTAGCCGATTTTTTTTCATGACATCACACTTTTGAGTGGGCAATATATTTCAATTTCCAGAGTTGCCACCACTTGTCCTTAGCATTTTTTACTTATTCTGTTTATACCTTCTATGGCATATTTTTTATAAAATAAGACACTATAAGATATAACAACCAGAAGGAGGTGATATCTGTTGGCAAAGGCAACAGGCATTGTAAGAAGGATAGACGATCTTGGCAGGGTGGTAATCCCCAAGGAACTTCGCAGGACCTTGAAAATCCGTAACGGGGACCCGCTGGAGATATATGTTGACAGAGCAGGTCAGATAATGTTGAAAAAATACTCACCCATAAACGAACTGGGGCAGTTTGCGCAGGAATACGCCGAATCGCTTAATGAGGCCCTCGGTCATATGGCCATAATCACCGATAAAGACAGTGTTGTGGCGGTGGCGGGCAAAAACATTAAAGACCTGTTAAATCAAAGCATAAGCGCCACTGTGGAAGAAATAATGGACAATAAAAAGGCCGAAGTATTCACTTCCCCGGTGGCTGTAACCGAAGATCAGAAATCGGTTTTCGAGTCGTTGGTAATCGCACCCATAATTTCCGAAGTAGCCTCCAGGGAAAAAGTGCAGATGAGCAATCTGGAAGCCAAACTTGCAGAAACTGCCGCCGGATTCCTTGCCAGACAGATGGAACAGTAAAAGCATATCCCGCAATGCCTTTCGAAAGATAAAGCAAGCTGCAACGGCTTCGTTTAAGAATAAGATAGCCTGAAAAACAAAATCCCCTGCTTAGGGGATTTATTTTGTCAGCTTAGTAATGGAAGGTATTGGGGGTCAATAAGGTTCTCATCTATTTCACCGCTGAGAGGGGGGCCGTAAGCCAGCCGGCAAAGGTCGGACAGCTCCGAGATCAGCGGGCTCCTGGGGTTGGTCCCCGTGACCTGGTCGTCAAAGGCCTCCTCGGCTATGAAGTCCGCCATGCCGGCAAATTTATCGCTGCCAATGCCAAATCCGGCCAGGTTTGACGGCATATCCAGCTGGGCTGCCAGTTTTTTCACCTCATTTATCAAATATTTTACCCCGTCCCTGGCGCCCGGGACCGCAAACCCCAGATAAGAAGCCACCTGGCTGTACCTTTCGGGCGCCCGGAAATATTCATACTGGGGAAAAGGGGCGAACTTACTGGGAGTGCTGGAATTGTAAGCGATAACATAAGGCAAAAGCACGGCGTTGGCCCTCCCGTGGGAAATACCGAACTCCGCCCCAAGTTTATGGGCAAGGCTGTGGTTTATTCCCAGAAAGGCGTTGGTAAACGCCATGCCGGCTATACAGGAGGCGTTATGCATCCTCTCCCGGGCCTCCCTGTCCTCCGGGTTTCGGTACGACCTGGGGAGATATTTGAAAACCAGTTCCAGCGCCTTGACTGCCAGGGCGTCGGTATAATCCGAAGCCATTACCGAAACGTATGCCTCCAGGGCGTGGGTAAGGGTGTCCATCCCGGTGTCCGCCGCAACCTTGGGAGGCATTGACCTTGCCATGTCGGGGTCGATGATGGCCACGTCCGGGGTCAGCTCATAGTCCGCCAGGGGGTACTTGATGTGTTTTCCCTTGTCGCTGATAACGGCGAAGGCGGTCACTTCCGATCCCGTCCCGCTGGTGGTGGGAATGGCGACAAAAACGGTTTTCCGCCCCAGCTTGGGGAACTTGTAAGTCCTCTTTCTTATATCTAAAAACCTCAGCTTTAAAAACTCGAATTCCACCTCCGGGTGTTCATAAAAAAGCCACATGGCCTTGGCCGCGTCTATGGGCGACCCCCCGCCAAGAGCGATAATGGCGTCGGGCTTAAAGTTTTTCATAACCTCACAGCCCTTCCGGACGGTCTCCAGCGAGGGGTCCGGCTCCACATCGCTGAAAACCTCCACGGTTACCGGGCTGCTGCGCTTCCTTAAATGGAAAAGGGCCTTGTCCACCAGGCCCAGTTTTAGAATAACCGGGTCCGTGACAATGAAAACCCTTTGTATCCCGGGAATTTTACCCAAATAGTTTATGGACCCGTGCTCAAAATATATCCTTTCGGGCACCCTGAACCACTGCATCTTCTCCCGCCTTCTGGCCACCCTTTTTATGTTTATCAGGTTATCCACGCTCACATTTGACGTTGTGCTGTTGCTGCCCATAGACCCGCAGCCCAGGGTAAAGGAAGGCACATTGATGTTGTAAAGGTCTCCGATGGCTCCGTGGGTGGCGGGAGAATTTACAATAATGCGGCCCGTCCTTATGCGCCTTGAAAACCGCTCAATCACCGATTCATCCTCCGAGTGAATTACCGCTGTGTGGCCAAGTCCGCCGAACTGTACCACTTTTTCGCAAAGTTCTATTCCTTCCCCGGTGGTGCCCGCAGTATATAGAGACAGTATGGGGCTCAGCTTCTCCATGGAAAGCGGGTGATCAGGCCCTACTCCTGACAGCGGGGCCACCAGCACCTTGGTGTTCGATGGAACCGAAAAACCGGCCATTTCAGCAATCATCGGCGCGGGCTGGCCAGCCACATCCGGGTTCAGTGAACAGCTGTCTTCCTTGACAACCAGCCCTTCCAGCCTGGCCGTCTGATCAGGGCTTAAGAAATAGCATCCGGACTCCCTCATTATTTCAAAAACACGGTCTGAAACCTGCCGGTCCACCACCAGGGACTGTTCCGAAGCGCATATCAGGCCGTTGTCGAAGGTTTTGCTCATCACCAGGTCGGTCACCGCCCTTCTAAGATTGGCGGTTTTTTCAATGTAACAGGGGACGTTGCCCGGCCCCACCCCAAGGGCCGGCTTTCCTGTAGTGTAGGCAGCCCTTACCAGGCCCGCCCCCCCGGTGGCCACTATAAGGGAAACACCGGGATGCCTCATCAGGTACCCCGTGGCTTCAATAGACGGTTTTTCAATCCAGGAAATACAACCCTTTGGAGCTCCCGCGTTAATGGCCGCCTCCAGCATAATCCGGGCCGCCTCTGAACTGCAGCCGGCAGCGCCGGGGTGAAAGCTGAATATAACGGGATTCCTGGTTTTCATACAAATCAGCGACTTAAACATGGTGGTGGATGTGGGGTTGGTCACCGGCACCACCGCTGCCACCACGCCTATAGGCTCGGCCACCTCCAGGTAGTCCTCCTCCTCCACCTCCCTTATTATCCCTACTGTTTTTTTGTATTTAACGCTGTGGTAAACCGACTCTGTGGCAAATATGTTCTTGGTGATTTTATCTTCATAAACCCCCCGCCGCGTCTCCTCCACAGCCATTTTGGCCAGTTGCATGTGCCTGTCAAGGCCCGCCAGGGCCATTGCGTGAACTATACTGTCCACCTTTTCCTGATCAAAGGAGAGAAATTCTTCAGCTGCTTTCAGCGCTTGCGACACCTGCTGGTCAATTTGACCAAAGATTTCTTCCCCGGACAAAAAAACACCCCCCATAGCTTCGCATATTTCAATTATTCCGCTTTAAAAGCCGGGTTATGCCCACCACGCCGAATACTCCGGAATAATTGGAGCAAACTATTTCTTAGCCGGCCCGGGAAGGAGAGTCTCCATGAGTACAATGTGCCCGGTCTGCAGCGGCCTTCTCAATACAGGGCCGGTATGCCCCTGCGGCGAAAAAACCGTGGATTCCGGCCCTGTAAGCGATTACTGGGGCCCATACAGCCCCTATTTCAACATGCGGTTTGAATCCGGCCATTGCGTGCACCTCTTTACCTGCCCGGCCTGCGGCCGCGATAGCAGGGTTTCATTCAGCCTGCGGGAAATCTGACCCTTAAATTAATACCGCTTTTGTTGTCCTGCGGTCTTAGCAAATAAAACACGAATTATGGATGACAAAAAGGATTTTAACAGCAGATGAAGAAATAATTCTTACATCAACGGACACCTTGCTCATATGCTTTTATTAGGATGCTTTTTGGTCAGACAGTACGGTGACAAATTTGACACAAGGGGGTGGTCTTGGAATATATGCCCAACTAATTAATTATCAAGCAAGGAGGGAATAAAATGTCACAGTCTAAAACCGGAGGATCCAAACTGTTCAAGCTGGAAGACTGGTGGGCGGTCTGGATCGGGCTCTTTGTATTCATCCTGGGCCTGGGTCCGATTTTTGGCAGCGAGCTGCTGGGCTGGGTTGTTAAAACCAGCGCCTACACCGACATAAGCAAGGCACTGGCGCCCATCTCCAAGGCTTACAAAGGAATGTCTGGAATAACGTCATTATTTTTAACCTACCTGTTTATGCTTGCAATCACCACCATAGGCGCGGCGGCAATGGGAAGCAATGTTAAACGGTTCATCGCCGGCTTCACCATCATATTCTGGCTGACCTACGCCTGCATAATCATCGGGGAGTACGCATACATATCGGCATCCCCGGATAAGCGCGCCGCCTTCAAGATCCCCTGGTCCCTGGGACTTGGCGAGATGGGCATGGTTTTTGCCATGATAGTGGGGCTAATTATAGGCAACTTCTTCCTGCCCCTGGCAAAGTTCCTGGAGGAAGCGGCCAAGCCCGAGTGGTTTATCAAGACCGGCATCGTCATACTGGGAGCGGCGCTTGGCATAAAGACCATTGAAGCCGCGGCGCTGGCCGGAACCGTTATCGTGCGGGGTCTCTGCGCCGTGGTGGAGGCCTACCTTATTTACTGGCCGGTGGTATATTTCGTGGCCAGGAAGTATTTCCGCTTCACCCCCGAGTGGGCGGCGCCCCTTGCTTCCGGCATATCCATCTGCGGCGTGTCCGCATCCATCGCCACCGGGGCCGCCATCAGGGCCAGACCCGTTGTGCCGGTCATACTGTCAGCGGTTATCATAGTGTTCGTGGCGGTGGAACTGCTCATACTGCCCTTCATGGCGGCGGGATTCCTCTACACCGAGCCCATGGTGGCAGGAGCCTGGATGGGGCTGGCCGTAAAGAGCGACGGCGGCGCCATCGCCAGCGGCGCCCTGACTGACTCCCTTATCAGGGCAAAGGCGGCCCAGGTGCTGGGAGTAAAGTGGGAAAAGGACTGGATGCTTATGGCCGCCACCACCACAAAGATATTCATTGACATTTTCATCGGTTTGTGGGCTTTCCTACTGGCCATAATCTGGTCGGTTTACCGCATCGACAAAAGGGGCGGCGCGGCACAGCACGGCCAGAAGGTTTCCCCCATGGAGATCTGGGAGCGCTTCCCCAAATTTATCATTGGCTTCTGCATCACACTGCTGGTGATGTTCATCGCCGGCCTGACCAACCCCGAGATCGTCAAGCCGGCAAAGGCGGGGGCCGATCAGGCCAACGCCATTCGCAGCCTTTTCTTCGCCCTTTGCTTCTTCTCCATCGGGCTTGTGACCAACGTCCGCAAACTTTGGGCCGAGGGCATGGGCAGGATCGTGGTGGTTTACGCGGTCTGCCTGTTCGGCTTCATTCTCTGGGTAGGTCTGGGCATCTCGTGGATCTTCTACCATGGCATCATGCCGCCGCTGGCCAAGTAATCAAATAACTGCCTAACCATATCAAGGAGGTGGAACACATGTCCGAGAGTTTACCCAAAATTTCCGAGCAGCCGTCCCAGGTTTCGGCAATGCTTGAGGCCGAAGAATGGTACGACCTTCTCCCCATAGAAAAGAAACTCATTGGCTGGTCGCTGGGAATTGGATTGTCACTGCTGGTTGTGTTTGTAATACTGTTTGTGTTCATTTTCCCGGGCGCCAAGGCATAAAATTAGAGCAAAATGTTTTCCGACACCAGCCCGCCGTTTACGGATCACCGGAGGCGGGCTGGACTTTTTGCTCAAAATTTTTTAAAGGAATTATCTTCTTTATGTTGAAACATCTAATAATAGTGCCGGCAGCCTTGCCATCACCGGAGGGCTGCCATTATTTGTGTAAATTGAAAGGGAGAGAACAGACCTTATGAAAAGGATCGGGGTGGATATCGACGGGGTCATTGCAGATTCTCAGCCCGTCATAATTGACAAGCTGAACCGCCTTTTCGGCAAAAATTACACACTGGAAGACTTTGTGGACTTTGACTCCGTTAAAATGTTCGGGGTCGGCCGCAGTCATCTGGACCGTTTAATCATGGAGAAAGAACTGGAGATTATTGAGGAGGCGGTCCCGCTACCGGGCGCCGTGGAGACACTGAATCAGCTCCGCGACGGCAATAGAATAATTATTGTCTCCGCCCGCACGCCTGCCTATCTCAATCAGACCCTGGCCTGGCTGGAAAGGTACGGCATCCGCCATGACGAGCTGCTGCTCCTGGGGCAGCATGACAAGCGCCAGTCCTGCCTGGACCTGTGTGTGGACATATTCATCGAGGACAACAAAAAAAACGCCGAGCAGATAGCCTCGTGCGGCATACCTGTGTTATTGATGGATGCCACCTATAACCGGGGAAAGCTGCCGGACACCATAACCCGGGTGCACAGCTGGACTGAAATACGGGACTGCATCTTAAAACCACTTTAACAGAGGCTTTTTAAGCGGCCCTTTTAATGCAACGGAGGAACCTCGGCTTGAAAGATTATGGCCTTATTGACTCCAGGGCATATATAGCATACGTGATTGTGTGCATTGTATGGGGCTCAACATACCTGGCCATAAAAATTGGGGTCAGTGAGCTCCCCCCCGCGCTGTTCGCCGGCACACGTTTTGTCATTGCCGGGAGTATAATGCTGGCCTACGTGCTTCTCAGGAAAATGGCCATTCCCCGTACCGCAAGAGACCTCAGTGTGACGGCAACGGTAGGCCTCCTGCTCCTTTTCGGCGGCAACGGGCTGGTGGTATGGTCGGAGCAGTTTATACCCTCGGGGCTGACCGCCCTTATTATTTGTACCGTTCCCATTTTCGTGGCCATTATAGATTTTTTGGCGCCGGGGGGTTCCCGCATGAGCTGGAAAGGATGGGCCGGCATGCTTCTGGGGTTCTCAGGGGTGGCGCTTCTGGTCTCTCCGGAGTCCGGCATAGAGGGGGTCCAGCCTCTGGGAGTGGCCGGAGTGCTGGCGGCATCATTACTGTGGGCCGCGGGATCGGTATACTCCTCCAGAAACCCTGTATCCGGCTCGATGCTGGCAGTTTCCGCCCTGCAGACACTGGCGGGGGGAGTGGCCCTTTGCCTAACCGGCCTGATTTTGGGCGAACTCCCCCGTTTTCACCTGACCGCCAGCAGTGCCGGCGCGCTGCTCTACCTTATTTTCGCAGGCTCAATACTGGGGTACAGCAGCTTTGTATACATAATAAAAGCAATGCCCCCGTCAAAGGCCTCCACCTATTCATACGTCAATCCGGTGGTGGCTGTGATTCTGGGGGCGCTGATACTGCAGGAGAACATCACCGTCATGCAAATAGCCGCCTCGGCTATAATACTGGGCGGGGTTGTGCTGGTGCAGACCTCGCGGTTTAAACCGGATCCTTCAGCGGAAAAGGAGCGGGAAAACATATCCTTAAAAGCTGCGCCATCCCCCGCAGGCAAGGAGTAAGATATTCCAACCACAGGGGCCGCAGAGATCACAGAGATTACAGTTTTTTAAATTTACTCTGTGTTCTCTGTGGCCTCTGTGGTTTTAAATTATCTGCAAAAGAGTCATTCCACCACTTTCTTAATGTATTCTCCTGTATTATCAGCGGCCGGCAAGCGGACTGTTTTTATTTCTTTCAGGTCCTCCATGCTGCTAAGTTTTACCGACCGGTTGGACACGGTGTAAAAGACTTCACCGATATAAGCGGCCCTCTTTACAGGCTCCGGACCTTCATAAAGCTGATTCCCCACCGGAGAATGCGATATTTTGCCCTTTAGCGCAATGCCGATTTCGGGGGAGACATTGAATATGTACATCCCCTGCCAGTGCCCGTAATAGGGCTTTTTTTCCCGCCCGCCGGACCTGTTTTCGGGATAGGTAACCGGCAGGGCCATTATATTTCTGGAGCGGCTGAAAAGAAAAGCCCTGTGGTTCCTGGAAACCTCGGTATCGGAATACTTATGATCAACAATATATTTTGATTTTTCCACCGGCCTGGTGGGATCGCTGACGTCAAACAGGGCTATCTTCACCCCCTGCTGCCTTACCGGGACCGGGGGCATTATCTCCGAAGCCGGCCTGCGGGGCGGGACGATGGGGAGCGGCACCGGTTCCGGCGCCGGGGCCGCCTCTTTTCCTATACCGATTATATGGTTCTCGTCATAAGGGTGCAGGTAGTCGGAAAAACCGGGGATTTTCAATTCCCCCAGCACCTTGGGATTTTTGGGGTCGGCAATGTCTATCACGAAAAGAGGGTCGATGTTCCTGAAGGTCACCAGGTAAACCCGGCCGCCCATGAACCTGGCTGAAAATATCCTCTCGGTGGGCGCCAGCCCTTCAATTCTGCCCACCACCTCAAGTTTTTCATCCATTATGTATATATTGTTGCGAGAACTCTGCCTGCCTGCAAACAAAAAACCCTGGGAGGTGGTGGCCACCCTTAGATAGCCTCCCTCCTCGTCCATTGAAAACTGGTTTAAAAGGGTTCCGTTAACCTCCCCCCTGCTCCTGTATTCCAGGCTGCTCCCCAGTATGGTGAATTTTAAGACGGCTGTTTTATTTCTTTCCCTGGCCAAATCCCTGTTGAATTTATCCCGCATAAGCCTTATTCTTTCTTCCAGCTCCACCGCCCTGGAGTAGTCCATGGCGGCTATGTACTCCTCCAGGAACTGTTCGGCCTGCTGTATTTTCAAGTCGGGCCTGTCAGCCGACCCGGCTATGCCCCTGATCCTGCCGGCCGCACCGCCATCCACCAGAGAAGCCAGGCCCTCCAAAAACCTCCCGGTGAGCAGGGCCAGGTCCGGAACCTTTGGGCCGGTAAGGTACAGGTTTTCCCGGGAACAGTAAACATTCTGGGAAGCCCCGGTAAGATAGGTGCTGTGCCAGGCATTTTGTTTTTCATCTTCCATGTTTACTGCAGCTATCATGGTGTAGGCATAAGAGTGATCGGGAAAGTCAAAATAATGTATTTCTTCCGGAGGGATCACTGTCTCGATGCCGTTTTCGGTAAATCCGGGAAGGTTGACGGACTCCCCTCCATTCCGGTCCTCCCTGAAATATACCGGAAAATTGATTACAAGGTACACCCTGCTTTCGATCATCCTGGAGGCTGCATAACCCCCGTCCCAGGACAGCGTTTTTACCAGGACCGGCCTTGACCTGTCGGCGATGTCATAAACCTCGGCCGCCATGCCCGGCCAGGCGGCCCTGCTAATTACCATAATCCTGTCCTTGCTCAAAAACATCTCGGCAACATAGCCCCGGCATTTGATTGAGGAAAGCAGCCCGGCCCTGTCCGCGGGGTAGGCCTCCAAAATATGAACCTGGTTTTCCGAGGCCACGTAAAGGTATTTGCCGTCATTCTTTAATATGTCGGCTTCATCCACCCCTTCCACCTGAACATTGGTGGTGGAATGGGAGTCACCGGCGGCCTGGCTTAGGGGGGCGGCCTCCATTTTCCTTTCCTCTCCGGCGCCGCCAGCGGCTGTCCCGGCCTCAAACGGCCGCACTGCCGGACTGGCGCCGCCCAGACGGCCGCCTCCATATAAAAGCCCCGCCAGTTGGCTGTTAGCCCTTATGTACTCAGCCAGTTCCCGGGCGCCGGTAAATTTTTTTGGCTGCTGGGCCACCGACTGCCGGGGGTGAAAATACTGGCCTGAAAATATGACCGCGGCAATGACCAGCACAATAAACACCGCCTTTCGCCTCATAAACAAAACCCCTTTCCGCCATCGGGCCTATTTTTACTATTGACGAATAAAAGACCGCCCGGGTTCTGTAAAAAACAAAAAAGCCCGGCCTTTTGTGAAACTTTCGCCATGCCCGGCGGCAGGGAAAAGCCCTTGTGAAACCATGGACTTCAACTTCCAGCATTTCAGCGTAAAAGGATTTATTTTTCGGCCCTTAGTCCATAACATTAAGTAAAGAGATAATTCAACGGATAAGGAGATGTTCCGTATGGTCAATAGATTTAAAAACTGGTTTGAAAGATTCTTTGAAGAGCCCCTTCTCAAGGCGGAAATGGCCCGCGCCGAAATGCTGCTGGAAAAAAAGAACGGCAATTTTATGATTGAACTGGCGGGAGCCCTCAGCCACAACTACGACACCATTAAATACTGGTCGAGATAATTCAATATAGACTGTTTAGCGCCGGGAAGCGGGAATGCCGCTTCCCGGCGCTTTCTTTTTTATATAAAACAACGGCAGGTGAGACCTTTGTCTCATTTTACCCCCCCGCCCCCCAAAAAAAACAAATTCACAACGTATTAATCAGACAAAAGGAGGTTGAAAAACATGATAAAAAAACTGCTGTCCCTCTCCATGGCCGCCATTCTTATAATCCTGGTCCTTGCTCCCGGGGCTTTTGCCAACACCGGTGCCAACAACACAGATCAACAGAATGTAACCATTACAGAAAACGTATACCAGAGCGTCACCGGCAGCGTATACGGCGATGAAAATGACGATGAAGATGAAGACGACAAAGACAAAAGAGGTAAAAAAGGACATAAATTAAACAATGGCAAGCACAAAGGAATCCCCAACGCCCTCACCCATGTTAAAAACCCCCGGGCCAGGGCGGTTCTGCAGGCGATACTGGAGGGGCGGAGCGTATCCGAGGCGGTGTACCGGTATAAGATGGAACTGAATACGGATATCGACCCGGATGAGGTCCAAACGGTGGCAAATGAGGTATACGGCGGTTTGTCCCGGGACAACCAGCTGAGCAGCCAGGAAAAAGCCATCACCTTCAGGTACATGGCCCAGATCCACATAAAGGCCGGTAAAGCATCAGAGGCGCTTAAATACATGGAGTATTCGGCCCGCAGCAACCCGGACGACGAGGAGACATTCAGGGAGCTTGACCGCTTACACGCCGGCAAGAAAAATATGATGGTGAAAGTCTACGTCAACGGAAAAAGCACTGATTTCGACGTATTGCCGAAAATAGTGGAGGGAAGGACACTGGTGCCGGTGAGATTTATCGCCGAAGGCCTGAATGCCAACATTTCCTACAACGGTGACACAGGCACGGTGACTGTCCAGGGCCCCCGGATGTCAGTCAAAATGAAGATAAACAGCAGGACAGCCCTGGTCAACGGCCGGGAGGTGCAGCTGGACGTTCCGGCCACCGTTGAAAACGGCAGGACAATCGTGCCACTGAGATTTATAAGTGAAAACTTTAAATGTAAGGTTAAATTCTACGGCGAAAGCAACCTTGTAACCGTGAACAGCCAGTAATAAAATAACCGCCCTGTCGGGCGGGCTGGAACTCAGAACTCAGAATAGTGACAGCCTGCTTTAATAGCGACCTCAAGATGTCTGGATTGCATAGAAGCGCTTTTGCGATTTAGTACGTTAAAGCATCATATACTTTCCTTCATGATAACAAAAGGGGCTGCGCCCCTTCGGACGGTATAGACGTCCTACCCCCACTGAAGCAAGGGGGCACTCCCCCCTGGAACCCCCGTGTATAGGAAATTACCCACAGAATTCCTTTCAGCATAATTTCCTATATCAGAACAAAATCTCCCTACGGGCGATTAGAATCCAGGAGACAGGCGCCAGAATCCAGAGCCAGATTGGATAGACTTGGTTTCCCCCGGTCTGTCCTCTTTTTTTTTACCTACCGGCAAGGTCAACTCAGTGTTAAAATAATGGAAAACGCGTTGAACTGGCGGTTTTAATACTTATAAATTTCTGTTATAATTGACCCGTTATATTTTTTAACTATTAGAAATCCGTTCGGGGCCGGACACGGCGTATCACAAAGCTTTCATGCATGGCGGCCAAGGATTTCGAGCCTCTATAAAAATGTTTTTCCAATTATTATAAAAATCACCGCCATTGTAGCCGGACAAAAACAATCACCCGCAGCGCAAAGTCGGCAAAAAACATTGTATTTTCTATATTTTAAGCCGGCATCGCATCATGGCACCAAGTTTGCATATAGCAACTGTTGTTTTTTAGCCGGTAAAAAACAAGAACCCCCTCTGCGTACATGCCGGCGCCGGCATCCGGCCAGGAATCCGGTAACCCGCGCACGCAAGAGGAAAAGGAAAGGAGACAAAAATGCTGGTACAAAAGATCTTAACCAGAAACCCCAAGGCGGAGCTCTATTATGACCTGATTGAGCTCCTGACCGGGGTGACGCTGGTGGGCTTCCTGTGGACCCACATGATTTTTGTGTCCACCATACTTTTGGGCACAAAGACATTCAACCACCTTTCCCAGGCGCTGGACGATTACTATCTGTCCTATGTAGGAATACCATTCATTATCCTGGTCTTTATCATGCATATCCTTACAGCGGGCCGCAGGCTCCCCACCCGCATCCAGGAACAGAGAATAATCTGGCGGCATACCAGGATGCTCCAGGGCACCGACACCTGGATATGGGTGTTCCAGGTGATTACCGGGGTCGCCATTTTCGCCCTGGGAAGCATACACATGTGGGTGGTCATTGCCGGCTGGCCTATATCGGCAATGACAAGCGCCGATCGCATGCAGGCCTTCTGGTGGTTCTACCTTCTCCTTTTACTGCTGGGCGAATACCATGCCGGCTTCGGTATTTACCGCCAGTTCGTCAAGTGGGGATGGTTTCCGAGAAAACCTCTGGGTTACGTAACCAAGGCCATCACTGTAATCATACTGACACTGGGCCTGGCCGCCCTGTGGGTATTTCTTAAACTGGGAGGTGCCTGATGAGTAACTATACCACCATCATTACAGACGTACTTGTTGTCGGGGCCGGGCTTGCAGGGGAAAGGGCCGCCATTGAAGCCGCCGCACAGGGCCTCGACGTAATTATATTGAGCCTTGTGCCACCCCGGCGCTCTCACAGCACCGCTGCCCAGGGCGGCTGCCAGGCGTCGCTGGGCAACTGCGCCATGGGGGAGGGGGATAACCCCGATATACACTTCGCTGATACCGTAAAAGGTTCCGACTGGGGCTGCGAGCAGGATGTGGCCAGACTTTTCGTGGAAACGGTGCCCAAGGCCATACGCCAGATGGCCATGTGGGGAGTGCCCTGGAACCGTGTTGTGGCAGGAAAAAAAGTCCTCCCCGACGGGCGGGAGATAGAGGATAAAAAAGAAAAAGAAGGGCTTATCACCGCCCGGGATTTCGGTGGAACCGCCAAGTGGCGGACATGCTACACATCCGACGGAGCCGGCCACACAATGCAGTACACCGTCGACAGCGTGGTGATAAAGCTTGGTATAACCGTTCACGACCGCACGGAGGCTATTTCGTTGATTCATGACGGAACCACCTGCCTGGGGGTTGTGGCCAGGTGCCTCAGGACCGGAGAGATCAGGACATACCTGGCCAAGTCCACCGTTATAGCCACAGGGGGCTACGGAAGGCTTTACGGCGCGTCAACCAACGCCATCATTAACGAGGGCAACGGCATGTCCATAGCCATGGACACAGGGCTTGTCCCCCTGGGCAATATGGAGGCCGTGCAATTCCACCCCACCGGGATGGTGCCGGTGTGGATACTGATTACAGAAGGCGCCAGGGGTGACGGAGGTTACCTTCTGGACAAAAACCTCCACCGCTTCATGCCCGATTATGAACCCAAGAAGAAGGAACTGGCCTCCAGGGATGTTGTGTCCCGCCGTATGATTCAGCACATCCGCAAGGGGCTGGGAGTGGACAGCCCGTACGGCCCTCACTTGTGGCTGGATATAAGGCACCTCGGGGCCAAGCATATAAACACCAACCTGCGGGAAATAGCCAATATATGCCGTAACTTTAACGGCATAGACCCGGTAAAGGACCTCATTCCTGTCCGCCCCACCCAGCACTACAGCATGGGAGGCGTGAGAACCAACAGCGACGGGTACGCATACGGGCTCAAAGGACTGTTTGCGGTGGGCGAGGCCGCCTGCTGGGACCTGCACGGCTTTAACAGGCTGGGGGGCAACTCTCTGGCCGAAACCATCGTCAGCGGCTGGGTTGTAGGCACCAAAGTGGCCGAGTACACCAATGGCGCCGATCTGAGCTACAACTACAGACTGGTGCAGGAATTTGTAACGAAGCAGAGGGAGCGCATTCAAAACCTTATCTCCGGCAGGGATGGCAGGGAGAATGTCTATGATATAAGAAAGGAAATGGAGCAGGCCCTCTTAAATTACGTGGGAATATTCCGGAACGGCCCGGACCTGCAGAAGGCTGTGAGCCAGCTCCAGGAGCTGTACAAGAGATCACAGAAAATTGGGCTCAAGTCCGGCGGAAAAGGGGCCAATCCCGAGCTGAGCGCGGCCCTGCGCATGCCCGGAATGATACGCCTTGCACTATGCATCTCCTACGGCGCACTGATGAGAACCGAGAGCCGGGGCAGCCACGCCAGGGAGGACTACCCCAAGCGGGACGACGCAAACTGGCTTAAACGCACACTGGCATACTGGAAAGAGGGCGCCGAACTGCCGGAACTTAAGTATGAGCCTGTAAAAATAACCGAACTGCCCCCGGGCGACCGCGGCTACGGCGAATCTTCCGCATCCTCGGCAGACGGGAAAAAACAAAACTGACAAGGAGGGCAAAATGAGTAAACAGCGCAAATTCAGCATATTCAGGTACAACCCTAACACACCGGAAGTCAAGCCCTTCATGCAGGAATACATCCTTGACGAAACCCAGAGCATCACTCTTTTTACGGCGCTGAACAGAATACGCGAGGAGCAGGACCCCTCCCTGATGTTCGACTTCGTCTGCCGGGCCGCCATCTGCGGCTCCTGCGCCATGGTTATCAACGGCAGGCCCAGGCTTGCCTGCAAGACTCTGACCACAGACTTTCCGGGGACCATAACCCTTATGCCCCTGCCTGTATTCAAGCTGATAGGGGACCTTTCAGTGGACACCGGCACATGGTTCAGGCACCTTTCAGTCAAGACAAAGGCCTGGGTCCATACCGACAAAAAGTTCGACCCCAACGCCATCGAGGAGCGCATGGACAACGAAACCGCCCTCCAGATATACGAGGCCGAAAGGTGCATAGAGTGCGGCTGCTGCATAGCAGGCTGCGTTACTGCAAATATTCGGGAGGATTTTCTGGGCGCCGCCGGCATTAACCGGGTGGCCCGCTTTATGGTTGATCCCAGGGATGAAAGGTCCGGCAGGGAGTATTTCGAGGTGATGGGTTCAGATGAAGGGGCCTTCGGCTGCATGGGCCTCATGGCCTGTGACGACAACTGCCCCATGCAGCTGCCACTGCAGATGCAGCTGGCCTTCGTGCGCAGAAAGATGCTGTCGTTCGGGCTGGCAATAAAGTAAGCAGAAATGCAAAAGGCGGCAGGGTTTATACCCGCCGCCTTAGCTTCATTATTTAAAAAGGAGAAATGGATCTACATCCTTTAAATCTTGAACCTCGCGACCAACTGATTCAAATCGCCTGCCATACCGGCCAGGTGATTGGTGGCGGCAGACACCTCCTCCATGGCTGCGGTCTGCTCCTCGGTAGTCCCCGCCACATTCTGAACGCCGCCGGAAATCTGGCTGGCCGCCGAGGCAACGTTTTGAATTTGTTTTGCCAGATTATCAATTGAAACCATAATTCCCTTAAAGCTCTCGCCTACCTCCCTGACCACGGCTGCTCCTTCCTTCACCTGCCTGTTTCCGTTGCCCATGGCCTCTACGGCCTTCCCGGACTCCACCCGGACCGCAGCGATAAGCTGGTTGATATCCTTGGCCGCGCTTGCCGACTGCTCCGCCAGCTTTCTTACCTCCTCGGCCACAACAGCGAAGCCCCGCCCCTGTTCCCCGGCCCTGGCCGCCTCTATGGCCGCGTTGAGGGCCAGCAGGTTTGTCTGATCGGCAATGTTTGTTATTAGGTCCACAATTTGATTCACCCGGTTCAATGTGTCTGACAGCGAGTCAATGACCCTGGATGCCTCGTCGCTGGCGGCGGCAATAACCTCCATCTGGCCGGTTATCCTTTCAACTCCCCGGGCCCCCAGCCCGGCCTGCCTGGCGGCCTCCCCGGAAAAAGCGGCCACATCCCTGGCGTTGTTGGAGACCTCCTCGACACTGGCGGCGATTTCACCAACTGTTGCCGCCACCTCCATAGCCCCGGCGGATGATTGCTGGGCCTGGGCCGCCAGGTCTCTGGAAGACTCGCTCAGCTGCCCGGAAGAGTACTTTAGCTTTTCTACAACATCAGCAAAGCTGTCCCGCATCTTGTTCAAGGCTGCCGCCATCCTGCCCAGCTCGTCGGAGGACTTCACTTCAATGGATTCCCTGAAATCTCCTTCAGCATACAGAGCCGACTTTTCACCGACAAGATCCAGCGCTTTTTTAATGGGCCTGGCTATGGAGTACGCAATGGCTATTCCCAAAAGAATCCCGGTGAAAAGTAAAACTATCGACGTTCTCTGAATGCTTTTTTCAATATTCAGTATAAGGACTATTTCCTCGTGCAAACTTTTTTCCATAAGCTCTATATACTTGTTAATCTCGGTAATGGCCCTGGCGTTTGCCGGGGCGGCGGCGGTGGTCATATATATGAGGGCCGAAGACTGGCTATGCTCTTTGTAAAGGGTAAACATGGCCGATGGATGCGGCTCGTACGCCCTTACCGCCTTCCTTACCGGATCGAAGGCATCTTTGTCGGCTACATTCAGCTCCAGGTAGGCTATTTCCCTGTCGGCGATCTTTTTTGCGTCGTTAAACTCATCAATGAATTTCTGGTCGCCTGTTGCCAGGTAACCCCGGGTGCCCGCCGCCTGACGGGCAAAGCTCAATGCCAGCCTCTCGGCGGACAATGTAAGCGGAACCCTCTTCTCTGAATAACCAATGATTTCATTTTTTAAATGGTTAAGCTGATAATAGTTATAACCCACCAGCACCGTCATCAATAGCAAAAGGGATATGAAACCAGTCCATATTTTGGCCGATATTTTCTTCATGACGCCGGCGATCCTCCCGTCTTAAAATACAATCTATCTCATGCTTTCGACATTCTCCCTTATTTTCCTTCATAAATAACCTCTGAACTTCATGCGCCGGCCAGACCGCCATTATTTTGAAATACGCATATTATACATCCCGGCGGCGAATAATTTATGTACTATGGAATGTAATAAAATAAACTCTTTTCAAATTGCATCGGCATACATAGGCGTCACCATCGGCGCGGGGTTTGCTTCGGGCCAGGAAGTGCTTCAGTTTTTTTCCTTCTTCGGACCCCTGAGCCTTGCCGCCATAGCAATGACTTCTTTTCTTTTTGCCTTTTTTGCCATAGTGATCCTCAGGCTGGGATCAAAGCTCAGCGCCACCTCACACCGGGAGGTGGTCTACCGGTCGGGGGGAAGGGCTGTGGGCCTGGCCGTGGACATAACCATCACATTTTTTCTTTTCGGATCCTTTACCGCAATGCTGGCCGGAACCGGCGCCTCACTAAATCAGCAGTTCGGCCTCCCCCCCCTTTACGGATCACTGTTTATGGCTGCGGTAGCGCTGGCCACAGTGCTGACCGGCCTCAGCGGCATTATCTCGGCGCTCAGCCTGCTGGTGCCCGTGATGTTTGCAGGTATAATGACGCTGGCCGGCGCCGTGCTAATATATTTCCCGGATGGACTGGCCGAAATGAGGTATTATGCCCAGCCGTGGGAGGCGGTAATACCTTTCTGGCCCCTCTCGGCCCTTACTTATGTTTCCTACAACCTGGTGGTGGCCGTGGCCATTCTGGCCCCCATGGGCAGTATGGCCGGATCCGGATCGTCTATTGAAAAAGGATCGGTTGCCGGAGGGATAGGACTGGGACTGGGCATAACGGCCATCAACCTTGTGCTTCTGGCCGTTCCCGAGTCATTCGGCTACCCCGTGCCCATGAGTTACGTGGCCGGGCTTTTCTCTCCTCTGGCCGGGGCCCTGTACACTCTCATACTTACTGCCGCCATATACTCCACCGCAGTGGGAGGTTTGTACGGCTTCACCGCCAGAATCGCCTCCCCGGAAAAACACCGCTTTAAACTGCTGGCGGCGGCTGTAACCCTTGGCGGTCTCATTGCCAGCGCCATAGGCTTTACCAACCTTGTGAGGTTTCTGTACGCGGGAGTGGGCATCGCAGGCTTCCTCCTGCTGGGGGGGCTGGCGTACCAATACCTCCGGTCAAAGCTGCGCCCCGGCCCCTTTCCGTCGGCATAGATCATATCACCTGTAATATTTTGCCTTTCCAATTAATAGCAATATAGAAATATCTTGGCTGTTGAAAGGAGAGGTTCCCCTTGCCCGGAAAAAGTAAAAATAAAAAACAGGAAGACACAAAGGAGTCCAAATTTAAACAGATTTTAAAAAAGGAACTGGTCAGGTGGTACTGCAGCGCCATGCATTCAGGCAGATTAAAGGCGGACAAATTCGGCCGATCATCCTGTCCGGCCAGGAAAGCATGATTATGGGACCGGGTATTATACCGGCCCTTTTCATTTTTGTGACTAATTTCCATTATTAAAACAGGTTTTCCGGGTAATATGTCGAATTACTTTCGCAATATCAACATTTTAGCATTCTTTTTGGGGGTGTGTTTATGATATTTATAGGCTGCGGAGAATGCGGCGGAAAATACCAGGTATTGGAGGGCAGATTTGATAACCCCGGATGCCCCAGCTGCGGGTCGGAGCTGCCGGAAAAAATTCGTTCCTCTATAAAATCACTTGTTGAAGAATCCCGCAACCGTCCCAACTGGAAAGTATATGTTGACATGGGCAATATATTTAATGTGGAGCTTGCACTTAAATCCAGGACACAATAGATGATGAAACAGCCGTAAGGGGTGAAAAAAATGTGGGTTATTCAGCCCGCCGGCAACGCATTCACCTTTGGACTGGAATGCGTTGTGCCAAACGATGTAAACTCTTCAGCCGACTCAAAAAAAGAGTATTATGACGCTGTATTGAAGAAGCTGCAGGAGATGGGATACAAAACCTTTGACGGAAAGGTGGCCATAATCGCCAGGGTTCAGCGCAGCAGCATAAAGGAGGTGAACCCGGACAACATCTCCAAAACACTGCTGGACGCACTGCACAACTGGAGAAAGGTAAACCAGTACGACGTGCAGGTGGGTCCCAGGCGGCTGATAGAAAACGATTCCTCGGCCTATGTTGCCTCCTTTACGGTGGAAATAAAAAAAGGCCCCAACAGGGTGGATTATTTCATATGGGAAGTGGGGCCCCCAGGCTGGTAGCCTTTTGCATCATCTATTTAAACCGCACCACCGACATTTTATCGCCGGGAGAAATTGCGTCCACAACCTCCATACCCTTTGTCACCTTTCCAAATACGGCATATTGTCCGTCAAGGGAAGGCATGTCCTTTTTCAGTATATAAAACTGGGAGCCTGCGGTATCAGGCTCAAGCCTTCTGGCCATGGCCACCGCCCCCCTGACGTTTTTCAAATCAGGGCTGGTTTCCAGTTTGATGGTCCAACCGGGACCGCCGGTGCCGTTTCCGGCCGGGTCTCCCCCCTGCACCACCCACGGCTCAACCCGGTGAAATATAAGGCCGTTATAAAACCGGTCACCCACAAGCTTTTTAAAATTGGCCACAGTCACCGGCATGATCTCCGGGTAAACCACTATTTCGATGCTCCCCCTGGGAGTTTCTATTACTATCTCATTTCCGGCCGCCTTCTCCCGGGTAAACAGCCAAAGGGAAAGCGCAACGGCCAGTATTGCGACAACAGCGCCGGGGATCACCCATTTTCTGCCCCCGCCCCGGAGGTCCCTGGTCATCTTCTTTTTTGCCGTCCTCTTTTTCCCCAATAATATCACCCCCTTTCCATTCTCCTTGTTTTATTGAAAGGCCATGTATAAAACTACCGAAGCGGCCACCGGAATGCTGAAAGGCAGATTGGCCAAGCCTACCGCGGCCGGAGATCTGCCCGTAAGGCTGCCCACCACCAGGCTTGTTCCCGACATGGGGGAAACCGCCGCCCCCAGTGCCCAGCCCATTATCAGCAAAAGGGCCATGTTGACCGTGCTCATTCCCACCGACAGCGGGTCCAGGGAAGTGGCCAGGGCCGAAACCGGGACCATGGGATGGATACCGGCGACACTGGCTATTATTATAACCGTCAGTACGGCAATGGACAATGACGCCATACCCGTGGAAAACTGCATTATATAGCCGGACAGTTTTTCCGACCAGCCGGAAACCGAAAAAGCCGCTGAAAAGAAACCTGCGGCGACAAAAAGCACCACCTCTCCGTCGTACCTGACCGCCCTGTTCCT
>JBMOPC010000005.1:0-24724 GCA_049323915.1 Bacillota bacterium
ACCGGTTTAAGCTTGTTTCCTGCAAATCCAGCGAAAAGAATCGATTCCAAAATGTTTTTACCGTCTGCAATGTAGCCCTTGATGCTGTCGTTTCCGACATGTTTGGCAAATCCGCCGCTTCCATCACTGACTACCTTGTAAAAACTGGCGAGATTTTTAATCCATGTGACCTCTATCAATTCGATATGCCGCAGGAACTCCGCGACAAGCAGAAAGAGAAGGCTTTGAAACGGGCTGCTAAACTGTTGATCGCACAGGGTATTATTCAAGCTTCGGACATTTCAGCAATATCATTACGACCTGCCTAAAGTTTCCATTTTCACGCCAAGGGATAAGTGCGCCCTTTTTAAGGCTTGCTCCTTCAGCCGGGTAATCAAAATGTTTTCACGCTAACCACCTCCCGGTTTGCGGTAATAATGCGTTGATATTGCCATAATATGGCTTGACGCCTGTGTTTGTGAAAATTCATCCCTTTTAAAAGAACCGGGGAAAATGTATAAAAACGTTGTTTTGTGGACAGGGATATTTATTTTTCTGACGAAACTCAAAATGGTATATTCAGATTCAAACAAGACGAACGGAATGGAGGAGAAAATTTGAGCCCGGTAAACGTTGTTGAGCATCCTGTTATCGGAAGCTGCCTGCGGACTCTGAGAAACAGGGATACGCAGGTGGAGGAGTTTCGCAGGGCCATGAAAAAGCTGGGGCTGTTGCTGGCGGTGGAATCCACCAGGGACCTGGAAGTGACCGAAGGGACTGTGGTGACGCCTCTGGATGTGGAGGCCCGGTGTTCCTATGTGAATGACGACAGGGTGCTGCTGGTTCCCATCCTCCGGGCGGGGCTGGGGTTTGTGGACGGCTTCCTGGAGGTGCTTCCCGGGGCAAAGGTGGCCCACATAGGGGTCTCCAGGGACCACGACACCCTGGAGGCAAAGAAATACCTGGACTCGGTCCCCACCCGGCCCGGTGAATTCGATCATGTTTTTGTGCTGGACCCGATGCTGGCCACCGGAAACAGCAGCGTGGCCGCACTGGAGATTATAGCCGGCAAGGGATACCCCCCCGGACGCATCACCCTGGTATGCGCCTTTGCCGTAAAGCCCGGCATCGACCAGGTCCAAAAACGCTTTCCTGAAGTAAAAATAATAACGGCGGTTATTGACCCGGAGCTCAATGACAAGGCTTACATAGTGCCCGGGTTGGGCGACGCCGGAGACCGGCTGTTCCTTTTGTAAAACGTTCTTTTTCATGAAAACTGTTACTTGGAGGGATACCGATGGCAAGAAGAGAGATCCAGGTGGAAGAAAAACTCCCCCTGCTGGCAACCCTTCCCCTTAGCCTGCAGCACTTATTCGCCATGTTCGGGGCTACTGTGCTGGTTCCGATACTCTTTAAAGTTGACCCGGCCACAGTTCTGCTTTTCAACGGCATAGGCACACTGCTTTACCTTTTTATCTGTAAAGGGCGTATCCCCGCCTACCTCGGCTCCAGCTTCGCCTTCCTTTCACCGGTGTTTGTGGTGCTGGGGAAATACGATTACCAGTCCGCCCTGGGGGGCTTTATCGCCGTGGGACTGGTTTTTGTGGTGGTGGCGCTTATTGTCGGGGTGGCCGGCACCAAATGGATAGATGTGGTTTTCCCGCCGGCGGCCATGGGGGCCATAGTGGCGGTGATAGGGCTGGAGCTTGCCCCTGTGGCGGCGGACATGGCCGGCCTTACCGCCAAGACCCCTGATCCCAAAGTGATTATGGTATCCATGTTCACTCTGGCGGTGACCATACTGGGATCACTGCTGTTCCGGGGATTTATGGCTATAATACCAATACTTTTCGGTGTGGTGGCCGGTTACACGCTGGCCTTTTTCATGGGCATGGTGGACACCGGAATGGTGGCCAGGGCCGCAACTGTGGCGGCGCCCACTTTTTACAAGCCGGTGTTCAACCCTGCCGCCATCGCCATAATACTGCCGGCCTCCCTGGTGGTGGTGGCCGAACACATAGGCCACCTTTTTGTCACCAGCAACATAGTGGGGAAAGACCTGGCCAGGGATCCTGGACTGCACCGTTCCCTTCTGGGCAACGGCCTTTCCACCATGTTTTCCGGGTTTTTCGGCTCCAGCCCGAACACAACCTACGGAGAGAATATAGGGGTTATGGCCATAACCAAGGTTTACAGCGTGTGGGTAATAGGCGGGGCCGCCATTATAGCCATACTGCTCTCCTTTTTTGGCAAACTGTCCGCGGCTATACAGAGCATACCCGTTCCGGTAATGGGGGGGATTTCACTGTTGCTGTTCGGCGTAATAGCGGCTTCGGGTGTAAGGATGCTGCTGGAGGCAAAAGTGGACTACAGCAAGGCCCGCAACCTGATACTGACCTCGGTGGTGCTTATAGTGGGGATAAGCGGGGCGCACCTGGAGCTGGGCGCCGTAAGCTTAAGGGGCATGGGGCTGGCCACCGTGATAGCCATAATTTTAAGCCTTGCCTTCAAGCTGTTTGACGTTATCGGGCTGACTCCCGAGGAGCAGCGGGAGTAGCTTGGAAAACCGTAATGCTTTTCCGTCAGAATCCAGAAGCCAGGAGTCAGAAGCCATGATTTTTGGTATTGTGATGGGAGCTATAATATTGGCATAAATAAAAACAGCGGAAAAACTGGAAAATTACGGGGGAAAAATGGACGGCCGGGATATTGACATTGTAATTTTGGCCCGGGGCCTAGTGAAGAGGTTCGGTGACCTGGAGGCGGTAAAGGGAATAAATTTCAGCGTGCACAGGGGGGAGTGCTTCGGCCTCTTGGGGCCAAACGGGGCGGGCAAGACCTCCATCGTGAAGATGATCTACGGGTTTTCCCCGGTATCTTCGGGCAGTCTGGAGGTGTTCGGGGAGGACATAATGTCCAGGTCCCGAAGCATAAAGTCCAGGATAGGGGTGGTCCCGCAGGTGGAGCCGGTGCTGTACCTCTGGGCCATGGGCTTCGGGCTTGGTGTATACGTAACCGGCATAAACGGCATGTCCTATATAAATTTCCTGGCCCCGGCGCTCATCGCCTCCTCGGCCATGTTTTCCACCACTTACGAGATGACCTACGGCAGCTTTACCAGGATGGGCTGTCAAAAGACCTTCCACGGCATGGTGGCCACCCCGGTCAGCATGGATGACGTGGTTATGGGAGAGATACTGTACGGCACCTTCAAGGGAGTACTCTACGGAATGGTGTTTTTTCTGGTGGTGGCCATGTTCGGGCTGGTCAAGTCCCCCTGGGCTCTTCTGGTACCGCTGCCCCTGGCGCTGATGGTGCTGGTTTTTTCGGTGCTGTCCCTAATCTGGACCAGCATAGCTCCCAACTACGACTCTTTCGGATACTTCTTCACGCTGATTATATCACCCATGTTTTTGTTCGCCGGCGTCTTTTTTCCTGTGGAAGACCTTTCCGGGGGAATAAGGCTTCTGGCCTGGCTGACCCCCCTTTACCACGCCGTGGAAGTGAACAGGCCCATGGTGCTGGGGGGAGTTGCCGGGGATGTGCTGCCCCACCTGGCCTGGCTGGCGGCTGTGGCCGCCCTTACAGTCCGAATACCGCTGGCCATGGTTAAAAACAGGCTGATACAGTAAAAAACTATCCTGTTTTGGAGGTTGCCGCCGAAAAAAGTAACCGGTTAAGAAAGAATAGAGTATTTATTATGCTGCCATTAGTCAAGATAATTGTGGTATTTGCCCTTATAATAGTACTGCTCCGCAAAAAGGCCGGAATGGGTTCCACCATGATGGCGTCCACCGCCGTGCTGGGCCTTTTGTTCGGCATGGGAGCCTTTGACCTTTTAAAACAGGTGGCCTTGACGCTGATAACACCTTCCACGGTGTTTCTTATAGCTGCCCTGGTGCTTATTGCGGTGCTGGAGTCGGTAATGCGCGGTGCCGGAATGCTAAGGTCCATGACCGGCTCGCTCTCCCGCCTGCCCTGGAACCCCAGGATAATAGTTTCCGCCATACCGGCCATTATAGGATTCCTGCCGTCGGCGGGAGGGGCCAGGTTCTCCGCCCCCCTGGTGGACCAGGCCTCCGCCGGGGCCCCTTACCGGGCGGAGGACAAGGTATTCATCAATTACTGGTTCAGGCATATATGGGAGTATTCACTGCCCCTTTATCCCGGGCTTATACTGGCGGCCCATTTTTCCGGAGTGCCGCTGGGCACCATACTGCTGTGGCAGTGGCCGGTGTCGGTGATCTGGGCGGCGCTGGGGTACTGGGCAGTGTTCAGGCGCTATAAAAACCAAGAGATTCCCCGGCGGCAGGACAATGGCTCAGAATCTGCGGGCCGTAAAGCCGGAGGGAAGTCCCCCCCGGGGAGGCCGCTGGCCTCTCTGGCCGCCAGCACCTGGCCCCTGTGGGCCACGGTGATACTGGTTCTGGCGCAGATCCCCATAGTCTGGTCTTTGTGCCTGGTGCTGGCGGGGCTGATAATACAAAAAAAATACGCTTTGGCCAGGGTATGGCAGACCGTAAGGGATCCCCTGACGCTGAGGATAGTATTCCTGACCTGGGGCACGATGGCCTTCAAGGATGTGCTGCAGGCGTCGGGGGCCGTTGTGCAGGTGAGCGGCTCAATTGTTTCCGCCGGAATTCCCACTCTGCTGATACTGATAACCCTGCCTTTGGTGGTCGGAGTTCTTACCGGTCTGGTCCAGGCCTGCATCGGTGTGTCTTTTCCACTGGTGATGGCCATGGTTGAGCCCTCGGCGGGTTATGTAATGCTGGCCTATGTATCCGGCGTGGTGGGGGTTATGATATCTCCGGTGCACCTTTGCCTGATACTTACCGCCGAGTACTTCAAGGCTGATTTTATGCGGTCCTACAGGCCGGTGATCGTGCCCAGCCTGATGGTGGTGGCGGGAACGCTGGTGCTGTACGGTTTTATGGCTTGAAAAGGGTGTGTTGGCCAGATGGCCTTAATTATGTTGAATATATGGTATAATTGTTTAGAAAAAACATCCCTGTGTGATCTGCTTAAATATTTTTTAACGAGGTTTTTATGGATGAAGGTTTACTGGCCGAGGTAATGGTCGAAGTGGCGGTAAGGAGCCTCGACCGGGGATTTCATTACGCGGTTCCGGACAGGCTGGCGGCAAGGATCAGGGTGGGGAGCAGGGTGCTGGTCCCCTTCAGCAGAAGGCAGGTGGCGGGATATGTCACGGGCCTGGCGGCTCCCGGCGGCATTCTTCCCGCAGGTGTTGAGATTAAGGAGATAAAGGAAATACTGGACGATGGGCCGGTATTTACAAACTCCCAGCTGGATCTTGCCAGGTGGATGGCGGACTATTGCCTTTGCCCTTCGGTGTCGGCCCTGCAGTGCGTTATCTGGCCGAGAATACAGGGCACGGGGCCCAAAAAGGTAAAGGGTCTTTACGCGGTAAACCCTCCCGGCGCCCCCCCGGCTTTCGACAGGAAGGCCGCCAAGAGGCAGGTGGTGTGGCAGACTGCCCTGGAACAACCCGGTATGTCCCGGAAGGAGCTTGCTCTGGCGGCAGGGGCCTCGGTAAGCCTTGTGGACAGGCTTGTGTCGGACGGGCTGCTGCATTACGGGGACGTGGAGCTGCGCCGGAACCCATACCCCTCCGGAGGGCTTGCGGACCGGGGCGGGCTTGCGCCGACCGGGGAGCAGGCGGCGGCCCTGGAAGAAATAATCAATTCCATTGAGCGGTCAAAGAGGAGTGTGTACCTGCTCCACGGCATCACCAGCAGCGGCAAGACCGAGGTTTACATGAGAGCCATATCCCGCGCCCTGGCACTGGGGAGGCAGGCGGTGGTGATGGTGCCGGAGATTTCCCTTACCCCCCAGATGGTGTCCGTATTCAAAGTCCGGTTCGGGGACAGGGTGGCTGTACTACATAGCAGGCTGTCCGAGGGGGAAAGATATGACGAATGGAGCCGCATCGCCCGCGGCGAGGCCCCGGTGGTGCTGGGAGCAAGGTCCGCCGCCTTTGCCCCCCTTGACAGGCTTGGGCTTATAATACTGGATGAAGAGCATGAAACATCGTACAAGCAGGATGAGACCCCGAGGTATCACGCAAGGGACGTCGCCCTAAAGCTGGCCGGGCAGTTTGAGGCCGTGGCCGTTCTGGGCAGCGCCACCCCCTCCGTCGAGTCGTACCACAGGGCGCAGCAGGGAGGTCCGTATAAATTGCTGACGCTTACCCAAAGGGTGGGCATGAGGCCCCTGCCCGGGGTCCACATAATTGACATGAGGGAGGAAATCAAGGAAGGAAACACCGGTATATTCAGCAGCCGGCTTACGCTGGCCGTGGGAGAGAGGCTGAAGCGCCGGGAGCAGGCAATACTTTTTCTGAACAGGAGGGGCTACGCCACCTTTGTTGTATGCAGGGAGTGCGGACTGGTTATGAAGTGCCCGCACTGCGACATATCACTGACCTACCACACAGGGGGGCACCTGCGGTGCCACTACTGCAACCATACCGTAACCGCCCCGGGGCGCTGCTCCGACTGCGGCAGCAAACATGTGGGCTATTTCGGCACGGGCACCCAGAGGGTTGAGGAGGAGGTGGTCAGATTGTTTCCCGGCGCCAGGGTGCTGCGGATGGACAGCGACACCACCACCAGGAAAGGGTCCCACGGGAAGATTCTCAATGTTTTCAGGGAAGGCGGAGCCGACATACTGATTGGCACGCAGATGGTGGCCAAGGGACTGGACATGCCGGGGGTGACACTGGTGGGGGTGGTAAACGCCGACCTGACCCTGCATATGCCGGACTTCCGCTCGGCCGAGAGGACTTTTCAACTGGTTGCCCAGGTAGCCGGCCGGGCGGGGAGGGGGGATCTGGGGGGAGAGGTGATGGTGCAGACCATGTCTCCCGGCCATTATTCCATTGTGCATGCCGCCGCCCACGACTATACCGGTTTCTATTCACAAGAAATGAAGATAAGAAGAGCTCTTAAATACCCTCCCTTTTCCAGGCTGGCCAGGGTGCTTTTAACCGGGGTGGATGAGGAGGTGGTCAGGGCCGGAGCTGAAAGGTGGGTGTCGCAGTTGTCCGGCGCCACCCAGAGACAGGCCGGACCGGATGAATTTGATATAATGGGGCCCGCCCCTGCGCCTCTGGCAAGGATCAGGGACCGCTACCGCTATCATATTATTGTAAGGTCAAGGAGCGGAAACAGGCTGAGGGAACTGCTGCGTCCGGTAATCGAAAGGGCCGAGCCGAGGGGGAAGGCGGGCTGCAGCGTGGCCGTTGATATTGACCCCCAAAGCCTGATGTGATATTCCGGGGGGCAGTTTCGCCGATACTCTTGACAATTGCCGCTCAGTCAGAATATTGTATTAAAATGTAATCCCACAGTTTAAATCGGAGGTTGATGGGGTTGGCAGTGTACGGGATTGTATTAAAGGGAGACGGTGTTCTGAGGGAGAGGGCAAAGGAAGTCCCCAGAATTACGCCAAATATCATAAAGCTATTGAACAACATGCGCGATACCATGTACGCCAACAAGGGGGTGGGCCTTGCCGCCCCGCAGATAGGGGTTTCCAAAAGGGTCATCGTGGTTGATGTTGGAGAAGGACTGATTGAGGTGATTAACCCCGAGGTGCTGGACCTCCGGGGGGAAATACTGGACCTGGAAGGCTGTCTCAGCATACCTGAGGTGGTGGGGGATGTAAAAAGAGCGGCCGAAATAAGAGTGAGGGGACTGGACCGCGAAGGCAGGGAGATTGAGTTGAAAGCCGAGGGCTATCTGGCAAGGGCTTTCCAACACGAGATAGATCATCTGGATGGTATTTTATTTATTGATAAAGCTGAAAATATTCGCAAGGTGAAAGCGTAACACGAGAATAAAAAATACAGAAGTCAGACTCCCATGCCGCAAAGCGCGGCACCACTGGGCAATGAAAATTTGGGGCCGCATATAAGCCAGGATATGCTTCCATGTCGGGTGCGGTTTTCAGTCCGGGCTCACAGTCCTCCGGTTGAACCGGCTCTATGCTTGTCGCTTACGGCTGCCGACCGCCCTCATACGTGCATCCGTGCACTATTCGGGCTCAGGCCGCGTCCTGCGGCCCTGCCGGCATTCCGTATGCTCCTTCGCCAAGAGCCGGTAACAACCTCCGGAAACATTCGCTCCGGCCTGAAAGGTCCTCCCCCCTGCGTACACTTCAGCAATGAATACGGCATCCTTATTCTGAGTTCTATTTTCAGGGTAGAATAATTTACAGCCCGACATTCCAAACTCATTCTGTATTCTGTCTCCTGTATTCTGAGGTAGTGGAGGACGAGCAGTGAATATCGTTTTCATGGGCACTCCGGAATTTGCTGTGCCCACTCTGAGGTCCCTGGCCGAGGCCGGCTGCGGTATAGGCGCCGTGGTTACCCAGCCGGACCGCCCCCGGGGAAGGGGCAAAAAGGTACAGCCTTCTCCGGTCAAGGAGGCCGCCCTGGATTTGGGGCTGCCGGTGCTTCAGCCCGGTAGGGTCAGGGAAGAGTCTTTTATTGATTTTCTGGGGGGATTGAAGCCGGATATAATCGTGGTTGTGGCCTTTGGGCAGATTTTACCCGCCGGGATTTTGCGAATCCCCCCCCTGGGCTGTGTCAACGTGCACTCTTCTCTCCTGCCCAAATACAGGGGGGCGGCCCCCATGCAGAGGGCGCTGATGAACGGTGAAACCGAGACCGGAGTCACCACCATGATGATGGACACCGGGATGGATACCGGGGACATACTGATCCAGGCCAGGATACCCATTGGGGAAGGTGACAGTTTCGGCACAGTGCACGACCGGCTGTCGGTGCTGGGGGCCTCCCTGCTTATGGAAACGGTGGATCTTCTGGCTGCCGGAAAGCTTGCGGGCGTTCCCCAGGACCACCGGCAGGCCACATATGCCCCTGTCATTACCCGCGAAGACGAGGTAATCAACTGGAACAGGAGCGCGGCGGAAATAAAAAACCGGGTCAGGGCCCTTGACCCCTGGCCCGGGGCCAGGACAACCCTTGGCGATAAGGTCCTGAAGGTATGGAGAGTTGCTGAAATCGGTCAGCCGGTGAGCGATGGCGGCCGGCCGGCGCCGGGAGAGGTGCTGGGCCCTGTGGAAGGCGGGCTGGCGGTAATGTGCGCTGACCGTCCCGTGGTGATAAAGGAATTGCAGTCCCAGGGCGGCAAAAGAATGGGCGCGTCCGAGTTTTTGCGGGGCTGCAGTATTGTCCCGGGGCTGATACTGGGTTGACTTAATGAGTGCCCGGAAGTAAAAGTCAATGCGAAAGGTGACAGATAAGCGCAATGAAGGTGGATTTTCCTTACATAAAGACTTATGTCAAAAAGAGGCTGTTCCTGGGGCTTTTGGGCTTTAGCCTCCTGGTGGCGGGCATGGTGGCCTTCGCCCTGTGGTACCTGATATTCAACCCCGGGCAGTCTGTGATCAATCAGACGCTGGTATTGGCCCTGGTTGTTTTTATAAGTGTTTCGGTAATAATGGCGTCCCTGGGCTTGGTGGGAATACTGATGACATTGCTGGCCGCCAAAAGGCTTCCCTTTCTGCAGGGGCCGATGAGGGTGGCTGTTAATATATTTTTTCCGGTTATAATAGGATTGGGAAAACTTTTCAACATAGATGTGGACCGTATCAAAAGCTCCTACATAGAAGTCAACAACCAGATGGTCAAAACGGCCCGGTTGAGGCTTGCGCCGGAACAGATACTGGTGCTGGTGCCCCACTGCCTGCAAAACAGCCGCTGCCCATATAAAATAACGGTGGATATCAACAACTGCCGGCGCTGCGGCGGCTGCTGCATCGGGGACCTGCTGGCGGTAAGGGACCGGTGCGGGGTGAAAATGGGAGTGGCCACCGGGGGTACTCTGGCCAGAAAATTTGTGAAGGACTACCGGCCCAGGGCTGTTGTGGCTGTTGCCTGCGAAAGGGACCTCACCAGCGGGATACAGGATTCCAACCCCATGCCCGTTCTGGGCATAACCAACGAGAGGCCCTTCGGGCCCTGCTTCAATACCCGGATAGAGCCGTCCCGGGTGGAAAAGGCCATAGAATTCTTTGTGTCTTTTAGGGAAGGCGGTCGGTAAAAATAGCATCCCGAAATAACAGCGCCAGGGACCTGGCTCTGATTACACTGAAAGAAGTTGACGCCCGGGGAGCCTATTCCAATATTGCCTTAAACCGCGTACTGGAGGAAAACAGGCCCGGCGGGATTGACAGGGCCTTCACCACCGAACTGGTATACGGCACCCTCAGAACCCTCAACACCCTGGACTGGATAATCCGCCAGCACATAAAGCAGCCGTTGCAGAAGCAAACCCCCTGGATTAGGAATATCCTGCGCCTGGGGGTTTATCAGATATTTTACATGGACCGTGTGCCGGCGCCGGCAGCCATAAATGAGGCCGCGAACCAGGCCAGGCGCTTCGGCAACCCCGGGGCGGTGAAATTTGTAAACGGGGTGCTTAGAAACATACTCAGGCGGTCGGACGAAATAAGCTTTCCTCCCATTGACGCCGATCCCGTGGGCCATATATCAATAAAATACTCACACCCGGAATGGCTGGTGAAAAGGTGGATAGAACAGATGGGGGCGGAGGAGACCATAGATCTGTGCCTGGCCAATAACAGGCCGGCCCCCAACACCGTGAGGGTAAACACCCTTAAAACCACCAGGGAGGAACTGATGGAGACCCTTGCCCGGGATGGGGTCAGGGCGGAAAAAACAAGGTATTCCCCCGATGGATTAATACTGGAGGGGGCCGGCGGGCTGCGCGGATTCCCCCCCTTTGCGCAGGGGCTGTTCCAGGTGCAGGACGAGAGCTCCATGCTGGTGGGGCACGCGGTTTCGCCGGGGCCGGGGTCGCTGGTGCTGGACGTTGCCGGGGCCCCGGGGGGCAAGGCCACCCACATGGCCCAGATAATGGGGGACAGGGGGACTGTAATTGCCGCCGACATTCACCCCCATAAGCTTAAACTTATTGAGGACAACTGCAGAAGGCTGGGGATCACCTGCGTAAGGCCCTTAAATGCGGACGCCAGGAATCTGGCCTCGGATTTTGCGGAAAGGGCTGACTATGTTTTGCTGGACGCCCCCTGCTCGGGGACCGGGGTAATCCGGAGGAAGCCTGACTCCCGGTGGAAAAAGGAGCCTGGGCAGCTGGCGGAGATTACCAGTTTGCAGAAAGAAATGCTGGAAAGCGTTTCCCGCTGCCTTAAACCCGGAGGGGTGCTTGTTTACAGCACCTGCTCGGTGCTGCCCGAGGAGAACCATGATCAGGTAAAGGCGTTCCTTCAGTCGCACCCCGGCTTCAGCGGGGAGGACCTGGGCCGTTACCTTCCCGGAGGGCTGGCCGAAAATGAAAGCCGGGAGACGGGATTACTGCAGCTTTATCCCCACAGGCATGGCACGGACGGCTTTTTTATCGCAAGAATGGTCAAAACCGTTTGAACACAAGAAAAAAGGGATTGAAATATGGTTTGTAGAAATAAAGCTGAAGAAAAAATGCAGGGCCGCTGCAAAACAAATCTCAAGGACTGCACACTGGATGAGCTGGAAGAAATACTGGCAGGACTTGGGGAGCCGGGTTACAGGGCCAGGCAGGTGGCTGACTGGGTTTTTAAAAAGGGCGCCGGCTCCTTTGCGGAAATGACCAACCTTCCCGCTTCGCTGAAGGAGCGACTGGATCAGGTGGCCTCTTCCGGAGGCGTGGCAATTCTGAAAAAGCAGGTGTCCTCCCGGGGGGACACGGTGAAGTACCTTTTCGGGCTTCAGGACGGGCAGGCGGTGGAAAGCGTCCTAATGAAGCATTCGTACGGGCTGTCCGTTTGCATATCCACCCAGGCCGGCTGCCGGATGGGGTGCGTACTCTGCGCCTCAACACTGGGCGGAAAGGCCCGGGACCTTTCACCGGGTGAAATGTACGACCAGGTGCTGGCGGTTCAAAAAGACTCGGGCCAGAGGGTGAGCCACATAGTCCTTATGGGGTCCGGGGAGCCACTGGACAATTATGACAATACCATAAAGTTCCTTGTAAATATAAATTCGGAATACGGGCTGAACATAGGCTTCAGGCACATAACGCTGTCCACCTGCGGTATTGTGCCGGGGATAAGGCGGCTTGCGGATAAGGGGTTTCCCGTCACGCTGGCGGTTTCGCTTCACGCTGCGGACAACGGTCTGAGAAACAGGCTGGTCCCCGTCAACAGCAAATACCCCCTGGAGGACCTGATGGAGGCCTGCCGGTATTACATCGGCAGGACCGGGAGGAGGATCACCTTCGAGTACGCCCTGATTGCGGGAGTAAACGACAGCCCGGCCCAGGCCGGCAAACTGGCACGGCTGATTTCCGGAATGCCCTCCCATGTTAATCTGATACCGTACAACCCGGTGGGGGAGCGCCGGTTTAAAAGACCTTCCCGGGAGGATGTCAGTAATTTCAGGTCTGTTTTGGAGAGAGCCGGCGTTGATGCAACGGTGAGGCGTGAGCTGGGGGGCGACATTGACGCCGCCTGCGGACAGCTGAGGAGAAGGCTGGCCGGTGACGTACGGCGGAAGGTATGTGAAAATAATGACAAATCAGGAAATAATAGGACGAGATGAATTATTAAAGTCGGGGGTTGGATTTGATGGGTTTCTTCTCCGGACTGGAAGGAAGTCTTGAAAAATACATTGAGGGATTTTTCAGGGATAAATTCAAAGGCCGGGTGCAGCCGCTGGACATAGCCAAAAAGCTGGCCCGCGAAATGCGGGACAGGAAGAGGGTCAGCGTCAATCTGGTATACGCCCCCAACGAGTACGACGTATACCTGAGCCCCGATGATTACTCTTCCATATCGTACCTTTCGGAGGCTCTGTCGGGCGAGCTCCAGGATTACCTCAGACAGAAGGCTGAAGAAAAGGATTTTACGCTGGTGGCAGGCCCCCTGGTGAAATTTTTTGAAGACGGAGATTTAAAGTCCGGGCAGATAAGGGTTGCCGGGAGATTCGGCAATTCGTCGGCTGCGCCCGCCGGGCAAAGGGAAGAAGATAATGGTGGAAACCGGTTCGAGGACACAATTAATTACTGCCGGGCCATGGATACAGCCCCCATACCCATACTGAGGCAGGCCCCCGTCAGCTGCCTGGAGGTGACGGAAGGCCCGCTGGCAGGCAAGGTTTTCAGGCTGGAGGGCTACGCCGTGGTGGTGGGCAGGAGGGAGTCCTGCGACATCACTCTGCCGGATTATAATATATCACGGAGGCACGCCAGGCTGGAGCCGCAGAAAGAGGGCTGGGTGATAACCGACCTGGACAGCACCAACGGCACCTTCGTAAACGGGGAGAGAATCAGTACCAAAAGACTGGAAAACGGCGACAGCGTAAAATTTGGCACAACCCTGTGCGCTTTTAAGGTGGGTTAAATTGCTGGATCTGATTTTAACGGTCTTTCGCTGCATATTTTTAATACTGCTGTATGTTTTTATTTTTCAGTTGATAAGGATGATGTTCCGGGATCTGAAGCCGGAGCCGGCGAGGAAGGCGGGGGTGAAATACGGCGTCCCCGCAGGGGCGGTTGCCGCCCTGCCGGCGGTGGCGCCTCTGCCCGGATTTCCGGCGGGGCTGACTGTGCTGGCCTCCAAAGACCCCGGGCTGCCGCCGGGCAGCGTTTTTCCCCTGAAAACAGGTGAGGAGGCCACCCTCGGCAGGGGAGGCCACAATACCGTCACCTTTACGGAGCCCTTTGCGTCAGCGGATCATGCCGTTGTTCGCGGGAGTGACGGGCAGTTCTGGCTTGAGGACATGGGCAGCAAAAACGGGACATATCTTAATGATGTGAGGATAAATAAACCAACAGTGCTTGCGGATGGTGACAGGATCAGGATCGGAGATGTCACCATGCAGTTTGTGAGGTGGGCATATGAGGTGGAGTCAGGCGACAGAAGTGGGTCTCGTAAGGAAGCAAAACGAGGATAGTATATGTGTTGTCCCGGATATGGCCCTTTTTGCCGTCGCCGACGGCATGGGTGGCCACCTGGCCGGGGAAGTGGCCAGCCGCCTGGCGATAGAGTCGATAACCCTCCAGCTGCGGGAGAGGTGGACAAAAAACTGCTGGAGGGCGCCCGTCTGGCCAACAGCAGGGTCTACGAGATTTCCAGCCGGGATGTCAACTGCAGGGGAATGGGCACCACCCTGACCGCAGCCGTCATCAGTAAAAAGGAGCTGGTGCTGGTCCACGTGGGGGACAGCAGGGCCTATTTGATTCGCGGTAATAAAATAGTAACCATCACCGAGGACCATTCACTGGTACAGGAAATGCTGAAGCTGGGCGGCATTACAAAGGAGCAGGCCCGGGAGCACCCGCACCGAAACGTGCTGACCAGGGCGCTGGGAACAGACCCCTCGGTGGAGGTGGACCTGTTCCGGGTCGGCCTGGAAAAGGGTGATGTGGTGCTGCTGTGCTCTGACGGGCTTAACGGACTGGTGGAGGACGAGGAAATAATGAAATTGGTAAGATCGGCCCCCGGCCCGGACCAGGCGGTCAAAAGCCTGGTGGACCTGGCACTTGACCGGGGGGGCACCGACAATATATCGGTGATAGTGGTAGAAATGGATGAATAGCGCTGTGGGTGAGGATATAAGGAAATACGAGATAAAGCTTTTGATGCTGGCCGGGCTTTACCTTGCCGCCGGGGCCTTTGCCGGCCACCTCTGGAGGGGGGCGGACGCCCGGGCTGTTCTGGTGGGGGCTGCGGTCCCGGCACTGGCGTTTCTTCTGCTGGGAGTGGTGTGGCAGGCGTTGGACTTCAGGGCGGATCCGTTTCTTTTGCCCGTGGTGGCGGTGCTGTCTTTTACAGGACTGGTGTTTCTGTACAGGATCAATACCTTTTACGCCTTCAGGCAGTTTGTGTGGCTTTTGGCGGGGCTGTTTTTCCTGTTTCTGACCACCAGGCTTTTCACCAATTACCGCAGGCTTTCGGAGTATAAATACATACTGGGACTTTTAGGGGCGCTGGCGCTTATAATTCCGATATTCTTCGGGGTTGAGCAGGGGGGCGCCAGGAGCTGGATTGACTTCGGGCTGTTTCACCTGCAGCCCTCGGAATTTGTCAAGATACTGGTGGTGCTTTTCCTGGCCTCCTTTTTGTCTGAAAATAAGATGGTACTGGCCAGGGGCACCGAGTCTTTAAGGGGATTTACAATTCCCGGCCCCAGAGACCTGGGGCCGCTTTTGGGAATGTGGGGGATATCCCTTCTGCTGCTGGTGTTTCAGAGGGACCTAGGTGCCGCTCTCATATATTTCGGGACTTTTCTGGCCATGGTGTACGTGGCCACGGCCAGGATGCTGTACGTATCCGTCGGTATGGGCCTTTTTATGGCAGGGGGCGGTATAAGCTACATGCTGTTTGACCATGTAAAGCAGAGGGTCAACATCTGGCTTTTGAACCCCTACGGATTTATAGAGCTGGGAGACAGGGCCTACAACCAGGCTTACCAGGTCATACAGTCGCTGTTTGCCATAGGCGCCGGAGGAATGACCGGGGCCGGGCTGGGCGGGGGATATCCGCTGTTTATACCGGCGGTGCACACTGATTTTATTTTTGCCGCCATAACCGAGGAGATGGGGCTTTTAGGCGGCGCCGGAATAGTTCTTTTATACGTGCTTTTTATATTCAGAGGGCTAAAGGTGGCCCTTGACGCCAGGGATGACTTTTCAAAGCTCCTGGCCTCGGGTCTTACCGCCCTTATGGGGATACAGGCCTTTACCATTATCGCCGGGGTTACCAAGCTTTTACCCCTGACCGGGGTGACGCTTCCCTTCATCAGCTACGGCGGCAGCTCACTGGTGGCCAATTTTATTATACTGGGAATGCTTATGAACATTTCTCACGAGGCAAGGGCCCATGGATGACAATATCAGGAAGTTGGGGTATTTTTTCATCTCCATATTCGCGGTGCTGGTTCTTTACCTGGGGTATCTCAACGCGGTTGTGGGGCCGAAGCTGTCCACCGACCCCCATAACAGGCGGCTGGCGGCCGCCGAGGAGGCGGTGGTCAGGGGGACCATCTACGACAGGAACGGAAAGGTGCTGGCCGAGGATAAGGTCGTCAGCGGAGTAAAGAAAAGAGTATATCCCCGCGGGAGTGAAACCGCCCACCTGCTGGGGTTCGTTTCACAGCAGTATGGCCGCACAGGCCTTGAGTCGGCACTTGACGGACACCTTCTGGCCATGGACGATGCGGGCAGGGTTCAGGCGGCCATTGACAGGATGCTGGGCAGGCAGGTTTATGGATACAACGTCACACTCACCGTGGACGCGGGGCTGCAGAGGCTGGCGCTAAACATGCTGGGTGGCAGGAGCGGTGCGGTGGTGGCCCTGGACCCCCGCACCGGGGCGGTGCTGGCCATGGTCAGCACCCCTTCCTTCGACCCCAACACCATCGATGAGGTGGTCCGCACGGAAAGCGCGGTCAAAGACGGAAAAACAGTACAGACCAGGGTGACCAGGTATGATATTCTCAAAACCCAGACCGATTCCGCCCCTTTGCTGAACAGGGCGGCCAGGGGGCTGTACCCGCCGGGCTCCACATTTAAGATTATAACCGGGGCAGCAGCCCTGGAGGGCCAAAGAGCTGGAAAAACCACAGACTGCAAGGGAAATATAACGGTGGACGGATTTGTTTTAAAGGACAACGGGGTGCACGGACAGGTGGATTTCGCCGGGGCGGTGGCCGAGTCATGCAACAGCTATTTCGGGGAACTGGGGCTTGAACTGGGCCAGGACAGGATAAAAAAGACGGCCCGCTCTTTTGGTTTTGATATAATTGAATATGATGAAAAAACCGGTGTCATTAAAGGAAGCTATCCGGTGGTGAGCGGGGAAATATCCTACAGCCCGGGCACCCTGCCGGGCAATAAAATGAGCGCCGCAGAGCTTTCGTCCACCGCCATCGGGCAGGGGAGGACACAGGTTACGCCGCTGCAGATGGCGCTGGTGGCGGCCGGGATAGCCAACCGCGGAGTGATAATGAGGCCTTACGTTATTGAGGAGGTAACCAGGAGGAGCGGTAGCGTTAGCAGGAAAGCTGCGCCGGTGGAGCTGAATACCGCCG
Source organism: Bacillota bacterium (assembly GCA_049323915.1). Classification (GTDB taxonomy): domain Bacteria; phylum Bacillota; class Desulfotomaculia; order Desulfotomaculales; family Desulfocucumaceae; genus BRHc4a. Next base: position 17,081 of record JBMOPC010000005.1, read on the forward strand.
TCTCCCGGGAAACGGCCGGCGCGCTGGCCGCCTCCATGGAGGAGGCGGTAAGGCGGGGCACCGCCTCCGGAGCTGCGCTGCGAGGAATAAAGGTGGCCGGCAAGACAGGCTCCGCCCAAAACCCGCACGGCCAGACACACGCCTGGTTTATGGGCTTCGCCCCGGCGGAGGACCCGCGCATAGCGGTGGCGGTGATAGTGGAGAACTCGGGGTCGGGAGGTCACGTATCGACGCCGGTGGCCAGGGAAATCATCAGGGAATACCTTTCCAATAAAGTATAAGGGGGTGAAGGGCCATGATTGGGAAAATGCTTGGGAACAGGTACGAGATACTTGAGCAAATCGGCGGCGGCGGAATGGCCATAGTCTACAAGGGACGCGACACCATTTTGAACCGCACGGTCACCATCAAACTGCTGCGCCCCGAATATACCTCGGACGAGGATTTTGTAAGGCGTTTCAGGCGGGAAGCCCAGGCGGTGGCCAGCCTTTCGCACCCTAATATAGTCAGCATATATGACGTGGGCAGGGAAGGCGACATGCACTATCTGGTAATGGAGTATGTCGACGGCGAGGACCTGAGGAGCATTATAAAAAGGGAGGGCCGCCTGGATCCGGAAAGGGCGGTAAGGATAGCCAGGCAGATCTGCGATGCCCTTGACCACGCCCACGAGAACAATATTGTCCACAGGGACGTCAAGCCACACAATATTCTCCTGACCAGGTCCGGCCGGGCCAAGCTTACCGATTTCGGCATTGCCAGGGAGGCCAGCGCGGCCACCGTGACCACCTCCGACACCATAGTGGGGTCGGTGCACTACCTTTCCCCGGAACAGGCCAGGGGCGAGGTGTCCGACCATAAGTCGGACATTTATTCCCTTGGTGTGGTGCTTTATGAAATGCTGGCCGGGAGTGTGCCTTTCAGCGGAGACAGCCCTATTTCCATCGCCATAAAACACATTCAGAACGTCCCCGACCCCATCACCAAAAAGAACCCCAACATTCCGCTGACGCTGGAGTGGGCGGTGATGAGGGCGCTGCAGAAGGATCCCGGCAAGAGGTACATGAGCGCCCGGGAAATGTCTTTCAGCATTGACGAGGCGCTTGCCGGAGATGACGGGGACACCACCCGCATAATAGCCGTAAACAGGGACGACATGCAGGCCCTCAGGGCGCCGGGAGTATCTTCACCGGCCCGGGAAAAATCATCAAAAAGGCTCAGCACTGCCGGGTGGGTGACTCTGATAGCGCTGATGGGCCTTATATTAGGGGCGGCGGCCTACGGCTATTACAGGTTCGTCAACGTTCAAGAGGTCACGGTCCCCAACGTGGTCGGCAAGCAGCTGGCCGATGCTGAAAGGATACTGGCTGAAAAAAGTCTGAAGACCAGGGTTAAGGAACAATACGACAACACCTTCTCCGAGGGGCAGGTTATAGCCCAGGACTACGGACCCAACGACCCTCCGGTAAAGATCAACAGGGTGATTACGCTTACGGTCAGCAAGGGGGCCGACCTGAAGACCGTTCCCAACGTGGTCAGGCGTACCGTTGTTGATGCCAGGATAAAGCTGGCCGAGGCCGGTTTTGAAATGGAGGAGCCGCCAAAGGAAGAATACAGCGGCGATGTTGAAAAGGGCCTTGTAATGGACCAGCAGCCGGCCGCCAACTCGCGGGTGCCGAAGAACTTAAAGGTGGTGGTCCGGGTTTCCAAGGGGCCCGAGCCGGCGTCGAGAAAAATACCGGACTTGCGGGGACTCACCGTGGATCAGGCCAGATCAAAGCTGGCCGAGGTAAAGCTGGAACTGGACAGGGATATAATATATCAGTACAGCGCACAGTACCTGAGGGGACAGATAGTCTCCCAGACGCCAGGCCCCAATGAGCAGCTGACCGAGGGCGCCTCGGTCAAGGTAAACGTCAGCAACGGCCCCGGCCCCTCGGCCAGGGACGCCACCGTCACAGTGCGGGAAATACCCAATGACGGAAAGACCCACGTGGTTAAGATAACGGTGACCGATGTGCGGGGGACCGATAACGCCTATGTCAACACCCACAACCCCGGCGAGCAGGTGGTTAAAACCGTCAGGTACTGGGGCAAGGCTGTTATAAGGGTCTACATAGACGACAAACTTATAAAGGAGCAAGAAATGGATTAAATGAGTTCCATGATGGATGGGATTATTGTAAAGGCATACGGTGGTTTCTACTTTGTCAGTTCCGGCGGCAGGGTGTGGAGGTGTACGCCCAGGGGCGTATTCAGGCACCGCAATATTTCTCCGCTGGTGGGGGACCGTGTTTCCCTCAGTGCCAGGGGAAGGGACCAGGGCGTGGTTGAGGAGGTTTACCCGCGCCGCAATGCCCTCTTAAGGCCCCCGGTGGCCAACGTGGACCGTTCGGTAATAGTTTTTGCAGTTAAGGAGCCGGATCCCATCCTGGCGCTTTTGGACCGATTTCTTCTGCAGGCTGCGGCGGAGGAGGTCCGGCCGGTGATATGCTTCAACAAGATAGACCTGGCCGGCGGGACCTTCCCGGAGTACGTAAAGGCTTATCAGGACGCCGGGTATACCGTTTTGCTCACCAGCGCCGGCAGCGGCGCGGGAGTTGACTCACTGAGAGAAATACTGCGTGAGGGAATAACGGTTTTCGCCGGGCCTTCAGGAGCGGGTAAAAGCTCTCTCCTCAATGCGGTGCAGCCCGGGCTGTCTCTCAAAACAGGCGAGGTGGGGCAAAAGCTTAAAAGGGGGCGGCATACCACAAGGCATGTTGAGCTGCTGCAGCTTTCCGGCGGGGGGCTGGTGGCCGATACACCGGGATTTTCCACTCTTTTTCTGCCCGATCTGAAAAGGGAGGACCTGGCCTATTTCTACCCCGAGATAGAAAGACACATGGGAGGCTGCAGGTTCAGCGGATGCCTGCACAGGGCCGAGCCTGACTGCGCGGTCAAAGATGCCCTGGAAAGGAACGAGATTGACTCAGGGCGCTACCAGAGGTACATGGAAATACTGGGTGATATAATTGAGCGGGAAAGGAATTGCCAGAGATGATCAAGATTGCGCCGTCGCTGCTGGCGGCTGACTTTTCAAGGCTGGCGGAGGAAATACGCAGGGTGGAGGAGGCCGGGGCCGAATACCTTCACCTGGATATAATGGACGGACACTTCGTGCCCAACATAACCTTCGGGCCGCCTGTGGTGGCGGCGCTGAGAAAAACTTCCGGAATGGTTTTTGACGTGCACCTCATGATTGAAAACCCCGACCGTTACATAGCAGACTTTATCGATTCCGGCGCCGGCCTGGTGACGGTGCACGCCGAGGCCTGCCCTCACCTTCACCGCACACTGCAGATGATAAAAAAGAGGGGAGCAAAGGCCGGTGTGGCCCTGAACCCGTCCACACACCCCTCAGCAATAAGGTATATGCTGGATATGGTGGATCTGGTGCTGGTGATGACGGTGAACCCGGGATTCGGCGGACAGGAATTTATAAGGGAGATGCTGCCCAAAATAAGAGAGGTGCGGGACATGCTGTCCTCCACAGGCTCCGGGGCCGAGATACAGGTGGACGGGGGCATTGGCCCGGCCACAGCGCCCCTGGTGGCAAAGGAGGGCGCCACGGTACTGGTGGCCGGCTCCTCGGTGTTCGGCGCTCCGGACCCGGGGCGGGCAGTGAGAGAAATAAGAGAAAGTGCTGTTAAAGCTGTAAAGGAGGGTTAAAAATGGCGGTATTTAAATGCGAGCAGTGCGGCGAAGTGGTGGAAAGCAGGTGCAAGCCAGGCAAGTGCAAGGCCTGCGGCGCGGTGAAAGACAAGCTCATCAAACAGGAGCAGCCGAAGAAATAGAAGCGGATCTTTTCGGAAGAACTTTTTTCATGATCTAGGAAATTATGCTTTGTGGATAACTTTTGACTTTTGGGGTCGCTCCGGGGTCGTTAACGGGCCGGGGGAGTGGTTTAACCCCGGCTGCATGGATCTTCGGCTGCAACAGTCTCTAATCTCGGTCGCCAAAGGACTGCCGACCATTTCGGAGGTTGGAGGCCAGAGGTTGGAGGTTAGAAAACTTGAAAGAAAATGACCTGAGAGCCATTTCTTTCTTAATCCGACTTCCAACTTCCAACATCTAACTTCCAAATTCTTAGGCTCGGTCGTTAAGAGACTGTAGCAGCCTGCGATAAATTCCGCCCGGGCTTAAATCACTCCCCCAGATGCATGTTACTTTGGGGTCGCCAAGAGGCCACAAGGCAGCTCTATTTTTTGGCTTCCATTATTCTGGCTTCTGGATTCTGGGTTCTGAGTTCTGTCGCCCGTAAGGCGATTTTGTTTTTTTTAACGGCAAGGGTTATTTTACGTTTTTTAATGCTGATGTTATAATTGCCCTAGATGGTCATTTTTTGACAGTACGCACGCTTAATGCAGGGCGCAGGGGGGCAGGTTATGAAAGCAAAAACAGGCCTTTTATCAAGGCGGAAACTGTTTGCGGCGGTTTTTTTGCTGATGCAGACGCTGGTTTTTGTATTGCCCTGCCAGGCTGAGGTAACCTGGCATGATTTCTCCCGCAGCCTTAACAGCGCATTCAGCGGCGGCCAGCTGTTCGAAACGAAAAATGTACTGGGCTTTTTTTTGACGGCACTGTTCATTATGATGGTTGTCCTGGTTTTTCGCCGGTCATCAAAGAAGGAAAAGGAGATTTTCCGGAAGCCGCCCGGCTGGACCCCGGTGAGACCGCAGGGCCTGGGCCAGAAGCGCTACTGGTTCAGAATGGGGACCAGCGCCGAATTTGAGTGGATTTTTGCCGGAGAGACATTAAGAGCCAGGAAGGACAAATACAATAAAGACCGCCTGGTTGATATCAGCGGGGGAGGCATTTGCTTTGCCACCACCGCGAAACTGAACCCCGGTGATGAGATTAAATTTTTTATTGATATTGGAAGGGACAGGCCTATGCCTTTGAACGGAAAAGTGGTAAGAGTGGAAGAAGGTGATGAAAGCGGCATGCATAAAGTGGCCGTGCAGTTTATTAATATTTTAAGCGGTGAGCGTGACAGAATAGTATCCTGGATAATGAGGGGCCAGCGTGCCGCCATTCATAAAAAAAGGCAGGATGACGGTGTCATACCGTCTGAAACAATATGACCCGGGTATATAATAGCGTAAAAGAACCGGGAGGGATATAATGAAAAGTCTTTTTCTTTTTTCAGTTATCACTTTTTTAACAGGCAACCCATTTTTGGCGCTGGTTATTTTAATACTTGTATATGTTTTCATCGACCGCAGCTTTATAGGCATACTGCCGGATTTCATGGCATACTGGCGCAGGTGGGCCAGGACAGGGGAGCTGGAAAGGACAGTAAAGGCCAATTCCCATAACGGAGACGCCCTTTTAGAGCTTGGGGTGCTGTATTTTAACCGGAAAAAGTACCGGAAGGCCATTGACGTTTTGGAGCGGGCATATGAAAAGATGAAGGACTGGCCGGAGGTCCATTTTTATCTGGGGGCGTCCAGATATGAAGTGGGCGACACCGGCGGGGGGCTGGCGGAAATACGGGAAGCGGTGGAGTTGAACCCCAAGATATCCCATGGCTATCCCTATATTTATATAATCAGGTCCTGTTTGGAAAAAAGAAATGCCGATTGCCCGGATATTGAAGAGCTTGAAGGCAAGCTTCTAAGGTCCGGGTCCGTGCAGGCTTTTTTCGAGGCCGGCAAACTGTTTCGTAAATACGGGAAAAAATCAAGCGCCGGCAGGTTTTTCCGGGAGGTGCTGGATAACTACAGGCTTTCCTCGCCCACCTTTCGTCGCACCTACCGCAGGATGGCCATTCAGACCAGGTTTTACCTGAGGGCAATGTAATGCCGCTGTCATCAACCGGGAGTCCCCAATCTTCTGATGTCATCAAGCATTTCCAGGGAAATTCCCATGCCGGCGCCCAGCACCGCCACCAGCAGCAGGTAAAAAAGGCCCATCCTAAACCTGAATGACGGGTCTATCCGGTAATAATCAAGGGCTTCCGGATTATGCCTGCTCTTAAATATTTTATAAGCCTCAAACAGCCCCAGCAGCAAAACCAGGAATATCAGCGGGCTGCCTGTTTTAAGGGCCAGCATCCCCAGAATAACGGCGCCTGGCACCCAGAGCCAGAGGGATATGGCGGTGGCTATCCTGCCGCCGTCCAGAAAACCCAGGGGAGCCAGATTGAAAAGGTTGAGGAAGCAGCCGGTATAGCCCAGGGCCAGCCAGTACGGTTCTTTAAATATGTCATATATGAAGAAGCACGCCATGGATGCCAGCCCCCCCAGGAGAGGCCCTCCCATGCCTATTATGGCTTCCTGCTTCGCGCTTTTGGGCATTTCCTTCATTGTTATGAACGCGCCCACGAAGGGGATAAAAACCGGCCTTGACACCGGCAGGCCTGTTTTTCTGGCTGCCAGCATATGGCCGTTTTCATGAATAAGAATCAGGATAACCAGGCCAAGGGCGAATTTCCAGCCATAAAACAAAGAGTATACTATTACGGTTACAAACATTGAAATAAATGTGGCGCCGAACTTGCTGAACTTTAAAAGCACAAGCAATGGTTTGAATGTTTTACCAAGGAATGCAAATGCCACCAAAAAAAACCCAATTATTTTAAAGACCTGTTTTTTCCCCCCGGCTCCATTTTTCTGACCGATATCTTCCATATTCCGCCTCCCGGCTATTTGTTGGGCAAGACTGGACGCTCAATTAATTATACAGGGAAGAGGTCAGATATTAGACTCTTTTTTGTAATATTTTTGACTTTAGCGACAGACTTAGGGTAATCTCATAGGTTTAATGCCCCTGTTGATTTAGTGTTGCCCCAAAATGAATGCAACCCCAGGTGGATGGGGTTGCATATGGCGGCCGGATTGTCGGTTTGAAGCTGGATTTTGGATGCCCATAGATGTAAAAATAGAAATGATCATTTTGTTAAAAATATGATTTCACTTCCTGGATTAAGAAGTCTATTAAACAGACGGCGGCTGAACTACCCAGTTTTTACTTTTAAACATTTTTATAATTGTACGATAACCCTTATAATCGGCATTAAGAATATCCCAAATAAGTCGACTGACTTCATCACTTTCAGCAAATGTTAGTGATTGCATATCAAGTACTAATCCAAGTCTGTAGATTTCCTTTATAGAACGTGCAATTTCGTAATCCTCTATAAATGAATTAGGTTCAATATTTTTACCGACAATGTCAAGATTCTTTCGTTGTGGTACCGATGTTACTCCTAAACCTTCTTTATGCAAAAATTGTTGGATTTTTTCTATATGGGGAACTATAAGTAGCTCTATTCCCATATTTAATGCTCCTTTCAGCTCTTGATCCTTTGCCTGTGCTAAAAAAAATTCTATCTGGGTCATCCCAATAATTTTAAAATTACAGATGTTCCATAAACCAAGAGCCTCTCCCCAGTTAAGCTTATCAGGGGGTTGAGATGAGAAAATAGTAGTTAGTTTTGTGAGGTTCAAAATTACCCTCCTCAATTTTTTGCTTTTACATTTAGGACATTTGTCCGGCTAAAAAACTCTTGATTTCGTAGTATTTCATAAATTTTGGGCATCCCCCCTACAGCATTGAAGATTAATTTTTTTAGCAGGCGGGATGGAAGAAGCCCGCAGG
>JBMOPC010000006.1:0-24207 GCA_049323915.1 Bacillota bacterium
TCATTGCCATCTACCGCAATAAGCTGTCGGTCAACCTTAATGACTTTGACTGGCTTAAATGGTAGAACTTTCGAATTTGAAGGTAGGTGCTGAACTGAGATGGTAGAATTTGCGATGCATAATGCATGGCTGGTGCCGCTCCTCCCCGCCCTCTCCTTCGTTATAATCATATTTTTGACGAAGCCCTGGCCGAAGCTGAGCGGCCTGGTGACAGTGGCAGGCATGGTCACGGCCTGCGTATTCGCCAGCCTCGCCGCTTATGGAGTGTTCACCAATCATGAGTTAGCAGAAAAGCCCCTGGTCTATGCCACCCGCTGGTTTTCCATGCCCGGACTGAATATAGACGTGGGGGTGCAGCTTGATCCCACCTCGGCCATGATGATGTTCATGGTCACGCTGGTGGCGTCGTTGATATTCATTTATGCAACCGGTTATATGGAAGGCGACCCCGGGTACTCGGTGTTCTTCTCGTACCTTTCACTGTTCGGGGCGTCCATGCTGCTGCTGGTTATCTCCAGCAACCTGCTGCAGATGTTCGTAGCCTGGGAATTGGTGGGACTGTGTTCCTACCTGCTGATCGGTTACTACACGCACAAAATCTCGGCCCGTGAGGCGGCCAAGAAGGCCTTCGTCACCTGCCGGGTGGCCGACTTCGGCCTTTTGCTGGGCATTTTGGCGCTGCAGATAGTGTTCGGCACGCTGAACCTCACCGAGCTGGCCGAAAAGATCAATAACTTCGAGCAGTACACCACCATGGGCATTTTGACGCTGATTGCGGTGCTGGTGTTTATAGGTCCCATCGGAAAATCAGGCCAGTTCCCGCTGCACGTGTGGCTCCCGGACGCCATGGAGGGCCCCACCCCGGTCAGCGCACTGATCCACGCGGCCACCATGGTGGTGGCGGGGGTATACCTGGTGGGGCGGACTATGTTCCTTTTCACCAAGGTTCCCGCAGCCATGGAGCTGGTGGCCGTCACCGGAGCGTTCACCGCGCTCTTTGCCGCATCCATTGCGATAACACAGAATGAGATCAAGAGGATACTGGCCTACTCCACCGTCAGCCAGCTGGGATACATGATGCTGGCGCTTGGTGTGGGAAGCCTGACCGCTTCAATGTTCCACCTCTGGACCCACGCCTTCTTCAAGGCCCTGATGTTCCTCGGCGCCGGCTCGGTGCTGCACGCGCTGCATCACAAGGCCGACGTGTGGGAAATGGGAGGACTTCTAAAGAAAATGCCCATAACCGGCTATACTTTCATGGTAGGCTGCCTGGCCATCGCCGGTATCCCACCCTTTGCCGGGTTCTGGAGCAAGGACGAAATACTGCTGGTAACCTTTGACAGCGGGCACTACGTGCTGTTCGGCATGGCCGCGCTGACCGCCTTCATGACCGCCTTCTACATGTGGAGGCTGTTCTTCCTGGCCTTCATGGGCGATGAGAAACCGGAAAACCACCCCCACGAGTCTCCGTGGAACATGACTCTGCCACTGGTTGTGCTGGCCGCGCTGGCCACCGTGGGCGGACTTGTGGGTACCCCGGTGAACAACCTGTGGGGGCAGTGGATTTATTTCGGACACCCGGTGGAGGGTCATGTCAACTGGCTGATTTTGATCGGCTCGGTGGTGCTGGGGCTGGCCGGAATATACCTGGCCTACACCCTGTACTGCGCCGACAAGACAAAGGCCAAGGCCCACGCCCTGGCCGAAAAATACAGGCTGTTCCATACCATTTCCTACAACAAGTACTATATCGACGAGATTTACCTCTGGTTCAACCACACCTTAGTGGACGGGTCGGCCAAGCTGTTCTACCTGTTTGACATCTACGTGGTTGACGGGATCATCGTAAACGGTGTCGCAGCCTTTACCAGACTCTCCGGTGAGGGGCTGAGGGTTACCCAGACCGGACGCCTGCAGAACTACGCACTGGTGTTTTTCCTGGGGGTGCTGGCGGTGGCGGTGCTGCTGGCCTTCACCGAAACTTCCTCGGCCTTCGGCCTGGTGACGGGAGGTGCTAAATAATGGAGAGCTTTCCTTTTCTTACGGTAATACTTCTGGCACCGGTGGCCGCAGCCCTTATCATGATCTTTCTTCCCAAGGATGAGGGCAAGCTAATCAAATGCATAGCCGCGGTGGGTACCTTTGTATCGCTGGCGCTGTCGCTTTACGTGTATTTCGCCTACGATCAGAAGCTGGGCGGACTGCAGTTCGTGGAGCAGATACCGTGGATCAAGGACCTGGGAGTGAGCTACTTCCTGGCGGTGGACGGGATAAGCCTGCCCATGCTGCTCCTGACCAACCTTATCGGCTTCTCGGCGGTGTTCGCCTCCTGGAATGTCAACAACAGGCCCAGGGAGTTCTTCATACTGTTCTGCCTCCTGGTGACAGGGGTTATGGGGACCTTCGTGGCCCACGACCTGTTCATATTCCTTCTGTTCTACGAAGTAGTGGTAATCCCCATCTACATCCTGGTGGTCATCTGGGGCAGTTCCAAGCGTGTCAGCAAGGAATACGCCGGTATGAAGCTGACCATCTACCTACTGATAGGGTCGGCCTTCCTGCTGGTGGGAGTTATCGCGCTGTTCGTCAAGTCTGTGGCCATACTGGGCCAGCCGGATATGAGCTTCACCAAGCTGGCTGAAGCCGGGATGAGGCTAAGCGCCTTTGACCAGATATGGCTCTTCGGGCTGATGCTGTTCGGGTTTGGATCACTGATTTCCATGTGGCCCTTCCACTCCTGGTCGCCCGACGGCTACGCCGGCGCTCCTACGGCGGTGTCCATGATTCACGCCGGAGTTCTGAAGAAGATCGGCGGCTACGGCCTGGTAAAAATAGCCCTTTACTTCCTGCCCCTGGGGGCCAAGTTCTGGGCTCCCTACATGGCTGTGCTGGGTGTGGCCGGAGTGGCCTACGCCGCCTTTGCGGCACTGGCCCAGAAGGACCTTAAATACGTCGTCGGTTATTCCTCGGTGTCGCACATGGGCTATGTTATGCTGGCCATCGGCTGCCTTAACGTGATAGGCATCAACGGCGCGGTGGCCAACATGTTCGGCCATGGCGTGATGGCGGCCCTTTTCTTCTCGACCATTGGTTTCATTTACGAGAAGACACACACTCGCTGGATACCGGACATGGGCGGGCTGGCCAGGCAGACGCCGAGGCTGGCGGTGGCCTTCATGCTGGCGGCGATGGCTTCGCTGGGACTGCCGGGCCTGATCACCTTCATCCCGGAGTTCGTCATATTTGTGACAGCCTTCAAGGTGTACGGCGGGCTGGCCGTAATAGGTATCGCCGGCATCATACTGACCGCGCTGTATGTGCTGAGAGCCGGGGCCAACACCCTGTTCGGACCTCCCAGGCAGGAATACGATCACCTGGAGGATATTCGGGGACCGGAGATGGTGCCCCTGGTGGTGCTGGGTTCGGTCCTGGTTATCGGGGGCCTTCTGCCTTCCCTGCTGTTCGATATGATCAACAGTGGCGCCACCAAGCTAATGACCCACGTCGAGAGCGTCCTGAAGATAGGGGGGGTGCTGTAAATGAAAGCTCAAATTGAAATACCAATTCCGGATCTTTCACTTATAGTCCCTGAAATAGCCATGGTGGTGCTGGGGCTTATGGTGCTGGTGATGGGCCTGATCGTACCCAGGGATTCCCGGCACGGCCTGGGCTGGTTCACCGCGCTGTCCCTGCTGGGAGTCATCGGCCTGGTAATGGCCGGCTGGAGCAAGCAGGGAACCCTGTACGGGGGGCTGTACATCGTTGACCAGTATGCACAGTTTTTCAAGATAACCTTCCTGGCGGCCGCCTTTCTGGTGGTGCTGGGATCCATGAAGTACGTGGACAAATTCCTGGGCGGCCAGAGCGAGTACTACAGCATAATGATATTCGCCACCCTGGGAATGATGGTGATGGCCTCGGCCGGTGACTTCATGACGCTGTACCTCGGGCTGGAGCTTATGACCATAGCCTTCATAATACTGGTGTGCTTTAGGTGCACCGAGTCCAAGTCCCTGGAGGCGGGCCTGAAGTACGTGCTGCTGGCCGGTATGTCCTCGGCGGTTCTGCTTTACGGTCTCAGCCTGATTTACGGCCTCACCGGATCGGTGGTTATCGCGGATGTGGGCAAAGCCCTGGCACTGAAGGAAAATCTTCCCCTCCTGATGCTGGGAGTGGTAATGTTGGTGGCCGGGCTGGGATTCAAGATTTCAGCGGTCCCGTTCCACATGTGGTCACCCGATATTTACGAAGGCGCGCCCACTCCCATTACAGCCTTCCTGGCTGTGGGGTCCAAGGCGGCGTCCTTTGCGGTGCTGATAAGGGTGTTCATGCTGGGGCTTCTGGGGATACAGCTTAACTGGGAGATGGTCATGGCCATACTGGCGGCGGTAACCATTATCATTGGCAACCTAATCGCCATTCCCCAGACCAACATCAAGAGACTTCTGGCATACTCCAGCATCGCCCAGGCAGGCTACATCCTGGTGGGACTGGTGGCGGCCACCGAGGCCGGCATCAAGGGCATAATGTTCTACAGCTTCCTGTACGTGTTCGCCACGGTGGGGGCCTTCACAGTGGCCGCGTACTTCTACAACGTAACCGGCAGCGACGAGATAAAGGATTACAAAGGGCTGGCGCAGCGATCCCCCCTGATGGCGGCCGTCATGGTGGTGGCGATGCTCTCCATGGCCGGTATCCCGCCCCTGGCAGGCTTCGTGGGCAAGTTCTACCTGTTCTCGGCCATAGTGGAAAACTACCTGTGGCTGGCCTTCGTCGGCCTGGTGATGAGCATGGTCTCGGTGTACTACTACCTCAGGGTTGCCCTGGTGATGTACAGGGATGAACCGGACGACGGCACCCCCATAAACGTCAGCTCCCCGGTGGCTGTAACACTGGTGCTGGCCATGATGGTAACGCTGATACTGGGGATTTACCCCGGTCCGGTGGCCGAGGTGGTAAACACTGCGGCCCACTCATTCTTCCTGCCCCGTTAACTAAAAACAATAAAATCGAAAACTGCCCCCTTTGCGAGGGGGTAGTTTTTTTTCGTTAAGGAAAGTATATGTCACTTTAACGTGTTAAAGCGTCTAAGTACATGCAAATCACGATGGGGTCACTTTGGGGGTTCCAAGGGGGCGTACCCCCTTGCTTCAGTGGGGGGTTGAGGACGTTTATACCGTCCGAAGGGGCGCCCAGCCCTTTTTTTAGCTTTTTTTTGCAACAGCGGGCAATAGTTTATGGTATACTGGTATAAAAATTGTCTTGGAGGAAAAAGCATGGAGCGGGAGATATATACAGGCACGGCGGACTACCTGGTGTCAGAAGATTTGCGCAATGCTGTCAATATTGCCATAGCTCTGGGGAGGCCTCTTTTGATCAAGGGAGAGCCGGGGACCGGCAAGACAATGCTGGCCAAAAGCATTGCCGGGGGACTGAATATGCCCTTTATAATATGGAATATAAAGTCCACCACCAAGGCCCAGGAAGGGCTTTATGTATACGACACCGTACAGAGGCTGTATGACAGCCAGTTCGGGGATAACGACGTTTCCGACATAAAGCGGTACATAAGGCTTGGCAAACTTGGTGAGGCCTTTACAGCGGAAAGTCAGGCCGTTTTGCTTATTGATGAAATTGACAAGGCCGACCTGGAGTTCCCAAATGACCTTTTATGGGAACTGGATATCATGAATTTTTATATACCCGAGACCGGGGAGACCGTTTCGGCCAGACAAAGGCCGGTGGTTGTGATAACCAGCAACGCGGAAAAGGAACTGCCCGACGCATTCCTTCGCCGCTGCATTTTTCACTATATTTCATTCCCCGACGAGGAGATGATGGCCAGAATAGTCAGGGTTCATCATCCCATGCTGGAGTCCAACCTGCTGGCAGAGGCCATTAGGGCTTTCTACTGGGTAAGGTCCCTTCCGGGCCTGCTTAAAAAGCCCAGCACCAGCGAGCTTCTGGACTGGGTCCAGGCGCTGTCGGTGGGGGGGATGCACCCTGACAGGATAATGTCAGATCTTCCCTTCCTGGGAGTAATAATCAAGAAAAACCAGGATTTCGAGCAGGTGCTGAGAAGGCTGCATTCTCCCGGGGGGGTTCAGCGGCAGACCGGCTGGTCGGGCAATGTCAGGTCTGGCCTTAGGAGCTAAATCGTAATGCTTTTCCGTCAGAAGCCAGAAGCCAGGAGACAGAATAAAAACAAACATTTTAAATTAACCGCACCTGCTTTTTCATTGTGCATTCTGAATTCTGACTTTTGACTCCTGTATTCGGATCCATGAAAAATACCAATGAGGTATAAAGAGATGTTTACCGGTTTTTTTTATACATTAAGGGAGGAAAAGGTTCCTGTAACCCCCACCGAGTGGATGACACTGATGGAAGCCCTGGACAAAGGACTTGCAGGGGGGAGCCTTTCCGGCTTCTACTACCTTTCAAGGGCGGTGCTGGTAAAGAGCGAGGCTCATTACGACCGTTTTGACATGGCCTTCAGACGCTATTTCGAAGGGGTGGAGACTGCTGAGAGCCTGGCCTCACAGGTGGCCGAGTGGCTGGAGCACGGACTTCCCCCTCTGAAAGTCAGCCCGTCTGACAGGCTGCCCTTTTCGGAGTGGAGCCTTGAAAAGCTGAAAAAGGAGCTTGAAGAGAGGCTTAAGAAACAGGACGGGCAGCACCACGGCGGGTCCCAGTGGATAGGTACGGGAGGCACATCCCCCTTCGGCCATTCGGGATACCACCCGGCGGGAGTGCGTATAGGGGGGCAGTCCAATAACCGGTCAGCGGTTAAGGTGGCGGCCGAAAGAAGGTACAGGGACTTCCGCAACGACAGCGTTCTTAACACCCGGCAGTTCGAGGTGGCCTTGCGCAAGCTCAGGCAGCTGAGCAGCAACGAAGAAACTCCCCCCGACGTGCTTAATATAGACAAGACCATAGACGCCACCTGCCGCAAGGCGGGAATGCTGGAACTGGTTTGGGACAGACCCCGCAAAAACACAGTCAAAGTTGTTATTTTGATGGATTCCGGCGGCTCGATGAACCCGTACGCCAGGCTTTGCAGCCAGCTGTTTACGGCGGCCTCCAGGGTCAATCACTTTAAAGATATAAAATTCTACTACTTTCACAATTGCGTTTACGACAGGCTCTACAACGACCCCTTCTGCCTGGCCAGGAACTCTGTGGACACAACCGAAGTGATTAAGAACCTGGACAGCAGCTACCGCCTGATAATGGTGGGGGACGCCAGCATGGCCCCCAGTGAGCTGCTGATGGTGGGCGGGGCGCTGGACTGGGGAGTGGATGACAATGATCCCGGAGAAATGTGGCTTAAGCGCTTGGCCGATCATTTCTCCCACAGTGCCTGGCTGAATCCAATCCCCCGGCAAATGTGGCCTCCCGAAGGGGAAAGAACTTACGATACCATAAGCGTCATACGTAGAATCTTCCCCATGTTTGAACTGACGGTGGAGGGTCTTGAAAGAGCGGTGGCAAGGCTGAAGGTTAACAGGTAAAATCAAGAATTCAGAATACGGGAGGGAGTGTAATGGCTAAGGATCCTTTGGAGGCCCGCAACAGGGCGGGAGACTATTTCCGCAACGGATACAACTGCGCGGAGGCAATCTTTCTGGCTTTCAGGGACATTCTGGAGCTGGATGTGCCCAGGGACATGGTGAGAATGGCCACTGTGATGGGAGGGGGACTGGGGCATGCGGGCTGTATATGCGGTGCGCTGGGCGGCTCGGCAATGGTTCTGGGGCTTATGAAGGGCAGGACCTCCGCCGAGGAAAAACGGGATGAGGCCTATGCGCTGTCCAGGGAATTTCACGACCGGTTCGAGTCCAATTTCAACTATACATGCTGCCGCAATCTTAACCCATACCCCTTTGATACCAAGGAACACCTGCGCAACTGTATAAAGATTACAGGCAATACAGCCAAAATTCTGGCGGAATTTATCAATGAAAAAGGGCTGTCCAGCTGAAAAGCTCTTCTCTATCTCCCATACCTTTCCGGCGTTCAGGCAGCATTGCGAAGCCATATAGTCATAGAGTTTAAGGAGGGTAATCCCTCCTTAATGTTTTTTGTATATGAAAACGATTAGGGGCAATACTTTAAAAAAGTCATGGCAATTGTTTCATGTATATTTATACGCGGCTTTTTAATGTTCGACAGGGAGGAAAGAAAGGAACCGGAGAGAATATATGGTATAAGACACCAGAGCATCTGCAGTAAAAAAGAGTTTAAAGCTTAAGGAGGATTTGAAAGTGCCCAAGATGTACTATGACAGCGATGCCGATCTAGGCGTCCTGAAAGGCAAAAAAATCGCCGTAATGGGATATGGCAGCCAGGGCCACGCCCAGGCGCAAAACCTGAAGGAAAGCGGTCTGGACGTGGTTGTGGGCCTGCGAAGGGGAAGCAGGAACTGGCCGCTGGCCGAAGCCGACGGCCTCCAGGTGATGACTGTTTCGGAAGCTGCCGCGGCAGCGGACGTGATCCAGATACTTCTGCCGGACGAAAAACAGGGCCAGGTTTTCCGGGAGGAGATCCTTCCCCACCTGAAGCCCGGTAATGCACTTGTTTTTTCACACGGCTTCAATATAGTTTTTCACCAGATAATCCCTCCGGAAGATGTTGACGTGTTTATGGTGGCCCCCAAGAGCCCCGGCCACCTGGTAAGGCGAATGTATGCCGAAGGAAAGGGAGTTCCGGGCCTGCTGGCCGTGCACCAGGATGCCACGGGCAACGCCTACCGGCTGGGGCTGGCTTATGCCAAGGGTATAGGCTGCACCCGGGCCGGTGTTATAGAAACAACCTTCAAGGAAGAAACCGAAACCGACCTCTTCGGAGAGCAGGTCGTTCTTTGCGGAGGTCTTACGGCCCTCATCAAGGCCGGTTTTGAAACCCTGGTGGAGGCGGGCTACCAGCCTGAAATAGCCTATTTTGAGTGCCTCCACGAAGTCAAGCTGATAGTGGACCTGATTTATGAAGGCGGTATTTCCATGATGCGCTACTCTGTAAGTGACACCGCCGAGTTCGGCGACGTCACCAGGGGGCCCAGGATTGTGACCGACAGCGTGAAGGCTGAAATGAAGAAGATACTTGATGAGATTCAAACCGGTTCCTTCGCCAAGGAGTGGATGCTGGAAAACCAGATAAACCGCCCGCATTTCACCGCGCTGGTCAAAAAGGACAAGGAGCACCCTATTGAGCAGGTGGGAGGCCAGCTGCGGGCCATGATGCCCTGGCTTAAAAAATAGCGTTATGAATTAAAGGCCGCCCTATTATATAAGAGCGGCCTTTAATAATTTTTATCCATACATCTCTATATCATAGCCTATTTTCCCAATAGTGTTACAAGGCCGTGGAGGCTATAACAGGGGCGGTGGCTGCAGCAAGCCCGGCGGAAGCAGCCATATCACTGCCAACGCAAGAGCGGTAAGCATTTCGTCACGCCGGCTCATTATTTTCAACATTTCCATCTGAAGACTGACTGTGTTTTACGGCCAGCCGGCCTATTTTTTCCTGCAGGTCGGCCGGGATATTGTAAAACTGGAATCCGGCGTAGTCCACTTTGTTGTAGCTGTTTACCCATACATTGCGGACATCAATTATATACGGTATGTTTTCCACACTGAAAAAGAGTGTGATGCTTTTCTTCTTATGCAGTATTCTACCTAAGTCAGGGACCATATAAACCATTACCCCGCCGGCTGAAAAATTAACCAGCCTGGTCTGCGCCTCCAGGCTCCCGGCCAGGAGTAAAACGTTTACAGCATATCGCGCCCGGGTAAAGTGTCTTTGCTCGGTTATGGAGTATTTTTCGGGTATGGCCAGACCGTAAAACCTGTCGTGGTCCACGCCGATGGACTCTACGGAAGTGTCTGCAATGTAGACTCCCAAAG
Source organism: Bacillota bacterium (assembly GCA_049323915.1). GTDB lineage: Bacteria > Bacillota > Desulfotomaculia > Desulfotomaculales > Desulfocucumaceae > BRHc4a. The sequence goes on from JBMOPC010000006.1 coordinate 9,906, forward strand.
GAGTGGCCATACGCATGGACAGCTTTTGCTTTTCCTGCAGCACCAGCACCTGATTGCCGTTTTTGGGCAAACCCGTCCAGAAGATGTCATCTTCCACCATTGTAATATGTGTTGTTACAGCCGGAAGGGCAGGAGCCCGGAGGCTGACTTCGCTGTTAACCACAATAAACTGCTTTAATCCGGACATCGGCCTTTTTAAACCACCTTATCTATTTCCCGCGCCTATATATTGTTATCTGATATCCTTCTGGATGCCTCAACCAGTGTTTCCTTTTTTTCCTGCGATATATCAATAAATTCAAAGCCGGCGAATGGTATTCCGTCATAATCTTTTTTCCAGGCAATGCGCACTTCACACTCAAGGGGCATGCCAAATAAATTTAAATGCAGAATAATATTTTGACCTGACTTGATGATTTTATCCAGTTCGGGAACCAGGTAAACCATAACCCCCCCGGCGGAGAAGTTTACCATTGCAGTGTTGGCAGTCAGGTCTCCACTCTTGAAGGTAATATTTGTGGGGTACTGGACCCTTACAAACTGCCTTTCCTGTGAAATACCAAAATGCTCCGGAATGGCCAGCCCGTAAAACTTGTTTTTGTCTTTGCCGGTGGCCAGCACTTCGGTTTCGGCAACGTAAAAACCCTTTTGCAGAGATATTCCCACCTTCAGTCTCTGATTCTCCTGCAGCACCAGTACCTGCCTCCCGTCCCTTGGAAGGCTTGTCCAGAAGATTCCTTCCCCGACTCCGGTAATCACGGCAGGCAGCGGGGGCTGGGGAGGGGTATGCAGCCATATCTCCCTTTTAAGTGTTATCACTTCTTTTCCTGCCAACATTGGTTATCACTCCATCCTAAAACGCTTTCACCATGATTATACAGCAAATATAAAAAAATAACATGTGTCTTGAGGGCGGGTGTCTAAATATTTCACATTTTTTCGGACTTCAGTATCCTCCCGGCTTACTGTGCATTTCATCCTTATAGCAGCTCAATTCAGGGTGTTTGCTTAACGGGTTTTGTTTTCTGCAAAGTATGGGTGAATATACATTTATATCTGATTGTTTTTTCAATACCATTTTATAAGCATATGTTAATATGGTATTGGACTTCTGCTACCATTATAAGTCAAAAGAGGTGCAAATTAATGATTAAACTCCTTGGCTGGCTTGGATTTTTATCCTTTTCAAGCACAATGATCCCCTTCGTGCTCCGCAGGGCGGGAATATACGGGCCGGCAGCCCGCTTTTTTAGCCGTCAGCACCATTTTTTGGCTTTTGTCTCCTTTGCGGTATTGACACTGCATGGCCTTTGGGCCCTTTTCGGCAGAAAGGGCTGGGGCTGGGGAGCAAGGGAAAACATTTTTTCAGGGGTGACAGCCTGGCTGTTACTTTTAGTCGTCATGCTTCTGGCTGTGAGATTTGCCGGTAAAAAGCCACTTCATAGATTCCATTGCGGTCTTGTTGTACTGCTGGCGGCTCTGGTGTTTTTTCACCTGTTTTGACCCCCTCTTAAAGAACCGGATGGGCATACTTCCGTCTACCTGCAGAAAAAAAAGAGTTTTCGGTAGAAAATAGGCGTCAAATGAGGGGAAAAAAGTCAGCGGACATCATAGATTAATTTAACAGAAATTTCTGAAATATTAGGGATGCCGCCAGTTTTATTGCGCCTGTAATGGTGGATTGAATAATAAGAGGGAGGTTGACCCGAGTGCTGACTGTAATGATTGTGGATGACGACCCCTGCTTGAGGCGGTCACTTAGGAATGCCGTTGAATGTATACCCGGCACTGAGGTGGTGTCGGAAACCGGAGATGCTGCGGAGGCTTTGTGGTTGTCCGAAAAACACCGTCCCGACTGTGTTTTCATAGACATTGATATTCGCCGGAGGAGAGGGCTGGAACTGGCAAGGAAGATTATTGAAATAAGTCCCGGGACACATTTAGTATTTTGTTCCGGAAATGTGGATTACCGTCAAAGGGCAGCACAGGCTAATTCATACGATTATATATGCAGACCCATCGGGGAGGAAAGGCTTAGAAAAACAATCAGGCAGATTATGGGGGAAAGGACAGGAAACAGCGGTAAGATAACATGATTAATTTTTCACTGCCAAGCGGCTGGACTTTTGTTTTGGACTGTTTAAAAAACTTCCTAAGGGAAAACCTAGAACCGGAGGTGGAAAAGGTGAGCAAAGCTGCAAATGTACTTTTAATTAAATACGCTATGACTTTTCTCCTGGCGATAGTATCATTCATCCTTACCGGCCTCAGCTCATGGGGTTTGGTTTTTGCGGTCAGCATAACGGTGGCCACTCTTAATTATCTTTTGGGGGATTTCTATGTGTTGCCAAAACTCGGCAACATAACTGCATCTGTTGCAAATGGCGCATTGGCTGGACTGGCGGCCTATTTTGTGAACTTTTTTTTCCCCGCCTTTAACGCCAGCTCTGCAGCCATTCTCGTATTCGCTGTTTTAATCGCACTGGGGGAGTATTTTTTCCATAGATACATTATGAAATCCAGGGAAGTCAGGCCGTAGAAACCGGGACTTCAGTTCAGGCGCAGAAAAACATGCTGAAAGGAATTCTGTGGATAATTTCCTTGCGCGGGGGTTTCAAGGGGGCGAACCCACTTTTTCAATGATCAGGAAATTATGCTTTGTGGATAACTTTTTTAGTTTATCTTAAGACCGTCTGGGTATATTTTTGGTCGCTTCGGGGTTGCTTACGGGCCGGGGGGAGTGGTTTAACCCCGGCTGCATGATCTTCGGCTGTAACAGGCTCTAATCTCGGTCGCCAAAGGACTGACGACCGTTTTGGAGGTTGGAGGCTAGAAAACTTGAAAGAAAATGACCTGAGAGCCATTTCTATCTTAATCCGACTTCCAACATCTAACTTCCAAATTCTTAGGCTCGGTCGTTAAGAGACTGTAACAGCCTGCGATAAACTCCGCCCGGGCTTAACACTCCCCCCTCACGTGCATGTCGCTAAAGGGTCGCCAAGACGCTGTAGGGCGGCTTGAAATGCAGGCTTCCAACTATTCTGGATTCTGGCTCCTGGATTCTGGATTCCAGTCGCCCGTAGGGCGATTTTGTTCTCATTAAGGAAAGTATATGATGCTTTAACGTACTAAATCGCAAAAGCGCTTCTATGCAATCCAGACATCTTGAGGTCGCTATTAAAGCAGGCTGTCACTATTCTGAGTTCTGAGTTTTGAGTTCCAGCCCGCCCGACAGGGCGGCTATTTTATGCCTTGGGCTTTTTTTTATTGATTAAGGGAACCCATGTTTGCTATAATGTTCTTGGAACATTTGTTTGGAGGTGTTGTTTATGTCTGCATTCGATCAAATCAAATCCACCGCAGAAACCGCCATCATAGAACTTGAATCCGAGATATTTGACCTCGAAGAAAAAATAGAAGCCCACAAGCTTCGTATCCAAAGCGCCAGGGTCCAAATACAGGCGTTGAAAAAATTCCTGAACCCCGAAGAAAATGCCCATGATGCCACAAAACCGGCCAAGCCGAAGAAGAACGGCAAGGCTCACAACGAAACTCTTGAGCTTCAATAAAAGGGAGAAAGGAGATAATCAAATGAACTACAAGTGTGAATTGGTAGAACAACCCGGCCAGCCGGTACTTTCAATCCGTACAAGGACCACTGTGGAAAACCTGCCGCAGGTATTAGGCACTGCCTATGACGCAATCATGAAATATCTCCTCGAAATGGGTGAGTTCCCTTCAGGAGCCCCCTTTGCCGCATATTACAATATGGATATGCAGGACCTTGATGTGGAAGCAGGTTTTCCCGTTTCAAAGGCCCTGCCCGTCAAAGAAGGGATTATGGCCGGTGAAATACTTGCAGGAAAACATATAACCTGCCTTCATGTGGGTCCATACACCGAATCCGGACCTGCCTATGACGCTCTTACCCAATGGGCCGGGGAGAACGGATACACACCTACAGGGGTTGCTTTCGAGTTTTATCTTAACGACCCCGCCCAAACACCTGAATCGGAGCTCCGGACAAAGATTGTATTCCCTCTGGCTTAGATGTTAGCGCAACCGGAATAATAAAGCGGCAGGTATTTCAGCGGTGAAGATGGCCTGCCGTTTTTATTTGCCGGGTCATAAGCAGGTTGGCGCTAAAAGGGGGACCGTGGCTTGGAAATACAGTTTTGACGCCGGAGTTGACAAGCTTTCTCCAGCTTATCATTAATTCCGGTACATTTTCAGCAAAAGGGGGGAAAACAGAACCTACAAAGTTAACGGCCAGGTCGCCGACAAATGCTTCACCGGTTGGGAGCACTACAGACATTGATCCTTCAGTGTGGCCCGGGGTTGGCATGATAGAACCTTTGACCCCGAAGTCCTCAAGGGGCATTTCCCGGGAAACCATTATGTCTGGTTCTACAGCATTGAATTTAAAAAAGCCATTCTCTGCTATTTTTTTCCCAATGTATGAAACGGCTTTCCCCCACAGGTTAGTGCCGGGAGGCATGACCACTTTCCCTTCCCGGAGAAGCTTTGCCTCTGCCTTATGAACAGCGACAGGGCATTTGCAAATATTTCTTATTGCGCCAAGGCCGCCTACATGGTCAAAGTGTACGTGCGTAATAACGATCAGCTTTATTCTGTCAGGGTTGACATTGTGCTTTTTCAGATGGTAAAGGAACGCCTTTTCCTTGTTCGAATTGCCGGCATCCACCAGTATATATCCGTTATACCCCTGAATCAGATATGTATTGCAGGTCCCGAGGCGGACCCGGTGAAATACAGCCACTTTGAAGTTGCACCTCTTGTCCTCGGTGTTTTACATTTTAGATGGTTATTATTTTATAATCTTCCTTTAAAAAGGAGGTAAGTGGTAGTCCCATGTATTTTACATCAATACCTAATTGCTCCAGCTTATCGGAAACCCCATAGCTATCTGTGCAAGACTTGCATGCCAGAAGCTCAACGCCTGCGTCTTTTATTTTTGCAATGTAATCCTGAAGTTCCGGGTCCTCTGAAAGAAGCCTGGAAGATGGCCCCCACACAATTAAACAAACGTCCTCCCACCACCCCCGGAGCTTGGAGTTCAGTGTGTACATAAAAACCATTTTTAAAGCAACCTCACGGTCTCCGCTGGTCCATAAAACCACCAGTTTTTCTGGTTTTTCCATTCCATCCCCCTCCTGGGAAATAATAATTGTCCTTCTATTCATGATAAAAGCAGCATACCCCTTTATTAAACTTGTCCTTATTAAGAGATTACCGTTAATCAATATCCTTATGTCACATCCTGCCTCCTGTACTGCAGCGCCTCGGCCAGGTGATCCACCTGTATTATGTCGCTTTCGGCCAGGTCGGCGATGGTCCTGGCCACCCGCAGCACCCTGTCGTGGGACCGGGCGCTGAGCTTGAGCTTTTTGAATGAAGACTTGAAGAATGACTGGGCTTCTTCTGAAAGACGGCAGTACTCCCGGGTATGGGGGCCGGTCATGTGGGCGTTGCACCTGACACCGGCCGGCTTCAGGCGGCTTTCCTGAATCTCACGGGCTTTCAGCACCCTTTTCCTGACCGCAGCCGAGCTTTCAGCCGGCTTTTTCCGGTTCAGCTCCTCGTATGACAGCCGGGGGACATTGATTGATATGTCTATGCGGTCCAGGATCGGCCCTGATATTTTTCCCATGTATCTTTTAACCTGCTGGGGTGTGCAGGTGCATTTTTTTAGCGTGTCCCCGTGGTGGCCGCACGGACAGGGGTTGCAGGCCGCCAGCAGCATCACCCTTGCCGGGTAGGTGATGGATGCGTTTACCCTGGAGATGGTAATCACACCGTCTTCCATCGGTTGTCTTAGGGCCTCCAGGCAGTCCTTGGAGAACTCCGGCATTTCGTCAAGGAATAAAACCCCGTTGTGGGCGAGGCTGACCTCTCCCGGGCGCGGGAATTTGCCTCCCCCCACCAGAGAAACCGCTGAGGCGCTGTGGTGGGGCGACCTGAAGGGACGATCCGTGATAATGGGAGAGCCGGACTTCAGGAGGCCGGCCAGGCTGTATAACTTGGTGGTTTCTATGGACTCCCCGAAGGTGATGCCGGGCAGTATGCCGGGCAAGCAGCGGGCCAGCATGGTTTTTCCGGAGCCCGGACTCCCCACCATCAGCATGTTGTGCCCTCCGGCCGCCGCCACCTCCAGTGCCCTGCGGGAGGTGTGCTGACCATGCACTCCGGCCAGATCAGGAGTGTTGCCTTCCCCGGATTTAAATATCTCCTCTATATTGACCCTATGCGGGGTTATGTCTGTTTCCCCCCTCATAAATCCGGCCAGCAGGTTCAGTGATGATACCGGGTATACCTCCGCCCTGCCGGATAAAGCGGCCTCGTCGGCATTGTCCAGAGGCACAATCACCGATAAAATGCCTTGGTCACAGGAGGCAATGACATTGGGAAGCACCCCTGCCACCCCCCTTACGCCCCCGTTCAGTGAAAGCTCGCCGATAAAGGCATGCCGCCCGCAGGCAGCGGGGTCCAGTTGTTCGGTGGCCGCCAGTATACCAACCGCTATGGCCAGGTCGTACATGGACCCCTCCTTTTTTAGATCGGCCGGGGCCAGGTTGACCGTGATCCTGCTCACAGGGAATTCAAACCCGGCGTTCCTTATAGCGGACCGGACCCTGTCCCTGGCCTCCCTTACAGAAACATCGGGCAGGCCAACTATGTCAGTCGCTGGACTATATTCCAGACACAAACATAGGTACTGTTATTTCAAATTATATTGAAGAAGATTCGGGAGTGTTCGTTTGATAAAGAGTGTACCCTCGCGGTCTATTTCGATCCGGGGGAAAAATGATGAGATGATTATTTTTTTTACAGGCGTGGATAGCGACTCCCATTTAGAAAGGGCAATGTGTGCCTTATTAATAAGTCTTTCAACATCCTCATAAATTACACAGCTTTTTTGAGCTTTGCTTTTATATGACTTCAACTGGCGCTCAAAAAATTCCTTCTGTCTTATTGTATCATCATAATGTTTACTGTATAGGGCCGCCGATAGGTCATTTTTTCTGTAATCCTCGTCAAGTCTGTATAAAAACTTGTCCATTTCCAGAATCCTTCTTTTAGTATCCACTATTTTTTGCTCAATAACTTGATTTTCTTGAGCGATACTATTTTCTCTTTCTGCAGCTAGGTCTTTTAATAGTTTTTTGTCCTGAATAAAGGACCTTAGTTCAGTTAATACGTTTTTGTGAACATAGATAATCCGTTGCTGATGCCTGCACTTGTCTGGCCTTTTACGTCCTATGCAAACATATATACCGTATTCATTGTAGTTTTTTTTATGGCCGGATTTCATAAGGCGATTAATCGTAACCCATTCCCCATACATTCGATTGCTGCAATGATGGCAGTATAGATCAACGAAGTACGGGCTGTCTTCATGACTCGTCCTTTTCAATACAGTGCGGGCTGGATTTACCTCGTCATGCACTAGGTTCCAGAGTTCAAGGGGAATAATAGCCGGGCTTTTACTAGCAAAGAGCTCACCGCGCCACACAGCTTTACCAATATACCGCTTATTATTGATGATTTTAACTATAGTTGAGTGGTGATATTTGGTCCCCTTTTTAGTTCTAAGCCCCCTGCTGTTTAGAATCTCTGCTATTTCACCGTAACCTTTTCGTTCATAGCCCCGCATTTCAAAGATCTCCTTAACCAGAGCTGCCTCCTCCGGAATAAGAATGAATTTACCTCGAACAGTATTGAAGCCAAGGATAGGAAGATAATTGGGGGCATACCCTTGCTTAGCCTTATGGTCCTTGCCGTCATTAAGGCGCTCACGAATTAACTCAAACTCCTCCCGGGAAAGAAACAATTCAAAACGGATCTGCCGGAGGTCGGCCCGGTTTTGGGGATCATATGTTTTATGGGGAGTAATCAACAGGAGGTTATACCGAAGAATTGTTTTGTAAATTATTCCAGCGTCCTCCATGTCGCCACGACCTAGGCGGGAGATGTCATTAATAATGATTCCCCGGTATTTACCGGATGGAATCTCATTTGTAATAATATTTCGGAAAACTGGCCGGCCAGCAATGGTGTCGCCAGATTCGACCTCTGCGAACTCATTCCATTCAAAGCCCCGGGCCTTAGCTAAGTCAGTAAGACGTTCCCTGTGAGTCTGAAGGACATCTTCGCCGGTCTGGCGCTCGCGTTCCATGTCTTCGCGGGATTTCCTGAGGTAGAGTATGTATAAGTCATGAATATTCATGGTATCACCTCTGTTTGCCAGTGATCTTGTTTCCCGTTTTTCCGCTTACCCTTTTAACTCGCCTTTCATGTGTCCATAAAAACACAAAACCCACTTTTGTGGTGTTCTGTCCTGGCCCTCTGCTTGATGTCCTATGCTGTGTCCATTTTGCTTTCACGTATGCCCGGGGCTCAGCGGTGTTGTCGTTAGTCTGTATCGTTAATTATTTGGAGTGCGTACTCCGGACTAACGAAAACTATGCTGCCAATCACGATGAAGTCCTGGGGAATTTCCACAACAATAACTACGCTACCGTCCTGCACTTATTGCCCCTCCCCACCAAACATATGTTTTGCAACCTATTACGACGTAGGAGGGCATGTCCCCTGCTGCTGTATGTTGAAAATTTGGCGTTTTAGGGAATTAATGTCTAAAAAGTGCAAAACGATGTCTGAAGAGGTTTAAATCCTGCCTAAAATCTCCTCAGTTTTATTTCGTCCACGGAGGCTTGAAATTTGGGTTTTTTGTTTTTTTCTCAAGCCGTTTTGCAATATCACCCTTTTCTTTAGCGGTATACTTCCCGTCTTTTTCCTCAGCAACTACTAGTAGACTTTGACCGGTCCAGTTGTATCTTCTTATTGTGTCATTCATGGTATTAATCAATGAAGCGATTAGTTCTGCCATGGCCTCAAATGAAAACCCGCGCTCTTTCAAGTCTTTAGCCAACTCTATCCAGGGTTGGCTATCCTTGTTTTTTAGAAATAATTGGACGTCGGGAGGGAGGGATTTGAACCAGATGAGGATCGCATTGTCTCCATCTCCTTCTAAGGCTTCCGGGAGGGGGGGCTTGCGGCCGGTTTCAGGCAGATGGCCGGCTGCAGCCATTAATTCTTCATAGGTTACACCGTTATATGCTTTATCTGCTAGTTTCTTAATTGTTGGTGGCATGGGTTGATTGTCACGTTGCTCTCGAATTAATTCCGAGAGATATGTTAGGCTAATTCCAGCGTGATGGGCGTATTCACTCATTTTCCTGTCACCCATTGCTTTTATTAATAGTTCAGAAAATGTTTTTTTGTCAAATTTAGATACAACCATGAGTAACACCTCAACTCCAGTATAAACATTCGCATCAAAAAAATAAATTGTAGTTGAAAAAAACACTTGACTATAGTTTAATTAATCGTTAAACTGTAGTTGACCAAACTACAGTTGAGCAGTGAGGAGGTGTGATAATGCGTATAAACAAACAGAAATTTCGCGAAGATATATTCATTGAACGGTTTAATGGTAATTATTCAAGATGCGCTCATGCCATAAATATTGAGCCTCAGCAATTACACCGGTTTTTAAACCAGCAAAACAGCGAGGCGGGTGCTAAATTGCTGGGAGGCTTCTTTGCATATTGTGAGAAAGAAGGTCTAGCTTTTAAGGAGTATATTTTTTTGCCCAACAATTCAACTACAGTTTACCCACCTACCGGCACTGAGGGAGATGGGGGGTACGTATCTTGACTAAGGAACAGCTTGACGTGCTAAAATCAGAACTCAAAACCGATAGTCTGTAATTCATTGTGTTGCAGTTAATTATCTCAAAAGAACACTCCAGCGAACAGGAGTTGATGAATTTGGAAAAGAAAGTCCGCTGCCGGAAGTGCCGGAAAACCATTGGAGTGCTGAAAAAAGACACGCTGGAAATCAAGTGTCCACACTGCGGAGAGTTCAACCTCTGGGATGCCGAGGGGAAACGCGTCAAACTGGCCGGAGTAATAAAGAAAAAGAAAGGGTGATAACGATGCCCAGAGGTCAAAAACCAAAACAGCCGTCAGGCCGCGTCGTATACATCCCAAATAATGACCCGCCCGAAGTAAACGAAGCACGATACAAACGCGGCCTCAGGGCCTTAAGCGACGCGATTGATTACGTCGAAGAAATGATGCGCAAGCAGAAGGATAAGGTTACAGCTGGTTAACAAGGGATACAGTCTTGGGTAAGCGCTCAACAATTTGTTACCTCCGCATTCTAGACATAATGGAAGGGCCAGCCACTCCAATAGCGATGCGTAGGTTATACTACACAGTACAGAGCTACAAGCTAAAGGAGGAACTAGCCTAGTATGGAGTATACCACATTTGTAGGACTTGATGTACACAAAGACACTATCGCAGTGGCGGTTGCCAAGGAAGGACGTGAAGCAGCAGAATCTCTAGGGACAATAATTAACAGTGCTGAAGCCATAGCCAAACTGGTACGGAAGCTAGGCCCGGCGAAGAACTTGTATTTCTGCTATGAAGCGGGCCCGTGTGGCTACGGTATATACCGTCAGCTTACGGCGATGGGGGCAACCTGTATGGTAGTGGCACCATCCCTGATACCAAGAAAACCTGGTGAAAGGGTAAAAACCGACCGGCGGGATGCCAAAAAATTAGCTCAATTATTACGTAGCGGTGAATTGACTTCTGTCTGGGTGCCAGATGGAAAGCAAGAAGCCCTGCGTGACTTGGTGCGGGCTCGTGAAGACGCTCGGGAAGACATAATTCGAAAGCGTAATCAAATCATCAAATTTCTTTTACGCTTAGAAAAAAGGCCACCGAATGGTGTGAAAAACTGGACGATCAAATATCGGCAATGGTTGGGTAACTTGAGTTTCAACCAGATTGCTCAAGGGATCGTGCTCAAAGAATATATTCACGCTTTGGAAGAAGCGGAAGCCAGAGAAAAACGCATAGAAAAAGAGATAGCAGAACAGGTCAATGATAGCGAGCACGCTCCAGTCATTGCAGCATTTCAAGTACTGCGTGGAGTCGGACTGATTACCGCTGTTACAGTAGTAGCCGAAGCAGGTGACTTAAGCCGATTTGATTCTCCGAAACAATTAATGTCTTATGTTGGACTGACTCCCAGTGAATCCTCCAGTGGAGGCAGCCGATATCAAGGGAGAATAACCAAATCAGGCAATTCCCATATTCGGCGGGTAATAGTAGAGTCAGCCTGGCACTACAGGCGTCCACCGTCAATAGGCCCAGGACTAAGGAAACGCCAGGAAGGACAATCAGAAGAAGTGAAGGCTATATCTTGGAAGGCTCAACATCGGCTTAACTTAAAGTTCCGTCGTTTAACAGGCAGGGGTAAATTAAGACAGACAGCGACAGTTGCCGTAGCACGGGAATTACTGGGTTTCATGTGGGCGATAGCTCAAGAAATAAGGCATCAAAATAACCTTCAGGAAATTTTTTAATAAAACATGGGTTAAGAAATTATATTCAGGGTGTAGGGGCCAATAGGTAAGTTCGGCCACGGTAAGGAGAAACCTCGGAATTTCCTATGTGCCAGACAATTTATAATCTGACGCACGTTTCTAGACCGGGGAAGCTCCTGACGTATTAATGTCTTGTGGTATCCAACACACGTATATCAGGTTGAGCAACCGTCGATTGAGCCCAACTGCCTATTGCCCCCTGCGCCTTTAGTAAGGAGATGAGAACCGTCTAAGGAAGGTTTAACGCTTATTTTCTCCACAAGGATAGTAAGAGGTCAGTAAAAGGATAAGGGACAACTTAAAGTTGCCCCCTACTATCCTCGGCAGAACTCCGTCTGGCGCTCAGGTTGCTCCTCAGCATTGCCCTATCCTCCAGGCGGATAAGAGCCAAATTTATTATAACCTAAGTTACCAAGTTTAATTCCAAGCTTGTTATTGCTTGGGGCAGAAGGTTATTTTTGTTTTTTAAAGTTTGTAGGAGTGCTTGACAAGACCCTTCCATATCAGGATTTAAGCAAATACCCCAGGAAGTCATTGACCGATTTACTTGGAAAGGGTACAGATAAGGTTTAGATTCGCGTTTGATAAAAAGAAAACCTTCCAATATATGGGGCAAATAATTGTATAACTTGTCTATAAAACAAGGCATGCGTCCATTAGGGAGGGAACAGAGGGATGGCGGTAGGCCCCAGGGCAGAGAAAAAAAATCTGTTCCAGGGCGTGCCGCTAAGCGGTACAAATCACTGGAAACCTATTCCGGTGAGTAACCCAATAATAAGCCACAATTGTTGGCATTTGCACCTTGACAATCGAGATGAATAATACCGGCAAGGGATGTTGAATAACATCCTTAGAACCGGTAAGATGGCTAAGCCATAACTTTATTTTAGTATCTCCGGATACTACATATCGGAAGATATCGGCAAAGAGAGCCGGGCTTGACCGGCGAAGTTAAATGGCAAAGTGCTGATTGAGATACGGAATATATAGCGAGAATGTGGCCAGTCTATGTTTCCGTGAATCATGTAACTGCCAGGTATATAGATGCTAAGAGCTCCCCCACCGTAGAGTTTTGACGGCAAAGAGGGCACGCCGAGCTCCCCGTAAAGGGTCAAAGGATATCGCCGTGATTATGGAATGCCATCAAGTGTGAATTACTCACAGCGTATTTTCGTGCGCTGTCGTAAGGAGCCGGACAATGTACCGGCCCCTTGGAGAGAGCGCGAAAATAAAGGGGGTTGGGTGAGGGTGACAGAAATACTAGGTTCAATATCCGAGATAAAAATGGTTTGGCGCTGTAAGCCAGAGCTGCGTGTAAAGATGATCAGACATATGATGAGGCACCGTGGAAAACCTGGCGTAAAGGCGTTGGCTAGAGTGTTAAATATGACATACAAGCAATTATTTGAAATAGGAGGACTTGAAGGATGGATTAAAAAAAGGAATTGTCAGAGAAGACAAAGAAGGATCAGACAGAAGAAAAAAACAGATAATTACACGTTGCACTCATCCGTCATGAATTCAAGCGAGTTTTGCATCAACGGAGCTGGAAAACTAGGTAAGGGAGGCGGACGTCAGGATATTGGTAGTCGTTCAATAGCTCAATCATTATATTAAAAAGCTCAAAATAGATAATAAAAACATTTTCCCCCGAATAAGGGGGTTTTTTATTTGGCGCTCATTGATAGAGGCCAGTTATGCATAAAACAAAAAATGGCGAGAAAAGGGGAGGTAATGACGCTGAATATAGGCAAGCGCAGCCTTTTATATGGGGTTCACGGTTCCTTTGGCACCCTGTGACGGTCCTGTTGGCCTGGTGGGCCTTATATGGCCGTCCGACCTGGCGAGAGTTGGTATGCATAATTATCCACGATTGGGGATATTGGCACTGCCCCAACATGGACGGCCCTGAAGGAGAGCTGCACCCGGAATATGGCGCGCAGCTGGCCGGGCGGTGGCTGGGGCCAGAATAGCCGTTGAGACAGCTCGTTTCGACACACAAAAAATTGTAAATCCAGAGATATCCGGCGCTGAATATCAGCAGGGAACGGCTATGAGATCAGGGAGTATCTCCTGGAAAAAAGGGGCCGCGAGTGCGCCTACTGCGGAAAGACAGGCGTCCCGCTTGAGGTTGAGCACATTATCCCAAAGTCAAGAGGCGGTACGGACAGAATAACCAATCTTGCATTGTCGTGCGAGAAATGCAACCGGGAAAAGGGAAGCCTCACCGCAGAGGAGTTCGGCCACCCCAACATCCAGAAACAGGCCCTTGAGCCCCTTAAAGACACAGCTGCAATCAATGCTACCCGATATGCCGTTGGCGCCATCTTAAAGAAATACGGTCTGCCTGTCTCATTCTGGTCCGGAGGCAGGACCAAGCATAACCGTACAAAGCAGCAATATCCTAAATCCCACTGGATTGACGCCGCATGCGTTGGGGAATCGGGAGAGAGCGTAAGACTTGATCCCGGGATTCGCATCCTCAAGGTTAAAGCCGTCGGTCACGGCACCAGACAGATATGCGGGACGGACAAGTTCGGCTTTCCGATCCGTCATCGCTCTAACAAGACCAGTTATTTTGGTTTTCAAACTGGAGACATTGTCCGTGCTGTAGTCCCAAGGGGGAAGTTTGCCGGTGTTCATATCGGTCGCCTTTCAGTGCGCGCGAAAGGAATTTTTAAACTAAATGGTGTTGGCGATGTATCGCATAAATACTGCACCGTAATCCACAGAAAGGATGGATATGCCTATGCGTGAGGATTCCGGCGCGCTTTCCTCCCCACGGCTAAAGCCGGGGGCACCCAGCGCGCAAGAACC
>JBMOPC010000007.1:0-23771 GCA_049323915.1 Bacillota bacterium
CATCTTAACAGCACCAAGTTTGAAATCTTTGTCGTATCTTTTTCCTTTTGTTTCCATGATGGACACCTCCTGCTGAATTACATTTTACTTCAGTTCTGCGTGTCCATCAAACCGGGTACAAGGCATATGCTGTTCAGAGAATTTTAAGGTCTATGGTCAACTGGGGTGTCTTACAGAACTCTGATAAGCAAGGCTTTTACAAGCAACTACAAAAGATAAGGTTAACTGAAAAAGGCTTAAAACTATGGTTATTGGAGTGTTACCTTACTTGCGCAGAACAAAAAACCCTATCAATACAAAGCTTGAACGAGGCCTCTGCTTTGTTTCCTTTTGTAATTGATTTAAGTATAGGAGATTTGATGGATTCAGACAGATTCGAGGTAAACCGTCAGGGGCTTGATGTTGATGTTGTTGAATTAAGGTAGCCGGGTTGGATGTTGCCAAAAAATGGCGGATGATTATAGCGGATGATTATAAAGGTTTTCAAATTCTTCGGGTGTATAGGCTAGCGGTTCTATGATTTACCGGCTGCCAAAGATATTAAGCTTTCACCGGCAGCTAAGGACAAAACCGCCTGTGCAGGCGGTTTTGTCCTTTTTTCTAATACACTTTTTTACTGTCCATAAACTCCTGCACCTGGACCAGAGCCTCGCCGAAGCGCTGGAAGTGGACCACCACGCGCTCCCTTAAAAACCTCAGAGTGTCTTTAATGCCCGGGTCGTCCGTGAGCATTATCAGGTGCTCGTAAGTGGTCCTGGCCTTTTGCTCGGCGGCCATGTCCTCATGAAGGTCGGTGATGGGGTCTCCGGTGGCCTGTACGTACGCCGCCGTCCAGGGCACCCCGTCCGGGTTGACGGGGTACACAGCGTTGTCGTGCATGGTGAAATAGCCTCCCATTCCTGCATCTCTCATAACTTCGGCGGGGACTCCATGAGTCAGCTTGTAGATCATGGTGGCTATTATCTCCCAGTGGGCCAGATCCTCTGTGCCTATGTCGGTCAGGAGCCCCTTGGTCCTGTTGGTGGGCATTGAGTACCTCTGGGTGAGGTAGCGAACACCGGCCGACAGCTCGGAGTCCGGGCCGCCGTACTTTATGTTTTACAGTCCTTCACAAGCCTTATTTTATTTGGCTTTCTCTGTCTTTTGGACTTATATGTTTTTACGCTGTACGCAAGGCGAAATCATCGATAACTAAATATAAAATGTGTCGGATATATTGTTTGCCTTTTTCTGTTTATTTGGTATAATGTAGTCACGGAGGTGACTACATTGGAATTCGTAACTGTCAGGGACTTTAAAACAAACGCATCCAGACTTATACGCCAAAACGAAACAGTGTTGGTTTTCCGGAACGGTAAGCCGGCGGGTGTGTTCATTCCCTGGGATGATATAAAAGTAGAAGATGAAGTGCGCCGGGCGGCTTTAAAAGCTTTAACTGCTAAACTGGATAAGGAAAGAGCGGAAAAGGGAATTACGGAAGAAGAGGTGCTGGAAGACTTTGCAAATTTCAGGGAAAATCGCCGTAGACGCCAACGTAATTCTGTCATTTCTGATCGGAGGGAAGGCTGCTAAAGTATTTACCAACGTTAAAGATGTCGAGTTTTTGACCACCGCCAATAAAATTGAAGAAATACAGGAATATATTCCTGTTCTTGCTAAAAAGAAGGGGCTTGACAGGAGTACCATGGAGACAGCCTTTTCTTTGTTAGATGTCAAGGTTATAACGAAAGAAGTTTATTCCAGTCAAATACCTATAGCTTTGGATTTGATAGGGAAACGTGATCCTGACGATGTTGAACTTCTAGCTCTTGCCCTAACGCTAGATTGCCCTATATGGTCTAACGACAATGACTTAAAAGATTTGAAAGGTGTAAAGGTTTATACCACGGCTGTTATATTGCGGTGGTTGGAAGTGTAGTATCCGCGGAGATGCCAAAAAATAAACCGGAAACTTCGTTCCGGTGTCAGTGGTTTTATTTTTTCAGAAAACCTTCTTGCCGTCCATGAACTCCTGCACCTGGACCAGAGCCTCGCCGAAGCGCTGGAAGTGGACCACCTCGCGCTCCCTTAAAAACCTCAGAGTGTCTTTAATGCCCGGGTCGTCCGTGAGCATTATCAGGTGCTCGTAAGTGGTCCTGGCCTTTTGCTCGGCGGCCATGTCCTCATGAAGGTCGGTGATGGGGTCTCCGGTGGCCTGTATGTAGGCGGCAGTCCAGGGCACCCCGTCCGGGTTGACGGGGTACACAGCGTTGTCATGCATGGTGAAATAGCCCCCCATCCCGGCCTCCCTCATGACTTCCGCCGGTACGCCGTGGGTTAGCTTGTAGATCATGGTGGCGATTATCTCCCAGTGGGCAAGCTCCTCTGTGCCTATGTCTGTGAGCAGACCTTTTGTCCTGTTGGTGGGCATTGAATACCTCTGGGTAAGATAACGCACACCGGCAGAAAGCTCGGAGTCCGGGCCGCCGTACTGGGCCAGCAGAAATTTTGCCATGCGGAGGTCGGTACCCAGTACTCTTACGGGGTATTCAAGCTTTTTTTCATATATCCACATAAACTGACTCCCTTTCATAAGTGGTTGGGGGATAGGTTGTAGGTTGAATTCTGACCCGGGTTAAGCAGCTTTCTAGTAGTTTATCTCCCACGGCCACGGCTCTTCGGCCCATCTCCAGGTATTGCTGTGCTGAGTGGTGAAGGGGAAAAGGGGGCCGTGCTGTTGTTCATATACCGATATCAAATGGAGAAGCCTCTGGTTTACCTGGTAGATGTCCCTCAACGCTTCCTGGTCGTTGGGATGGGTGTCCAGAAACAGGTTCAGCTCTATGGTGGTGAATTCCAGTTCCATTATCTGCCTTAAAAGGGACAGGCGGCTATCGCTCATTTTTTACGCCTCCGTTCTATATCCTAGTAAAGATAGGGCCGGTACAGATCCGGGAAAAGCGTGCCTTTTTCCAGGGCTTCCCTGGGGGGGTATGTGGGCCCGTACCTTTGGTAAGGAACATAAGCCCTGGCCAGCTCCATCCCCGGGATAGCGGGTCCGGGCACTTTGGGGGCATCTGTTATCCCGGGAATTGACGAGACCCTCTCCTCTTCTGTTGAGCTGCCGGGGTCTTCGTACCCTGCTTCTGCCTTTTCCACAGATTCTACTTCAGTGGCCTGCTCCGGAACAGTTTCAGCCGGACTCACACCGGCCCCGGTTTCGGGGCGGGACTCTTCCCCGGCGGGCTGAACCTCATGGTTTTCCGCGGCTAACTCAGCCTTGATTGTATGAGATTCTGAAGCCGGTGCCCCGTTGCGCTTTACGGGGGGCCAGGACCATACCAGCGGTTTTCTTTTGGCATCGTACATCTATTTAACACCGCCCAATCAAGATTTTATATCCATAATAGTCTTTGCAAGGAACAAATGTTACAGTATGGAAAAATGCCGGGCAAAGGCCGTGGCGGCTGAAGGAAATTGCCATGTTCCGGTTGAAATATTTAAAACTGAGAAACCGCAGGAGGTTTAGTTTATGTATTCCTTCAGGACTGTTTCGATAAGGCCCAGACTGACCCGGGAGATCGAGGGCCTGGGTGATATTGCACGGAATTTCTGGTTCAGCTGGAATGCCCACGCTCAAAACCTTTTCAAAAGAATAAACGAGTCACTGTGGGGGGAGGTGGGCCACAACCCGGTGAAGTTTCTGCTTCTGGTGAACGAGGAGGAACTGGAGGAAATCGCCCAGGAAGAGGAGTACCTCAAGCTGTACAGGCAGGTGATGGAAGACTACAACCGGTATCTTACCAGGAAATCCTGGTTTGAGAGCGCCTACCCCGCTTTCAGGGACAGCTCCATTGCCTATTTCTCCCTTGAGTTCGGCCTGCATGAGTCGCATCCCATTTATTCGGGGGGGCTTGGGCTTTTGGCGGGGGACCACCTTAAATCGGCCAGCGACCTGGGCCTGCCCTTTACGGGAGTCGGTATATTATACAAGCACGGGTATTTTAACCAGATAGTCAACAGGGAGGGAAGACAGGAAGCCCATTATCCCTACTACAATTTTTACGACCAGCCCATACAGCCGGTCTATGACCCTAATGGCGGAGAGCTTATCATAAAGGTCTGGTTTCCCGGCCGGGACGTTTATGTAAAGGTGTGGAGGTCCAGGGTGGGGAGGGTTGACCTCATTCTGCTGGACGCCAATCTATCGCTAAACAGCCTTGAGGACCGGGCCATAACCGGCCAGTTGTATGGAGGGGACCGGACAGTCCGGATTTCCCAGGAAATACTGCTGGGGGTGGGAGGGGTGAAGGCTCTGAGGAAAATGGGAATTAACCCTTCGGTGTGGCACATTAACGAAGGTCACGCCGCCTTTCTGATAATTGAGCGGCTTAGGGAGCTGATGTCAGAAAAGGGGCTTTCTCTTGACACGGCCATCGAGGTGGTGAAAAGCAACACAATATTCACCACACACACACCTGTTCCGGCCGGCCACGACCTGTTCACGGCCGAAATGGTGGAACATTATTTCAGTCACCTTTACGACCTGCTGGGTGTTGAGAGGGAGGACATACTGAACCTTGCCTGGGATGACGGCCGCAAGATGTTTAACATGACTCTCCTCGCCCTTCGCCACTCGGCGTACTGCAACGGTGTCAGCCGTCTGCACGGAGAGGTTTCCAGAGAGATGTTTTCATACCTTTACCCAAGGATACCCGCCGAGGAGATACCTATATCCCATGTTACCAACGGAGTGCACATTGCGTCCTGGCTGGCCCAGGAGATTAAGGACCTTTATACCATATACCTGGGGCCCGACTGGCATGAGAGAGTTGTGGACAGACAGATGTGGAAGAATATCAGCGGGCTTCCGGACAACCTGCTTTGGGTGGTGCACCAGTCTCTGAAGGAGAAAATGATACGCTACGCAAGGAACTGCCTGAGGAAGCAGAGAATAAGGAACCAGGAGCCCGCCGAGCGGGTAAGGGAAGTGGAGGACTTCCTGTGTCCGGGCGTTCTGACGGTGGGCTTCGCCCGCCGGTTCGCCACCTATAAAAGGGCAGGGCTATTGTTCCGGGACCTGGAGCGGCTGTCCACCATGGTCAATCACCCCGAAAGGCCGGTGCAGTTTGTTTTTGCCGGGAAAGCCCATCCGGCCGACCTGGCAGGGCAGGACCTCATAAAGCTGGTTTATGATATATCAAACCGGGATGAGTTCAGGGGAAAAATAGTTTTCCTGGAGGACTATAACATTGAAATGGCCCGGTACCTTCTGCAGGGGGTGGATGTCTGGCTCAATACGCCGAGGCGCCCCCTGGAGGCCAGCGGAACCAGCGGGCAGAAGGCTGCAGCCAATGGTGTCATTAACGTGAGCATACTGGACGGGTGGTGGCCCGAAGCCTTCGATGGAAGGAACGGCTTTGCCCTGGGTGAAAAGCGCATGTATGCCAGCGATGAGATGCAGGACCGGGACGACTGCTATTCTCTTTACTCGGTGCTTGAAGAAAAGGTTATCCCGGCCTATTACAGGCAGGAAATGGGCTTTCCCAGGGAATGGGTGCAGATGATGAAGCACTCCATGCGCACCATCACCCCCATTTTCAACACAGAAAGGATGGTCCGGGAATATACCGAGAGATTCTATATACCGTCTATAAAGAGAAAGGAGTATTTTTCCGAAAACAATTACAATATGGCAGAGAAGATGAAGGGGTACAAAAGGTTCCTTGCGGAAAACTGGCACAGGGTGGAGATAAGCCGGGTGGATACCAATGTCACCAGGGAGATGAATGTGGGGGAGGTGCTGGTGCTGAAGGCCTATGTCGGTCTTGGCCCGATTGACCCCTATGATGTGGATGTGGAAATGGTTTACGGTATTGTCACGGAAAAGGGCCTCCAAGGACTCAGCACCGCCCCGCTGCTTTTTGAGGGCGCAGCCGGTGAGGGTTTGTTTGTTTTCAAGGGGCAGGCAACCTTGCCCCAGGGGACATTCGGGTACACTGTAAGGGTCAGGCCGGGAAATCCCGACCTGGTCAGCAAATTTGAACTGCCCCTGGTGGCCTGGACGGAAAGGTTTTGATGCTGATATGCATTTTTTGTTAGAACTCAGGACTCAGAACTCAGGACTCAGAATATAGGTGTGGGGCAGGGGTTGCAGCAGCTTGCGGGTTCATAGGCAGAAGAGGTTTTATATGATCCGTAAAAGCTTGCAGCTTATGGCTTATGGTTGATTCTTGGGTGTTGACGAAGCGGGAGCCGGCTAATAAAATCTTTTTAGTTGTTGTTGGGGAGGCGGGCAAGTGTACTACTGCGGTATTGACATAGGATCCATTACAGCCAAGTGCGTGATATTGAGGGACCGGGACATCGCGGCCTCGGTGGTGGCATTCAGGGGCTACAGCAGCTCCGCGGCGGCCTCTGCGGTGCTGGGGGAGGCATTGCGAAAGGCCGGGATTGAGAGGAAGGATATCAGCGGCATTGTTTCTACCGGATACGGCCGGATGCAGGTGAAAGAGGCTGACCGGCAGTTCACCGAGATATCCTGTCACGCATTTGGGGCCAGTTATCTGGTACCCGGTGCGGCCACGGTCATTGATGTGGGAGGCCAGGACTGCAAGGCCATATCGGTCAGCCCCGGGGGCAAGGTGCTTGACTTTGTGATGAATGACAAATGCGCCGCAGGGACGGGGCGCTTTCTCGAGATTATGGCTTACGCACTGGAGGTGGACCTGGAGGAGTTCGGGGCAATGTCCCTGGCGGCCGCCGGAAAGGCGGAGATAAGCAGCGTATGCACTGTTTTCGCCGAGTCCGAGGTTATCTCCAGGATTGCCTCCGGATCCCCGAAAGAAGAAATTATAGCGGGCATACATGAGGCCATGGCCTCCAGGATTGCAGGAATGGCCGCCCGTGTCAATATAAGGCCGGAGGTTGTCATGACCGGAGGTGTCTCCAAAAACACAGGCCTGGTCAGGGCTCTTGGGGAAAAGCTGGGCTTAAAGCTGGCTGTTCCCGCCGGGGCGCAGATCGCCGGCGCCCTTGGGGCCGCCCTGATGGCAAGAAAGATGTCGAATGCCGGTGATTAGGTCCACAGCGTTGGACACAGGGGTATTATAGAATATAAAGGGTTATGTTTTATGTGGTTGGGGGGAAATACCGTCCTGTCCCGGTGTCTGGGCTCAAATTATTCCATTGATGGTCTAATAATCATCTCCGGGAAATAAATACTTACAGACAAAAGGGGAGCCAATGGACATGTTTAATTAATTACGGCTATTATGTTAAATCAAGTTAGCAATTTACCTTTCTGTTGAATAACCTGAACTACACCACAAATAAGGTTATTCGGATGGAAAGGAGATAAAACATGACCCCAATAGATTATGGAATTAAATGGCGGGAAATGATTAAATGCCCACTGGGGGGAAGGTATTCCAAACCCAGAAATCAGGGGCTTACCATGATTATTGACAAAGGAATGGGCCTTTCCCAAACTAAGGATTTGTTAAATATTGCGGGAGAACATATAGATTTCATTAAACTGGCCTTTGGAACCTCGGCATTATACAATAACAGCGTTCTTATGGAAAAAATAGAGCTGGCCGGTTCCCACGGGGTGGAGATATATCCCGGCGGCACTTTCCTTGAAGTGGCCATACTGCAGGATAAAATGGATGACTATCTGTTTTTGTCAAAAAATCTTGGGTTTACATGTATTGAGGTCTCCGACGGGACCATCATACTGGAAAAAGAGGTGAGAGAAAGGGCCATCGCCAGGGCAAATGAAATGGGTTTCAAGGTGATCACGGAGGTGGGGAAAAAAGATGAAAACGACGATACTCCCATTTCTGTTTTCGCCGCGCAGATAAAAGAGGACCTCAAAAACGGGGCTTTCAGGGTTATACTGGAGGGCAGGGAGACCGGAGCCAACGTCGGGCTTTATGACGAGAACGGCAACTTCATAAAGGATGACCTGGAACAGCTTCTGCAGGAAATCGAGGACCCCAGGATAATAATGTGGGAGGCCCCCAACAAGAACCAGCAGCTTGAGCTGATCACCCGGTTCGGGCCAAATGTGAACCTCGGAAACATCCCCACCAGCGAGGTGCTGGCACTGGAGGCCCTGAGGGTGGGACTCCGGTCCGATTCACTTAGAATAACCCTATAGCAAAAAAGCTCCCTGGCGGGAGCTTTTTTAACTTTTTAATCATTAAGGAAAGTATATGATGCTTTAACGTACTAAATCGCAAAAGCGCTTCTATGCAATCCAGACATCTTGAGGTCGCTATTAAAGCAGGCTGTCACTATTCTGTGTTCTGAGTTCCAGTCGCCCGCAGGGCGATTTTGTTATCACAGGCCGCCTGTCTTGCTGGTAATATAACCCAGACCTTTCACATATAAATACCCCAGTACAAAAGAAGCGTAGTGAAAGCAGGGGATGTTTATGCCGGGGTAAGCATGCTGGTGGTATTGCTGATGATAGGGATAATAGCCCAGTCAAACCTCATAGCCATAGCCGCCTGCGTTCTGCTTATTTTAAAGTTCTCCAGGCTTAATTTCATATTTCCCCTGCTGGAAAGGCGCGGACTTGAAGTGGGGCTGCTTTTTTTGCTGCTTTCCATACTGGTGCCCATTGCACAGGGTGTGGTGACCGAAAAGGACCTGTTCTATAACATGACCTCTCTTCCGGGTATGCTGGCCATAATCGGGGGGGCGGTGGCCACCCACATGAACAGCGAGGGGATAAAGCTCCTGGGCACTAGGCCGGAAATTATTTTTGGACTGGTGATAGGATCTATTTTCGGCATCGTGTTCTTTCACGGGGTTCCGGTGGGCCCCCTCATGGCGGCGGGGATAGCCGCTCTGTATATGGAAATGATTTACCGGAGGAAATGAGAGGAGGAGAAATAACTGCCAAAAGATTGTCAGTGTGTGATTTTATCCAGCACTTTCTGTAATTCCTCCGGCAGCGGAGCCTGGAATACTTTTTTTTCACCGCTGCGGGGGTGGACGAACCCCAGAAGGGCGGCGTGCAGAAACTGCCCCTCCAGCCCGAAGGGGTTTTTGGCCGGGCCGTACCTGGGATCACCCACCACCGGGTAGCCCAGGTAGGCCATATGGACCCTTATCTGGTGCGTCCTCCCGGTTTCCAGCCGCAGCTCCAGGTATGTAAAACCGCCGTACCGGCCAATGACACTGTAGTGCGTTACCGCAGGCTTGCCGTTCCTAGGTTCCACCGCCATCCTCTGCCGGTCCCTGGGGTGCCTGCCGATGGGGGCATCTACTTTTCCCCGGTCATACTTCATAGCGCCGTGAACCAGGGCAAGGTAGCGCCTTTCCACTCTCCTTTCGCTCAGCTGCCTGGCCAGTTCCATGTGAGCGAAATCGTTCTTTGCCACCATCAGAAGCCCCGACGTGTCCTTGTCCAGCCTGTGCACTATTCCGGGCCGCATGACCCCGTTTATCCCGGAAAGGTCCTGGCAGTGATACATGAGGGCGTTGACCATCGTCCCGGTGTAATTGCCCTCGGCGGGGTGCACCACCATTCCCCTGGGCTTGTTTACCACCACCACGTCCGGGTCCTCGTAATAAATATCCAGCGGGATTGGCTCCGGTTCCACCACCAGTTCCACCGGGGGAGGGATTCTTAAAACCACGGCGTCCCCCATCCTTAGCCGGTAGTTGGTCCTGGCGGGCATGCCGTTGACGTCCACCATTCCTTCAGAAATAAGCTTTTGAATGTGGGAGCGGCTCATCCGGGGGTTTTCACCGGCGAGATAAACATCAAGCCTTTGCCCCGAGTCGGCCTCTCCGGCATTAAAGCAGTATATCTGTAAAGTGGTTGCCGTGGTTTCCATCAGGCTTTACCCTCCAGCCTCCAGAAAACAATCATCAAAAGACCTGCCCCCACCACGATGGCCGAGTCCGCCAGGTTAAACACCGGCCATACCCGGAAATCAAGAAAATCCACTACCTCCCCGAAGCGGACCCTGTCCACCAGGTTTCCCAGGGCGCCCCCGGCTATAAGCCCCAGGGTCACCGGTACCGCTCCCTTTCCGCCATACTTTTTATAAAAAATAAATATTCCCAAAATGACCAGAATGCTCACCGCAATAAAGAAAGTCGTCCGGTATGCCATGAGCCCGAAGGCGGCCCCCGGGTTGCGAATGTACGTGATGTGAAAGACATCTGTGATTACCGGGACGGACTGGTTCAGTGTCATATTGGCCATGATCAGGTATTTGCTGGCCTGGTCCAGAATTAAAACAGCAAGGGATATAACGAATATCAATTACCTATACCTCCGCAATACCAGTATTCCAATTCTCCGGGGGGTTAAACCGGCGGGCCTGAGCCCTTACGGTAATAATAATAACACCTCAGAAACGTGTGAACAATCTTCAACCAGCGGCTTGTTGTATTTATCTAAAAGCCGGTTAGGCAGTTGCATCAATTTTTGTGTTCTTCGGCCATAGTATATTTCCCGTCAAGTTATTTATAATTCAGAATAGTAATTTAATTAAAAAAATAATGAAAGGGGGTTTGTTCAATGCGAGAAATGACGAATCACGGATCCGGCAAGGTGTTTTTGACTGTACTGGCGGCGGCGGTTATATTTATGGCTTTCGTGATACCCTGGCTGGCTTTTTCCAATACCTTGTTTTTTGGTTTTATGCCGGCGGTGTGGTTTTGGCAGGTGCTGGTATTGATAGTATCGGCAGTGGCCTTTTTTATTTACTTGTACAACCACTGGCAATACCGTCAAATGTAATTGAAGGGGGGTAATAGGCTTATGTCTGGATCTTTGCTGGCCATTATATTGTTTGGCGTCGTGGTGGTTATAATCGGTGTTTACGGCGCCCGGTTTTCCCGGAAAACTGCGGTGGACTACATGCTGGCCGGGCGTCAGATTGGATCGGTGGTGATGTTCTTTTATGTCGCTTTTGTCATATACAGCGCCTGGACCTTTTACGGCTACCCTGGCTTTACATACCTGAGCGGTGCGCCGTATTCCATATTTGTGATGACGGCACACCTTTCCTTTGCCGCGTTTTTTGTTCTGGTGGGCCCGCGCCTGTGGGCGGTAAGCCGCCTGCACAATTTGATTTCTCCCATCGAATTTATCGGCAGGCGATATGAATCTCCCTTTCTCCAGCAGTTGACTGCCATCGTGCTGCTGGTGTTCATCGTGCCCTATGTAGGGGTCCAGGTGGTGGGCGCCGGGGCCGGTTTCCACGCGCTGACCGGCCTGCCGTACATGGTGGGGGCAACCTATCTGGGTGTTTTGCTGGTGTCAGTGGTGCTGCTGGGAGGTATGCGCACAGTGGCCTGGGTCAACGTATTCCTGGGGAGCTTATTCATCGCCGGCTTCGCCGGATCCCTGATCTGGGTCATAGCTGTCGCCCTGCCCAACGGCCTTGTGGGGGCGGCTCAGCAGCTTCAGGCAACAAATCCGTCCATTTTTAGCGCTCCCGGGCCGATGGGCATATGGACATACAAGGCCATGATCGGGCTGTCCGTTACCGGATTGACCGCCTGCGCCTGGCCCCACGTGGTCGTCACCACCATGACCGCACGCACCGTCGGGGTGCTGCGGTCCTTCGCCCTGTCCTTCATCGTGCTGGGGGGGATTATTTTCTACGCCATTCCCAACCTTTGGGGAATGCTGGTAGGGCCGGCCCTGATGCCCGGGCTAAAAGGCAAGGCCGCAGACGCCGTGGTGCAGATGGTGATCACCCAGTTTCTGCCCACATGGTTCGGGGTGCTGGTGTTGATGGCCGTGGTGGCCGCCGCCCTTTCCACGGTAGGCACACAGCTAATGGTTTCGGGCATTTTTATCTCGCGGGACCTTCTGACCCGCTGGATCGGGAGGAAGATCAGCGATGCCGAGATGATTACTTACACCCGGATAGGACTGTTTGTGGTGATCGTCCTGAGTTTCATCATGGCCTGGAAGAGGCCCACCGAGATGGGGCTGTACCTGAGCGCCATTGCCTCCCCCGGATTTTCCCAGTGGCTGCCTTTACTGGTGGGCGGTCTGTTCTGGAAAAGGGGCACCAAGCAGGGGGCCGTTGCCGGCCTGGCCGGTGGGGTACTGGTGTTGGTGCTGGCCATGAAATATAAGGCCGTCACACTCGGCTTTCAGCCGGTCCTGGTGGCCTTTGTAGTCAATGTGATACTTTATGTGACGGTCAGCCTGTGCACCAGGCCGGTGGATAAATCAACCCTGGCCATGTTTTTTGAACAGTTGGACGATTACCTGGCAGGTAAAAAAGAAACAGAATCGAAATAAAAATATGACAATACAGGAGTTGATAAATTTGTCTGATCCACTCATCACCGAACAGGAAAGGCTGCAGTTTCACCGTATCGATAAGGAATCAGTGGAATTTTTACACCGGAAGTATAACAATATCGGGCGCTGGGTGGTCGCCGATATAATCAGGCGCAGCGCCTACCGTTATCCCAACAAGCCGGCCCTTATATACAAAAACCATGTTTACACATACAGGGAACTCGACCAAAAGGTCACCCAGGTGGCCAATGCGCTGCTGTCCCTGGGGCTTCAAAAATATGAGCGCGTGGCTATTCTGGCCCACAACACCGCCCATCACGTGCTAGCCTGGCTGGGTACGGCCAGGGCAGCCGGCGTTTACCTGGCCATTAACTACCTGCTGACGGGGAAGGATATCGCGTACTGCATAAATCACTCTGAAAGCAAGATATTCATTGTCGAGGACGCCTTGTGGCCCCAGGTGAAAGAAGTGGTAGGCGATATGCCCGGGGTGCGGACTTTCATCTGGTCGGACCAGGGCCTGGGAGATCCGGCGCCGGAGGGCTGGCTTTCTTTTGACCAATGGTTTCAGGAGGCTGACGTAAACGAGCAGTACGTTGAGATGGACATACACGATCCCGTTCAGATGGTCTACACCAGCGGTACCGAATCCCTGCCCAAGGCGGTGGTTCTCACCAACCAGTCGCTGATATCCCAGTACGTAAGCTGTACTATAGACGGCAATTACACGCCGGATGACATTTGTGTCAACGCGCTGCCCATCTTTCACTGTGCCCAGCGAGACGTTTTTCTGACGCCCTGCTTCATGGTGGGGGCGACCAATGTATTGCTTTTCCAGGCCGAACCCGGCGCAATGCTCGACGCCGTGGAAAAACACCACGCCACCATGCTTTTTTGCCCCCCGACGGTGTGGATAGGATTGCTCCGGCACCCGGGATCGGAAAAATATGACCTTTCTTCACTGGGCAAGTGTTATTACGGGGCTTCCATCATGCCGGTGGAGGTGCTTAAGGAGTTGCTCGAACGCATTCCGGGGGCGCGCTTCTACAATTATTACGGGCAGACCGAGCTATCACCCTACCACACCATGCTGAGGCCGGAGGAACACCAGGCCAGGATAGGAGCAGCCGGTAAAGGGGGGTTGAACATGGAAACCAGGCTGGAGGACGAAGACCACCGTCCCGTGGGAGCCGGGGTTCCAGGTGAAATTTGCGGCCGTGGCCCCCACGTTATGCTAATGTATTTCAAGGACCCCGAAAAGACCGACGAGGCCTTTGCCGGCGGATGGTTCCACAGCGGCGACATGGGGCTGGCCGACGAAGAAAACTATATCACAGTGGTGGACCGCAAGAAAGACATGGTAAAAACCGGGGGCGAAAATGTATCCAGCCGTGAAGTGGAAGAGGTCGTGTATTGTGATCCCCGGGTAGCCGAAGTGGCCGTGGTAGGGTTGAAGCACGAAAAGTGGATCGAGGCGGTAACCGCTTTCGTTGTGCCCAAACCGGGGGTCCAGGTGAATGAAGCAGAAATAATGGCCCTCTGCCGGGAGCGCCTGGCGGGCTTCAAGGCCCCCAAGGGCGTGGTTGTGGTTAACCAGTTGCCTAAGACACCTACAGGCAAAATCCTCAAGCGTGATTTGCGCCAGTTATATCACGACTACTATCGCGGCAGCTGACCTGATTAGCCTCGTGAGCTGTACGGAAATAGACGGCCAAACAGGCATGGTGCCCGGACGGGGGGAGATTTCGGCCGGTTTGTATCCTTGGGTCAGCCCGCCACAGGAGGGATCTGCCAATGTGGACCAAGAGTTCTGGTGTGGAAAGAAAACCTCTGCCTTCAAATTATAAAGCTAAAACGCCGGCGGAAGAGGCCCTACAGAATGTACTGACGTTAGCCAAGGATATGGTGGGGGCGGGGCAGGGGGGCATCATGTTTTTTGATCCGGATTCCAGCATGCTTTCGCTGCAATACCCGGCCTTTGACGTGCGGCGGGAAATGGTGGAAGAATACCGGGTCCCGGCAGATGGGGTAGGGGCGGCTGTAAAGGCCTTCCGTACACGCCAGCCGTATATTTCCAACCGGTGTTCCGAAGACCCCAACGTTATCCAAAGATATGTAGAGATGTACCGGGTTGAAAAACTCATGACAGTCCCTCTGGAGTGTGGTTCAGAAGTAATCGGCGTCTGGCACTTGAGCAATAAAAGGGACGGCTGCGGATGGGAGGAAAGGGACGTCAATTACTTTAGCGCCATGGCCAAGCGGCTCAGCGGGCTGATCGATCAGACCAGACAGTGGCAGATAAAAGAGCGGAGGCACCAGATTTGGCTGTCCATGATGCAGAAAATGGCGGGTACCGGAGACGTGCAGTCGGTGGCGGAGGTGTTGTCCCATGTGCTGAACTTTCCGGTGATGGTGGTGGACCGCTGGGGGTTTTGCCGGGCCAGGGTGAACTTTTCAGCCGGTATTACTCCGCCGGATGAAGAGAATTTAAAAAAGCATTTCGCCCGGGTTAACCCGCGCTCCGGCCTGTTGAGGATTTCGCCTGCGGCGGAAAACAAGCTGTCTTGTCAGGCCTTGGCGGTCCCCCTCAGACTGGCCCGCAATGCGTTGGGGTGCCTTGTGGTAATGGTGCCAGAGGACCGGCCTGTTGACGAGATCCTATTAAGCCAGGCCGGGATGGTGCTGGCAGTGGCGCTAAATATAGAAGATCGGCTTACAGATGTGATGGAGCGGATTAATAGCGACTTTCTGGATCGCCTGGTGGGGGGGAGGCTGGACCAGGACGAGGCGTGCATGCGGGCGGGCCGGCTTGGCCTGGATCTGCGCCGCGGATGGGTAACGGTGCTGGCCGTTCCCGATATGGCGCCCAGGACCGACGGCGAGTCGCAAAACATGTGGCACCGGCTGCATGCCGCCCGGGACGAACTCCGGCGCGAAGTGGAGAACTGGGCGCAGGAATGCTGGGTAGGCCTGCTGGGAGAATGTACCATGGTCATTTGGGTGGAGCAGCCTTCAAAGGCTGCTGGATGTGCGGTTAGTGAAAAACTGCCCAATGTGGTGCAGCAGGTGCTGAGACGATACGTTGCCGGAACCACCTTCTCCATTGGTGTGGGCGAAAAGATTTGCAGCGAGGCCACTCACTTTGCGGAAGCCTTCCGGGAAGCTGAACAGACCGTGGAAATAGGCCGCAAACTAAAAGGCCGGGGGCAGGTAACCTTCAGCAGCAGCCTCGGCTCAAACTTCATACTGTACGAGGCCGGCCAGTCCAAGTTCTGGAGGGCTTTCAGCGACCGGCTGATTCATAGGCTGGAGGAATATGACCGGAAACATGATGCCCAGTTGGTGGGAACGCTTGAGGCCTATCTGGAAACTGGGGGAAGCATTGCGGCGGCGGCGCGCCTGCTGCATACCCATGTTAACACAGTACGCTACCGGCTGGCCCGGGTGGAGGAAATCACAGGGCGAAGCCTCAAGAGTGCCAGTAACCGCTTTGATTTTCAGCTCACCCTGCAGATTAAGAAACTGAGAGACTAACCCGGGCTTAACGTCCGGACCTGTAGATGCTTGGATTTGTTGGCCGGGTCCTTTGCTGCTGTATTTTCAAACCTTTCAGGGCTGGCCTGTGTTGTGCTGAAGCCGGAGTACAGGGAAACCACCCTGGGAGAGGATATAGTAAAGTTCCTGGAGGGAAAAGTGGCCAAATGGATGCTTCCCGACAAGGTTGTGTTTATTGACGAGATCCCCAAAACAAGTGTGGGCAAATTCAATAAAAAAGAGCTTCGGCAGAGGTATTTGCAGTTTTAACGCCGGGTACAGCAATATAAAGTTACTGCATAGGTGATCTTCCCGGTTTAATTTTAAAGGACTTTTGTAACGAAAATAGAATTTTTAATACTAAAAATAAAATGCATAAATTTTCGACAGTTGAAGGGGGAGATCAGCTTGCTTATGGACGACATAGTTATTGCCGCGGGGGCAAGAAGCCCGATAGGAGATTTTGGCGGGGCCTTCAAAAACCTGCTGTCCAATCAGATTCTGGTGCCTGTTATGAAAGAGGTAATATCCAGGTCCGGAATAAGCGCGGACAGTATTGACGATGTGATAATGGGCTGCTGCGCACAGCATACCGCCGAGCCCAACCTGGGCCGCACCGCCGCCCTGCTGGCCGGGCTTCCCAAAGAAGTAACCGGGATGACCATCCAGCGCCAGTGCTCGTCAGGGATGCAGGCCATAGTGAGCGGCTACCAGCAGATAGCCACCGGTGACTCCGACATTGTTATGGCCGGGGGCGCCGAGTCCATGAGCACCGTTCCCTATACACTGAAAGGAGCCCGCTGGGGGCAAAGACTGCAGCACGGCCAGATGACAGACGCCCTGTGGGAGCTGCTTATGGACCCCATTCACAAGATAATGATGGGCGAGACCGCCGAAAGGCTGGCCGACAAATACGGCATCTCCCGGGAGGAGCAGGACATAGTGGCCTTCAGGAGCCACCAGAACGCCATCAGGGCTATAGACGAGGGCAAATTTAAAGAAGAAATAGTCCCAATCCCGGTGCCACAGCGTAAAGGAGACCCGCTGGCGGTTGACACCGACGAGCACCCCAGGCGTGACGTGACACTGGAAAAACTGTCCAAACTGCCCCCCACATTCCGTAAGGACGGCACGGTTACCGCCGGCAACTCATCCGGGCTGAACGACGGCGCCGCCGCGGTGGTGCTGATGACAGCCAGAAAGGCCAGGGAAATGGGAATCAAGCCTTTGGGGCGCATCGTGAGCCATGCCAGGGCGGGGGTTGAGCCCGACCTTATGGGTTACGGCCCTGTGCCTGCCATCAAAAAGGCGCTTCAGAGAGCCGGCAAAACCCTGGCCGACATGGAGCTGATCGAGCTGAACGAAGCCTTTGCCGCCCAGTATCTGGCTTGTGAAAAGCTTCTGGACATGAACCGGGAAATCACAAACGTAAACGGCAGCGGCGTCGGCCTGGGCCACCCGGTGGGCTGCACCGGGGCCAGGATCTCCATCACGCTGTTGTATGAAATGAAGAGGCGGAACCTGCGCTGGGGACTGGCTTCAATGTGCGTTGGCGGTGGAATGGGAATGGCCATGATATTTGAAAGGGAGAAGGAATAACTGTTCAGAATACAGGAGTCAGAATCCAGAATTCAGAATAGGGAAGGCATACCTTACAAGCACTTAAAAGGCTGCCAGATATATGTGTAATTAAGCCGCATTCCACATGGTTTGTCTCTAATATTGGGCTGACAACTAAAGCTGACTAGCAAGGAGCGTGAGTATGTGGACATCAAAACCATTGGCGTGATAGGCGCAGGAATAATGGGATCGGGAATCGCCCAGGTGGCCGCCAGGGCCGGGTTCAGCGTGATAATGAGGGATATTGACGACTCTTTTGTGGCCAGGGGACTTAGCGCCATAAGAAAAAACCTTGACCGCGAAGTCCAGAAAAACCGCCTTTCCCGGGAAGATGCCGACGCAATATTAAAAAGGCTCAAAGGGACCACCGACATCAGCGAATTGTCTGTCTGCGACTTTATAATAGAAGCAGCAGTTGAAAAAATGGACCTGAAAAAAGCCATATACCATGAACTGGACAGTATATGCCCGCCGGGTGTAATATTCGCATCCAACACTTCAGGGCTGTCCATCACTGAAATGGCGGCCGCTACCGGAAGGGCCGGCAATTTCATAGGCATGCACTTTTTCAACCCGGTTCCGGTGATGAAACTGGTGGAGCTGATAAAGGGGGCCGATACCAGCAATGAAACACTGCAGGCGGCCACCGGACTTGTGGAGAAATTCGGCAAGGAATCGATAATGGTAAACGAGGCGCCGCTGTTTGCCGTAAACCGCATACTGGTTCCCATGCTGAACGAGGCCATGTTTGTCCTCATGGAGGGAGTGGCCTCGGCTGCGGATATCGACAGGGGAATGATGCTGGGAGCAAACCACCCCATAGGCCCGCTGGCACTTTCCGATTTAATCGGACTGGATACACTTTTAATGGTCATGGAAACGCTGTATAATGAAACCGGGGATTCCAAATACAGACCGTGCCCGCTCCTGCGCAAACTGGTCCGGGCGGGTCACCTTGGCAGGAAAACCGGACAGGGCTTTTACAGTTACAGCGAGAAAAAATGATTGTTCATTCTAAAACCGGCAGGCTGCTCAACTGATTACGGAGGTGGGGATGATGAGTGACAGGAATATACCCCTTGGATATATTCCCGATGAGGCAACGGGTTCAGGCCAGAGAATAATACGCAAGGTGGAGGATGCTATTTACCGCCATCCCGGGGTGGATGAGGTGGTGACCCTTTTTATGCCCGGCATTGACGGCAATTATGACCTTGCGGCATTCATAGTACCTTCGGACGCGGGGTTAACCCCGTCCATAATAAGGCATTTTGTGGAAAGCTCTGGACTGCTAAGCGCCGATGAAATCCCCCGCCGTTATCACCTGGTGCCCGAAATTCCCAAAACGCCCAGTGGTAAGTGCCAAAAGCAGAAACTTGTACAGATTTTTATTGGAGATGATTGAGCGTCCCCCTTGCTTTAGTGGGGGTAGGACGTCTATACCGTCCGAAGGGGCGTAGCCCCTTTTTTAATGGAGGTTTTTAAATGTACAAACTTACCGAGGAACAGGAATTGTTAAGGCAGACCGTACGCAGGCTGGCTGAGACAAAAGTGGCCCCCCGCGCGGCCGAAATCGACGAGGCCGATGAGTATCCGTGGGATTTGAAAGAGATTTTCGCGGAACAGGGGCTCATGGGGGCCGGGGTTCCCGAGGAATATGGCGGCACCGGGGCGGGGCTGCTGTCGGTATGCCTTATCACCGAAGAGATTTCCAGGGTTTCGGGTTCCGCCGCCCTTATCGTGGCTGCCCAGGAGCTGGGCCTGATGCCCATACTGGTGGGGGGAACGGAGGAACAAAAGCAAAAATTCCTGCCGGACCTTGCGGCCGGAGATAAAATAGCGGCCTTCGCCCTTACCGAACCCGATGCCGGGTCCGACGCCGGGAGCATGAAAACCACCGCCCGGCGGGATGGTGACAGGTACATACTAAACGGCACAAAATGCTTTATCACCAACGGAGGCATAGCCGACACCTACACCGTTTTTGCCAAAACGCAGCCGGAGCAGGGTATCAAAGGCATCAGCGCCTTTGTGGTGGAAAAGGACGCCCCGGGTTTTACCATTGGAAAAAAAGAACATAAAATGGGAATAAGGGGTTCCCAGACCACCCAGCTTATCTTCGAGGACTGTGAAGTGCCTGCGGAAAACCTTCTTGGCAAAGAGGGCAGCGGTTTTAAATACGCCATGATGACCCTGGACAGGACCCGGCCGGTGGTTGGTTCCCAGGGGCTGGGCCTGGCCCAGGGGGCATTCGACTACGCTCTTAATTACGCGAAGGAAAGGGTGCAGTTTGGCAAGCCAATAATTACCTTCCAGGGCCTGCAGTGGATGCTGGCCGACCTGCGCACCAGGATAGAGGCGGCCCGCCAGCTATTGTACAAGGCGGCCTGCATGGTCGAGGAATTTGAGTCTGGGGCAGTGTCGGCCAACGAGCTGAGCCTCTTTTCGGCCATGTCCAAGACATTTGCCACAGACACCGCCATGTACGTCACCACAGAGGCTTTGCAGATACTGGGGGGTTACGGATATATGAAGGAGTACCCCCTGGAAAGAATGATGAGGGACGCCAAAATTACACAAATATATGAAGGGACCAACCAGATCCAGCGGGTGGTGATAGCCCGCTGCCTCATGGAAGGATAAGATATAAAAAAGCACACATGGTGCATGCCCTTCCTGATTGTTAGTGTTATAAAAAGCGACAGCAGCCCGGTTAAACCCGGGCTGCTTTTTTTGATTTGGGAACTTATGCTTTGTGGTAACTTTTTAAGGCTGTCTCGATTCTGAGTCCTGAGTTCTGTATTCTGAGTTCCAGTCGCCCGCAGGGCGAATTTGTTCAATCTTACTGTCTGCTGTTAGCCGGAGGCACGATTCCGGTAGATGGCGGCGGCTGCCTTCTGTCCCCCGGAGTAGTGTTCACCGGCTGTTTGGGCTCCGCGCCTCCAAGCTGGGCTGGTGGAATCAGAATTCCCCCGGGCCCGTGTATGGTGCATTCCTGGGTGGGAACACGGTCACGGTAATCGCCCACAGTTTCCGGAACACTGTAAGGAAGCTTGACCAGGTTGCGGATAACCTTGTCGGGACAGTATTTATTCGGCAGCTGCCCGGTGGTGGCGCAAATCTCAGCCATCACGTGCAGATTGTCCACGGCAGTGGGAACAGTGCCCTCCACAAAATAGTCGGTGACCTGGTGCTCGGGCGGGGTGTTCGGCCCCGGCAGCAGACCTGATTTGCTGTCCACGGTGGCGCTCACTATTCCCGGTGGCCGCTGGAAGTCCCTGGCCGGAATGCTCCTGTGGGCCTCGCTCATAATCTTCCGCCATATTTTGGCCGGCAGTCCACCGCCAAAGGCCTCAGGCATCGGTGTGGGGTTGTCGAATCCTATCCACACTATGCCTACAAGGTCAGGGGTGAATCCCACAAACCAGATGTCCTTGCCGTCATCGGTGGTTCCCGTTTTGCCTGCGGCAGGCCTCCCGAAATGGGCGTTGGTCCCGGTCCCTTCCTGGGTGACCGATTTCATCATGTCAGCCACCAAAAATGCGGTGGTAGGCTTCATTGCCTGCTTCGGCTTGGGCTTGTGCTCCTCCAGCACTGTGCCGTCCGCGCTTTCAACCTTTAATATTACCACCGGCGGGTTGTAAATTCCATTGTTTGCAAATGCTCCGTAAGCTCCGGCCATCTGCAGCGGGGTCACTTCTTCGGTTCCCAGTGCCAGACTTGCGCCGGCTGACCGTCCGTCTATTTCAAAACCAAGTCTGGATGCAAATTCCATGGCCATGGGTATGGTTACGTGGTCCACCAGCAGCTTGACAGCCACCACGTTCACCGAATTGACCAGAGCCCTGCGCAGGGTAATAAGCCCACTGTGCTGCTTGTCAAAGTTTGGAGGCTCGTAATTCCCGAACTTTGTGGGAACATCGTCCAAAACGGTGGCCGGCCCCAGGCCCGCAAACTCAACAGCCGGACCGTAGTCTATTATGGGCTTGAAAGTTGATCCCGGCTGCCGCCCCGGCTCCCTGGTGGCCCTGTTCCAGCCGAGCCTGCTGGTATGCTCCCTGCCTCCCACTATAGCCCTTACGTGGCCGTTGGAAGGATCCATCACAACTGCGGCTCCCTGGGGTTTTTGATTTTTTCTGGGGGCCGGGTAATTTTTATCGTCGGACATAACGTTTTCAGCCACGGTCTGGATATTGGGGTCCATGGTGGTATATACCCTCATTCCCGCGTTATATACCTGCTCCTCCCCGTATTTATTTATAAGCAGCTCGGTTACATAATCCACGAAATAGGGGTAGGGATACCTTGACGGGGATTTGGTGATCTTTATGGGCTCTTTCTCGGCCTCGTTGGCCATGGACTGGCTGATAAAGCCGTATTGGACCATTAAGTCCAGTATCAGTTCCTGTCTCAATTTGCCCTGGTGAGGCTGTCCTTCGGGGGTATCCTTGGGAGCAAGGGGATCGTAATAATTGGGGCTTTTGGGCAGGCCGGCAAGCAGTGTTGCCTCGGCCAGGGAAAGGTTCTTGGCATCCTTCTTGAAATAGGTCTGGGCCGCCGCCTGAATGCCGTATGCACCCTGTCCGAAATAGATTTTATTCAGATACATTTCAAGTATCTCTTTTTTTGAATAGTAATGCTCCACCTGGACTGCCAGTATTATTTCCTGTATTTTTCTTTTGAATGTTTTTTCCGGGGTTAGAAAGGACAGTTTTACCAGTTGCTGGGTTATTGTGCTGGCTCCCTGGTGTTTTCCGCCCCCGGTTATATCTCTGAATATGGCCCTGGCAATTCCGATAAAGTCGATGCCGCGGTGCTGGTAAAAACGATGGTCTTCGGCAGCCAGAAAGGCCTGCTGGACAAATTCGGGCACATCGTTCACCGATACCGGCACGCGGTTTTCAACGCCAACTTTGGCCATGAGCTTTTTATCCTTATCATATATAAGGGTTGAATTGGATGATAACAGCGCCTCGCTGTTCCAGGTGGGTATATCCTTGATACTGACGGCCAGCAGGCCAATGGCCGATACCCCCAGTATAGTGACGCAGAGAAACCCTACGAGAAGAAAGAGTCTTCCCGGTCTCAGCCTTTTCTTTCGCCCGGAATTCCTGGCCAAGATATTGCCCTCCCCCAGGTTTGATTTTGATTCCATGACATTATACCACAACTGCAAAATTTATTAATATACTTTTGACTAATCAGGAATATTAATTACCATTATATAGAATAAATGGTATTTATATAATTTATCCGTAGTAGCCAATTGTTAAACTTACCGTCGCATGGCGGCATATAATGAAATGCTCGTTGCCTTACGGTTACAGTTGCAACTGAGGGTGATTAACTTGTTTAAAAGGAAAAAAACATTAAAAAGGTATATTATTCTCATTTTTCTATTAGCCTTTGTTTTATTGCTGACAGTATTCAACCGGCAAATATCGGCAACCGTTTACGAAATGGCCGAGGTAAGATCGGTTCAAATGGCCACCGAGGCAATAAACAACGCAGTCCGGGCAAAAATTGCCGAAGAAAATATGCGCTACCGGGATCTTGTTGAAATTCACAAGGACAGCGGTGGAAAAATAGTTATGATACAGGCCAACACCGCCATGATCAACAGGATTTCCTCGGAAACCACCCTGGCGGCCCAGGCCGCCCTGCTGCGCCTGCGCGAAGAGGCCTTTTATATACCCCTCGGGCAGGTTACGGGGGTGCATATTCTTTCCAACCTGGGTCCCGGTATGAGGGTAGAGGTGGTCCCCATGGGCACCGTGAGGGTAAATGTTGATGACAGGTTCGAACAGGCTGGTATCAATCAGACCAGACATTCAATCTACCTGAATTATGACACGGATGTCCGCATAGTGGTCCCGCTTAAAAGCGGGAGGAGCAGTGTCGCCACCCGGGTTCCCATTGCCGAAAGCATTATAATAGGAGAGGTCCCCTCTACATTTGTATCCTTGCCGGAAGGATTTATAGGAATAGGTATAAACAGGTGAATTCCATGATAGAATAAATATCGGTATTTGGGACTGGCAAAAAGAAAACTTGGCATGCCACAAATTACCGGTTGATATTCTGGCTGTCAGGTGGTATAGTTAACTTTGCGCCGGTGAGGCGAATGTAAAAAAAGTAAAAATTACACCATGAATAAAATTCAGATTGACAACGATGAGTGATTGTGATAGGCTTAAGGAGTGTCGCAAATCATACAGTAGCGGTCCTTGAAAACTAAACAGTGTAGATGGATTAAAACACAAGCCTCGTCATTTCCGGGCAGCGGGAGCTGACCGGGAATAGAGAGTAAGTCAGTAAACGGAATGAGAGCTGG
The DNA here is from genome assembly GCA_049323915.1 of Bacillota bacterium. GTDB lineage: Bacteria > Bacillota > Desulfotomaculia > Desulfotomaculales > Desulfocucumaceae > BRHc4a. The sequence goes on from JBMOPC010000007.1 coordinate 23,760, forward strand.
AAAGCTTTTCAT
>JBMOPC010000008.1:0-23639 GCA_049323915.1 Bacillota bacterium
TTCTTGTACCGCAGTTTCCATGTTTCGTCCTCCTTTTCTTTGGTCCCCTCCCGTCGGCTATTTATAGCTTACATGAGCTTGCGGGAGTTGTCTAACCTCGTTTTGGGAGGACAAATGTCCTTATTTAAGTTCCTAACAGACATGAAAAACTATGGCTTTCATAGATTGATTACAAAAGATAGAGTTTGATTGGAATTGCAAATAAAATTACGTGCAAACCATAGACAATGCGCATAGAATATAGTAAAATTATATATAATATCAGTAAAAGGAGTGATTGCATTATGGCTGAAACGACAAACTTGAATATCAGAATTGATAAAGAGTTAAAGGAACAGGCGGAAAAATTTTTTAATGAATTAGGCTTGAACATGACCACGGCGTTCAATATCTTTGTACGGCAATCCCTGCGTCAAGGCGGCATACCTTTTGAAATTACCTTAAATACAGACGCTTTTTATAGTCCTGCAAATATGAAAATTCTGCGGCAATCCATACAGGACGCAGAAGAGGGCAAACTAACAGCCCATGAATTAATTGAGGATTAGCCAATGGAAAAGTTATGGACGGATAAAGCCTGGGAGGATTATTTATATTGGCAAATACAAGATAAAAAGACGCTGAAAAGGGTAAACCAACTCCTTCGGGATATTGACAGCAACGGCTATGATGGGATCGGCAAGCCGGAGCCTCTCCGGGGCGATATGTCCGGGTGGTGGTCCCGGCGCATAGATAATACTAACCGGCTAGTATACCGCATCACTGACGGAAAAATCATCATAGCCGGTTGCCGTACACATTACGGCGATAAATGAGGGTAATCGGAACATGAACCTAACCGAAATAAAAAAATCTCTTGAGCGGCAGTTTGCCCGCGAGTTGTCGCAGGGCAGCGTCCGCAACATTGTCTTCTGGTATGACGAGGAAGGCGTATTTGCCGAGGACATCGACAGCCTTGCCCTTGAGGGCGTGAAGATCATCAAGCTTTATGACAACAACATGTTTGCCGTAAAGCTTTACATAGAGGAAACGGACACGACCGGCAATCTCCTGGTCTATTCCCCGTTGCCCCGCCCGGCGAACCGGGAGAACTGGCTGACCGATACCATCAAGTACAGCCAGACTTTTTCTTCCGACGAAACATCACTGAACTTGCTGAACTTCAAAATAGACAGCGCCTTGCGCCATGTGGTGGAACGGTATAAGTTGTTCTTCCGCAACAGCGAGCGTTGCAGGCGGTTTGAGGGGTATCATCTGGCGCCTTATACCGAGGCTAAGATCGACGTAGGAGTGCTGTCCGCGCTCTGCAAGCTGCCCGCACCCAATCTGGATAACGTTGTGCGGACGCTCTTGATTGAGCTGGCAAATGGGGAAAGCACGGTTTATGACAGCATCACTAAATTCGGTAACATGGATGCTTTGTGGGCGCTGATTCAGAAATCGTATGGCTATAATTTCCCCGAACAAAGCCTTGAGAAGCTTGCCATCCTGCTGCTTTGCACACACTTGGCGCATAGCATTAACGGTAACCTGCCGAAAGAGTGGCAGACCTATGTTTCGGCAAATTCCAATTGCTTTGTGTTCGTGGATAACTTTATGAAAAACAGCCAGCTTTGGGAAGCGTACAATAAGCTGGCCGGGTTTGTGGCAGATAGATTGAACCTTTCCGCGCGCACATCCAAGTGGAGTATCGATGAAATTGTCGATTGCGATACCTTCGAAGAATTCGACCGCAGCATTATCAGCCGGCTTTGCGAAAATATCAGCCAAGGGGTGGGCGAATATGAGCGATATCGCAAAGTAATTCATAGTCGGAAAAACCGTCGGTATTATCCGCAATTTGAAATAGAGTACGATGTTTTGCTGTACGCCTGCGAGTATTTGGAGTTGGCACAAAAACACGCCGATCTGTCTGGGCTTACCGTGGCCAAACTCTTTGACGAATATACGAAAACATTTTATAAGCTGGATAGCAGTTACCGGCATTTTCTGCTGGGTTACGACAAGCTGGCAGAACGGGACGGCTTCGGGCCGCTCTTTGAAAAGGTGGAGAACAGCTACACGAACTGGTATCTGAACGGGCTATCCATGAAGTGGTGCGCGCTTTGGGACGATGAGCGCGCGTGGCAGGTGCCCGGCGTTACATCGCAGCAAGGCTTTTATGATAAGTATGTCAGGCGGTTTGTCGCCGATAACGAGCGGCTGATTGTTGTTGTTTCAGACGGTTTGCGCTATGAATCAGCGGTGGAGCTGAGGGCCATACTCAACAGGGAGCAAAAAGGGTCCAGCCAATTGGAGGTCATGTTAGGCGTAATTCCCTCGTACACTGCTCTTGGAATGGCGTCTCTTTTGCCTCACAAAAATATTTCCATAACAGACAAAGCAGACATTGAGATCGACGGCATCTCCACAAAAGGGACAGATAACCGGGGGAAGATATTGAAGCTCGTGAAGGAAGAATCTGTCGTAACCACCTACGATCATGTAATGGGCATGACAAAGCAAAAAATGGTGGAGAAATTTTCCGGCGTCAAACTGATTTATATCTATCACAATACGATTGACGCACGGGGAGACAACGCGGCCACCGAGCACGAAGTGTTTGATGCCACGGAAAAATGCTTCCGTGAGCTTTCCGGGCTTGTAAGAGCGCTAAGAAACAATATCAGCGCCATCAATATTCTGATCACTGCGGATCATGGCTATATTTATCGCCGGACACCTCTCGCTGAGAGCGATAAAACGCCCAAAGAAGACGCTGCCGCCATCGAAACGAAGCGCCGGTTCATCCTGACAAAAGAAAACATCGACATGCAGGGTACACAGGTCTTTTCGATGGATTATCTGACGAAGGATAAGACAGACATCCGCGCCGTTATTCCCCGCGCGACCAATTGCTTTAAGATACAAGGTGCCGGGAGTTGCTATGTCCACGGCGGGACAAACCTGCAAGAGGTTGTTATACCGGTCATCCGGTTTAAGAGCGACAAGAACCTGCACCGCTCCATGGGCGCAAAGAAGGTATCACTCGGCCTGACCAATCTGTCACGGAAAATCACCAGCGTCATTACCCACCTGACTTTCTTTCAAAACGAGCCGGTGGGCGAAAAACTCCTGCCCTTGCGGGTGACAGCATATTTTGCCGATGAGGCCGGGAATCGGATTTCCAATGAAAACATCATCATCGCGGAAAGCACGAGCGATAAACCCGATGAGCGAACATACAAAGAAAAATTTACGCTGAAAGATATGCCATATGACAAATCCAAGAAATACTACCTCGTTTTGAAGGATGAGGATGAGATTGTGAACAGCGAATATCTGCGGATTCCATTTATCATTGACCTTGTTTTCGGCGGCAGTATCCAGTTTTAGGAGGGCAGGTTATGTTTGAAGAAAACAGCAAAAGTGTGAATACTCTTTTGCAGGAAGCATTTGCGGGTAAGATTGTCCGTAAAGACCTGACAAAGAAAATTAAAGAAGGCGCGAATGTGCCCGTCTATGTGCTGGAATATCTGCTGGGAATATATTGTGCCACCGATGACGAGGCCAGTATCGAAGAAGGCGTACAGCGGGTCAAGGATATTCTCGCTGATAATTTTGTGCGCCCCGATGAAGCGGAGAAGATAAAATCCAAAATTCGTGAGATGGGCAGCTATACAGTCATCGATAAGGTGGAGGCAAAACTTGACCCGTACAGCGATACATACCGGGCGGTTTTTTCCAATCTCAATCTTAAAAACGTCATCGTGGCAGATTTTTATATCAAACAATATGAGAAATTGCTATCCGGGGGTATTTGGTGTATCCTGCGCATGAATTACAACCGGCTTGAGGCGCGTTACGACGAATATGACTCTGACGCACCCAAAGGTGGCAAGAAGAATAAGGTCAGCCCTTTCGAAATTGAGGAATTGACGCCCATTCAGCTCCCCCACATGGATATGCAGGAATTCTTCGACGGCAGAAAGCAGTTTGCAAAGGAAGAATGGATCGATGTATTGCTGCGAAGCATCGGCATGGAGCCGACGCAGTTTGAAAACAGGACAAAGTGGCATCTGCTGGCGCGGATGATTCCCTTGGTGGAGAATAACTACAACCTATGTGAGCTTGGCCCCCGTGGAACGGGAAATTATCGAAAGAATTTAGTTATGGGCGGCAAAGGTTCTGCAGCCACTGAAGAATATCGGTGTTTTCCTCCCAAGCGGGGGCATCCTGGCTAACTACCTGGGGATATGCAGCTTCCAAAGCCTTTCTTTCGAATGGCTTGTTTTGCTTTTTGGGGGAATGATTCCAAATAATAGTCCGTTGTACAGTCATATCTTTCTCTCAAATACTCCTTACCAAGATTTTCAGAGAAGTACAGCTCACCTCTGTCCCGCGCAAATGCACAGATTCTGTTGAATGAGGCACGCAACCCGCATATGGTGTTGTATGCGTAATTCAGTTGCTTAAGTTTTTCGATGACCTCTGCAGCGAGTACTTCAATAGGTTTTCTCTTTTCCATAACATACCTCCAATAGACAAGATTTCATTGCCTATTCTGAGGTGTTATGGAAAGAAATTAAAGCACATTCTTCGTAATGCCAAGATGCACACTAATTTCTTTCCATAAGCAAATTCTTTCGATAATTTCCCGTGCCGGGGTTGCCAATCATTACAATATTCTCCCGGCGCTTGATAAACTCTCCGGTGGCCAACTCCCGGACCAGGGCTTCCTTGACGTGTGGTAAGCCGTGAACTGAAATTCATCCAATGTTTTCGACAAGGGAAAGCGGGCTGCCCGGACCCTTCTGGTGATTTGGTTCCCTTTCCGGTTGGCCGTCTCCCGGGAGAGCATCGCGCAGAGGAAGTCTTCGTAACCCCAGCCTTCTGCGGTAGCCTGGCGGATCACCGCCTGGTATCCGGTGAAGGTAGAGAGCTTGAGCTCCTTGGCGTAAAGAGTGATAACTCCGGCTTTGCTCACCGGCGCTCACCTGCCCAGAGGCGGTCGTACTGCTCCAAGCCGACCGGTTCCACACGGTAAAGCTCCGGCAAAATTGCGGGAGCGCTTTCCCGGCGGGTCAAGTAGTAGCGGATAGCCTGGTAACTGTGCTGGCCACTTTGCAAAGCCAGACCGATGGCCTTTTCCGTTTCGTCGATGCCGTATTCCAGGACCAGTCCCAGGACCCGGGCCAGTTCCTTGTCTTCGCCCCGGGCCAGGAGATCCTGTTTGAGAGTATTAAGTCCCGGAGGTAAAACGGCCCGGCGCAAAGGGGCGGCGTTTTTCAATGAGCGCGGCTTTTTGATCAGTGACGGCAGGTAGTGTTCCAGTTCCAGCCTGGTTTGACCCTGTAGATAGCTTCGCGGGTGAACGGCCACTTGCCGGGAGCCGTGGTAAATCTTTACCGCCAGGGGGTAACCCTTGACAGTGACCGTTTTCCCTACCAGATTTACCGGAACAGAGTAGCGGTTGCGGTCGAACTTGACCAGGCTTAAGGTGTCTACTTCGGCTAAAGATGTCACAGCGTAGTCAAACTCCCTGGCCGGCAGGGGGGTCATATTCTTTTGCTCGGCGGCCAGGGCCTCTTTGACCGGGGCCGGATGGTAGCGCAAGTGCCTGTTCTTGTACTGGATGCATCTTTTGTCCAGCTCCGGTTGCAGTTCCGTTAAGTTCTCCACCCGGGGGACCGGGACAAAAAAATTGCGGCGGGCAAAGCCGACCAGGTCCTCTACCAGCCCTTTTTCATTGCCGGCTCTGGGGTTACAAAAATCAGCGCTAAAGGCGTAATGGCTTTTTAAAGCGATAAAAGCCGGCTGTTCTGCTTTGACATAACATCCCCATCCTTCCTTGACGGCTGTTTTTACGTTGTCGCAGATCAGCCGGCGGGTGACCCCGCCAAAAAAGTTAAAGGCCTGGACGTGCCCGGCTAAGAAGCACTCGTTGCGCTGGCTGGGGAAAGCGGCAACGTAAGGAGCACAGCTATAACAGAGCCGGAAGCAGAAGATCTGGACTTTGCTTTTCCGTCCGGCTACGTATACGGTTGCCTCCCCCCAGTCCACCTGAGCCGCCTCACCGGGGTCGAACTCCAAGGGTACGTGAGCCTGTCTACTTTCCGGACGGAGTTCTTTAACCAGTTTTCTTACTGTGGAGGCGGAACCGGTGAAGCCGTGTTCTTCTACCAGGCGCTGGTAGATCCTTTCGGCAGTATGGCGCTGTTTTAAAGGAGCGTCTTGATCACTGGCCAGCCATTCTTTAACAATATCTTCGATTGGCTCAGTAACTGGCCGCTGATACTGCCGTGATTTACTTTCCCAGGGAACATTTTCTCCCTGGCAGTAGCGCTTTACAGTGTTTCGGGATATGCCCAGTTCTCTTGCTATTTTCCTTTGTGAAAGCTTTTTTACGGCAAAAAGATACCTGATTTGTTCGTAAATGTTGATGGCAATCACTCCCTTTCTCTCCCCTGCAGTTTATTTTTCTTAAGTATACAGGGGAGGTTTGGAAGTGGATCAGTTTTCAATTGGCCCAACTGGATCACTTTTGTAATATCAAAAACAATAGTTCGGATGCTGGGGTGGATCAGTTTGATATTATCAAATACACAGCCTGGGGTTTTCCTTAATGGATATTCTTTTGGTGTAACCATATAAGTTGTCACAACCACTATTATCTCAAGAAACAAAAAGACCCGCGAAACCGCAATTAAGGTTTTACGGGTCTTATCTTTTGGTGCGCCCGGCAGGAATCGAACCTGCGCTCCCGGCTCCGGAGGCCGGCGCTCTATCCCCTGAGCTACGGGCGCTTATATGCTGCAAAGGATATTATATCCGAATCCCTCCCTTTATGCAAGAAAAAAAGCCGGTAAAATAAGATGTAATTTCTGCAAGGCGCCTGGCTTTATTGTCAGTGCAGCATTGTGTTCTGGGCCTCCCCGGCCGTGTTTCCACCTGCCTGGTTATATGCCGGGGCGGGCCTTTCCCCGCCGAAGTCCAGGCCTTCCAGGGCCTCTTTAATCACTCCGGCCGAACGGTGCAGGGCATCTTTCTCATCCTGCGACACCGGGACCTCCAGCGCCCTGACCCTTCCCATCCTGTTTACGATGGAAGGCACGCTGAGACAGACATCCCTTATCCCGTACTCTCCTTCCAGCATTCCGGAAACGGTCAGCACGGAATTCTCGTCCCTTATTATGCTCTCGCATATCCTCCGCACCGCCAGACCGATGGCGTAGTAAGTGGCGCCCTTCCTCTCGATTATTTCATACCCGGCCCTGCGGACCTGGCCGGAGATTTCCTTTTTGTCCAGGCAGGGTATCCCGTGCATGCTGCAGAATTCCTCCACGGCTATCCCGGCAATATTGGCCATGCTCCACAAGGGAACCTCGGAATCGCCGTGCTCCCCCACCACGTAAGCGTGGATGTTGCGGGCCTCCACCCTGCACTTTTCACTTATCAGGTAGCGGAACCTGGAGCTGTCCAGAACGGTTCCGGACCCCAGCACCCGGTTCGGCGCCAGCCCCGTTATCCTCAGGGACGCGTATGTGAGCACGTCAACGGGGTTTGACACCATCAGCAGTATGGAGTTGCTTTCGGGGTTTATTATCCTCGGAAGCGCGTCCCTCAGCACCGCCGTGTTTTTATTTATCAGGTCCAGCCTGGTCTCGCCGGGCTTCTGGTTGGCCCCGGCGGAAAACACTATTATATCGGCGTCGTGGCAGTCCTCGTAATCCCCGGCGTAAATCCTGATGGGGCTGACGAAGGACGCGCCGTGGGCAAGGTCCATGGCCTCCCCCTCGGCCCTCTTTTTGTTTATGTCCACCAGTGTCATTTCACTTACCAGCCCGCTTATCACAAGGGCGTAGGCCGAGGCGGAACCCACCGATCCAGCGCCAACCACCGCGATTTTTCTCTTATCCTCCACCAGCATAATACAGACCTCCGCTATTTTTTGTTATGATTTCCGCCTGGAGGCCATATTATTCGAAACATATACTTTCCTGTCCCACGATATATTAAAATTGAGACATTTGTCGTTGCGGCATTTTTATTGCAGAGTTATTATAGAAGTGGTATCAAAAATAAAAAAGGGGCTGCCGCCCCTCGGACGTATCGCGTCCTCACCCCGCAATCAAGGGGGAACTCCCCCTTCTTAACCCCCTCTCAGGAAATTATCTACAGAATTGCTTTCAAGCATAATTTCCTAAATCTCAAGAAAAAAGGAAGGCTGGTCAATGAAAAAGACCGTTCGGTTCGCGGCAATACCCCTGCTGTTTTTACTTGCCGCCCTTTTGTTTTTGCCGGGATGCTCCTGGCAGGAAAACCCGGCGGCGGAGGCCAAAGGGGAAGTACAGGTTTCTGGGCCGGGCAACCCATCCCAACCATTCAACCAGCCGGTTAAAAATGAAAGCGCAGCCCAACAAAAGCCATCCCCTGTGCCCAGGGCCGAGGTGGGAGTGCCGGCGGCCGAGGCCAAAACCAGGGACACCAATAAAGACAAGGTGGCATATCTAACCTTTGACGACGGTCCCAATTCCCATTTCACCGGTAAAATACTGGACATACTGGCAGAGAAAAAAGCCAGGGCAACATTCATGGTGGTGGGCAAGAACGTGGTTCTAAACCCTGCGGTGATGCAGCGCATAAAGGACGAGGGCCAGGGCATTGCCAACCATACGTACAGCCACGATTACAATAAGATTTACAGCTCTCCGGAAGCATTCATCTCTGACCTGGAAAAAAATAACAACGCGCTTGTCCCATACACCGGGAAACCGGTTAAAGTGTTCAGAGCCCCGGGAGGGCCGCAAAAGCTGGGCCCGGCTTTAATGGAGAAGCTACGGGCCGAAGGGTACACCTCTGTCAGTTGGAACATCTCCTCTGCCGACAGCGATCCCCGGGGGGTCACCAGGGACCAGGTGTACAGTAACATTGTCAGCGGCCTTGAAAATGTGGAAAACATGAAGCTCACTCCAATAGTGCTGATGCATGACGGCACGCAGCTGATCACCACCGAGGCAAAGCCCGGAACAGCCCATGCCGCCTATGTGCAGAGCAGGGTGGCCGTGGTGGAGGCCCTTCCCGACATTATAGACCACTTCAGGTCAAAGGGTTACACTTTCGGGGTGGTTGATGAGAAGACACCCCCGGCGTGGTAATCAGCTAAACCGCACTGCCCCCCGTTCTGGATTCCGGCTCCTGGATTCCGGATTCTTTTACATGATCTATCCCGTACCTGCGCAGCTTGCGGTACAGGGTGGTGCGGGATATTTTCAGCGCCGCGCACATTTCCTGCTTTGTGTTGAATTTCACCATGGCACGGGCCAGCACTTCCCTCTCCAGTCCGTCAAGGCTCGGGAAACCATCAAACCTCAGTGACAGGCCGCCGGCGGTTTCCACAGGGGCCTTCCTGGAAATAAATGCAGGCAGGTCCCCCACTCCGATTATTCCCTTCTCCGCCACTATCATCCCCTGCTCCAGTATATTTTCCAACTCCCGCACGTTACCGGGAAAATGGTAGCCGCAGAGGGCCTCCAGGGCCTCGCCGGACAGCGCCGGCATTTTTTTGTCAAGCCGCCGGGCAATACGGCCCAGCAATACTTCCACCAGGGCCGGGAGGTCTTCCATCCTCCTGCGCAGCGGAGGGAGATGCAGGTTTAACACCGACAGGCGGTAAAACAGGTCCGCCCGGAAGGATTTTTCAGCTATGGCCCTTTCCGGGTCATGGTTGGTGGCCGCGATAATCCGCACGTCAACCTTTTTCCACTGGGTGCCTCCCACGCGGATTATCTCCTTATCCTGCAGCACCCGGAGAAGTTTTGCCTGAAGGACCGGAGAGGTCTCGGCGATCTCGTCCAGGAAAATGGTCCCACCGTCGGCCAGCTCGAAAAATCCCTTGCGCCCTCCCCTTCGCGCCCCGGTAAAAGCCCCCTCGTCGTATCCGAAAAGCTCGCTTTCCAGCAGGTTTTCGGGAATGGCGGCGCTGTTCACCGCTATAAAAGGCTTGGACGCCCGGTGGCTCCGGGAGTGGATGAATCTGGCCAGCACTTCCTTGCCGGTGCCGCTCTCACCGCTGATCAATACGGTGGAGTCCACCCCGGCGGATTTGACAGCCAGCTGGTAAATCTTTTGCATTTCGGGATTCTTCCCCACAAAGGGGGTATCGGGGAAGTCCTGTAGGCCGCTCAGCTTCCTGGAAAGGTGTTCTATTGTGTTGACTGCCTCGGCCAGCGATCCGGCCAGGGTCAACATTTCGGTAAGGTCCTGGAAAACCGATATGGCCCCGATAATCCTACTTTCGCTGCGGATCGGCATTATATTCGAGACCACGGTCTTATCCCCCACCGTGGTCTGAATACCGGTCATCTCCCGCCCGCTGCGCAGCACGTGCAGCAGCATGCTGTCCGGAACCACGTCGGTCACATAGCGGCCCACCGCCTGCCTCGCAGTAATGCCGGTAATCCTTTCATTGGCCTTGTTGACGAACACCACCCGGGCGTTCCCATCGATAATAACCATTCCGTTGTATATCGAGTCAAAAATGGCCCGGGCCCTTTCCACGAGGTCCATTAAGTCCATGTGCCCGCCTCCCGCCTTGTCAGTTCAACGTAATTTTACACCACGGCGGCACAAAATGAAACACCCGCCGGTGAAGGCGGGCCAAATAGCATTTTATTTTAAACAAGCTCCAGCTTGGCTGTGAAGTGCCTGAGCACCTTCGGCTCCTCGGTTATTCGAACCCCGCGGACACTGTCCCGGCGCTTCCCTATGCTGTCCAGCGCTTCGGCCACATAATCCATGTGGCTGTTGGTGTAGACCCTCCTGGGAATGGTGAGCCTCAAAAACTCCAGGGGGGATTTGAGCTGGTTCCCGCTGGCGTGATCGCGCCCCAGGAGGAAGGATCCTATCTCCACAGCCCTGACCCCCGCCTCCAGGTACAGCTCTATGGCAAGGGCCTGGCCGGGAAACCGGTGGCAGGGGATGTGAGGGAGCAGCTTTCCGGCATCCACAAATACGGCGTGTCCGCCAACCGGCTGCTGGACCGGTATTCCCGCCGACAGCAGCCTGCTTCCCAGGTACTCCACCTGGCCTATTCTTGCCCGCAGGCAGGACTCCTCCACCACTTCCCGCAAACCCCGGGCCAGGGCTTCCATATCACGGCCCGCCAGCCCCCCGTATGTGGGAAAGCCCTCGATGGGCACCATGCCGGCGCGGACCCCGTTATACAGCCCCCAGTCCTCTTTTATGCCTATCAGCCCGCCGATGTTCACGAGACCGTCCTTTTTTGCGCTCATGGTGAACCCGTCGGCCAGTGAAAACATTTCCCGGACAATTTCCGTGATGCTCCTGCCGGCGTATCCCTCTTCCCTTGTCTTGATGAAATAAGCGTTTTCCGCAAACCTGGCCGCATCCAGAAAAAGCCGCAGATTGTACCTGTCGGCCACCCGGCGCGCCTCCCGGATGTTTGCCATTGACACCGGCTGCCCTCCGGCGCTGTTGCAGGTGACCGTAACCAATATAAAGGCTATTTTTTCCGGGCCGTGTTCCTTAATCAGCATCTCCATCCGGTCGATATCCACATTTCCCTTGAAGGGGGCCTTGACCGATGTGTCGTATGCCTCCTGCACCACGGAACTGACCGGCAGCCCGCCCTTAAGCTCTATATGGGCCCTGGTGGTGTCAAAGTGCATGTTCCCTACAACCAGCTGCCCGGGCTTTATCAGCAGCGGAAAAAGCACATTTTCCGCCCCCCGGCCCTGGTGGACCGGCACCATGTACCGGTGCCCGAATATATCCCGGCAGGCGCTTTCAAGGCTGTAATAACTGCGGCTGCCGGCGTAGGCCTCGTCCCCGCGCATCATTCCCGCCCACTGGCAGTCGCTCATGGCGCCTGTGCCGCTGTCGGTGAGAAGGTCTATAAACACGTCATCCGCTCTCAGGTAAAACAGGTTGTAATGGGCCTCCGCCAGCTTTCGGCGCCTCTCCTCCGGGGATATCAGCCTGATGGGCTCCACCATTTTGATTTTATAAGGCTCCGGCATAATCACCTCTGACCACTCTCCCATAAATAAATCACGTTTTCCCGGGAAGATTCCGCAAAACACGTGCCACCGGGGCAGCCGGATATCCCGGAGCGGCGAAAAGCCCTGTTCTCCTTTGTTTACCCGGAGTTACGGCCTTTTTTATGTCAGAACAGACAGCTCCTTAAAAAAACACGGCTCCAGAATGTATTCTTATGAAACGTTTAATGTAACTATTTGCATCATTAACAGTGCCGGCGTTTCATTTTGACATCAATACAGAAAACCTGTTTTACGCAACTTTCCCCGTGCCGGATGACGCGTTTATGGCACTGGAACTTGTCCCGGGAATTCTAAAGGGAGTAACCGGCATGGTGGTCTACCCGGCGGAGTTCGGAGAGATTTAGTCTTATTACACGAAAAACCCAGGGTTCTTATTCCCCTGGGTTTTCATTTTGTATTCCCGGCGGAGGACCGCCTGAAGTTTTGTTTGCCTGCAATTTGGACCGGCAATCCGGGTTGTACCAACCCGGAATACTCAGGCTCACCCCCCACCTCCGCCGGCGATAACCCCCGCAAAGCCGGCCCCCATCAACGCCAAAGCCCAGCCGGTGGAAAGGTCGGACGCCACCGCGAATAAGATCAGACCCAGCCCCGCCAGCCTTATAATAGTTTTAACCGTTCTGTTCACTTCCTGTTTCCCCCTGTTAAATGCTTATTAACCGAAACCACCCGCCGGCGGGGTTTCACGGCTTACAGCCGGAGCTTCTATCGGTGAGTAAACCTTGGCTCCCTTTTTTCAATAAAGGCTGATACCCCTTCACGGCAGTCCGAGGTCTGGAACACACTGTCGAAAAGCTCCAGCTCCAGCCGCAATCCTTCCTCCAGCGGGGACTGTATCCCCTTGTCAACGGCCTGCTTGATAAAATTGAGGGCCACCCCGGGCCTTGCCATTATCTTTTTGGCCAGTTCCATGGCCGAAGACAGCACCTCGGCCTGGGGCACGACCCTGTTCACCAGCCCTATTCTGAAGGCTTCCTGGGCCGGGATAAAGTCACCGGTAAACATCAGCTCCTTTGCCGCGGCTTCTCCCACAAGCCTTGGGAGGCGCTGGGTCCCTCCGCCCCCCGGAAAAAGGCCCAGCTTTATTTCAGGCAGGCCCAGAAGCGCGCTGTCCGCCGCCACCCTCAGGTCGCAGCAGAGGGCCAGCTCACACCCTCCCCCCAGTGCCAGGCCGTTAATAGCCGCCACAGTGGGCCTGGGGAAATTGTCAAGGTAATTGAAAACGGTATGTACCTTGGCCACAAATCCTCCGGCCGCCCCGGCCTTCCCCAGAAGAGGGGGGAATTGTTTGATATCGGCCCCGGCCACAAAGGCCTTGCTGCCGGCCCCGGTAAGCACAACCACCCGGGCTTCCGGGCTTTTCTCAATTTCTTCGAGACACTGGCCCAGTTCGGTTATCACCCTTTCACCCAGGACGTTAACCGGCGGGCTGTTGATGGTTATCAGCCCCACGCCGTCCACCAGTTCCCAGTTAACCAGCTCTTTACCGGACATACGTTCAACCTCCCCTAAAATAGCTGTCAGCCTTTTTATTTTAACAACAGACGGGCACGGAGTCAGGGCTATAAGGCTCTAAATTCTAAGGTCCAGCCACATTATTATGGCGTCCTCATTGTTGTCCGAGTAGTACTTCCGGCGGATTCCCCTCTCAACGAAGCCCAGGGACTTGTACAGCTCCCTGGCCACAGTGTTGGAAACCCTTACCTCGAGGGTTATCTTAACCGCCCCCAGCACCGCAGCCCTGCCCAGCAGCTCGGTCATGAGCGACCGGCCGTGACCGGCCCCCCTGTAGTCCGGGTGTACCGCCACATTTGTTATGTGAGCCTCGTCAAGCACCATCCACATCCCGGCGTAGCCGACAATCCTGCCGTCAATCTGGGCCACTATGTAGGAGGCGAAGTCGTTCTCGGTGACCTCAAACTGAAAGGCTCTGTAGGACCATGGGGCGGGAAAGCTTTTTAACTCGATGCTCAGCACCTGGTCCAGGTGTTCCGGCAACATCACAGAAAATGTCGGTTTTAAACAGCGCAAGGGCTTCCGGCCGTTTGTTGCCTCTGCTGCCACTTTACTTCAGCCTCCGAAAGACGCACATAATCCGGCACAAGGGCCAGCGGGTCCAACCCTTCGCCCCTCTCCAGCCTGCTCCAGCCTATCCAGGCCACTGAGGCCCCCCGGGGATGCGAAACCATCCCGGGTGCGAAACACGCCCTGTCCCCAATCAGTCCGGCAAGCCTTTCCCGGTACTCCTCCACACCGTCGCCCAGGAATGTGACAGGCCTGTCCGCCCACCCCGAAATAAGGCCTGCCAGTTCTTCGGGCCTTAGCGCCAGCGGCCCGGCCAGTTTTATCAAACCGCCGCCCGAGCCATCATAAATTGAGGTGTAGACTTCATTTTTCCTGGCGTTCAGCACCGGGCAGATCAGGTTGGCCAGCCCGGCCAGCGGATGGGCCAGGGCATCCAGCGTACTGACCCCCACCACCGGAACCCGCCATACCTGGGCCAGCGTCTTGGCGGTGCTCATTCCTATCCTCAGCCCGGTAAAGGACCCGGGGCCCGACGAAACGGCCACCCCGCCTATATCGCCCGGAGCTATGCAGGCTTCCTCAATTACCGCCTTTATCATAGGAAGCAGGTGTCCTGAATGTGTCTTACGGTTGTTGATCATCCTCTCGGCCAGCACCCGCTCTTTATTTACAACTGCCACCCCTGCCACCGGGGTGGCCGACTCAATCCCCAGCACGTACATTCCGCCTCAGCTCCTCAACCAGTTGGTGGTATCTGTCACCCCAGGGCAAAAACACAATTTCCCTGCTGTCTTCCCCCACCCGGGCTATGCTTATGTCCAGCCTGTCCTCCGGCAGCACGGCGGCCACCAGTTCGGCCCACTCCAGGAGTGTGACCCCCTGCCCGTAAAAATATTCCTCGTAGCCCAGGTCGGCCATTTCTTCCGGCCCCCCCAGCCTGTACACATCCATGTGGTAATAGGGAAGTCTTCCCCGGTGCTCATTAATCAAGGTAAAAGTGGGGCTGGTGACCCTGCCCCCTACTCCGAGGCCGGCCGCCACCCCCCTGGCAAATACAGTTTTACCGGCTCCCAAGTCCCCGCTGAGACAGTACACATCGCCGGGAGAGGCCAGTCTGCCGAGATTCTGTCCCACCCGGAATGTTTCGCCGGGGGACAGGCTTTCCACCGCAAAAGTCACTGTTCGCTAATCCTCCGCCAAGCCGTTTTTTCAATAATATTATCATAATACATAAAAATGACATGTCAAATATAGGCTTAAAAGGCCCGGTTTATCAAGGCTATTTGTTTTCAACTTTTAAAAGGTCGTCCTTAAAAAAGCCCAGCACCACCCTGTACGGTCCGGGGGTTCCCGGTGGCACGAAGGCAACCCGGTCTCCGGGACGGACGTTGCCCCCGGCTCCCTGGGAAACCCCGTTTATAAAGACGGCCTCCAGCATATGAGGGGGGATTTCCAGCCTTTCGGCCAGCTCCGCCGCAGTACACTCCTCCTCTATCTCCACAAAAAACGGAAAGGGCAGTCCCCTGCTGTCAAACAGTTCTTTTATAAAGGAAAACCCCCTCACCTCAACCTTGCCGCGCAGTCCGGACTCCACCAGCGGCACCCCTTCCAATTATTTATTCCCGCACGAGGGACATAATGGGTCCCTCTCCAGTGCAACCTCGGTAAAAGATGCAGTCAGGGCGTCATAAACCAGAAGTCTCCCCGACAGCAGCTCACCTGTTCCCACCAGGCACTTCACCGCCTCGCAGGCCTGAAGGGTTCCGATTACACCCGGAACGGCCCCCAGCACCCCGGCAGTGGAGCAGTCGGGAGATCCCTCCCCGGGCTCCCCCCGGTAAAGGCAGCGAAAGCATGGCCCCCTGCCGGGCACTATGGTCATCAGCTGCCCCATGTAGGCCAGCACCCCGCCGTACACAAAGGGCCTGCCAAGGCGCAGGCAGACATCGTTTATAACGAACCGGGACTGGAAATTGTCTGTGCAGTCCACCACCACGTCGTACCCGGATAAAAGCTCTCCGGCCGTATCCACGGCCAGGCGGCGGTTATGTATTTCAATGGTGAGATCCGGGTTGAGGCGGGACAGCTTTTCCCCGGCGGATACCGCCTTGGGCCGCCCCAGGTCCGGGGTGCCGTGAAGTATCTGCCTCTGCAGGTTGGACAGCTCCACCGCGTCGGAGTCCAGCACTCCTATCCTTCCCACCCCTGCGGCAGCCAGGTAATATGCGGCCGGGGACCCCAGCCCCCCGGCCCCCACCACCAGCACGGAGGATTTCAAAAGCTTTTCCTGCCCCTCCGGGCCGAAGCCGTCCAACAGTATGTTCCGCCTGTACCGTTCCAGTTGTTGACGGTCAAGCATCAATCCACCCCCCTGAGTCAGGGGACGGTTCCCTGACTCACACATTCGGACCCGTAATCTCTTCAACATAAGTTATTTCATCGCCCACCTTAACCGGCCCGCCCTTAATCACCCTTACGAAAATCCCCTCCCGGGGCATTACACAGTCCCCGGCCTGGTAGTAAATGGCGCACCGGTTATGACACTCTTTGCCTATCTGGGTCACTTCCGCCAGAGCCTCGGGGCCTATCCTCACCCTTGTCCCTATGGGCAGGCCAACCAGGTCTATTCCTTCGGTGGTGATGTTCTCGGCAAAGTCTCCGGAACCCACGTCCAGGCCCATCTCCCTCATTTTCTGTATGCTCTCCATGGCCAGGAGGCTTACCTGCCTGTGCCAGCTCCCGGTATGGGCGTCCCCCTCCAGCCCGTGTCCGGCCACCAGCAAGCCCTCTCCCACGTTCTTCTTGCGCATCCCCTTTTTCGGGCTGCTGCACACAGCCACTATCTTTCCCACGGCTCTTCCCCTTCCCTGCGGTATGTCCCGCTCTTTCCGCCTGTTTTTTCCACAAGCCTGATGTTGTTTATAACCATTCCCCGGTCAACAGCCTTGCACATGTCATAAATGGTAAGCGCCGCCGCCCCGGCGGCGGTGAGTGCCTCCATTTCCACCCCTGTTTTTCCGGTAGTTCGCACACTGGCCTCTATCAGCACTGTGTCCGGCGGCCGCAGGCGAAAGTTCACGCTGACGCCGGTTAGATTTATGGGGTGGGCCATGGGGATTAGCCTTCCTGCCTCCTTTGCCGCCATAATTCCCGCCACCCTGGCCACGCCCAGAACATCCCCCTTGGACATGCCCCCGGCTTTAACAAGATTATAGGTTTCCGGCCGCATTATTATCTCGGCCCGGGCCACCGCTTCCCTCAGCGTTTCATCCTTGGAGCTTACGTCCACCATACGGGCATTGCCCCTGCTGTCGAAATGGGTTAATTCACCCTGGGACAAAATTATCAACCTCCGATTTGAGACATTATCCTTTTATCATCCCGCCAGCCGCCCTGCATACAGTGCCTGTCCGGCTTTCCGGCCACGGCCAGCCTGAAAATTGAAGCCAGTTCCCGCTCGTCAGCCCCCCGGCGCAAGGGCCCCTTGGCATCCCACTCCCTGGCGCTGTGCAGGCAGGGCCTTATCATACCCTCGGCGGTAAGCCTGAGGCGGTTGCAGCTCTGGCAGAAGTGGTCGCTCACCGGGCTTATAAAACCAATGGTCCCCGGCGCCCCGGAAAGCCTTAAGTACCTGGCCGGCCCGCTTCCGGCAGGCCTGTGCGCACCCTCCAGCCTGCCCAGCCCGGCCTCTATGGCCTCCCTGACCCGGGAGGCGGGCACATGCCTTTCCATCGCCCAGGCGTCCGAGGCCCCCACCGGCATCAACTCTATAAACCTGACGTGCAGGGGGTATTTTCGGGTAAGGGCGGCCATCTCCATTATTTCGTGTTCATTGTACCCTTTGATTACCACGGTGTTTATCTTTACCGGATCAAGCCCCAGCTCCAGGGCGGCTTCTATTCCCCTCCAGGTCTTGTCCAAATCCCCGTTCCCGGTTAAAAAACTAAAAAGCCCCGGGTCAAGTGTGTCAAGGCTGATGTTAACCCTGCGAAGCCCTGCCTTCTTTAGCTCCCTTCCCATTTCGGGCAACAAAACCCCGTTTGTGGTAAGGGCGATATCGTCAATACGGGGAATTTCATTTATTGCAGCCACCAATTCCACCAGGCCCCTGCGGACAAGGGGCTCCCCGCCTGTAAGTCGTATTTTCTTGATGCCCACCAGTGAGGCTGCCTTAATAAGACTTACAAACTCCTCATTTCTTAGAATCTCCTCGTGGGGGAGAATTTTAACCCCGCCCGGAGGCATGCAGTAAACGCACCGCAGGTTGCAGCGGTCGGTCACCGACACCCTCAAGTAGTTTATTTCCCTGTGATAAACGTCTTGCAAGAGGCGCTCTCCTTCCACGGCTAAAAATACGGTCTCTTAAAGGTCTATATGTTTATTTTAACATAACGGGTGGATAAAAAATATCGTCTGACTTACAATCCGGTGCTCCAATTATTCAGAAGCCTGTCAGCCTCTTCGCGGAATCTGCGAAATCTGTTCACCAGCTGCGCAGCCTCAACGGTCAGCCTGGAGCATCCTCCGGTCTCGCCCCCCACCCGGGCGTTCACCAGCCTTATCCCCCACCTTTTTTCGGCGGCCCTAATTTTTCCCCAGGCTGTCCTGTACGACATTTCCATATGGCCGGCGGCGCCGGATATTGAGCCCATGCTTTCAATCAACAGCAGAAGGTTATAAAGCCCCTCTCCGAAAACTTCGCCGTCTTTTTCAAACCATATCTTGCAGGCGGGACGAAATCCAAGTGTCATGCCGATCTCAACCCCCTCCGACCGGCGGGAAAAAGGCCACCCGGTCGCCCGGGTTCAGGGTGTATTCCCTGTTGGAGTGGATGCCGTTGACCAGTGTTGTAAAAACGTCTTGTTCCGGTATTTTCAGCATCCTCAGAAGGTCAGCCACCGTTGTCCCCCCGGGAACATTCATCTCAATGGGCTTGCCGTAAATAGCGCCCGGCATTCTTTTTTCGAGTCCTCCAAAAACCCTCACTTCCAGTATCACCGTCACACCTCCGGGTTTTTATGCAGTTCCGGCGGGCTAAAAAAGCCCGCCGGAGATTCACTCTATAATACCATTTTAATTTATATTCACTAAAAGTTGAAGACCCCGTCCAGGTCGCTGTCCTTCACATCAAACCTGGTGTTGTGAGGAGGAAGCTCCTCGGTCTGGAAAAACTCGGGAAGGCGGTCGTCGGCGCTGCCAAACCCGGCCAGCCTGTTGAACTCCCGCTCAACCTTCAGTATCTGCTGTCCCAGCTTCCCCACGTCGTCGGTGGTCAGCTCAAGTCCGTACTGTGCATTGATCATCTCCACAACCGCAGGAAGTGCCTCGGGGTTGTCGAGAACCGCAAAGGCCACGAACAGACACAGTCCCGTAGCGTCCACCGCAGCGGTGGCAATCTGCAGGTTCCGGGAAAGATCAGCCTGGCCCTCGGGCAGCAGCGGGTTAACACTTCCTCCACAGCTCAGTATGTTGGCCGTGACTGCATACCCGGCGGTGTGGTCGGCCCCCATGGGAGAGGTGGCGTAGGTTACGCCGTTGCCTTTGCAGGACCTGGGGTCATAGGCCGGGATGCCCTGTCCCTTGACAGCGGGTATTCTGGTGACGCCATAGGCTTTACCGGCGATAACAGATCCGCTGCCTATTATCCTTCCCAGGGGTGTCCCTTTGCCTACCTCCTCCAGGGCCGCGATGGCAGCCTTGCCGTCTCCGAAGGGCATTACCCCGGCCTCCATTAGAACTCCCAGAGTGCATCCGGCCTCAATTGTGTCCAGGCCCACGTCATTGCATATATAGTTTAGCTTTGCCACATCGTCCAGGTCGCCAATCATAAGATTTGGGCCGAAGCTCCAGGCGGTTTCATATTCTACCGGGGCGCACACCTTTCCGTCCGGCATGGGGTATACATTGGAGCAGCGCATCACGCAGCCGGGGTGGCAGGAGTGGGTGGCCTTTCCTCCCCTCGCCACAGCGACCTCAGCCAGTTTTTCCCCGGAAACATCGGCAGCCCTGTCGAACCTCCCGTACAGGAAATTACGTGTGGGCAGAGTTCCCGCCTCGTTGATAATGTTCATTAAAACGTTGGTGCCGTAAGCCGGAAGCCCTTTTCCGGTGATGGGGTGATCCAGCAGAATGGTGGCGAATTTCTTTGCGGCAGCCTTGAATTTCTCAGCATCTTTTACAGGTGCGTCAAAGGTGGTGGGGCTGTCTACCACTATCACCTTGACCTTCTTTGATCCCATTACCGCCCCCAGGCCTCCCCGGCCCGCGTAGCGGCTGCTGTTGCCGTCGCCGTCGTTGTTGGCCACCCCTGCGGACAGCATCTGCATTTCCCCGGCAGGGCCGATTGTGATTACCCCCACCTTGTTCCCGTAGCGCTCCCGGCAAAGCGCGGTTACCTCGTACGTCCCCTTGCCGGCAAGGTCATTGGCGTTGAACAGTTCCGCACCGCCCGGTGTAATCTTTATACCGTACCAGTCGCTCCCATCCGGTTTGCCCTCCAGAACAATGGCCTTGATGCCCAGGTTCGCCAGTTTCTGAGAAGTAATCCCGCCGGCGTTGGCTTCCTTTATTCCACCTGTGAGAGGGCTTTTTCCCCCCACCGACAGGCGGCCCGAGGATGGCGCGCTGGTCCCCGAAAGAAGGCCCGGGGCTATTATCAGCTTGTTGAATGGCCCCAGGGGGTCACAGGTGGCGGGCACTTCGTCCAAGATTATCTGGGAGGTCAATGCCCTGCCGCCAAGAGCGGAGTATTTCCCGGGAAAATCCTCGTATTTGAGCTCTCCGGCCGCAACGTTCACACGCAATATTTTATACACCGCAAATACCTCCTTTTTTAATGGAGCATAAGTAGAAGTATTCTCCGGAGGCTTTTATTTTTCCTTCGGCGCCCCTGCCCCTGCCACAATTTTTTATAAATGTCATCAACCAGATCTGACAAAAAACAGGGCGGCCATATTCAGGCCAACCCGTCATTTATTATTCATAATTCCCAGCCAAAGGGTCAGGACATCTCCCGTATAAGCAGTCCCAGCTCTTCTCCGGTAAAATTGTATTTCTCTCCGCAAAAGTGACAGCGCACCTCGGCCCCGCCTCTTTCACGCGCCATATCGGCCAATTCCTCCCTGCCCAGACTTACCAGCAGCCCCTCCACCTTTTTCTTTCCGCAGGAACACCTGAAACACACCGGGAGCTTGTCCAATACACTAATTTCAAACTCTCCCGCCACAGCCCCGGCAATGTCCTCGGGCGAGGCCCCACTGTCCACCATGGCGCTTACCGAAGGCAGTGCCGCCAGATTCTTTTCCAGTATTTCCAGCACATCGTCACCCGCTCCCGGGAGCAGTTCCAGCCAGAAACCGCCCGACGCCTTCACCCGGCCCTCGCGGTCCACAAGCACGCCCAGCGAAACCGCCGAAGGAACCTGCTCCGATGTTGCAAGGTAGTGAGCCAGGTCCTCGGCAATTTCCCCGGATACCAGCTCAACGCTTCCTGTGAAGGGCTCTTTAAGCCCCAGGTCCCTGATGACGCTGAGAGTGCCCCTTCCCACCGCCGCCCCCACCGGGAGCTTTCCCTCTGTCTCCCGGGGCAAATCTACGTGCGGCTCCAGAACATATCCCCGGACTTCGCCCCCGGCGTTGGCGGAAACAACTATTGCGCCCAGGGGGCCATCCCCGGCCACCTTTATGGTTATCATATCGCTGCCTTTAAGGTTTGCCCCCAGCAGGAGCGCCCCGGTCATCACCCGGCCCAGGGCTGCGGTGGCGATGGGCCATGTATCGTGCCTGCGGCACGCAGTCTCAACCACACCGGTAGTGACTGCGGCAAATACCCTGAAATTCTGCCCCTTGTCTATTGACCTTACCAAATAGTCCATAAGTCACCGCCTTTTTCTTTCTAAATTTTACAATTATACATACAACCCTCATTTATAGCAAATGTAAGGCATCTTTCCCACTTGCGGGGGATTAAGAAGGATTTCGCCTTATTCCGCCGAAATCTTGTAATAATACGACAATAAAAGCTGGTGTGGCATGAAAATAAATGGTTTGATAACAGTCTGCCTGCTGGCGGCGGCCCTGGCCCTCACGGGATGCGGGCAAAAAGAGGGCGAAACAAAAAGCGCTGCAGCAGAGAATTATTCCGCCGGGGACAACTACTCCAAAACCGACAGCACCAGGCCGGCAGCAACCCCGCCAATAAAAACCGCGCCTGCGGGCTCCGGGACGGATTCTTCCACCGCCCATCCCACAAAAGCCGTCACCGTGATTTTTCCCCTCCCTGATATGGTGGCGTCCGATTCCATAGAGATCAGGGGGAAAACCAGGCCGGGCAACAAAATATTCATTGAAGGGGTGGAGGTTCTCCCCGGGCCGGGCGGGGAATTCAGCCTGCAGCACGGCCTGAAGGTGGGAAAGAATGAAATAGGCGTGGTGACACTGGGCAAGGAGAAGATACTGGACACCCAGAAGATTACCATTGAGCGGCGCCCGCTCCCCCCGGCCCTGACAGTGATTGCACCGGAAAAGTCGGATTCCGAATACCTTACCATAACAGGGCAGACAGATCGCGGGTGCGTTGTTTACGTCAACAGCTCGCCGGTCAAGCCAGACCGCGAGGGCAGCTTCACCTCCACCGTGCCGCTTGCCGAGGGAGCAAACCGCATAAAAACAACCTCCACCAACAGGGAGGGGGGCACTGCCATTGTTGAAAAAACGGTAAGTTTCACCCCGCCACAGCCAAGGCTGGAGGTAATTATTCCTGACGAGACAAAGAGCAAACAGGTCACAATAAGCGGCATTACCGACACCAACGCGGTTCTGGTGCTCTACGTCAACGACGTCAGGACCGGTATAAGCCAGCAGAACGGTATTTTTAGCGGCGCCATATCACTGGGAGACGGCGTCAATAACGTCACAGTCACAGCAGTCAACAAATGGGGCAAGAAAAAAACAGTTTCCGGCAACATTTTTTACAGCAGCCCATGAAAACCCGGAGGTTCGAAAGTGATGAAAAAAATACTGACGGTCCTATTAGCGCTATCTCTTATACTGCCGGCCGGTTGTGGAAATAAAAACGCAGCGGTGGTAAACCAGAACGTCAAAACACTGGTGGATGGCTTTCAGCAGTCCATGGTGACCTATTTTGACATTAAAAACCTCCAGGACAACTCGGTTCTGTCAAACCAGATAAACGACAACCTTAAAAAGGTAGAAAACAGCAAAAAGAAGCTGGAGCAGCTCAGCGGCCTGAATGAAAACGTCAGCGACGAGAAGCTCAAAGCCGAGGTGGCCACATTTATAAACCTTGGACGGGAGCGGGAAAAACTTATAATCAAATACCTTGACGACATCCGCCGGGACCTGGATTTAAAGTACAAGAACCCCGACGCCCAGGTAAACATCAACAAGTACATCGCCAACGTCCCCAACAAACTGCTTGACCTGGAATACCAGTCAGAGCAGTCCACACAGCGGCTTGCGAAGCTGACGGCAAAAAAATAACAGCCCAGGTCAGGAGTCAGGGGACGGTTCTTTGACTCACTCCATTCCGTTA
>JBMOPC010000009.1:0-23335 GCA_049323915.1 Bacillota bacterium
TGGATTCCAGTCGCCCGTAGGGCGATTTTGTTCCTAATGGAATCTCAGTTCCTTTAACCTCTTTACTATATCCTCGGGTGTTTTTCCGCTGGCGTCAATGACAGGCGCCCCGTCTTTTATATCATGCATCCCCATAAAATTGTTGCTCATTCCTGTAATGATAAAAGCGTCAACATTCTGCCCGCGATAAGGGGAGACCACCTCGTAACCTTCCCTTTTCAGCGCATCTTTCAACCCGGCCGCAAGTCCCTCGTCCACCGCCACTTTTCTCAACTGTTTTGCACCTCCGGTAGTTTACTGTGGTTAATTCCATGAGGTATTTTTTGGCGGCAGACGGAGTTTTATTCCGGCCCGGGGCTGGTATTTTTTCCCGGAGGCTATACAGCCGGACCGGGCGGCCTATGCTTCTTCAATATTGTCAAAACCTCACTGTCCGATGTCTGGCTGAAATCCGAATAGAACTGCCCCACTGCGTAAAACTCGCCGGGAGCGGCAAGGCACACCACTTCTCCTGCCTCCTGCCGGAACAGGTCCAGTGTGTCCGGCGGAGCAACCGGGACAGCAATGATTATCCCGGCGGGATTAAGCGACCTTTTGGCAAACCTGGCCGCTGCCAGCATGGTATAGCCGGTGGCCGCGCCGTCATCCACTATCACCAGCGTATTATTTTTAAAATCCGGGTACCGGTCACTTCCCCGGTAGTCGGCCATCCTCCTGGATATCTCCCCCACTTCCCTGTCAATGATGTCCTGGAGGGCGCCCCGGCCTATCCCCATCAAAGACACCATTCTGTCATCCATAAATGTGGATCCGTCCTGGGCCACCGCCCCCACAGCCATCTCCGGATTGACGGGAGCCCCAATCTTCCTGGGTACAATCAAATCAAGGGGCGCCCCAAGGGCTTCGGCCACCTCGGCCCCCACCACCGCTCCTCCCCTTGGAATGCACAAAACAACGGCATTTTCAGGCTTTAGCCTTTTTATTTCGGCGGCAAGCCTCAAACCGGCTTCTTTCCTGTTTTTGAACACTGAAATCCCCTCCGCCTGCGGCTGTTCCCGGGTGCTGCAGTATTACACTTTAGTATACACAAAGTTTGACAGTATAGTATCGCTGTTATAAAATTTTAATGATAATCAGGAAAATGGGGGCAAATAGCAATTAAAACGCATGGAGGTTTTTAATTGGACAAGTCATACATAAAAAAAATTCTGGAAAGTGTTTCTGCCGGGGAGGAAACAGTGGAGGAGGCCATGACCCGGCTGCAGCACCTTCCCTACACTGACCTCCACTTTGCCAAAATAGACAACCACCGGTGTCTCAGGTCTGGATTCCCGGAAGTAATATTCTGCCAGGGAAAAACCCCGGACCATGTGTCGCACATTTTCAAACATCTTGCCGGGGTTTCAGGCCAGACCCCGGTTCTGGCCACCCGGGCATCCCGAGACATTTACCGGGAGGTTGTTAAAACAACTCCCGGAGCGGTATATTATGATATCGCAAGATGTATTGTGCACGAAATGCCGGAAAAACCTGCCCGGGAAGGCACTGTGCTGGTAACCAGCGCCGGGACCGCCGACCTCCCGGTGGCCGAGGAGGCTGCGGTCTGCTGCCAGGTTATGGGGAACCGCGTGGAAAGATTATATGACGTCGGAGTGGCGGGAATCCACCGGCTGCTGGACAACCAGGAAAGCCTGCGCAGGGCCAGGGTTATAATAGTGGTGGCCGGAATGGAGGGAGCGCTGGCCAGCGTGGTGGGAGGCCTCACAGACAAGCCCCTTATAGCCGTGCCCACCAGTGTGGGGTACGGCGCCAGCTTCGGCGGGCTGGCCGCACTGCTTACAATGCTCAACAGCTGCTCGGCCGGTATAGGCGTGGTCAACATTGACAACGGATTTGGAGCCGCGGCTCTGGCCAGCTCCATAAACCGCCTCTGTGAATCCTCCGGCCGGCAAGCGCTGTCAGAGAGAGAGGATATTTGATTATGAGGATTCTTTACCTTGACTGTTTTTCCGGTATAAGCGGGGACATGTGCCTCGGAGCTCTGGTTGACGCCGGCGCGGACAGCCGCATTTTGGAGGGGAACCTCAGGAGGCTTCCTCTGCACGGCTGGGAAATGAAAGTCACCAAAAAAAGCAGCCGGGGTATAACCGGCACAAAGATCGATATAATTGTAACGGACGGCCACCAGCCTCACAGGCACTTCACCGACATCAGAAAAATAATAATGGAAAGCAGCCTGCCGGACGTGGTCCGGGTTAATTCATTAAAAATTTTTCAGAGACTGGCGGAAGCTGAAAGCAAGGTGCATGGTGTACCGGCGGACCATGTGCACTTTCACGAGGTTGGAGGCGTGGACTCGATTATTGACATTGTGGGTACCGCCCTGGCGCTGTACCACCTCCAAATTGAAAGGGTGGTTTGCTCACCTGTTCCCACGGGGAGCGGTACAGTCAAAACAATGCACGGGCTGCTGCCCGTGCCGGCTCCCGCCACAGCCCATTTGCTGAAGGGGGTGCCCTTAAGGCATCTGAATGTGGAAGGGGAACTGGTCACTCCCACCGGCGCCGCCATCGCCACCACACTGTCGGAGGACTTCGGGCCCCTGCCCGGGATGAGTGTGGAGGCGGTGGGCTACGGGTTCGGCAGCAAGGATTACGGCATTCCCAATTTCCTTAGAGTATTTACAGGTGACTCTGAAGCACTGTCAGACTCTTATAACCATGAGACAGTACTGGTTGTTGAGACCAATGTGGACGACATTACACCGGAGATAGCGGGACATGTAATGGAAAGGCTCTTTTTAAACAAAGCTCTGGACGTTTTTATAACGCCGGTATATATGAAAAAAAACCGGCCCGGATGGGTTATTTCCGTCATCTGCCTTCCCGGACACAGAGATAGTATTTTAAAAATACTTTTCGAGGAGACCAGCACCCTGGGGATACGGTGGCGCGAGGAAAAAAGGGCCGCCCTTGACAGGCGCATAGAGGAATTGGATACCCCTTACGGAAAAATAAGGGTTAAATTGGCCCTTTCCCACGGCGGGGCCCCCCTTAAGGCCTCCCCCGAATATGAAGACTGTAAAAAAATCGCCCTGGAAAAAGGCATTCCCTTGATAAAAATATATGAAGCCGCCCTTCAGGCGGCAAATCGTATATAATACCATGGGGCAGGAATTGCTGGTCTGAATTCAGAATTCAGAATGGCCCGTATTTCTGAACAGCCCAGGACAGCAGTGTGACAACCGCAATGGAGGGCAGCAGGTTGCCCACCTTTATTTCCTTTATTTCCAGCAGGTTGATTCCTATCCCGGCAATAAGCAGCCCTCCGGTGGCTGTCAGCTCCCGGATAACCGCATCAGTAAATAAGCTCTTCATGGAATCGGCCATCAGTGTTATAGACCCCTGGTACAGGAATACCGGCACCGCTGAAAAAATCACACCTATGCCCATTGTGGAGCTGAATATGACGGCGGAAATTCCGTCCAGCATTGACTTGGCATAAAGCGTGGAGGGGTTGCCTGTGAGGCCGTCCTCTATAGATCCCAGTATGGCCATAGCCCCGACACAGTAAATAAGGCTTGTGGTTACAAAGGCCCTGGCCAGTTTCCCCTCTCCCCCTCCCATCTTTTTCTCGAGGAGGAATCCCAATGCAACCAGTCGTTTTTCAATATTTATAACCTCCCCGATGATTCCCCCCGCCACAAGGCTTATCACCACCACCAGCACATTCTGTGTCTTGAGGGACATCTGGGCGCCGATAAGAAGCACCGAAAGCCCCACTCCCTGCATCACAGTATTTTTAACGGGATCGGGTATGCCTTTTCTCAGAATAATTCCCAAAAGAGCGCCGGCCACAATAGCCGCCGCGTTTACTACGGTACCCGTCAATATTCTCCTCTCCGTTCTCTTGTAATATAAAAAGGGGCTGGGCTCCCAAAAATGGAGGATATATACCGGAGGTTGGATGTTGGAATCTTGTTAAAACTGACCTTAAGGGCCAGATCTTTCACAATCCGAATTCTTACATCCAGCTTCAGACTTCCAAATAGGGGCGCTCCCCCTTGAAACCCCCGTGTACAGGAAATTATCTCTCGAAAAAAAAGGGCCGGCAGGCCTCGTCGTAGAAATATTACAATTATGCTAAGACTCGAAATCCACGGCTATAACATTTTCCTTTCCCTTCACCTTTGTGAGCCGTGTAGAATGTTTTGTTTCACGTGAAACATTATGTATTGGAATCGTTCTTTCCATCCTTGAAAATCATTAAACACTTCAGCATCTCCCCGGGGCTGCTGAAATCCATCACCACTCTGGCCCCGCCGTCCTTTTTTTCCCTAATCCTTACCGTTGCCGGGATAATGGATTTCAGGTCCTTCTCCAGCAGCCTGTACTCTCGTGTTTTTCCCCTTTTTCTCCCTGACCTTTCGCTTTCCGCAGCCAGGCTCTTTGCCAGGCTCTCGGCCTGTCTTACATTCATCTGGGACTTGATGATCCTTCTTGCGGCGCTTATCTGCCTTTCCTTACCGGAAATACCCAGTATCGCCCTGGCATGGCCGGCTGAAATCTGGCTTTCCATAACCATATGCTGGATTTCCTCGGGCAGTGTCAGCAGCCTAACCATGTTTCCCACAAAGGGCCTGCTCTTTCCCACCCTTTTTGATACATCTTCCTGTGTGAGATCAAAGTCCTCCATCAGTATCCTGTACGCTCTGGCTTCTTCCAGCGGGTTTAGATTTTCCCTCTGTATGTTTTCTATCAGGGCCACCGCTGCGGCCTCAAGGTCTCCGTACCCCCTGACCACCGCCGGCATTTTTTTCATGCCTATTTTCCGGCAGGCCCTCCATCTTCTTTCCCCGGCAATAAGCTCGTACCTACCGTCGGCCAGAGGCCTCACCACTATCGGCTGGACTATTCCGTGTTCTTTTATAGACTCCGCCAGCTCTGACAGCTTTTCATCATTTAATACCTGCCGTGGCTGCCTGGGATTGGGCACAACCATATTTATCTCAATTTCCTTGAGACTTCCGTCTCTGTCCGCAGCCGTCCCGGGAAGTAACGCCTCCAGTCCCCTTCCCAGTCCTCTTTTTTTATTCAATGCCCAACACTTCCTTTGCCAGTTCGTGGTAGACCTCCGCTCCCCGTGATCTCCGGTCATAAAGCATAACCGGCTTTCCATGGCTGGGGGCCTCACTTAGGCGCACATTTCTGGGTATAACGCTGCTGTAAACCTTGTCCTTAAAGTGCCTTTTTACCTCGTCAACCACCTGAATACTCAGATTGGTCCTTCCGTCGAACATGGTCAAAAGAGCTCCCTCGATCTTCAGCTCCCTGTTTATCCCCCTCTGAATCCTGGTAATGGTATTCATAAGCTGGCCCAGTCCCTCCAGGGCATAGTACTCGCACTGTATAGGTATAATAACCGAATCCGCCGCGGCCAGCGCATTGATGGTTATCAGCCCCAAAGACGGAGGGCAGTCAATTATAACAATGTCATAATTATTCCTGACATCGGGGATGGCCTTTTTCAGCAAATACTCCCTTTCCCTGATGGAAACCATCTCAATTTCAGCACCGGCAAGGTCTATCCTGGAAGGCAGCACGTACAGATTATCCAGTGGGCTCTGCACAATAACCTTTTCGGCCTTGACTCCGTTGATCAGCACATCGTAAACGGTATAGACCAGCTGGTCTTTGTCCAGTCCAATGCCGCTGGTGGCGTTTCCCTGGGGGTCAATGTCAATCAGCAATACCCTGCGCCCCATCAGCGAAAGCCACGCTGACAGGTTAACGGCAGTTGTGGTTTTGGCCACTCCTCCCTTTTGATTGGCAATGGCAATAACTTTTCCCATAATAACCCCCTCATGATTCTCCGGCATTTCGCCCACCCGCAGAGAAACGCAGCCATTACATGCAAACAAATGTACAAACTGCTATATTCAACAAAAAATTATGCCGTTCCTGCTAAAAAAATAAAAATACCACCTGCGGGTGGTTGAAAACGTATATTCCATTATCTATCTGTGGCTTATTCAATCGGTTTTTTTGCCGGCACTCCCTCCCTCCTGGGGTAGCCGGCCGGTGTGGGCTTTATTTTCTTTATAATTACAATTGTCCTTTCGTCACCCGAAAGAGGAAGCTCAAATTTTTCCACCTTCTCCACCGCCCCGCCCAAAATATCCACCGCCCTGCGGGCTGATTCCAGCTCTTTTTCGGCTCCCGGCCCTTTCATGGAAATAAAGAGTCCTCCCGCCTTGACCAGGGGAAGGCACAGCTCCGACAAAACATTTAAAGGAGCCACCGCCCTGCTTAACACCGCACTGGCCTTTTCCCTGAATTCACTGTTCCTTCCCATTTTCTCCGCCCTGTCCCACCTGGCGGAAACACTTTCAAGCCCCAGTTTTTCCGCCAGCAGCAACAGGAAGCCGACCTTTTTTTTGACTGAATCCACCATCAGCAGATCCATATCAGGGCTGTATATCTTGAGCGGCACACCCGGGAAGCCCGCGCCGGCTCCCAAATCAATAACATACTTCCCCCGCAGGTCCAGAAATTTGGCGCAGTAAAGGCAGTCCAGAAAATGCTTTACCGCAACTTCGTACTCTCCTTCTATGGAAGTAAGGTTGTATTTGTCATTTTCCTCCATCAGTATTTCATAATATCTCCTGAAAGAGGTTATTTTTTTACCGTCAAGATCCATCCCCATTTCCCGGGCGCCGGCTTCCAGGCATTCTTCGAGACTCAAACTCAATCAAGGCTGCCTCCCTTTTCCGGGTATTCCCGTCCTTGACATCTGCTCCAGGTGTATCATCAGCACTGCAATATCCGCCGGGCTCACCCCTGAAATTCTTGACGCCTGCCCCACCGACCCCGGCCTGACCTTTGCCAGCTTTTGCGCCGCCTCTGTGGACAGCCCCTTCATACTGCCGTAATCCAAGTCCGGGGGCAGCTTCCTGCTTTCAAGCCTTTCAAATCTCTCCACCTGTGACTTCTGTTTCTTTATATATCCTTCGTACTTTATTTCAATTTCCACAGCCTCCCTTATCTCGTCAGGGAGTTCAGGTGCCTCCGGGGGCAGATCCAGCAGAATTTGATAGTCCAGCTCCGGCCTCCTCAGCAACACCGCCATGCTGGTGCTCTGATGTATATCCGATCCTCTCTTTTTTAGCACAGCCTTGACATATTCAGTTGCCGGAACATTTGTTCTGTTAAGCCTTTCAATTTCCGCTTCTATTTTCTTTCTCTTTTCTATAAAATCCCGGTATCTCTGATCGCTGATCAGCCTTATCCTGTAACCCCTTTCGGTAAGCCTCATGTCTGCGTTGTCATGCCTTAAAAGAAGGCGGTACTCCGCCCTTGATGTCAGTAAACGGTACGGCTCGCCGGTTCCCTTGGTCACCAGGTCGTCTATCAGCACCCCTATATATGCCTCCGACCTTGACAGTATCAGAGGCTCCCTGTTTTTTACGTACATAGCGGCGTTGATGCCAGCCATCAGTCCCTGGGCCGCAGCCTCCTCGTATCCCGATGTGCCGTTTATCTGACCGGCGCTGAAAAGCCCCGGTATATCCTTGCTCTCCAGGGACAGCTTGAGCTGTGTGGGGTCAATGCAGTCGTATTCTATGGCGTAACCAGGCCTCATTATTTCAACCCTCTCCAGCCCCGGGAGGGTTCTTAGCATGGCCATCTGTACATCCTCAGGGAGGCTGGAGCTCATTCCCTGGACATACATCTCATTTGTGTTTTTTCCTTCGGGCTCCACGAAAACCTGGTGGCCTTCCCGGGCGGCAAATCTCACCACCTTGTCCTCAATGGAAGGACAGTAACGGGGACCGGTGCCCTCTATAAAACCGCTGTAAAGAGGGGACCTGTGCAGGTTCTCCCTTATGATCCTGTGTGTTTCGGTATTTGTGTAGGTAAGCCAGCAGGGGATCTGATCCCTTTCCTTTATCCTTGAAGTGTAAGAAAAATTATATGTCCGTTCGTCCCCCGGCTGAATTGTCATTTTGGAAAAATCTATGCTTCTCCGGTCAACCCTTGCCGGGGTGCCGGTTTTAAACCTCATCAGCTTCAGACCTGTTTCCCTCAGGCTGTCGGACAGCTTAAGAGACGGGAAATTTCCGCCGGGGCCCCCCTGAAAGGCCAGGTCCCCGATTATGATTCGCCCCTTTAGGTATGTCCCAGTGGTTAATATTACAGCAGGGGCCTCGAAAACCGCCCCGGTGCTTCCCACCACACCGGCGACGCGTCCGTTTCTTATCAGCAGACTGTCCACCATCACTTGTTTCAAGTCCAGATTTTCCTGATTTTCCAGCACCCACCTCATATTTATCTGGTATGCCTTTTTGTCCGCCTGGGCTCTCAGGGCATGAACCGCAGGCCCCTTGGCAGTGTTCAGCATACGCATCTGAATAGAGGACCTGTCTGTGTTAATCCCTATTTCTCCCCCCAGGGCGTCTATCTCTCTTACCAACTGTCCCTTGGCCGGCCCCCCCACAGCCGGGTTGCACGGCATGAGGGCGACATTGTCCATGTTTATGGTGAGGACCAGAGTTTTTACGCCCAGCCTTGCCGCCGCCAGCCCGGACTCACAGCCGGCATGCCCCGCCCCAACCACTATTACATCATATTTTCCGGCCAGGTATTCCAAAGCCCACACCTCACTTACCTATGCAAAACTGACTGAAAATATGGTCCAGCAAATCCTCTGTAACCGCTGATCCGGTTATTTTCCCCAGTGCTTCAAATGCATCTTTTACATCTATTGAAAGAAGATCCGGCGGCAGGTCATCTTCCAGCGATGTCAGAAATTCCTCCAGGTGATTCCTCGCCCTTACCAGTATTTCCTCGTGCCTTGCGTTGCTTATTATTATAGATTCCGGCGAACTGACACCGCCGCCTGTTATTACTTCTTCTATCCTGTCCTCCAGGCTGTTTATTCCCTGTCCCTTTAGAGCCGATATTTCCACCGGCGGTATATCACCGTATTCAAATGTTTCTTTTTTATCGCCAAGGTCAATTTTATTTATTATCAGTATAGTCTTTTTTCCTTCAAGTTTTTCCAATAAGTACCTGTCTTCTCCGGTTATACCTTCTTCCGCCTCAACCACGAAAAGCACCAGGTCCGCCCCTGCCATAAATTCCCTGGTTTTTTCCACTCCAATCTTCTCCACCAGGTCGTTTGTTTCCCTGAGTCCGGCCGTGTCGGCCAGTACCAGAGGAATTCCTCTTATATTTATGGTTTCCTCGATAACATCCCTGGTGGTGCCCGGTATCTCAGTCACTATTGCCCTTTCACGTCCCAGTAAGACGTTGAGTAAGGAGGATTTTCCCACATTGGGCCTCCCGGCGATTACCGTCCTTATTCCCTCCCGGTAAATCCTTCCCCTTCCCGCGGACTCAATCAGACTATCCAGATCCCGGATAATTTCCCCCGCATTAACTGAAATTTCACTTTTTGATTTTAAGTCTATATCGTCTTCCGGAAAGTCGATGGAGACTTCCAGCTCCGCCAGTATTACCAGTATCCGATCCTGTATTTTTCTTATCTTATCGGACAGGCCTCCTCCCAGCTGCGAGAGGGCCACCTTAAGGGAAGCCTCTGTTTTGGATCTTATAATGTCAATTACAGACTCAGCCTGGGTAAGGTCTATCCTTCCGTTTATAAAAGCCCTTTTGGTAAATTCGCCGGGATCGGCCAGCCTGGCCCCCGCCGCCAGCACAGCCCTGAAAGCCTCCCTTAGCGGCACAATACCCCCGTGACAGTTAATCTCCACCACATTTTCCCGGGTGTATGTGTGGGGGGCCTTCATCACGCTCAGCAGCACCTCGTCTATGACGCTGCCGCTGCCAGGGTCCACCACATGGCCGTAATGCATTTTATAGCTTTGGGAAAGCCAGTTTTTTTGTTTACGGGGCCTGAATATTTTTTCTGCTATCCGGAAAGAATCTTCCCCGCTTATCCTGATTATACCCACGCCCCCTTCACCGGGCGGGGTAGATATGGCTGCTATAGTGTCGTTCATCCAGGCAACCCTTTCATTGTATTTTAAAACATCTTTTTAAAAAACCCAGCCGGTTTAATACCTGCTGGGTTTATTCATTACTGCTTTTTGGGGGCGATTATTATTTTTCTGTATGGTTCCTCTCCCTCGCTGAATGTTGAGATGTCATCCCTTCCCTGCAGCGCCGTGTGAATTATTCTTCTCTCAAGAGAATTCATAGGCTCCAGCACGATGTTCCTGCCCCTTTGTCTGGCCTTGTCGGCCAGTTTGTGAGCCAGTTTTTTCAGCGTTTCCTCCCGCCTCCTGCGGTAACCCTCTATATCCAGTATAAATTTCTTGCGGTTTTCCATATTTTTGTTAACCGAAAGATTTACCAGGTACTGCAGGGCGTCCAGTGTCTCTCCCCTTCTGCCTATCAGTATTCCCAGGTTTTCTCCCTTAAGGTTGACGGATATGGTATCGTCTTTCTCTTTTATGTCCATTTTGGCGTCAAGGTTCATGGTGATCAATATATCCGTCATTATTGTCCTTACTATCCTTGCGGGGGTATTTCTTACCGTTACCTTGACCCTGGCCGGCTTTGATCCCAGCAGTCCCAAAAACCCCTTCGACGGCTGGTCGATTATTTCCACATCAATCTCTTGCCTTGATATGCCCAGCTCGGCGATGGCCTGTTCAATAGCGTCATCAACAGTCTTAGCTGTTTTTTCTACCACCTGCACCTTCCGTTACCGCCTCCTTCAGAGCCATTGTTTGCTTGTTTACAAAATATTGCTGCACTATTCCCAGAACGTTAAAGGCCACCCAGTAAAGAGCAAGTCCCGCAGGGACCTGCGTGGCGAAATAACCAATCATCAGTGGCATGGTATAGAGCATTATTTTTTGTGTCTGGTCCGCCATGTTTGTGGTCAGCTTGGTCTGCAAAAAGGTGGTTACAGCCGCCAAAACCGCCAGCATCGGTATATCCACAAAATAAAAACTGTTGTCTATCTGGCTGAGGTTTGGTATCCACAGGAAGCTGGCATGCTTTTCGTCAGCGTAGGGAAATTTTCTTAATGCCTCGAACAGGGCAATCAGTATCGGCATCTGTATGAGAAGAGGCAGGCAGCCCGCCATGGGGTTGACGTTATGCTCCCTGTACAGATCCATCACCTTCTGCTGCATCTTCTGCGGGTCCTTGCTCTTGTACTTGTCCTGTATCTCCTTTATTTTCGGTCCCAGCTTCTGCATCATGTACATTGACTTCATCTGCTTCAGCGTCAGGGGATAAAGAACTATTTTCAGTATGACTGTGAAAAAGATTATAGCCAGGCCGTAGCTGGCTATGTTTACAGCAACCGTAAGGCCGTACAGCCAGTTTATAGACCAAGTTATTCCGTCCACCAGGGGCTGCAGTATGCTCAAACTATCGCCTCCATAAAAATTGCATCTTCACCTTTTTACCTTACGGGATCATACCCACCTGGATGGTATGGGTTGCATTTCAAAATCCTTATAAGGGACTTGTACCCCCCAACTATTATACCATACTTTTCCAACGATTCCATGGCATACTGTGAACATGTGGGATAAAACCTGCATGTCTGCGGTTTAAGCGGGGAAATAAATCTCCGGTATATTTTTATTAAAACCACGGCCGATTGAACCGGCAGTTTTTTTATAGAATTTAGCAAACTGCTATTTTTCATATTTAATACTTCCGTTCAATTCTTCCCCGGGTGAAGTTATTTATAACCGCCCATTTTTCTTGTAATCCTGTACAAATCCTCTTTGAGAGTATGGTAGTTCTTTTTGACGCAGTCCTTCCTTGGTATGATTATATAGTCATAACCTTCCTTAAACCAGTGGGAATTGAGCCTGCATATCTCCTTCAAAACCCTTTTAATCCTGTTTCTGACAACCGCCTTGCCTACTTTTTTACTTATGGAAAAGCCAAACCTCAACTCACCGGTTTTTTTATGAAGGCCGTACAGCACCAGGTGCCTGCCGGCCACCGACTTTCCTCTGGCATAGACTTTTTTGTAATCTCTGTTCTTCTTTATGGTATATATTATTTACACCCTTCCGAGAACAATAACAATAAACAATAACAGCAAATAGTAATAAAGGCCACTTTTCAAGCGGCCTTATGCGCTGATTCTCTTTCTGCCTTTTACCCTTCTCCTCTTGATAATGTTTCGTCCGGCCGCCGTGGACATCCTTTTAAGAAAACCGTGTATGGTTTTACGCTTTCTTTTCTTGGGCTGGTATGTGCGCTTCAAATTACCCCACCTCCTTGATGACTCTTTTCTTTTTTTATTAGAACAATGTTAATAACAGGCACATCACACAAAATTATATATTAAACCATAATCCAGCGTCAAGGATAAACGGCTGCCCTGTCATTTTTTTAAAGGTTATTCTACCTGTTGATAACTCCTGGAAAATTTGTTATTATTGCATTGGTGACGCACTCGCGTTTTCCACAGAATTCATAGGCTGTTGATTTCTTATTCGGGTACATTCCTCGAAGAGGTGTGTCCCCATACCTTATACGAATTATATCCTGTTCAAGCCCTCCATAACAAAAAATGTGGAGGTTTTTTTAGGAATAATATATAAAAAATTTTTTAGATCAATCTTCTCTGGAGGGTTAAATGTTGAATAAAAACAACCTGAACGAAATATGGAGCCATATATTAACCGCCCTCCAAGTGAGGCTGAACAACCCTTCTGTAAATACATGGCTAAACTCCATGAAGCCTGTAACATTCATGGATGACTCACTGATCATCGAGGTCAACGATAAATTTACCAGGGACTGGCTGGATGACAGGTACGGGCCTGTTTTAAAGAGCATACTCTACGAATTACTGGAACAGGAGATGAACGTTGAGTTTATTCTACACCAGGATGTGCCGTCAAGAATTTTAAACAAAAACAAAAGGTCACAGTTTTTTAACGACGACACACAGTACCACCTTAATAAAAAATATACCTTTGACACTTTCGTGGTGGGAAACAGCAACCGTTTCGCCCACGCCGCCTCTCTGGCCGTGGCCGATTCTCCGTCAAAATCGTACAATCCCCTTTTTATATACGGTGGAGTGGGTCTTGGAAAAACCCACCTGATGCACGCCATAGGCAATCACATTCTGAACAAAGGCAATCTTTACAAGGTCCTTTATATATCCTCAGAAAAATTTACAAATGAACTGATTAATTCCATCCGGGATGACAAAACGCTGGAATTCAGAAACAAGTACAGGAGCGTGGACATACTTTTAATTGACGACATACAGTTCCTGGCTGGCAAGGAAAGGACCCAGGAGGAGTTTTTCCACACTTTCAACACCCTTTACGAGGCTAATAAACAGATAATTATTTCCAGCGACCGCCCTCCCAAGGACATTCCCACCCTTGAGGACCGCCTGAGATCGAGGTTTGAATGGGGGCTTATTACCGATATCCAGATACCTGACTTTGAGACCCGGACGGCCATACTTAGGAAAAAGGCGCAGTTTGAAAACCTGGATATACCGGACGAAATACTGTCCTATATAGCTGATAAAATACACTCCAACATAAGAGAGCTGGAAGGGGCTCTTATAAGAATTATCGCCTTCGCTTCCTTCAATAAAAAAGAAATAACCATCGATTTGGCCGAGGCGGTGTTAAAGGACATTCTTCCCGATAGCAAGCCCCGTCAAATCACGGCCAACCTTATACAGCAGGTTGTCTCCGACTATTTCAACCTGAAGCCCGAGGACCTTAAGGCCAAGAAGAGAACAAGAAGTGTTTCTTTCCCAAGGCAGATTGCAATGTACATTACCAGGGAACTTACAGACCTTTCCCTTCCTAAAATAGGGGAGCAATACGGGGGAAGGGATCATACCACGGTAATTCACGCCTTCGAGAGAATACACTCTGAAATACAGGTTGACCCCAGCCTGGAGGCCAACGTCAAGGAACTTATCAACAAAATAAAGAACGGCTGAAAAACATGTCTGTGGGTTATGTTTATTTTTATTCTCCCTGTACGAGCCTCCGCATATTTTTCCCGGGTTTCTCCCGGGCCGTCCACAGTGGTTAATTGCACCGGGAACGGCATAAATAAAAACATAAATCAATAATCCACAATTTCACAGCCACTATTACTCCTGTTAAAATACTCTTAAATAATAATTATATTAACGCCGGTGATAAAATATGAAATTTTTAATCAGTAAGGACAAACTTTATTACGCCATACAAAATGTGCAGAGGGCCATATCTCCCAGGAGCCCTCTTCCCATACTCACTGGAATACTTTTCAGCTGCGGGGACGGTATGCTGAAGCTCTCGGCAACCGACATGGAGCTTTCCATAAACTGCTCCGTTCCCGCCAACGTTATTGAGCCCGGATCTCTGGTGGTGCCCGGCAGATATATATCGGAGTTTTCAAAAAGGCTCCCGGATTCAACCATTGAGTTTGAAACCATAGGCGGCGGCAATCTGGCCACAATACGCTACGGGCAGTCCGAGTTCAATATAAACGGCTACAGCTCCTCCGAATTTCCTTCGTTTCAGGTTCCGGAAAGCCATTTTTCTTTTACCATCGGTTCCGAGGAATTCAGAAACATTATAAAAAAAGTTATATACGCACTCTCAAACGACGATGCCAGGCCTGTCTTCACAGGTGTGCTGCTGGAAATAGACGGCGTGGACACCACCATGGTGGCCACCGATACATTCAGGCTGGCCATGAAAAAGTTTAGCATAGAAAATGCCCCCCGGGAAATTATAAATGTTATTGTGCCTGGAAAGACTCTAAATGAGACCGTTAGGGTGATGGGGTCCGGTGATGGTTTAAATGTTTCAATTTCAAATAACCACATCATGTTTGAGACCGAGGACACTGTAATTACGTCCAGGCTTATATCAGGAAGGTTCCCGTCCTACCGCCAGGTGATACCGGACAACTTCTCCTGCACGGTGAACGCCTCCATAAGGGATTTGATGGATTCTTCCGACCGGGCGTCTCTTTTGGCGGGGGAAAGGAATTCACTTATAATGTTCCAAACCCGGAATGATGGCATCGTCATCAGCGTCCGCTCCGAAAACGGCTGGATCAGGGAGGATGTGCCCGCCGTTGTGGAAGGGGAGAATATGGACATACTTTTCAACGTCCGCTATCTTTGCGACGTATTAAGGTCCTGTGAGGGCGAGGATATATCCATCAAGCTGACCGGAACTTATACCCCGGCGCTGATTTCTTCACCGGGGGACAGCAATTATGTGTCAATAATTGTTCCTGCCAGAACTTCCAAGGAGTGAAGGATTTTGCACAACGTCCCCGTGAAAGAATCCTTAAGGCTGGACCAGTTTTTAAAGTGGGCCGGCGTCTCTATGAGCGGCGGTCAGGCCAAAGTGCTTATCCAGTCAGGAATGGTCAGTGTCAATGGGGAGGAAACCCGCTTAAGAGGGAGGATGTTGGCGGACGGAGATGTGGTAAGCATAAATGAATACGGTGTTTATCGCGTTGTTTTCAGCGCGGGGGAAAAGGAATGAGGGTTAAGTGCCTGATTCTGAGAAATTTTCGGAATTACGGGGACCTTACATGGAAACCTCATCCTTATCTGAACATCGTTTCAGGTGATAATGCCCAAGGTAAGACTAATCTCCTTGAGGCAGTCTTTTTTTGTACGGCGGGAAGGTCCTTCCGCACCACCAGGGAGAGGGACATGGTAAACTGGGATCAGGATTCCTCCCTGGCGCGGGCGCAGCTGGAAAAGGGGGATACCCTTGTTGAAATATCAGTGTCTCTTAATACAAACGGGGGAAAGTATTTCCTTCTAAACGGGAAAAAACAGAACAGAAGCAGTATTTTCCGGCCCTGCCTTTCTGTTTCTTTTACTCCCCTGGACCTGGACATGATCAGGGGGTCTCCTTCGGAAAGGAGAAAGTGGATTGACCTTGAGCTGGGGCCCTATGATTCGCAGTATATATACAACCTGGACAAGTATGAAAGGGTTCTTATCCAGAGAAACAATTTACTGAAGAGTTATCATGGCGGCAGGACAAAGCTGGCTGAAATGATTTCCCCATGGAATGAACAGCTTTTTATTTACGGGAGTAAAATAATAAATTCAAGGATAAATCTGCTTAAAAACATATTTCCCCATCTTAAGGAAATTTTCTCCATTCTTACATCGGGTAAGGAGGAGTTTTCATTTAAATACCTCTCCACTCTGCCTCTGGAAAAAGGGATAGGGCCGGATGATCTGAAAATTATTTTTGAAGAGATGTCAAAAAAGAAGTTTCCGGAAGAAGTGATCAGGCAGCAAACCCTTGTAGGCCCCCACAGGGATGACATTCTCTTTTTTATAAACCGCAGCGATGCAAGAAAATTCGGTTCCAGGGGGCAGCA
This sequence comes from Bacillota bacterium, assembly GCA_049323915.1. Lineage (GTDB taxonomy): Bacteria > Bacillota > Desulfotomaculia > Desulfotomaculales > Desulfocucumaceae > BRHc4a. The sequence goes on from JBMOPC010000009.1 coordinate 16,392, forward strand.
GAGATCGGTGGTCCTGGCTCTCAAGCTGTCCCTTATGAAGCTTTTTTACAGTGAATACGGGGAATACCCCATACTTATTATGGATGACGTTTTACACGAACTGGACAGTCAAAGGAGGACCGGTCTGGATAAACTTATAAACGGAGATGGACAGGTGTTTATAACCTCAAACAGGTTACTGGGAGGGTTGTTTACCGGCCGGGCCGGTAAATACAGGGTAGAAAGGGGAAAAATTCACGAGGGGGAAGATTGATGTTCTTACACCTGGGTGGGGAAACCATAGTACCAAAAAAGGACGTTATAGCCATTCTTGACTATAAGAAGGGATTTTCCATCATCAACAAGGAGTTTATGGAAATAGCCGGGGACGAGGGCTTTATATTGTCCATATCGGAGCCGGGAAAGGAAAAGTCCTATATAATCACATCAGACAAGATATATATTTCTCCCATTTCCTGCAGCACTCTTAAAAAGAGGTCTCTGGAGAGATTCAGCCTTGAGGAATAGTTTAATGTTTATAGGTTATTACCAGCTGCCACTTGTGTAGACTGCTTGAATTTTAATAAATGAAACGGGGGTTGCGTCAGTGCTTGAAGAAAACAACGGCCGTTATGGCGTGGAAGAGATACAGGTTTTGGAAGGACTGGAGGCGGTAAGACGCAGGCCCGGAATGTATATCGGCAGTACCAGCGCCAGGGGACTGCACCATCTTGTTTACGAAGTGGTTGACAACAGTATTGACGAGGCTATGGCCGGTTTTTGCGACAGCATTGAGGTAATTATTCACGAGGACAACTCGGTGTCGGTAATAGACAACGGCCGGGGCATACCTGTGGATATACACCCCAAGACCGGTCTTCCTGCGGTGGAAACGGTTCTCACCATACTTCACGCCGGGGGGAAATTCGGCGGAGGAGGGTACAAGGTTTCAGGCGGACTTCACGGTGTGGGGGTTTCTGTGGTTAACGCCCTTTCCGACCGGCTTGAGGTTGAGGTAAAGCGAAACGGCAGGGTTTACAGGCAGCAATACCGTAAAGGCGTGGCGGTAAGTCCCCTGGAAGCTGTGGGCAGCACCGGAACCACCGGCACAAAGGTGACCTTCAGGCCGGATCACTCCATATTCGAGGAAACTGTATTCAGCCAGGAAACACTGTCCCAGCGGCTGAGGGAATTGTCGTTTTTAAACAAGGGAATAAAAATCACCCTTGTTGACGAAAGATCCGGACAGTCCATGGTTTTTCAGCATGACGGGGGAATCAAGGACTTTGTAGGACATATAAACAGGAATAAAACAGGCCTCCACAACAGTATTATTTATTTTTACGGCGAGAAAGATGAAATACAGGTGGAGATCGCCATTCAATACACCGATGGATACGTGGAAAATATTTTTTCATATGTCAACAACATCAATACCATTGACGGGGGCACCCACGAGGTTGGCTTTAAGACCGCCCTCACCAGGATTGCCAACGATTACGCCAGAAAGTACAATTTTTTGAAGAACGGCGCCTCCAACCTTTCAGGAGAGGATATACGGGAGGGGATAACCGCCGTAATAAGCGTCAAGGTGCCGGAGCCCCAGTTCGAGGGCCAGACCAAGACAAAACTGGGCAACAGCGAGGTCCGGGGAGTTGTGGACTATGTAGTTATGGAAGGTCTGGGAAGCTTCCTGGAAGAAAATCCGTCGGTGGCCAAAAGAATTATTGAAAAGGCCATTGTTTCCTCCAGGGCCAGGGAAGCGGCCCGTAAGGCCAGGGAGCTTACCAGGAGAAAAAGCGCCCTGGAAAACTCCACCCTGCCGGGGAAACTGGCGGACTGCTCCGAGAGGGACCCTGCGTCATCCGAGCTTTACCTGGTGGAGGGGGACTCGGCCGGCGGGTCCGCCAAGCAGGGCAGGGACAGAAAATTCCAGGCCATACTCCCCCTCAGGGGAAAAATACTGAACGTAGAAAAAGCCAGGATGGACAAGATACTGGGCAATGAGGAGATCAGATCCCTTATTACCGCCCTTGGAACAGGTATAGGAGATGAATTTGACATATCCAGGGCCAGGTACCACAAGATCATCATCATGACCGACGCCGATGTTGACGGAGCCCACATCAGGACATTGCTGCTTACCTTTTTCTACCGGTATATGAGAAATCTGATAGAGGCCGGCTATGTTTACATAGCCCAGCCACCCCTCTACAAGATAAAAAAGGGCAGGACCGAAAGGTATGCCTACAATGACAGGGAAATGGAAGAAGTAATGAGCCAGTTGGGGCGGAGCGGGGTCAGCATACAGAGATACAAGGGCCTTGGCGAAATGAATGCCGAGCAGCTGTGGGATACCACCATGGACCCGGGGGCCCGCACAATTTTGCGGGTGACCCTGGAAGACGCCGTGGGGGCCGATGCTATTTTTTCAACGCTGATGGGAGACAAAGTGGAGCCCAGGAGGGAGTTTATACAGGAAAACGCCAGGTATGTGAGGAACCTGGATGTCTGAAGCTGCTGTAAGCTCACAAATTTTATTAGCCACGCCCCTTTATAGATAAAGTGGCCCTTTTTAATTAATTGTTCTTCCTGTTTTAACACGGCTGGCCTTAACATAGACCGATGTTCTTTTGCCGATTACCACCAGATGGGTTCTGAGCCGGTATTTGCTGCCATTTACCTCTATTTCACGGCTGTCCACAATGCGGGGTATGAGGAGGGCGTCTATTCCGGATATCTCCTGTCCTATCAGAGGGTTGAGCCACTCCTTTATTTTTTTTTCCGCCTCCTGTTCCACCGCAAGACACTCGTAGTCGGACAAATCTTCCCGGGGGTCCATCAGCAAAAAGGCTTCCACCGAAGTAATCGTATTTTTTCTTCTGGCTTCGGTGGCCTCTTTCAGTTTTTGCAGGCTGTATTCGGCGTCAGCCAGTTCGTCGCGGAGTGTTTTGTTGGCCAGGGACAGGTAATCGATCTGGGCTCCCATATGCATATTAGTGACAGCTGATCCAAGTAAAAAGCCCAGTATGAGAATTGATATCCCCCGCAGCAGGCCGGCCATCATTTCAGTCTGCCCTCACAAAGAGCCAGTATAAGGGTATAGCCGGCCTGGGTTCCGGCCAGGGCGCTCACTATGTATAAAAGCTGCTTTACCACTGCCCGCACTTCCCCGCTGAAAAGGCCGCTTTCAAAAATTTCAAAAGTGGAGAATGTCCCTCCTATTGCTGCTGCTATAGCCCAGATTTTCATGTCCCGGGCCAGCTTGAGCATTACCGACACAGGCGGCTCCCTGACTATTACGGCAGCCAGGGAGCCAATCATGACGGACCCCAGCATTATTCCCAGGGCGGTAAAAAAAATCAGCACTACTTTATGTTCAAAATTTTCCATGGCTTCACCCCATGATCAGTATAATAAAGGCTATTATTATAAATGGTAAAATATTACAGTTATTATTCAGTAATTTGAATTAATCCTTAAAAAATGGTAATATTAAAGAGCTTATTTAAACACACGGCCCCAGGCGGGATTTGCACCGGCATGGTAACATGTAACCAAAAAGAAGCGGGGGTGAGAATCCTTGGATCTGATAGGGTTGATTTGCCTGCTGACGCTGTTTGCGGTCATCTTGCCTTCCGGATGCGCAAGCTGGGAGCAAAAGCTGCAGGGTTTAACCGGTGAAGTTATTAAAGCCCAATGCCCTGAGAGTTTCAGGGCTCCTCAGGATGAAACGTTATTTGACCTGGCGGCAGTAAGTGTGGCCGCCCGCTAAAGGGAAAGAGGACCCGCCATTTTGAACAAAAGGGACTGCGCCCCTTCGGACGGTATAGACGTCCTACCCCCACTAAAGCAAGGGGTGTGCCCCCTCTGGTGCATAATTTCCTATATCAATCAAAAATACCGCCGTTCCTCCCCACGGGACGGCCGGCCGGAGGATGCTTCGACAACAGGCCATAGCACATGTGTTCAACAGGGAATCTTTATGCTGAATTCAAGGTTTCCCGATGGTGGTTAAAGTCATTTTACATTGCTTATTTTTGTTATCCGGCCAAAAAACAGCCGGTGTTTATTTTTCTTTTAAAAACAGTAATGTTTACTTAATTTCGGGGACATTCCTGTCTTAAGAGGATGACTCAGACTTCAGCAGGTGTGTCCCCATTCCTCTGGAAATAAAATTTAGTGTTGTGCTGATAGCTTATGGAAAATATAATAATATAGGTGATTTTTGCAGAATTTGAGATATATTAGCTTTTAAAATAAAAATTTTGAGGTGAGCTGGTTGACGCCTGTAGCAGGTAAAGTTGTACCCATTGACATAAACGATGAAATGAAGCAGTCCTACCTGGATTACGCAATGAGCGTGATTGTGGGCAGGGCGCTTCCGGACGTGAGGGACGGGCTCAAGCCTGTCCACAGGCGTATTCTTTACGCCATGTACCAACTGGGCATGACTCCCGATAAACCTCACCGTAAAAGCGCACACATTGTCGGTCAGGTTATGGCCAAATTTCACCCACACGGTGACATGGCTATTTATGATGCCCTGGTAAGGCTTGCCCAGAATTTTTCGTGCCGCTATCCCCTGGTGGACGGCCACGGCAACTTCGGGTCGGTGGACGGGGACTCGGCCGCGGCCATGCGTTACACTGAGGCCAGGATGGCCAAGATTACCATGGAACTTCTGGCCGATATAGAAAAAAACACCGTTGACTTCATTCCCAATTACGACGGCAGCGATCAGGAGCCCGTGGTATTGCCTTCAAAAATACCAAATCTGCTTGTTAACGGTTCTTCGGGCATTGCCGTGGGGATGGCCACAAACATCCCTCCACACAACCTGGGAGAGGTTATTGACGGCATACTGCACCTTATAGAAAACCCCGGGGCCGGGACGGAAGAACTGATGAATTTCATAAAAGGGCCTGATTTCCCCACCGCCGGAAAGATAATGGGCGGGGGAGGAATTAGATCGGCTTACCGTGAAGGCAGGGGTTCGATCAAGGTGCGGGCCAATACCATGATAGAGAGAATAAGTGGCGGAAAGAGCGCCATCATTGTCAATGAGCTGCCCTATATGGTCAACAAGGCCAGGCTGGTTGAAAAAATAGCCGAGCTGGTCAAAGAAAAGAAAATAGACGGCATAACGGACTTAAGGGACGAGTCCGACCGCCGCGGCATGCGGGTGGTAATTGAGCTGCGCCGTGACGTAAACCCCCACATAATACTCAACCAACTGTACAAGCATACCCAGATGCAGGAGACCTTCGGAGTAATAATGCTTGCCCTGGTGGACGGCGAGCCGAGGGTTTTAAACCTGAGGGAGATGCTGTACTATTACCTGGCTCACCAGAAGGAGGTCATTACCAGAAGGTCCAGGTTTGATCTGGAAAAGGCCGAGGAGAGGGCTCATATAGTGGAGGGGCTTTTAATAGCCCTCGATCACATAGATGAAGTTATAAACACAATAAGGTCTTCAAGGACGGTTGAAGAGGCCAGGAAGGCCCTTATGGAGAAGTTCGGCCTCTCTGACAGGCAGGCCGAGGCAATAGTGGAAATGAGGCTGAGGAGCCTTACCGGCCTGGAGAGGGAAAAGCTGGACAAAGAATATGCCGATCTCAACGAGAGGATAGCCTACCTTCGCTCGGTGCTGGAAAATGAGTGGATGGTCTACGATATTATCAAAAATGAGCTTGCCGAGATCAGAAAGAAGTTTGCCGACAAAAGAAGAACAGCAATAACCGACGAAGAGTCCAACATTGACATGGAGGACATGATCCAGGAAGAGGACATGGTTATCACCATCACCAATCAGGGATATATAAAAAGAATCGCCCTTGACACCTACAAGAGCCAGAGAAGGGGTGGCCGCGGGATAGCGGGTATGGGCACCAAAGAGGAGGATTTCGTAAGGCACCTGTTTATCACCAGCACTCATCACTATTTCCTCTTTTTTACCAACAGGGGAAAGGTCTACAGGCTAAAGGTGCATGAAATCCCCGAGGGGGGCAGGACCGCCAAGGGTACAGCCATAATAAACCTTATCCAGGTGGAAAGAGAGGAAAGAATAACCGCCGTCATCCCCGTGAAGGAGTTTGTGGACGACCTTTACCTTTTTATGGTCACACGCAGGGGGATTGTAAAAAAGACAGAGCTTGTCCAGTACAACACATCGAGGAGGGACGGGATAATAGCCATAAACCTGGACGATGGGGATGATCTCGTTGAAGTCAAGCTAACCGACGGCGCGCAGAAAATAATTTTGGGAACCAGGAACGGGCTGGCCATTATATTTCCCGAGGGAGAGGTAACCCCTTACGGAAGGACGGCAAGGGGTGTTAAGGGAATCGACCTGAGGGGTAGTGACGAAGTGGTGTCCATGGATACTCTGCGCCAGGGAGCCGATGTGCTGGTGGTTACCGCCAACGGGTTTGGAAAGAGGACCAGCCTGGACGAATACAGGCGCCAGTCCAGGGGGGGCAAAGGGATAATCAATATTAAAACCAGCCAGCGCAATGGAGAGGTTGTCTCCCTGCAGGTGGTCAAGCCAGACGAAGAGGTTATGATGATCAGCCGGGAGGGTATTATTATCAGAATAAAGGCAAAAGACGTTTCAACGATGGGAAGGTCAACCCAGGGGGTTACCCTTATGCGGCTTGATGACGGGGATAAACTGGTGGCCGTGGCCAGGGTGGGAGCAGACGATGAGGATTAATCCAAAAAATTGCTTATTGCTGTTGACCTGAAGGAGCAAAAGTGCTACTATATAAAAGTCGCCGCTGATAAGACAGTTAAAAATTCCCGGTTGACCTGACGGTTTAGAAGTGCTAACATAATATCTTGCCGGCAGCGCGAAGCGGATGGCGGCGGAAAAAATGCAAAAGGCCGTGGCGGCTGGCAGAAAGTACATGTTGACCGCCAGGGCCGGAAGTGATAAACTGACATCTTGCCGGCAGAAAGCCGGC
>JBMOPC010000010.1:0-23209 GCA_049323915.1 Bacillota bacterium
GGGAATATATGGAGGGGAGTGGCAGGGAGCGCCAAGGGGATGGACAGGGCCACAGCGGACTACATGGGAATGCTGGCCACAGTTATAAACGCGCTGGCGCTGCAGGACGGGCTGCAAAATCAGGGAGTTGATTCCAGGGTTCAGACGGCCATTGAAATGAGGGCTGTGGCCGAACCTTATATAAGGCGGAGAGCAATCCGGCACATGGAAAAGGGAAGGGTTGTTATTTTTGCCGCCGGGACAGGAAATCCCTATTTTTCCACCGACACCACCGCTGCTCTGAGAGCCGCAGAAATAGAGGCGGAAGTTATTTTGATGGCAAAGCAGGTAAATGGAGTTTACGACTGCGACCCCATGAAACATCCAAACGCCCGCAAGTTTAACAGCCTCACTTATATAGATCTGCTGAACAAAGGGCTGGCCGTAATGGATGCCACGGCCACTTCCCTGTGCATGGACAATAAAATACCAATTATTGTTTTCAATCTCAATGACAGGGGAAACATAATGAAGGCGATAATGGGAGAAACCGTAGGTACATATGTTGGGGGTGAATTGATTGGCTAAGGAGATTGTGGCCGAAGCGGATGCCAACATGAAAAAGACCGTAGAGGTGGTTAAGAAGGAATTTGCCTCTCTCAGGGCAGGCCGTGCGACCCCTGCCTTATTGGACAAGGTGTCCGTTAATTATTATGGAACCCCGACCCCGGTAAGCCAGATGGCAAACATAACGGCCCCGGAGGCAAGACTTCTGGTAATACAGCCCTGGGACAAATCGTCACTGCCTGAAATTGAAAGGGCCATACTAAAGTCCGACCTCGGTATAAATCCCACCAGTGACGGAAATGTGATAAGGCTGGTTATACCCCAGCTCACCCAGGAGAGGCGGCAGGAACTGGTCAAGGTAATAAAGAAAAAGGCCGAAGAGGGAAGGGTGGCCGTCCGCAACGTGCGCAGGGACACCAATGACGCCCTGAAGGCCAGAGAAAAGAAGGGCGAGATGTCTGAGGACGAATTCCGCCGCACCCAGGATGAGGTCCAGAAAATGACGGACAAATATATCAAGGAAATTGATCAGCTCACCAGCAATAAAGAGCAGGAGATAATGCAGGTTTGACAAAGGAACTGGAGAAGGTTATTTTGTGCCTTTTTCTGGAGGAAGCCGGGCAGCGGCTGGAAAAAGCCGGCATAAGTTTCGAGGTGAAATACACAGGCCCGCCATCCCTCCCTTGTGAGGGAAGGGAAAGAGTGGTCCGCTTCCGCTTCCGTGGCGATACAGGGGTGGTTACCGCAGCTTGGGAATTGAGAAATGGGAAGTGAGATGTGGGATGTGAGATGTGGGATGTGAGATTATGATTCTCGCATCCAACCTCTTGCCGCTCACTTCCAAAAACACGACCCCAGTAGGACTGTCAAAAGCGAGTATGACGCGAAGGCGCCGGCGGGGCGAAGCGGAGCGTACATAGACGTACGTGAGCATCGCACTGGCGGGGCCGACAAAGTCAGACGAAGCTTTTCACAGTCCGTACAAGGAAGGAGGTGTTGCGTGAATGGGTTCTTCTTACCGTATCACTGATGAATGTTTGGCCTGTGGGACATGTGTGGAGTCCTGCCCCAGCGAGGCGATTGTCGAGGGGGATACATACAGAATCGATACCGGCAAATGTGAAAATTGCGGTACCTGCATTGATGCCTGTCCTACCGGAGCCATTGTTGAGGAATAAAAGCAGAGCCCCCTCAAAGGAGGGGGTTTGTTTTAGTTTAACACCTTAGTAATGTATAGCCGGATATTATAATATAATGGCTATTGATTATCCGGGGAGGGTGGCCTGATGATAAAAAACATTGTAAATCTGATGCGCAGGTCGTCGGACAGGGAAGTTGAAGAGGACGAAAAGGTTCTCAGGGCTGCCCTGGACCCCACCCGAATGCCCCGGCACGTTGCCATAATAATGGACGGCAACGGGCGCTGGGCCCGCCGCAGGGGAATGCCCAGGTCTTTCGGGCACCGGGCCGGCGTTGAGTCACTGCGCCATGTGGTCAGGGTCAGTGCCGAGATTGGCCTTAAGGTGTTGACGGTATATGCTTTTTCCACAGAAAACTGGAAGAGGCCCAGGGAAGAAGTCGATATTTTAATGGACTTGCTGGTGGAATACCTGAATAAAGAAATAGATGATCTTTGTGAAAAGAACGTCCGGATAAGGGCTATAGGCAGGATAGGGGAACTTCCCCCCCAGGCCGGGGAAGCCGTGGCAGTAGCCCGGGAAAGAAGCAAAAATTGCACCGGGCTTAATCTTAACATAGCCCTGAATTACGGCGGTCGGGCGGAGATTGTGGACGCCGTCAGGGAAATCTGCGCCAGGGTGGGGAGAAATGAGATTCTTTTGGATGACATAGACCAGAACATTGTTTCTCAGCATCTTTACACCGCCGGGCAGCCGGACCCGGATCTTTTAATCCGCCCCTCCGGGGATTTCCGGGTAAGCAACTTCCTGTTGTGGCAGCTGGCGTATACCGAATTCTGGCTTACAGACATAATGTGGCCGGACTTCCGGGGGATTCACCTTATACAGGCAGTGCTGGATTTTCAGAGACGCAACCGCCGGTTCGGCGGATTAAAAGAGAATTAGGCTGGTGAAAGTCTTTTGCTTTATAAGAGGGTATTAAGCGCTGCGGCGGGCATCCCGCTGCTGCTGCTGGCCGTCTGGTACGGCGGTTGGGCGCATTTCGCCCTGACAGTGTTGATAATGGTTTTTGCCCTTTTCGAATTGAACAGGATATTTGCCGGAATGGATTTGAGGCCTTCTTTGCCTGTAATGGTATCCGGCGTGCTTATATTGTCGGCAAGCGCGTACGCAGGAGGGAATGAAGCCCTGGGCCTGACCTTTGTGCCGGTGATCGGGCTTGTGCTGCTGAGCGGTGTTTTCCGCTATCCCCGGCTGAGGCCGGTGGACGTGGCCGCCGGGCTGACCGGAACTTTTTACATAGTTCTGTTTGTGTACTTTTACCTGGTAAGGACACTGGACGGAGGCTGGGTTTGGATGCTGGCCATGCTGGCCGGCACCTGGGCGGGTGACACGGTGGCTTATTTTGTCGGCAAAAAAATAGGTAGAAAAAAACTGGCCCCCAGCCTTAGCCCCGGCAAGACCGTGGAAGGAGCCATTGGAGGCATTGCCGGAAGCGTCCTGGGAGTATTGCTTATATATCTCGTTTATCCGTATTATCTTGTTTATAAGTTTATCGCCCTGGGAGTGCTGGTGGGGATATCGGGCATACTGGGAGACCTGTTCGAGTCCAGCCTTAAGCGGACCGCCGGAGTCAAGGACGCCGGCCTTATAATACCCGGGCACGGGGGAGTGCTGGACCGTTTTGACAGCATGTTGTTTGCCGCTCCCACCGTGTACTATTTCGTGGCATTATTTATAGGATGAGGTGTTTTTGATGAACAGGCACATCCAGACCATTGGCCTTATTGCGGCAGGTCTGGCGCTGGTATACTTCTCAACCAACTATTTTCTGCCGGAGTTATTGGGTATAATTTCAAAGGCTTTTTCGGTGATAATTCCTTTTATCATAGCGTCGCTGCTGGCGCTGTTGCTGGAGCCACTGGTAAGCTTTTTGACCACCAGGACGCGCATGAGCAGGTCGCTGGCGGTGGGAGCGGCCATGCTGACCGTTTTCGGGGGTATCGGCTTCATACTGTTTCTGGCCATTTTAAGGCTGGTCAAAGAGCTCATCGACCTTTCGGTATCACTGCCAAAGTATGCAAAACCTGTTGAGGAATTCATATTATATACTTTTCAGAAGAGCAAGGTGCTGTATTTCAGCCTTCCGCCCGAAATAAGCGGGAGGATAAACGAGGGACTGGGAACCCTGACGGGGACCCTGTCCAATTTTACAAGGTCTCTGGCCAATTTTTTACTAAGCCTGGCCACCGGTGTTCCGGAGGCCGTTCTGGGCATAATAGTGGCGGTTATTGCAACCTATTTTTTCAGCCGGGACCGCCAGCTGCTGGTCAGGCTCTGGATAAAAACAATTCCGGCCCCCTGGGGTGAAAAGAGCCTGAGGGTGGTACGGGAGATTGCCCATGCTTTTTTGAGCTATGTAAGGGCACAGGCGGTGCTGGTTTCACTTACCACCATACAGGCCATTGCCGGGCTGTACATTTTGGGCGCCAAGTACGCTCTTACCATGGGGCTTTTGATAGGATTTTTCGATATACTGCCCGTTCTGGGCCCGGCCACCATTATAATCCCATGGGCGGTCTGGAGTTTTATCAGCGGCAATGTTGCATTTGGAGTAAAGCTGATTGTACTGTACGCTGTAATCTGGATAGTGCGCCAGTCGCTGGAGGCCAGGGTGGTGGCCGCCAACCTGGGGCTTCACCCCCTGGCGGTGCTGGGTGTGATGTATGTGGGCCTGAAGCTGCTGGGAGTGGCGGGGCTGATTCTGGGGCCGATACTGCTTATCGCCGTTCAGGCCGCATTCAAGGCTTTGAGAAAAGAGTTGTAGATACTGTGTGGGGGTGGGTTTATTAAAGGCGTTTCGATCCTGGGCAGCACCGGGTCCATTGGCCGGCAGTCCCTAGAAGTGGTGGACGGTTTCCCGGACAATTTTTTTATTGTGGGGCTGGCTGCCGGAAAAAATATAGAAATATTGAAGGAACAGGTCAGAAAGTACCGGCCCCGGGTTGTTGCAGTAGCCGGTCAGTCTGACGCCGGGGCGCTGTCGGCTGAGTTGGGCCCCGGTGGGCCCCGGGTGCTTTGGGGAGTAGACGGTATGTCCGCCGTGGCGACCTGGGAAGGGGCCGATATTGTAATAACCGCCGTTACCGGGACCGCCGGGCTGGTCCCCACCGTGGCAGCCATAAAGGCGGGCAGGGACATAGCCCTGGCCAACAAGGAGACCATGGTGGCCGCAGGTGAACTGGTTACCCGGCTGGCCACCCGGTATAATGTGCGCATTCTTCCTGTGGACAGCGAGCACTCGGCCGTCTGGCAGTGCCTTAAGGGGGCCAGGCCCGAAGAGGTGGAAAACATTATTCTGACTGCTTCCGGGGGACCCTTCAGAAAGCACCCCCATGACCTTGAGGATGTTACGGTGGAAATGGCGCTTTCCCATCCAAACTGGAACATGGGCAGAAAAATTACGGTTGACTCCGCCACTCTCATGAACAAAGGGCTTGAGGTCATAGAGGCGAGGTGGCTTTTTGGACTGGATTACGATAAGATAAAAGTGGTGGTTCACCCACAGAGCATAATACACTCAATGGTGGAGTTCACAGACGGCTCGGTGCTGGCACAGATGGGACTTCCGGATATGAAACTGCCCATACAGTACGCCCTGACCTATCCACTAAGATTTCCGGGCAGCGTTAGCCGGCTGGACTGGTTCAGTAACAGGGAGCTTACCTTTGAGCCCCCGGACACACGCCGGTTTCCGATGCTGGATCTGGCATACAGCGCCGGAAGGCGGGGGGGGACACTCCCTGCGGTGATGAATGCCGCCAACGAGGTGGCCGTGGATTATTTCCTTGCCGGAAAGATTGGCTTTACTTCGATTTGCCGTGTTGTGGAAGATGTGGCAGGCCGGCACAGGGTTATAGACAGTCCGGATTTGGATGCTATACTGGAGTCCGACCTGGAGGCCCGTGAAACCGCCGCACGTTTGGCGGATGGATTATGACAAGCATAAAAGTATAAAGGGTGGGTTTGAATGAGCACCTTCCTGGCTTCGGTGATTGTATTCGGTGTATTGATTTTTTTCCATGAGCTGGGCCACTTTGCGGTGGCCAAACTGGTGGGCATCAAGGTTCATGAATTCAGCCTGGGCTTTGGCCCCAAGCTTTTATCGCTGGTAAGGGGGGAAACGGCATATAATCTCAGGGCCATACCGCTGGGGGGATTTGTCCGGATGGCCGGCATGGACCCCAATGAACCCTCCGATACTGAAGAGGACAGGAGCTTCAATAAAAAGCCGGTTTTACACAGGGTGGCGGTGATATTTGCCGGGCCGCTGATGAATTTTGTGCTGGCCATGGTTTTACTGGCTGTGGTTTTTATGGCCTACGGCCTTCCCGATGTTCCCACCACCACGGTGCAGGATACCTTGAAGGGCAAGCCGGCCGACGTTGCGGGCATCCGTGGCGGAGACGTCATAGCTGAAATTGACGGCAAAAGGATCGACAACTGGGAGCAGCTGAGCAAAACAGTGGGGGCAAGTCCCGGCCGGGAGCTGAGTGTAACCGTTTTGCGCAATGGGGAAAGGCATTCTTTCAAGGTTGTCCCGTACCGTGACGATAAAGGTATGGGCAAGATAGGCATACACCCCGCTCCCAAAAAGGTTGACCCCTTCACCGCCCTGGCCTCGGGGGGCAAGTACATTGTGGTCATGTCATACCAGATTCTGGATTACCTGGGCAGGGGAATTGTAGGGCTTGTGCCTTTGGAACTGGGCGGCCCTGTCCGTATTGTGGCCACCATAAACGAAGCTGTCCGAAGTACAAGCTGGTTTATCAACCTTATGAGCCTGTCTGCTTTTTTGTCGGTGAGCCTGGGGCTTTTCAACTTGTTTCCCATACCGGCGCTGGATGGCAGCCGTATACTGTTCCTGTTTATTGAAAAGCTCAGGGGCAGGCCGGTGGAGCCCCAGAAGGAGAATTTCATTCATATGGTGGGGTTCGGGTTTTTAATAGTACTCATTGTGGTAATAACTTATAATGATATATTGCAGCTGATCATGTAAGAGATGGGATTGGGGATTAATAACTACTAGCTACTAGCCGCTAGTCGCTAGCCACTAACCCCTAAACCCAATTAGACTTTCTGAAGGGGAAATATTATCCATGCACAGAGAAAGAACCCGTCCGGTGATGATTGGCAGTGTCCGGGTGGGGGGCGGATCACCGGTGCCGGTACAGTCAATGACCAATACCGATACAAGGGATGTGTCCGCCACAGCGGCCCAGATACTTAGCCTGGCCGGGGCGGGATGCGAAATTGTCCGTGTGGCTGTGCCCGACCGGGAGGCCGCCCTGGCGCTTAAGGAAATCAAAAAACAGATTGAAATCCCCCTTATAGCGGACATCCATTTTGACTACAGGCTGGCCCTTATGGCTGTGGAGTCGGGGGTGGACGGCCTCAGGATAAACCCGGGCAACATCGGCGGCAGGGAAAAGGTCCGGGCGGTGGTGGATGCCTGCAGGGAAAGGAAAGTGCCCATACGGATAGGGGTTAACGCCGGTTCCCTGGAAAAGGATTTGCTGGACAAGCACGGCGGGCCCCGGCCTGTGGCAATGGTTGAGAGCGCTCTGCGCCACATACATATTCTTGAAGATCTGGATTACAGGGAGATAAAAATTTCACTGAAGTCCTCGGATGTACCCGTGATGATTGAGGCATACGGTATGCTGGCGAAAAAGGTGGACTACCCGCTGCACGTGGGGGTTACCGAGTCGGGAACGCTGAGGTCGGGGACCATAAAGTCCTCGGTGGGGATTGGCGCCGTCCTGGCCATGGGGATTGGTGACACCATAAGGGTATCCCTGACGGGAGATCCCGTCCATGAAGTAAGGGTGGGATTCGAGATACTGAAAGCCCTGGGATTGAGGAGGCGGGGAGTGGAGCTTGTCTCATGCCCCACCTGTGGCAGGACCAGGGTTGACATAATTTCCATCGCCAACCGGGTGGAAGATCTTCTGGCGCACATAGACAAGCCCCTTAAAGTTGCTGTGATGGGCTGCGCGGTTAACGGCCCCGGTGAGGCCAGGCATGCCGATGTGGGGATCGCCGGCGGCAGGGGGGAAGGGCTTGTTTTCCGGAAGGGGCGGATACTGCGCAAAGTCCCGGAGGACCGCCTGGTGGATGAGCTTATGAAAGAGGTATTTGACCTTGTAAAAGGGGTCGATTAATTCTGATACCGGGGAGGAACCTTTTTTGCGAGTTTCACAATTTTTGGCGCCCACACTGAGAGAAACCCCTGCCGAGGCCGAGGTGGTCAGTCACCAGCTGCTGGTGCGGGCCGGTTTCATAAGAAAGGCTGCAGCCGGAGTTTATACATTTCTGCCACTGGCCTGGAGGGTGGTAAAAAAAATCGAGTCCATAGTCAGGGAAGAGATGGACAGGGAGGGCGGCCAGGAAATAATGATGCCCATCATACAGCCGGCCGAGCTTTGGCTGGAATCCGGCCGCTGGAACGTGTACGGGCCGGAGCTGTTCCGGCTGAAGGACAGGCACGGAAGGGACTTCTGCCTGGGCCCCACCCACGAGGAAATAATCACCGATCTGGTAAGGGGCGAGGTAAGCTCATACAAGCAGCTCCCCCTGCTTCTGTACCAGATGCAGAACAAGTACCGGGATGAGAGAAGGCCCCGCTTCGGGCTGATGAGGGGCCGGGAGTTCATCATGAAGGACCTCTATTCATTCGATAAGGACGACGAGGGCCTGGACGTCAGCTATTGGAAGATGTACGGCGCTTATAGCAGGATATTCCGCCGCTGCGGACTTAAATTCAGGCCTGTGGAGGCCGATTCCGGAGCTATCGGGGGAAATGACACCCATGAGTTCATGGTGCTGGCCGATTCAGGCGAGGCCCTGGTGGTATACTGCACCAGGGAATCCTGCGGCTACGCCGCCAATGTGGAAAGGGCGGTAAGCCCCCCGGATAACCCGGTTGGCACGGAACAGCCAAAGCCGGTGGAGATAGCCGACACACCGGGGATGCGCACGGTGGAAGAAGTTACTTCATTTTTGGGTATTTCGCCCAAAAAGCTGATCAAGACCCTCATATACAGTACCGATAGGGGACCCGTGGCCGCGCTGGTCAGGGGGGACCGGGACGTTAACGAAATAAAGCTTATGAAAGCAGTGGACGCTGTCAACCTTGATCTGGCCGGCCCCGAAGAAATTATGTCTGTCACCGGAAGCGAGCCCGGATACGCCGGGCCGGTGGGTTTGAAGGGGGCTAAAATTGTTGCGGACGAGGAAGTTCTCTCACTTTCCAGCGCGGTGGCCGGATCAAACCGTAAACACTGTCACCTGGTAAATGTCAGCCCCGGAAGGGATTTCAGGCCGGATCTGGTTACCGATATAAGGGTTGTAAGGGCCGGCGACCCATGCCCTTCCTGCGGCGAGGCCCTGGTGGAGGCCAGGGGCATTGAGGTGGGACAGGTATTCAAGCTGGGCATAAAATACAGCAAGGTTCTCGGGGCTACCTTCCTGGACGAGAAGGGACAGAGCAGGCCCATAGTAATGGGGTGCTACGGCATTGGGGTCACCAGGACAATGGCGGCGGCAATCGAGCAGAACCACGACCAAAACGGGATTATCTGGCCGGCTTCCATCGCCCCCTTCCATGTGGTGGTGATTCCGGTCAGTAATAAGGACGAACAGCAGTCCGGAATGGCCGAAAGGGTCTACCGGAAGCTTCTGGACGCCGGTATAGAGGTTATTATGGATGATCGCAATGAAAGGCCCGGGGTGAAGTTCAAGGACGCCGACCTGGTGGGATACCCGGTCCGCGTAACCGTAGGATCGAAGGCTGTGTCTTCCGGAGAACTGGAGGTGCGCCTTAGAAGGGACGGAAGCACAATGATGGTTCCGGAGGAGGACATGGTAAAAAGAGTTTCACAGCTGCTGAAGGAAGACCAGAGGTTTGCCGATGACGGGCTGTAAGCAAAAAACAGTAATTCTGTCGGTCAGCGCAGGGTTCGGCCACATCAGGGCGGCCCAGGCGCTGGAGAAAGCCTTTCTGGAAGAGGACCCCGGACGGGATGTAATAATACTGGACACATTCAAATATGCAAGCCCCACTATGGAAAGGCTGATTCTGGGCGCTTACATGGAAATGCTTAAGTATACCCCGGCCTTTTACGGCTATCTATACAGACAGTCTGAAAAGGGGCAGCCGCTTTCCGGTTTTGCCAAGAGGGAATTCAACAGATTATTAAGCAAATTTTCCTCCGCCAGGCTGATTGATTTTATCGACAGCCACCGCCCCGGGGTGGTAATATGCACCCACCCTTTTCCTCTGGGTGTACTATCCTCCCTTAAGAGGCAGGGAAAATTCAGTTCTATTATAGTGGGCGTCCTCACGGACTTTACTGTTCACCCGTACTGGATCTTTCCGGAGGTGGACCTTTACACGGTGGGGTCCGAAAGGCTTTCCGGGGAGCTGACCGGCTTCGGCATCAGGGAGTCTAGAATATACGCCACCGGCATACCCATTGATCCGGCCTTTGCCGGCCCGGTTGACCGGAGGGCTGTGCTGGACGCATACAAGCTGGATGAAGGGCTTCCCATCATTCTGGTAATGGGCGGAGGGCTGGGAATGGGCCCACTGGAAGAAGCGGTGGCAGCCCTGGGAGCGATGGAGTCAAGGTGCCAGATAATTGTGGTGGCCGGCAGTAACAGGCCGATGAAGGAAAGAATAGAACTCATCTCTTCCGGCCTGCCCAACCGGGTCTGCTCCCTTGGCTATGTAAATAACGTGCACCAACTGATGGCTGTTTCGAATATTATGGTAAGCAAGGCCGGAGGTCTATCCTGCGCCGAGGCTCTGGCCAGGGGGTTGCCGATGCTGATAACCGATCCGCTTCCGGGCCAGGAGGAGAGAAACGCCCAGTTTCTGGTTTCAGAAGGCGCGGCCATGGCGGTGCGCGGAACAGATGATCTGGTGGAAAAGGTTTCACGGTGCCTCACGACGCCTTCAGTTCTCGGGGAGATGTCCGGAGCGGCCGCCAGGCTTGGAAGGCCGGATGCCGCCAGGGCTGCAGCGGCGCTTATCATAATGTGCGGGAAGACAAAAGAGGGGATGATTCTGCCGCCGGAACAGGCAGGCGGTGGGGATATCCCGCAAAATATCCGGGGCGGCCCGAAAAAAGGGATAATAATTAATATTAAAAAGGGCAATCCTATAAAATAATACCGGATTATTAAAATAAATTTCTTCTTGGAACCCCGAGTGCATATTTAACAGGTTTTCACTTGTATATGTTTTATTAGTGTGGTATACTTATCGTGGTTTGAGTTATGGACACAGATTTTTCCGAAGGAGTGGGTATTTCCCACTCTTTCGTCTTATACTATGCCGGCTATGGCCCGGCGGGGAGGATGCGTTGGTGGTAAAGAATAATGTGGCCGCCGTCGTTGAAAGGTTAGCGGCGCCGGTTATTGAGGACCTGGGAATGGAACTGGTGGACGTGGAGTTCGTAAAGGAAGGCGGGAGGTGGCTCTTGCGCGTGTACATTGACAAGCCCGGAGGAATAACCCACAGCGACTGTGAGGCTGTGTCCCAGAGGCTGGATGCGCTGCTGGACGAAAAAGACCCTATTCCCCAATCCTATTATCTTGAGGTGTCATCACCGGGAATAGAAAGGCCCCTGAAAAAACTGGAGGATTTTCTGCGGTTTTCCGGGCATGAGGTGCAGGTAACCACCTATGCCCCCGTGGAAGGGAAAAAGAAGTTCACCGGCAAGCTTGAGGGCGCCGATGCCGGGGCACTATTCCTGGAGGTTGAGGGCGGCAGGATGTCCATACCCATGGATCAGGTTTCATCGGCCCGGCTGCACGTCAAGTTTTAAAATTTCTTTTGGTTTGGGAGGCAATAGGGATGAATACCGAATTTTTGGAAGCCCTTCATGATTTGGAAAGGGAAAAGGGGATAGCGGTCGGCGTTTTGCTGGAAGCAATAGAAGCCGCCCTTCTTTCGGCCTACAAGAGGAATTTCGGCTCCCTGCAAAACGCAAGGGTATATATAGACAGGGACACCGGTGAGTTTAAAGTGTATTCCCAGCGCACGATAGTTGAAGAGGTCAGTGATCCCAGGCTGGAAATAACACTTGCAGAGGCCAGGGATATAGATCCCCGCTACGAACTGGGCGAAATCGTGGAAAACGAGGTAACGCCCAGGAATTTCGGGCGCATAGCCGCCCAGACCGCCAAACAGGTGGTGGTCCAGCGCATCCGGGAGGCTGAGCGAAATATTATATACGAAGAATTTGCCAGCCGGGAGGGTGACATAGTCACAGGCGTAATTCAGCGGGTGGAGCAGAAAAATGTTTATATCGAACTGGGCAAAACCGAGGCCATTCTGACGCCGTCGGAGCAGATGCACGGTGAGGAATATAAGCAGGGAAGCAGGGTAAAGGCATACATTGTGGAGGTAAAAAAGACAAACAAAGCCCCCCAGATTATTGTTTCACGGACACACCCGGGACTGTTGAAAAGGCTTTTCGAACTGGAGGTGCCCGAGCTGCACGAAGGAGTGGTGGAGTTAAAGGCGGTAGCCAGGGAGGCCGGCTACAGGTCCAAGATAGCTGTATACTCCAGGGACGAGAATGTTGACCCGGTTGGAGCCTGCGTGGGACCCAAAGGGATGCGGGTGCAGTCCATTGTTAACGAGTTGAACGGGGAAAAGATCGATATAATCAAATGGAATCAGGACCCTTCAAAATTTGTGGCGGCGTCGCTAAGCCCGGCCAAGGTGGTGGCGGTGGAGATATGGGACGAGGAAAAGGTGGCCCGTGTAATAGTTCCGGATTACCAGCTGTCCCTGGCCATCGGCAAGGAGGGGCAGAACGCACGGCTGGCAGCCAAGCTTACAAACTGGAAAATTGACATAAAGAGCGAGTCCCAGATGGAGGAAATATACCAGCAGGAAGGGTATGGCGACTATTATGGCGATGACAGTGAGGACCAGGATGAGTTTTTGAGTGAAGAATACGTTAAGTAGGAGGGGGACAGTTGCCCAAAGTCAGGAAAATTCCTCAGAGGATGTGTGTGGGATGCCAGGAAATGAAGCCGAAGAAGGAATTGATCAGGGTTGTACGCACCCCCCAGGATACAATAGAAATCGATTCAACCGGTAAAAAATCAGGCCGGGGAGCTTACGTCTGCCCGAGAGTGGAATGCCTGCAGAGGGCCGGCAAGGAAAGAAGGCTGGAAAAAGCGCTGCAGAGGCAGATTTCAAAGGAAATTTACGATATGTTGATTCAGAGGTTGAACAGCTGATGGCGGGTTCAGTGTTAAACATGGTTGGCCTTGCCCGGAGGGCCGGGCATGTGCAGAGCGGTGACGCATCCGTGCGCAGCGCGGTTGATCGCGGTAAGGCAGTTCTTTTGATTCTGGCTGAGGACGCTGCTGAAAGAACAAAAAAGGCTTTCGGACGGTTGGCCGGTGACGCCGGAATACCCTTGATATCATGGGGCACAAAAGAGGATCTGGGCAAAATTTTAAACAAACCAGCCCGTTCAGTGGTTGCCATCACTGATGAAAATTTTGCGCGGGGTATTGTCGGGGCGTTGGAAAAGGGAGGGGCAGATCATGGTCAATAGCGGAGAAAGCCGATTTTCGAGTTTGTTTATGAATACCAGGTTTATTTATGGGAGGTGAATATATGGTAAAAAAACGGGTACACGAACTTGCCAAGGAACTGAATATAGAAAGCAAAGATATAATCCGGGTGATGTCCCATCTGGGAGTTGATCTCAAATCCCACATGAGCACCCTGGAAGACAGAGATGTTGAATTGTTTATGAAAAACTACAATAAGAAAAGGGACCAGGGCGGCGTGAATCCCGCAGGGGATCATCACAAACCTCCCGTAAACGAGCCTGCCGCAGGAATGCCCTCAAGGGCGCCTGAAAGACAACAACAGGGGCAGTTTGACAGGACGCGCCGGGAAACGCCCATGGGAGACAGGGTGAACGATAAAAAAATGCAGGACAGAAAAAAGCAGGACAGAAGAGATTTCAGGCAAGACCGGGGGCCCGGACTGGTGGACCGCGTTCCGTCCCGTCCTCCGGACAGAAGATTTGAGGACCGCTCCGCCCGGACCATTCCACCTAAAAAAACGGGGCCTGCAACCCCGGCCCCGCCACAGAGGCCGGATTTTCCCAGGCAGCAGCAGCCTGCACCAACTGTGCAGACCCCTCCTGCGGCGCCGGTGCAGCCTGCAGTGAAGCCCGCAGCACATCCTGCGGTGCAGCCTCCGGTACAGCCGCATCAGGCTCAAAGGGTCGAAAGGGGAAGAACTGAAAACAGACCCCCGGCCCCGGCACAGCATATGCAAAACAGAGAGAGACCCAGGTATCCCGAACGGCAGAGATCCGCTCCCCAGGTGGGACAGGAACAACAGCACAGGGATCACAGGCAGGCTCCGTTCAGGGACCGTCCCGCCGGTGAAGCCAGGCCTGCCGGTGACAGGAGCAGGCAGGAAAGGCCTCCATTTGACCGTGGCGCTCAGCATAGAGGTCCCGCCCAGGTGGGCGACAGGCCCAGGCTCGAAGGTGACAGGCCAAGGGGAAGATTTGGCAATGACCGCGGCCCGAGGCCCGGAGGCCCGCCGGCCGGTCGTCCCGACGGCGCAAGGGGACCCGCGGCTCCCTGGTCCACGCCAGGCGCCGCAGCGAAACCGGGGGCTCTCAAAGTTCCCAAGGTGCCCGAGCAGGCAAAGGGTGTGGATAAAATTAAGGCTTCCGAGAAGTCCAGGGCCAGGGTGCAGCAGGCCCAGACCAAAGGCTTCGCCAAGCAGAGGGAAAAGGCAAGGCCTGACCAGGAGATGGAAGACCGTGCACTGCGCCTGGCGCCGGGCAAAAAGAGGGGGCCCGGTCAAAGAGGCAGGGCGGAAGCTAGGCCTACTCCTGTTGTTGATAAGAAACCGGTAGTCATAGGAGAAACAGCAACGGTCCAGGAACTGGCCGAAAAGATGAAAAAAAGCCCGGCGGAACTTATTAAAAAACTGATGGAGCTGGGCATACTGGCCACCATAAACCAGGAGATAGATACCGACACCGCCATGATACTGGCCGGCGATTTCGGATTCGAAGTGGAAATAAAGATACAGCTGGACGCAGAGGCCCAGATGGAGGCCGAGCAGGAGGAAAAGCCGGAGGAACTGTCCCTGCGGCCCTGTGTAGTAACGGTAATGGGCCATGTCGATCACGGCAAAACCTCGCTTTTGGACGCCATTAGAGAAACCAATGTTATCGCCACCGAGGCCGGCGGGATTACCCAGCATATAGGCGCCTACCAGGTGGAACACAATAACAAGAAGATAACCTTCGTGGACACACCGGGACACGAGGCTTTTACCGCTATGAGGGCCAGAGGGGCCAATGTTACCGATATAGTGGTTCTGGTGGTGGCCGCCGAGGACGGAGTTATGCCTCAGACAATTGAGGCCATCAACCACGCCAAGGCTGCAGGCGTCCCTATAATAGTGGCAATCAACAAAATTGACAAGCCCGAGGCAAACCCGGACAGAGTAAAGCAGCAATTAACAGAGCACAACCTGGTTTCCGAAGAATGGGGCGGCGATACCATATGCGTCCCGGTGAGCGCAAAAGCCAGGCTGGGAATAGAGGAACTGCTGGAAAACATACTTCTGGTGGCCGAGGTTGGCGAACTGAAGGCCAATCCCAACAGGTCGGCCCGGGGGACCGTGGTAGAGGCCGAGCTTGATAAAGGACGGGGGCCGGTGGCCACCGTACTTGTACAGAACGGCACTCTCCATGTGGGTGACAATATTGTGGCCGGAACGGCCTTTGGCAAGGTCAGGGCAATGATGGACGACAAGGGCAGGCGCATCAAGAAAGCCGGTCCGTCAACCCCCGTAGAGGTGCTTGGATTCCATGAGGTGCCTCTTGCCGGCGACATGTTCTACGTGGTCAAGGACGAAAAGACTATCAGGCAGATAGTGGACAAACGTGTTGTCAGGAAGCGCCAGGAAGAGCTGAAGATGCCCGTGGCCAGGGTATCCCTGGAGGACCTCTTTAAACACATAAAAGAGGGCCAGGTAAAGGAACTATGCCTCATAGTAAAAGCCGACGTTCAGGGGTCGGTGGAGGCCATCAGTCAGTCACTGGAAAGGCTGTCCACCGAAGAGGTCAAGGTAAAAATAATCCACGGCGGTGTGGGGGCCATCTCGGAAACCGACACAATGCTGGCCTCGGCTTCCAATGCCATAATAATAGGATTTAACGTCAGGCCGGACGTCAATGCCCGCAGGGCGGCGGAAAACGAAAAGGTGGATATACGCCTGTACAGGGTAATCTATGATGCCATCGACGATATCAAGGCGGCCATGAGCGGACTTTTGGATCCCGAGCTGAAAGAGGTTATACTGGGCAGGGTAGAGGTAAGGAAAATATTCAAGGCGTCCAAACTGGGGACCATCGCCGGCTGCTACGTCACCGAGGGCAAGATCACCAGAGACGCCGGGGTACGCCTGATCAGGGACGGCATAGTGATATTCGAGGGCAAGGTGGACTCCCTGAAGAGGTTCAAGGACGACGCCAAGGAAGTTATGCAGGGGTACGAGTGTGGTATAACCCTTGAGAACTACCAGGATATTCGTGAGGGAGACATTATTGAAGCCTTCACCACCGAAAAGGTAAAGAGAGAATTGGCCTGAACAATTCACTCTGTATTCAAAATGCCCCGCTTGGGGCATAATTCCCATGGGGGGTGCATTAAATGTCTCACAGGCCGGGAAGGTTGGCGGAGGCTATTAAAAAAGAGATTTCAGACCTGCTGATGAATGATATCAAGGACCCCCGTCTGGGTTTTGTTACCATAACCATGGTGGAGGTAAGTCCGGATCTCCGGTATGCCAGGGTCTATGCCAGCGTACTGGGGGGCGGGGATCAGCGAAAAGCCACGGCCGAGGTGCTGAGCAGGGCCACAGGCTATATCAGGTCCGAAATAGGCAGGAGAATAAGGCTTAAATATACTCCTGAGATTACTTTCAAGCTGGATGACTCCATTGAAAGGGGTACGAAGGTGATCAGTCTCATGGAGGAGGTTAAAAGCGGGGGAGAACCGGGTTGATGGCCAGTTTGCAGGAAATCTCGGACATCCTTAAAAGGTCATCCAGGGTGCTGATCTGCGGTCACGTAGTTCCGGACGGAGACTGTCTGGGATCTGTGGCCGCACTGGGGTTAACCCTGGAGCAAATTGGGAAAAAGGTTGTCATGGCCAGTCCGGACACTATTCCTCAAACCTTGTCCTTTCTTCCGGGGGCGGACAGGTTTATGATCGGCTGTGACAATAAATCCGGCGGGCCGGATTTCGACACCTTTGTGGTTCTGGACTGCTCGGTGCCGGAACGGCTTGGCTGTTTCAGGCGCTTTCTCCACAGGGACCTGGTCATGTTGAATATAGATCACCATATAAATTCAAACACTTTCGCCCATTACAACTACCTTGATCCAACAGCCGCAGCCACCGGGGAGATATTATACGACCTTATCGGGTCAATGGGGACCGTACTGAGCAGGGATGTGGCCACCTGCCTGTACGTGGCCATTGTTACCGACACCGGATCATTCCAGTATGAAAACACATCTCCCAAGACAATGAGAAGGGTTGCCGGGCTGATGGAGGCGGGCATCAACGCCCCCTCGATAAATGTTCGGCTCTACGAGGAAAAGCCCATTCAGAACATTCAGGTGCTGGGGGCGGCCCTTGAGTCTATGAGGCTGAGCCCGTGCGGCAGGGTGGCCTGGACGGTTGTTGAAAGGGAGCTTCTGGGGAGGTTTTCAGCCGGAGACGAGCACACTGACGGACTGGTTAATTTTTTGCGGACCATAAGGGGAGTGGAAGTAGCAATACTGATAAAGGAAATTGAAAGAGGAAAGTATAAGGTCGGCTTCCGTTCCAAGGGAAAGGTGAACGTACACGGCCTGGCCTCAAAGCTGGGTGGAGGAGGGCACATCCGGGCTTCGGGATGTGTTTTGACGGGCAGTCTGCAGGATATCACCGAAAGGGTGGTCCGGGAGGCGGTGGCGGAGGTATCGGAAGTGGGTCTGGCCGAATGAAATGCGATACAGCCGGTATGAACGGCCTTTTAAATATTTTAAAACCGCCGGGGATGACTTCCCACGATGTGGTAAACTATGTGCGCAGGCTTGCCGGGATTAAAAAGGTTGGCCACACCGGGACCCTTGACCCCGGCGCCGCCGGGGTGCTGCTGGTCTGCTGTGGAAATGCCACCAGGATTATAGAGTACCTTGACCATGACAAGGAATACAGGGCCGAAATTACCTTCGGGGCATCATCATCCACCGGGGACTCCTTTGGTCAATTGAAACCTGGTGAAATGCCCAGCGGCTTTTCAAAAAAAATGGTTGATGAAACCATTTCCGGTTTTACCGGGGAGGTAAGCCAGGTGCCTCCCATGACTTCGGCCGTCCGCCATCAGGGGAAAAAGCTCTATGAGCTGGCCAGACAGGGCAAGGTGGTGGAACGCAGAGCCAGGACCGTTAATATATATTCCATAGAAGTGGCCTGGTGGTACGAAGGGCCGGCAAGCCCCAGGGCGCTTCTGGATGTCCGCTGCTCGGCCGGAACATACATAAGGACGCTGTGCCATGATATAGGGGAAAAACTAGGCTGCGGGGCGTATATGAGCTTTCTTCTGCGCACCGGTGCAGGAAGCCATAAAATAGACCGCTCGGTTACCCTGG
The DNA here is from genome assembly GCA_049323915.1 of Bacillota bacterium. Lineage (GTDB taxonomy): Bacteria > Bacillota > Desulfotomaculia > Desulfotomaculales > Desulfocucumaceae > BRHc4a. The sequence goes on from JBMOPC010000010.1 coordinate 18,464, forward strand.
AAGAGCTGAATGGCCTGGCCGGAAGCGGGGAGCTGCCCAAGGCCATGCTGAGCGTTGAAGACGCGCTGTCCTTTTTGCCGGTGGTGGAAATAAAAAGTGAGGCCGTAAAATCCGTGGGATCAGGGGCCATGCTCTATCCTCCCGGGATCAAATCAATGCAGGGGGAGATACGGGAAGGAAAAATGGCTGTGCTTATAGGGATGGGTAAACTGGTGGCAATGGCCAGGGCGGTGGCTGATGACAATGGCAGGATTTGCTTCAAGCCGGAAAAAGTTATGGTCTGATTTTCATATAATAATATAGATCTGATAATCTCACTTCTCACATCTGAACATGGGGGTTAGGGAGACTTTGGTTGTATATAGAACCTGGAAGGGCATAAAAGAAAAGCACAAAGATCTTGTGGTGGGACTGGGAAACTTTGACGGGGTCCACGTGGGGCACCAGAGGCTTATTTCAGGCCTTGTTACCGAGGCTGAAAAAATAGGAGGAACACCGGCGGTTTTTACATTCCACCCGCACCCGCTGGAGGTTCTCACCGGAAAGGCTCCTCCCAGGCTGCTTGCGCACGAGGCCAAACTGGATACCATCAGGCAGCTGGGGGTTGGAGTTTTACTGCTAGCACCCTTCACACTGGAGTTTGCCGCCCACAGCCCGGAAGACTTTATAGAGAAAATACTGGTTAAGGACCTTGGTGCCAGGGCGGTTTTTGTGGGGTACAACTACACATTCGGCAGGGGTGGAAAGGGTACCCCGGAGGTCCTTATTGAGGGGGGAAAAAGGCACGGCTTCAAGGTCTATGTGATACCGCCGGTGACGGTGGACGGCGTGCCGGTCAGCAGTACGCTTATAAGGGGGCTTTTGGCCGATGGTGAAGTATCCGAGGTCAGAAAATACCTGGGGTATTACCCCTTTGTTCAGGGAGTTGTGGTGGCCGGTGAGAGGAGAGGCAGGAAACTGGGGTTTCCCACGGCCAACCTTCAGCTGGAGGAAAACGGGCTGACTGTGCCTGCCAACGGTGTTTATGCCGTAAAAGTGCAGGTGGACCAGGACCTTTATCTCGGTGTGGCCAACATCGGGATAAAGCCGACGTTCCATGGTTTTGGCAACAGGCCCAATCTGGAGGTGCATCTGTTGGACTTCCAGGGCGATCTGTACGGAAAGGGAATCAAGGTGTTTTTTACCGGGCGCATCAGGGAAGAAAAGAGGTTTTCCTCACCGGGCGAGCTGGTGGAACAGATACGAAGCGATATAAACAGGGCCAGGGCCGCCTTTACCGGCGCAGAATAAACCGAAAAAGAGCAAAATATTATGATAGTAAGAGGTATACTTGTGCCGGCAGGGCTATTGTGGTAAAATAAGCAGGTCACGGGAGTTTGAATGGAAGGGGATGTGTGTTGCATGGTTGTCCCCAAGTTTGATTCTCCTGAAGAGGATATTAAAAAGTGGCTGAATCATATAGCCCTGATATGCCTCAGTGAAGACTTTCAAAAGCTGAAAAAGGAACTGGAGGCCATTTACAGCCGGTCCAACGTAAAAGATTTCAGGATAACGGCGTTTCAGGACGCACTGTACGCCTTTCTTGCCCAGGAAGAGGAAACACTGTCCGTAAATTCAGGCAGATACTAAGCTTGGGTTAAGATATGAAAGTGATAATAACCGAGCATGCGCGTAAACGTCTTAAAGATATGCGACAGGACAGGATAACCGTACAGGATATTCAAAACGCGGCCGCCGGAATTCCCGGCAAAATACCGACGGCCACCCGGTTCAGGGGCTTTTTCGCAAGGTCCGGGAGGATGTTTGATATTGTTGCCAAGGACATACCCGGTGGTCGCTTGGTAATTACAATAATCGGAAAGTAATTTCCGAAGAACTGTCAGCTAGGGAACTCGTTCTCCGGCGGTTAACTTGGCTGGCGGCGATTAAAAGGAGCAAGGAGGTGATTATATGGCACTGACTCAGGAAACTAAACAGTCTGTCATTACCCAGCACAAGATTCATGACAATGACACCGGTTCTCCGGAGGTTCAAATTGCCATACTGACCAAGAGAATTCAGAGCCTGACCGCACACCTGAAAATTCACAAGAAGGACCACCACTCCAGGCGGGGACTTCTTAAAATGGTGGGACAGAGGCGGGCGCTGCTGAACTATCTCAAGGACCGCAATTTTGAACGCTACCGTACACTTATTGAAAAGCTGGAGTTGCGCAAATAAAAGGCACCAAAAAGCGGAAAGTTTATTTCCGCTTTTTTATATGCAAACCCCAAATAAACTGATGAAGGACCGGCTAAAGGTATTTTTATATTCTCCGGCAGGAAATACTATGAAAAATGTAGAAATACAATCGGTTGTTAAAAATATGAAAGAATGTATGGGAGGATAAGCCCGGATGTCAGAAGGATCGATATTGAGGAGAGAAATTGAAATAGCCGGCCGCAAGATGGTGCTGGAGACGGGGCGGCTGGCCAAGCAGGCCGGTGGTGCTGTTTTGGTCAGATACGGCGATACCGTGACCATAGTCACCGCCACCATGGCCAGGAATAAAAGAGAGGGAATAGACTTTTTCCCTCTGACAGTGGATTATGAGGAAAGACTTTATGCGGTGGGCAAAATACCTGGGGGGTTTATAAAAAGGGAAGGAAGGCCCAGTGAAAAGGCCGTGCTGTCGGGGAGGCTCATCGACCGTCCCATAAGACCGCTTTTCCCAAAGGGATTCAGAAACGAGGTTCAGGTGATTGCCACGGTACTCTCGGTGGACCAGGACAATGCTCCCGAGATTGCGGCAATGGTGGGCGCCTCGGCAGCCCTGCACATAAGCGAGATACCTTTTGCCGGCCCCATCGGCGGGGTTATAGTGGGCCGCTTAGACGGCAATTATGTGATCAACCCCACCATCAGCGAGGCTGAGAAAAGCGACCTTCACCTGGTGGTGGCGGGAACCGGGGACGCAGTAATGATGGTTGAGGCCGGGGCACAGGAGGTTCCCGAAAAGGCTGTGCTGGACGCCATAGCCTTTGGGCACCGGAAGGTTCAGGAAATTGTGGAGTTTATAGAAAAATTCCGTGAGGAAGCCCTGTCCATGGGGCTGGCCAGGGAAAAAACAGTTCCGCAAGTCGCCGGCGTGGACCCGGCTGTGGAGGGCGCAGTGCTGCCGGTGGCCCTGGAAAGGATGAATGCGGCTGTAAAGCAGTGCGTTACTGACCGGATGGACAAAAAGAGCAGGGAGGCCCATCTGGAAGAAACCAAGGCAGCCATTGCCGATCAGTTTGCGGAGACCTTCCCCGATCAGTCCCAGGCTGTGATGAACATAGTCGAAACCGCCGAGAAAAAAGCCCTGCGCGACATGATAATAAAGGAAAAGCTTCGTATAGACGGCCGCAGCACCACCGAGGTGAGGGCCATTACCGTGGAAGTGGGGGTTCTGCCCAGGACTCACGGTTCAGGGCTGTTCACCAGGGGGCAGACCCAGGTGATGTCGGTGGTTACCCTGGGACCCATTTCCGACGAGCAGAGGCTTGACGGACTGGGAGTGGAGGAAAGAAAGAGGTTTATGCACCACTATAACTTCCCTCCCTTCAGTACCGGGGAAACAAAGCCCATGCGATCACCGGGCAGGAGGGAAATAGGTCACGGGGCGCTGGCCGAGAGAGCGCTGGAAGCGGTGGTCCCCCCGGCGGAAATATTCCCTTATACCATAAGGATAGTTTCAGAGGTGCTGGAGTCCAACGGCTCCACTTCCATGGGCAGCGTTTGCGGAAGTTGCCTGGCTCTTATGGACGCCGGCGTACCCATCAAGGCTCCGGTGGCCGGGGCGGCCATGGGGCTGATCAAAGAAGGGGACGAAGTGGTGGTGCTTACAGATATACAGGGTATTGAGGACCACCTGGGAGATATGGACTTTAAGGTTGCCGGGACCAGGAACGGAGTCACCGCCATGCAGATGGACATCAAGGTGGCCGGAGTGACTCCGGAGATACTGGAAAGGGCGGTGGCCCAGGCCACCGAGGCCCGGATGCACATACTGGGCAAGATGATCGAGGTTATAGCCGGGCCCAGGGAGGAACTGTCCCGCTATGCGCCGAGGATAATACATTTCACCATTGACCCGGATAAGATTAGGGATGTTATTGGCCCCGGCGGAAAGATAATCAAGAAAATTGTAGAGGAGACCGGGGTGGAGATAGACATTGAGGATGACGGGAGGGTCTACATCGCCGCCATCGACCCGGACGCCGGCAAAAAGGCCCTTGGCATCATAGAGGGGATAACCAAGGAAGTACAGGTGGGCGAAATATACAACGGCAAAGTGACCAGGGTAACCGATTTCGGATGCTTCGTGGAAGTGATCCCCGGAGTTATGGGGATGCCCGGCAAGGAAGGCCTGGTGCACATATCGCAGCTTGCGCACCACAGGGTGGCCAAGACCGAGGATATAGCAAATGAAGGGGATACAATACCGGTCAAGGCGATAGGTTATGACAATCAGGGCCGGCTCAAGCTTTCCCGCAAGGAGGCGGTGCCGCCCGAGCCGGGTGAGCTGGAGGCAGCCCAGTCCCAGGGACCTGGTCCCGGACCGGGACCGGGTCCGGGCAGGGGAGGCGGCTTCAGAAAGGACAGGGAGAGGGAAAGGGACCGCCAGTCCCAGGGACATGGCAGGCGGACCAACCAAGGCTGATAATTGATTGGCATTAGGAAATTATCCGGAACTCCTTTAAGTATAATATCTTTATAAAACAGAGA
>JBMOPC010000011.1:0-23072 GCA_049323915.1 Bacillota bacterium
CGCGGTACCAGTCACCCTGCTTTGATAAAACCTCCAGCCTTTCGCCCTGGGCCGCCTTTCCCACTATAATACTCTCGGTTGTGGGGGCCGACCGCAGGTTCACCACGGCTTCCTTTACCACGGCCTGATCAGCGTAAACTGCCAGGGGGACGGACAGGGCCAGAAAAAATAAAAAAATGGAAACCAGAAACAAAAATCTGCCTGGAACCAAACAATGCTTTTCAGTTGACGGCATTTATCACCTACCCCTTTTAGTCAGCTATTTATATGACTAAAAAGAGGTGCTATAAGTTCCCAAAAAATAAGAAATTTCTGCTTCCAATGACACAAATTTCTCCGGATCAACAATGCCGGAACGGTAATCTTAAAAAAGGATTAAGGGGATAACTATAAAAGCTTATTTACTGTTACATATACGGAGGGGATTGTATTGCCTGCCTGTCTTCCCCGAATGATGTACGCAATTGCAGTCGCAGTTATTGTTTTAATATCGGGGGACGCCCTGGCCCAGCCTGCCGGCTCCATTATATGCCCCATAAACTGCGACCAGCCGCGGGAACTCTACTTCAGCAACCCGCCCTTAAAGGGCGAGGATGTGCTGGGACTCCAGGAAACTCTTTACACGCTGGGCTTTCACGATGTTTCGCGAAACGGTGTTTATGACCTCAGTACCGAAAAAGCGGTATGCCGGTTCCAGCAAAAATACGGTCTGAAAATTGACGGGAAAGTGGTGGACCATACCTGGGAAGTGATGTCAAAGGCGGTGGAAAAAAAGGCCTCAATGAAAGATAAACCCCCGCCATCCGGCAATAAAACAATAGTCATAGACACCACCAGGCGGATTCTCACCCTTTTCAATGACGGAGAGCCGTACCACCAGTTTCCTGTGGCCGTTGGAAAATACGAAACCCCCAGCCCCATCGGCAACTGGAAAATAGTAAGAAAAGCCACAAACTGGGGAACCGGGTTCGGCACCCGCTGGATGGGGCTGAGCGTCAACTGGGGGGTCTACGGCATACACGGAACCAACAAGCCCTATTCAATAGGGGGGTACCAGAGCCACGGCTGCATACGCATGTTTAACAGCCAGGTAGAGCAGCTTTACCGCTGGGTCCCCGTGGGCACTCCGGTGGTGATAGTTGGAAACCCTTTCCTGTACATGGATCAGCCGTACATGACACTGTCCAGAGGAGAAAAGGGGGCAGCGGTGATGGAGGTGCAGGCCGCCCTGAAGAGGCTGGGGTATGATATCGGAGTTGACGGCATTTTCGGCTACGGAATGGAAAAGGTTGTAACGCAGTACAGGAAGGATAAGGGCCTTCCCTACGACAACAGGGTGGATAATACGGTGTACAAATCACTGGGGCTGAAAGGCTGAACGAAAGACATCATTCAGTATTTTTAGGCCCGGGCGCCCCGCCGGAGGCCTGATCAGTCCCTGCAGAGGGCCTTCTGCGGGCTGTCCGGCCAGCCCTGTGCTTCTCCCGGATCACAGGGACCACATGGGTAACGTACAGCCAGATGATACCGAGCCCCACAGCCATCCACAGAGCCATTGCCGGGTCGGTTGAAAACACACCCACCAGCAAAAAGGCGAATACAACCGTGGTAATTACCGGGATCACCGGGCCGAAGGGTATGGTGAAGTCTCTCTTTTTGTCTTTCATCTTTTTCCTCAACACCAGCACCGAAATGCCGGCCAGGGAATAAACAAGGCACTCGGCTGCCGCTGCCATGTTGACCAGCACCAGGTATTTTCCGGTAAAGAATACTATCACTGAAAGCATAAGCCCCACTGCAAACACCGCCACTATGGAAACCCAGGGCGTCATATAGCGCATGCTGACTCTGGTAAATACCGCCGGCAGCGCGTGTTCCCGGGCAGTGGCGTAGAAAAACCTGGACACACTGATAAGCCCGGCGTTGAATGTGGTTATGGAGGCGGCCAGGCTGATGACCACGATCCAGGCCACCCCGGCGTCCCCCATTATGTTCCTGGCGAAAATGAGCTGGGGAATTGGAGAGTTCATCAGTTCCTCCCTGGGCACATTGGCCGCCATGACCACGGTAAACAGTGAGTATACCACGCTCAAAATTCCAACCGCTATAAACATGCCCCTGGAAATAATCCGGGAGTCTGTCACCTCTTCGGCCAAGGGTGTGACCCACTCAAATCCCACAAAAAGAAATATGGCCACAGCCACCGCGTTGAACAGGCTGCCTGCGCCCCCGGTAAAAAAGGGGGCGGCCAGCTTGAAATCAATCTTCTCCAGTCCCCAGTAGGAAAAAAGCAAGACCGAAACCATCAGTCCGTAAGTTATCACGTCCTGGAAATTGCCTGCTATCTTTATGCCCCTAATGTTCATCAGCGTGGCGGCAACCAGCATGATCACTATCCAGACAAGGGGCGACACCGCGGGGACGGCGTAGTTGAGAATATTTGCCAGTATGTAGCTCTCGGCGCCCACCACGCCCATGACCACCAGCATGTACATCATTGACACGGTCAGTGCCGCCCTGTCACCGAAGGCTCTCCCGAAATAAAGCCTTATCCCCGCAGCTGAGGGGAGTATGTCGTTTAGTTCTGAAAAGCAGGCCCCGGCGGCCAGACATAACACCCCGGCTATCAATATGGCCATCCAGGCGCTGTCCCCGGCCAGAAAACCCGCCACCTGGACCGCCGCCACAAAAGACGAACTGGCCAGGGTAAGGCCAGCGCTGGTGGCGACAACGGTGCGCAGTGTCAGCACCTTTTTGAATTTCAAGTCATTCACCCCAGATTAACAGTGAGATAAAATCCAGCCTCAGTATATCGTCCTCGGACCCTATTATCCTGAGTGTTCCGTTCATATAGGGCTCGGTGGGGGTGATGTCCCCGTAAAACATATCGGCCAGTATATCGCTGTTTGAAATCACGGTCAGGTCCGGTTCGGCGGTTTTTCCACCGGCAAGGGACAGTTCGCCGTCCTTCAGTGTAAGTGTATGTGCGGATTCCACGTCATCTGCCAGTATGAGCACATTCCTGTCCCAGTCCCGGTTCATGACTTTCAGCCTGGCGTTTCCGGAGTAGGCTTCCTGAAAGGCCTTAAGGCTGTCGGTAATTTCCTGGTGGGTTGCCATTTTACTCCTCCAATAAAAGTTTTTCACCGTGGGTTACCCGTTAGCATCTGACCTTTGGTCAAGTGTCTTCTATTCAAACGTCCGACGTCTTACGGCTGACGTCCAATTTCTGTATCCTTGGCTTCATTTCCAGGCGCTTCATCAGGTCCAGGTAGTCCCCGGGGGTGATCTCCTCCCAACTCTTACCCAGTAGCACCACCAGGGCGGCTTCCATAACGTTTGTTCCAAAAGACCTGCCTTCCAGCTCGGGGGTGGTGGTGACCAGCCAGCCGGCCCCCTTCTCCCCTAAAAACTGCACGTCACCCTTGGTGGTGGTATTGGTGACAACCACCTGCCCCTTGAGGTTCCCGGGCATGTAACGCCGCACCAGGTGGTAATCCCCGGCGATTACATCGGCTTCGTGATAATAGTGCCCGTACTTCTCCACCTTTTTTTCATCCTGGGTATCCTGCTTTTCGCCGGTGGGATAAAGCATGTGAAAAGGCAGTTTGGTCATTTCCGGCAGCGTCTTCCGGGCTATTTCCTCCAGTTCTTCAACTGACTTGATGGGATAGGGAATACCGGCGGCGAAAATAAGGTCCCCGAAGGTCATTTCGCAGCCCAGCTCGCTCAGCGCCTCGGCCATGCCGAACCTGTCCACCGCGCTCACCATTAGCACCTTGCAGCCGGGGGGAAGCAGCCCGGTATTATCCCTTAAGTAAAACACCGTTTCTCTTTCAAGGGTGTTCTTAAGCCCGCTGCCGTCAACCACCGGAGTCTTTTTTACAGCCTCCAGGAGCTTAAGACCGTCGCTGACAACGTACCTGGTCTTTCCGGCATACAAATATAAGTCGATACCACCCAGGCCGATGGCATCGACATTGCCGTCCAATTCCTTCAGGAGCGAAAGGGCCTTGTTGAAATCCCCGTCGGTCCCCCTCCGGCTTATCTCGAATTCAATTCCCAGCAGTTCGGTTTTTACTCTGTGATCTCTTTTTGAAGACCCCAGGCTTACGCTTACTATCTTTTTCAAAAAACTTAGACCTCCCGGAAAAAAAGCCAAATCCTTTTACATTTTAACCAAATTAATCTAAAAATACAAGCGCCGGGCCTTCAGTTCATCCTGGAGGTACTGTTTAATTTCACCGGGAGTGGGCATCTGCATGGCCTTCAGCGCCACTTCCCTGGCCTCCCGTATGGTGACCGACCTTATCACCTTCTTTATTTCCGGAAGACAACCGGCCACGGCGCTGAACTGGCGCAACCCCAGGCCCAGGAGTAGTATGGTGGCACAAGGCTCGCCGGCCATTTCGCCGCACATGGAAACGCTCCTCTCGGTGGCGCCGCCGGCGTCTATAACGCTCCTGATAAGCCTCAGCACCGCCGGGTGAAGCGCCTGGTCCACCAGGTTGACCTTCTCCATCCTGCGGTCCACCGCCAGGGTGTACTGCACCAGGTCGTTGGTGCCGATGCTGTAAAAGTCGATGTGCGGGGCGAAAAGCTCTGCGGTCAGAGCGGCTGACGGCACCTCAACCAGCATGCCGAACTGAATCCCGGTATTGTACATGACTCCCCGGGCCGCCAGTTCCTCCATGGCCGCCTTTAATAGAGCCCTTGCCTTCTGCAGTTCCTCCACCCTTGATATCATCGGCACCATCAGCTTTATGTTACCGTGAGGGCTGGCCCTGAGTATGGCCTTCAGCTGCGTCTTGAAAACCTGCTCAAAGTTATAACTGAGCCTTATTCCCCGGCAGCCCAGAAACGGGTTGGGCTCATACGCCCCGGTGAGGAAAAAGGGGCTGTTGGGGCCGGCAAAGTCCAGGGTCCTTATGACCACCGGCCTGTCTCCCATTGTCCTTACGGCCTCCAGGTAATACTCATACTGCTCTGTCTCGCCGGGCATATCATCCCGGCCCATAAACAGGTGCTCGGTCCTCATCAGCCCTATTCCCTCGGCGCCGTTGGCCAAAGCGCAGACAGCCTCCCCGGGAAGGTCTATATTGGCCCACAGCCTTATCATGGTCCCGTCCTTGGTCTGGGCGGGCATATCATGCAGTGTCTGGAGCTGGTTTTTGCAGGCCCTGTACGTCTCCTCCCGCCTCATGTACTCAGCCAGGGTCTGCTCGTCGGGGTTGATTATCAGCACCCCGTTACTGCCGTCCACAATAATCACGTCCCCCGCCTTCACCCTGTCCAGCACCTTGCCCACTCCAACAACGGCGGGGACCTCTATGGACCTGGCCAGTATTGAAACGGTGGAGGTCCGTGTACCGGTCTCGGTGACAAAGCCCTCAATCTTATCCCTGTCGATCTGGACAGTATCGGCAGTGGTGATCTCCCTGGCCAGCACCACGGATTTTTCCTTTATCCTGGGCACCGGGGTCCAGGCCTGCCCCAGAAGTATCCTGAGAAGCCTGCATCCCACGTCGCGGTAGTCGTTGGCCCTTTCCTGCATGTGCACGTCTTTGGAAGACATGTACACACCCATGAAGTTGGCCACGGTCTCGCCCACCGACGCCTCCACATTGTTGCCCTCGCTTATCCTCTTTATGACTTCCGACTCAAAGGCTGTATCCTCCAGTATCATCAGCTGCGTCTGGAAAAATCCCGACCGGTCCCTGCCGAATTCGGCCAGGGTCCTTGAGTATATGCCCGAAAGCTCCTTGTGCGCCTGGGAAATTGCCTGGTGCAGGCGGAATATTTCAGTCTCCACCTCATCCGCCGATATCTGCCTGCGATCGTATACAAGTTCCTCCGGCCTGAAAATAAACGCCCTGCCTATTACAATACCTGGCGACCCGCCTGTGCCCCGCAGCATAAAATCACTCCTTAGCAGTTAGTTGGCCGGTTAAGCAAATTCAAAGCTGCTATTCAAATTATACACTTTTACTATATTTTTCTTCAACGCATCAGTAAAATTATTCCGGCCCCTAAAATAGCTTTAAGCTTTAAGCGCTTTATTAAGCCACATTATTCCTACCTCCTTTCTACTTTCTACTGTCTCCTGTCTTCTGTCTTCTGACGGAAAATGCCCTCTAAAAGAGAATTATATTCTCCCCCCGTGTTTTTCCAGTATTCCTGTTACCTGTCCGGCGTTTCCCTCACCGGTGAGCACTGTCACAAGAAATGCCTTCTCCCCTTCGGCACCGGTCATACCCATATTTATACTTTCTGCGGGGTCATCTTCAGAGGAAAACATGGTCATCCTTCCCACGGCGGCACCACCGGCTTCTTCATTGCCCGCGCCGTAATGTGATATGCGCTCCACATGCACGATATCGTACCCGATTTCCCTTAATTCCTCCGCTGCTTTTCCGGCGCCGCTGCTGGACGGAAAGTAAGCCAGCACCGAACGTTCACCAGTATCAACCGGCATAATATATTCCTCCCTTTTCGGATAGCATTACCGTAAAGGGAGCTGTAAATTCCCGGAAGGCCGGGCTATTCAAAAAGCCCTTGACACATCAGCTGGAAAAGGGCTATGTTTTCATAAACGCCACAGACTGCTGACAATTTTCAGTCAGGCATACCGGAGGGGATTAAGTGAGTATAATCGAAGTCAGGCAGCTTCAGAAAAAATACAAAAGCATTACGGCGGTGGAGGATGTCACCCTGGAGGTGGGCGGGAAGGAGATATTCGGCTTTCTGGGCCCCAACGGCGCAGGGAAGTCCACCACCATAAAAATGCTGGCCACCCTCATCAAGCCCACGGCTGGATCGGCCTCCATAGCCGGGTTTGACATCGTAAGGCAGCCCAACCAGGTGAGGCAGTCCATCGGGCTTGTTTTCCAGGAAACAACACTGGACGAAAGGCTTACCGCAGCCGAAAACCTTTACTTCCACGGGATGCTTTACAATGTGGAGAGGCGGACTTTTGACCGCAGGATGGCCGAGGTGCTGGAAATGGTGGAACTGGCCGACCGCAAAAACTCCCAGGTAAAGACCTTTTCCGGCGGCATGAAAAGGCGTCTGGAAATAGCCAGGGGCCTTATCCACCACCCCGGGGTGCTTTTTCTGGATGAACCCACGGTTGGGCTGGACCCCCAGACCAGGAACCGCATCTGGACCTATATACACAAGCTTCGCAACACAAAAAGCATTACCATATTCATGACCACCCACTACATGGACGAGGCCGAGCACTGCGACCGTATTGCCATAATTGACCACGGAAAAATAGTGGCGCTGGACAACCCGGCCAACCTTAAAAAAATGGTGGGGGGGGAGATTATAACACTACTGGCTTCGGAAAAGGAAGAAGCACGGCGCATGATCGGGGAAAAATTCGGGCTTCCGGCCAGGGATTCGGGGGACGCGCTGCAGGTGGAGGTTGACGGGGGAGAGACATTCATACCGGCCCTGGTGGGCCTTCTGGGGGACAGGGTCCATGCCGTTTCCCTGCACAAGCCCACCCTGGACGACGTATTCATAAAACTGACCGGGAGGGACATCAGGGAGGAGGCCCCGGATACCTGGGGAAGCGTGAGACTTCACATGAGAGGGAGGCATGGTAAATGAGGGCCGTAAAGGCGATTTACACCATCTGGCTGAGGGATATAATACGCTTTTACCGGGAAAGGGCCCGCATAGTGGGGATGCTGGGCCAGCCCATGCTTTACCTGCTGATAATGGGGACCGGGCTTTCGGCCTCGTTCCGGGTGGCCTCGGCCCCCGCCGGTTTCAGCTACCTGGAGTTCATTTACCCGGGCATTATCGGCATGTCGGTTCTTTTCACCTCGGTTTACTCCGCCATATCCATTGTGTGGGACAGGGAATTCGGGTTCCTCAAGGAAGTGCTGGTGGCCCCAGTGCCCCGCTGGTCGGTGGCCATAGGCAAGGCGCTGGGGGGAAGCACCATAGCCATGATTCAGGCCTCCATACTACTGTTGTTCGCCCCCTTCATCGGTATAAATCTTGGGCTGCTGATGGTTGTAAAGCTTTTGGCCGTGCTTTTCCTGATCGCGTTTTCACTTACATCCCTGGGTATCATCGTGGCGTCACGCATGGAAACCATGGAGGGGTTCCAGGTTTTTATGAACTTCCTGGTAATGCCGCTGTTTTTCCTGAGCGGGGCCATGTTTCCCATGCACAATGTTCCCGGGTGGCTTGAGTTGCTGATGAAGCTGGACCCCCTCACCTACGGGGTTGACGCGCTGCGCAACATAATGTTCGCCTCCTCACCGGCCAGGGAATTCCTGGTCCAGTTCCCCATCGCCACCGACCTGGCCGTGGTTGCCGCCATGTCCGTGGTTTTCATCACAGCCGGGGCGGCGGCCTTCAACCGGGTGGAATAACATAGCTTATTCTGAGGAGCTTTACGGGTCTGAATACAGAATCCAGGAGCCAGAAGCCAGAAAGTCTTCGAGTATTGAAAAGTTATCCACAAAGCATAATTTACCTATATTATTAAAAAGCTGCCCCCTTTTAACAGGAGGCAGCTATAATAAGTTATACTTGGCTATGGGCACTGCACCAGTGCCTCTCCCTCTATCACCCTGACCCCGTTCTGGTTGACGCACAGGGTGGACAGGCGGACCCTGCGCTTTGCCTCTATTTTCTCCAGCACCTCCACCGTGGCGGTTATGGTGTCGCCTATTTTTACCGGGGCGGTGAACTTCAAAGACTGTGAAAGGTATATGGTCCCCTCCCCGGGGAGACGGGTTCCCATTACCGTGCCTATGAACCCCGCCGCCAGCAGCCCGTGGGCCACCCTCCCGCCAAATATCGATCCGGCCGCAGCCTGGCTGTTCACGTGCACCCCGTTGAAGTCACCCGATATCCCGGCATACAGGTAAATGTCGGCCTCGCTGACGGTCTTGCTGAAGGAAGCCCGGTCTCCTGTTTTTATTAATTCAAAAGCTATTCCCATTTTTCACCACTCACCTTATTATCAGTACAGAGCAGCCGGCATGCCTTACCACCCTGCCGCTAACGCTTCCCAAAAGGAAGCCCTTTATTTCCCCCAGCCCCCTGCTGCCGATAACAATCAGGTCATACCGCCCTTCCCTGGCCTCGTTACAGATTTCCGTGGCAGCGTCTCCCCGGGAAATTCTGGTCTGCAGTTTCAGTCCGCCATTACCGTACTTTACCTCTACATTTTTTAGTATTTCAGCCCCGGATGCCTCAAGCTCCTCCACTATACCCCTGACCGACTCTCCCATCCGGCCGGCGTAGGGGGTTAAAATGGCGGGGATTTCCGGAACTACATGAAACACTACAATTTCCGAGTCCAGGGCTTTGGCAAGGCGCACACCCTCCTGCACCGCAAGGTCTGATTTTGGGGACCCGTCAGTGGGCACAAGTATTTTTTTATACATGGCTACTCCTCCGTTCAGACTCCTGATTGCCAGGCTTTAACCCCATGATATATCCCCGCAATTTTAATGACAAGCACCTTGTTGGACAAAGACACATTATTTAAAAATATTCAGCTGACTGCCATATGAAAAAGGTAATTGCGCTGTCCGGGTAGAATCCTGCTAACAGGTTTTCTCCTGGCTGGTATAATATACACAGTACCATACCTGAGGAGGGGGCAGCATGCAAAAGCAGGAATTCCTTTCCAGGTGGCTTGAGATCATCAAAAAGTCCTCGGCCATGCTGGTCTACAAGCAAAATTTCATCAACACCCTGCTGGGGACCATAAGGAATTGCTCCACCCGGCATACCTATGACACCGCCTGGGCCCGGGCCGTGGTGGAGTTTCTTGAGGGGGTGAGGATCGGCCCCGAAAAGAGCGAGGTGCCGGTAAATATAAAGGACACTGCCGCCAGCATGATCAGGTACTACTGGGACCAGACCGTCTATTTCGGGCTGCTGCAGGGGCCAAACCCTCTGAAGCAGCCCGAGGTTGTCCGCCGGGTGCAAAGCCTGATCAGCGAGTATTATAAAAACAGCCGGCCCATGGAGCCGGTGCCATTTCAAAAGACAGTCTTCAACCCACGGCTGAGGGAAATGCTTGACGACCACATACATACCGCCGCAGAGATACTAAAAAACGATGTGATACCCAGATACATACACAAAGGGCACGGCCATGACCAGTTTATAAAATATCACAAGGGTGAGGACTATGTGGAATTTCCCCAGCCCGCAGCCCTTGCCGTAGTGGAAAACAATATTTTGATAATCGAGGCCGTATATTTCAGGTGGGCGCAAATACTGGAGAACTTCAACACCTCCCCCAGGCTGAACAAAAAGGTACGGGTGATAGACACCGACGACCTCAGGGACCGGCCCCTTACCTATTACACCAAATACCTTGACATTGAAAACCCTGAACATTTATGCTTCCAGTGCGGACAGCCCGTAGCGGATGAAGATCTTTTCATAAGTCATGTGCTGCCCTGGACTTACCTTTGTTCCGATGATATATGGAACATGGTCTACACTCACAAAAAATGCCGCTCTGCCAAAACAGAGCCGGCCCCTTCGGAGTTCACCATAGCCCGGCTGGATAAAAGAAACAGAAATTTACTGAACAAACTGGCCTCTTACGTGGAAACGGACATGGTGGCCGGAGCCCTTCAGGATGCCGTCAACCGGGGGCTGCTGAGAAAGTACTGGCAAAACTGTCAATTATAGCTCAAAAGATGATCTCTCCCGTCAGAATCCAGAATAACCATAACATTCCCGAAAGCCGGCCACAAATTCCTGCCACCAGCCTCTCACCTCTGACTTCCCGCCTCCCACCTCTATTCTTTGCATACCACCGAGGCGCAGTCCAGGTCCCCGGTGCAGTTGGAACATGTAATAATCCCTATTCTGGCCATAACATCACTCCCTGTCTATACCGGCCAGCGCCCTGACCAGGCCTTTTTTTCTCTCCAGGTCCATGCCCTTCTTTATAAACATTTTCTGCGTCTCGGTGGTCCCTCCCCCGCATATAAGCCCGTGCAGCGGCGGCCCCGATCCAAGGGCCTCGGCAAACCTCAGCGCCCTTACCCTGTTTTCAGTGGAAACATCGTGCCTGCCCCTAAGATATTTTGTCAGAAAGCCCGCCAGATAACTGTTTTCAAAATCCTTTTCAGAGGGAAGGGTGGCGATGAGCCCTCCGGCGATATCCCCCAGCCACTTGTTTGCCTCGGCGAATGTCAGTGTCCCATGCAGCCTTGCGGCGTTGGCGTACAGGCTGTGAGGCAGAAAAAGCCCCGACCCGGCATGGCTTCCCTCATTGGCTGCGGCCAGCGCGCATCCGTATCCCACCTCGTTCAGACAAGTAAGGTTGGTCAGTTTTTCAATAATGTGAGCCGCCCCGGGCACTCCGTTATACTCGGCCAGGAGAGCCATCACCCCTATGGCCAGGTCCACCACCCCCGGACGGCAGCCGCCCCCGCAAACCCTTATAAGGTCGGCAAAGGGCTCAACAAAGTGAGCGGTTGCCTGATACTCGCCGCACAGGAACACCCTTTCCCACGGCACAAAAACATCGTCAAATATGGTAAGGCAGGTCCCGTGGTAGGCTATGCCGAATTCGCCGCCCCCCAGGTCGGCCCCCCGGGCCGCCAGACGCCTCGAATCGTGATAATTGTGCTGCCAGACATGTATAAGCCCTTTGGTGCCGTTTGGCACCGCAAAGGACACTGCGTAATCCTTTTCGTCCTCCCGCATGACCCGCAGGGGCAGCACCACAATCTCATGCCCCAGGGCGCCGTTGCTCTGGTGCGCCTTGGCCCCGCGCACCACAATTCCGTTATTGTTTTTTTCCACCACCCTAAGGTACATGTCAGGGTCTTCCTGGCCGGCGGGCCCCTTGCCGCGGTCCCCCTTTACACACATCACACCTGCGGTGCATATTCTGTCCTTCTTCTGCACTTCCCTGAAAAAGTCCAAAAAACGGCTGTGATATTCCGTCCCCAGCAGCCGGTCGGTTTCATAGGTGCCGTTAAAAACGGCGTTGGCGGCGCACATGCCGGCGCACCGGCCCCCGTTGCAGCTTCCGATGGTGGACTGCCACCACCTCCTCAGCTTTACCGACCTCACCAGGTCCTCCCGGGTGGTTATAATGGAGGTGAGCAAGTTGCATTTCTCACCGGTGAGACCGGAGCCGGTGACCATTAGCTCCGGGTTTTCCAGTGCCAGGTCGTAGGTTGCGGCAGCCGCGTTTATCACCGGCCTCAGCAAGGGGTGTTCAGCGGGGCTTTCAACCTTTTCACCGTTGGCGTAGATAACTGAATTCAATCGCTTTAAATCCTCAAGGTACTCTTTGCCGCTTCTCATACCGGTTTTCCGCCTTTCTCAAAAATTATTTTTCTACCTATAAAGATTCGGAAATTTAAAAAAAGTTTCGCCCAAACATAAAAAATTTTTTATCTAAACAGTTAAAGCGGGAGTCCAGTTCCCCGGGCTCCCGCTTCTATAAGCCAGCTCCGATTTATGAAACAAGGCTTGCGGCCGTTTCTTCCTCTTCGGTAACTACAGTGTATTCGATAGACCTGGCCACCAGTTCGGCCACATCCAGTGCGTAGACAGGGCTCTCGATTCCCATGGCCTTTATTCCGTCCTCTATCATGGTCAGGCAGAACGGGCAGTTGACGCTTACCGCCTCGGGCTCCTTCTCCAGCAGCTGCTCCACCCTCATGCCGTTAATTCGCCGGCCCGAGTGCTCCTCCATCCACATCCTCCCGCCGCCGGCCCCGCAGCAGAAGCTCCTGTTCTTGTTGCGGCCGGCCTCCAGCAGTGTGACGCCGGGCACCGAGGCCAGTATCTTTCTGGGAGCCTCATACTCGCCGTTGTACCTGCCCAGGTAGCAGGAGTCGTGATACGCAACCTTCAGGTCCTCAAGGTCCTCCCTGAATTTCAGTTTGCCCTGGGCGATGAGTTCGGCCACCATTTGGGTGTGATGTATCACCTCGAAGTTCCCGCCAAAGGCCGGGTACTCGTTTTTCAGAGTGTTAAGGCAGTGCGGGCAGTGGGTCACTATTTTGGTGACTCCCAGTTCATTAAGCATTTCCACGTTTTCGGTGGCCAGCGTCTGGAACAGATATTCGTTGCCCATTCTGCGGGCCGAGTCACCGCAGCACTTTTCCTCGGAGCCCATTATTGAAAACTCTATTCCGGCCTCACGCATTATCTTCACCATGGACTGGGTTATCTTGCGGCTGCGGTCATCATAGGAACCCGCGCAGCCCACCCAGTAAAGGTACTCGGTGGAGGGCTCGTCGACGCCGGCTATCTTAACATCGGCCTCCTGGGACCAGTCGCCCCGGGAAAACCAGCCCATGCCCCAGGGGTTGAAGTTCTTTTCTATGTTCCTGCAGGCCAGCTTGGCCTCGGAGGGGAATTCCCCGACATCCATTACCAGGCTGCGACGCATGTCGATTATCTTGTTGATATGCTCATTCATAACCGGGCACTGCTCCTGGCATGAGGAGCAGGTGGTGCATGCCCAGACCTCGTCCTCGGTGATGACCTCGCCTATAAGCTCCTTCTCCTGTATTTCGGCGGATTCGTCCTTTCCTGCCCGGGCCAGGGCATCGCCCTTCTCGGTAAGATGATCTTTCAGCTTGTGCAGCATGGCCTTGGGGGACAGAGGCTTACCGCTGAGGTGAGCCGGGCAGTTGTCCTGGCAGCGGCCGCACTCGGCACAGGCGTACAGGTCCAAAAGCTGTTTTCTGGTAAAAGCCTCAACGCGGCCCACTCCGAATTCCTCTGCTTCCTCGTCCTCAAGATTCACAGGATTGATCTGCCCGCCCACGGGCTTGAGGTTCCTGAAAAACACGTTAAAGGGGGCTGCCAGAAGGTGCATGTGCTTTGAAAAAGGCATATAGGCCATGAATCCCAGGAGCAGGGTAATGTGAACCCACCACCATATGTGCTTCTGCAGGGTCAAAGTAGCCGTGCCGGCCCCTGAAACCATATTTGCCACCATGTTGTACACAGGAGCCATTTCCCTTCCGGGAGCGGGGTCAAGGGCATAGGCCAGACCGCCGGCCACCAGTTCGGTCACTATCAGCCCGGCGATCATGATCAGTATTATTGCAGCGTCCGGGGTGGCCTCAAGCCTTTCCGGCCTGATTATGTAGCGCCTGTATGCGGCCATGGCCACAGCCACCAGCACCATCAGGCTGAACACATCCTTCAGCAGGTAGAAATAGGGGTTTGCGCCTATCAGAGGAAGTGAGAAGCCTTCCTTCAGGCCTTCGCCTATAAACTGGAGCGTGCCCAGGGATATTATTACAAATCCCCAGAAAATAATGAAATGAACTATGCCAAACCATTCTTTAAACAGCTTTTTTTGTCCCAGCACAAATACCAAAAAACCGACAAACCTCTTTCCAATATTGTCAAGCCTGTTTTCCGGCCTCCCCATCATCAGGTGCTTTAAGCGCCTCCTGAGAGCGTAACCGAATATTGCCAGGGCTGCCGCCAGTTCCGCCATGAAAAACGGTACGGTATAATCCACTTAAGTCACTCTCCCTTCAGTCGATTTTGGCAAAAAAATCCCCGGTATGCCTGGCGCACCGGGGATTTTTAAAGGCTGATTTCCTCGGCCTGGGCTTAACTCTGGGCTAATCATGCAATTTTGCTTTCAACCCTGGCAGCTTCAGCGTACTCGGCCAGCACTCTTAAGTTGTCAACTATGTCGATAATGTCCAGCAGGTCCATTTGATCCGTATATTTCTCAATAACCGAGGTAATGTTGTTTATGACTTCAAACAGTTCACCATCAACGTTAATCTGCCTGCTTCCGCTCTTAACCATGAGTTTTCCCCCCCAATCTATATTTACCAAAAAGTTTTGCCTCGCAATTTTGACTCTTTGCCTTATAGTTAAAAAACTGCTTTTTTTCTTGTTTTTATTCTACCACCACGTCTAGAAAATGTTAAATCGTCGTTTTTTATCTTTTTTATAAGCTGAACTTATAGTTAACCCTCTACGGACGCTATCACCCGCCCAGCGGCGAATCCACATCATTAAACGGCATAAAATGTTCTGAAAAAAAACTATTCTTTCCGGCGAGCGGTGTCATGGCCGGTTTATCCGTATTGCACAACATTTTGGTCCGGCCGGTCCATCCCCTTAAACGACCGGAAAAACCGCCAGCCCTGATCCAGCCTCTGGAAACCTGCATCGCATTATAAAAAACCACAGAGCGCACAGAGATCTCAGAGATATTAAAAAAAGAGGGAAAGTTAATCTAATAATTTCTTTTTCTCTGTGTTCTCTGTATTCTCTGTGGTTAAATAAAAAAGCTTATAGCCAACAGTAATTTTCAATGTCAGCATATAGCGTACGGCTTACAGCCTAAAGCCTATTCAGCCCTTTACATCCGGCTTCCTTTTTTTATGCAGCCGGCCATTAGCAAGCAATTTTAACACATGAGGCCCTATGCCTTTAAGAGGAAATCGGCGTACTCCGCCCGGAGGCCGGCCGCAGAGGGCCGAACAGCACCGACAATATCAGTATGGCCACCGAAACCATTATAATCACACCGCCGGGGGCCAGATTCAAATAAAAAGAAGCGGCAAGGCCCAGCAACACCGCCAGCTCGCCAAGCAGCGCCGACAGCAAAAGCGCGCCCCGGAAGCTTTTGGCAAGCTTGAGGGCCGCCGCCACCGGCAGTACCATCAGTGATGACACCAGCAGTATCCCCACAATTTTGATGGAGACCGCGATGGCCAGCGCGGTCATGGCGGTGAAGCCCACCGAAATAAGCCTCACCGGCAGTCCCGCCACGGCTGCGCCCTCCTCGTCAAAGGAGACAAAGAAAAGCTCCTTGTAAAAAAGCTTTACCATCACCAGTATAAACGCCGCCGAGGCCGCGATAACGGCGACATCGTTCCCGCTCACCGTGATTATACTTCCGAAGAGGTAGCTCATGAAATTGGCGTTAAGCCCTTTGCCCAGCCCCAACAGCACAGCCCCTCCGGCGGCCCCGGTGGAAAGTATTACGGCTATGGCCAGTTCCGGGTAGCTGCTGTATCTGGCCCTTAAGGCCTCTATCAGAAAGGCGCCGGAAACCGAAAAAACCGAGGCTGTAACCACCGGGTGAGAGCCCGTCAAAAGCCCGGCCGCAACCCCGGCAAGGCACACGTGGGACAGGGCGTCGGCAATAAGGGAAAGCCTTTTAAGGGTGACGAAAAGCCCCACCACAGGGCAGACAACCCCTATCAGAGCCCCCGTGAAAAAAGCGTTCCTCATAAACCCGTAATCAAATATCTCCATAAACCACCTCCGGCCTGGCCGGGAACAGCCCTCCGCATTCCCTGCCCGGACTGCGGCCGGGTGACGTTTCCCAGGAATTGCAGGTGCACAGTTGCAGGTTAAGGCAGACCTGGCGGGTACATATCCCCGAAGCTCCCTGGACGTCGTGGGAAACAATCAAGAGCGTCAGGTTTTCCTCCCTGTTCAGCTGCTTTAATATAGTGTAAAGCCTCTGGCCGGCCGCCGCGTCCACCCCCACCGTGGGCTCATCCATTATAAGCAGGTCTGGTCCGGCCGCCAGCGCCCGGGCAATGAAGGCCCTCTGCTGCTGCCCGCCGGATAGGGCGGAGATAGGGGAGTTTTTAAGATGGCCCATTTCCATGGTCTCCAGGGCTTTACCGGCAGCCCTGTAATCGGAATGGCTATAGCCCCTGAAAAGCCCCCTGAGGCGGGCCCTCCCGGATAAAACAACCTCCATCACCGTGGCCGGAAAGGACGGGTTGAAAAAGGTGGCCTTCTGGGGGACGTAAGCCACCCTCTGCCTCCACCCGCCTGTGGCGGCATCTGCCCCGAATATCCTTATTTCACCCTCCCGGGGCTTAAGCTGCCCCACCAGAAGCTTTAAAAGGGTGGTTTTCCCGGCGCCGTTGGGGCCGGCGATCCAAACCGCCTCTCCGGCCATCACTGTCAGGGTGATGTCCTTCAACACCGGGTGACAGCCGTATATAAAAGAAAGATTTTTTATTTCTATTACGGGGAAGGTATCCATTATCCAATCACTCACCTGGCTTCACATGCTATTTTAAGGTTTTCCAGATTCTCCTGCATAACTGACAGGTAGTTCTTGCCCAGGCTTATCTCCTTTTCGGTGAGGCCCGCCACATCGTTCAAAACCAGGGTGCGCGCCCCTGTTTCCCTGGCTATGGCCTCCGAAACCCCGGGGCTTACAAGTGTCTCGTAAAATATATACTTTATGCCGTGCTTTTTAACCAAGCCCACTATTTCCGCCATCCTGGCCGGCCCTGGCTCCGAATCGGCGTTCAGCCCCCTTATGGGCACCTGCTCCAGCCCGTACCTGCGGGCCAGATAGCCGAAGGAATCGTGGGAAACTACGAAGTGCCTTATCCTGGCCCCGGCCAGCGCGGCCCTGTACCTGCCGTCCAGCTCGGCCAGCATGGCCTTGTATTTTACTGCGTTTTCGGTGTAGTACTCCCTGTTGGCCGGGTCGGACTTCACCAGCCCGGACAGTATGTTGTCCACCATTACAGCAGCATTGGCCGGGTCAAGCCAGATATGGGGGTCGGACATTTCACCGCCTTTGTGCTCTCCTTTGTGTTCACCTTCGTGGCCGTCATGTTTCTCTCCTTCAATCAGTTTCACCCCGGCGCTGCAGTCAACCAGTGTGATCCTGCCGCTGTCAACACTTTTAAGAGCGTTTTCCAGCCAGGGCTCCAGACCGGCCCCGTTGTATATAAGCACATTGGACTTTCCCAGTTTCACCATGTCTCCTGGAGCGGGCTCCCAGTGGTGCGGCTCGGCCCCCGGCGGCAAAAGGCTGTAGACCTCCACCTTATCCCCCCCAACATTCCTGGCAAAATCATACAGAGGGTAAATGGTGGCCGTCACCCTGACCCTTTCACCTTTCACCGCAGCAGTCCCGGCTTCCTTCCCGCCCCCCGCGGCCCCCGGGGCCTTGCCATTCCCGCCGCCACATCCTGATAGGGCAGCCAGCAAAAACAACGCCGGAATTATAAATCTAACAACCTTTATCACTTTCAAACTTCCATACCTCCTTAAAATAGTTTATGATCCGGAACACCTGGAGCAGTAGCCGTAGATTTCAAAGCTGTGCCTTTCCACAGTAAAGTTTTTTTCCTTTAACATGGCGGAATCCATGAATTTCAGAGGACAGAAGTCAACCTCCTGGGATTCCCCGCATTTAAGGCAGACCAGGTGGTGATGGTGGGTGTTCTCCCCGGCCAGTTCATACCGGCATTTTCCGTCGTCAAAGTTCAGCGCCTCGATGATGCCCAGTTCCTTTAGCGTGTTGAGGTTCCTGTAGACTGTATCCAGGCTGATGTTGGGAAACCTGTCCCTGACCCTCCGGTGAATTTCCTCGGCGCTGTAGTGTTTCCCCCCGCCGCCCAGGCACATGATTATTTCCTGCCTCTGGGGGGTTATCTTGAGGCCCCCGCTCTTAAGCCTGTCAAATATAAACACCCTGCTCAAATTAAACAGCTCCGTTTTGGCTAAATAAGAATTATTCCTACATAGATATTATTACTAATTATTTAAAGATATGTCAACAACACAAGGACAATGAACAAAAAAAGCGCCCAATTTTTATAAACGCTTTTTGACGGAAAACGCAGATTAAGGAGAACTGTATTTTACAGGGCGTTATAAAAAAGCCCCCCCTTTTATATCTTTAACTTAGGAGGCGCGTCCTGCCTTAAGGGGGGTGTATTATGCTGTCTCCCAGCCTGGAGGATTACCTTGAGGAGATTTACCGTATAAGCCGGGAAGGCAAAGCGGTGCGGGTGACGGACATCGCTTCCTGCCTCAATGTCAGCCTGCCTTCGGTGACCAACGCCATGAAAAAACTGGCCGAGAACAATTACATCAAGTACCGACCGTATAAAGACATCGTGCTTACCGAAAAAGGAAAGGATATGGGACATTTCCTGGTTGAGAGAAACACAATCATAAGGACTTTTTTAAACCTGATCGGGTCCAGATGCAATGTGGCGGCCGAGGCCGAGGCCATGGAGCATTATTTGTCCCTGCCCACTCTCACCGCCATAGTCAGTTTTGTCAGGTTCACCGAAAAAAACCCCCGCTGGCTGGAGGAGTACAAGAGATTCTGCCGTAAAGAGGAAGCAAAAGACAGGGGTTAAAAGCCCCTTCGGACGCCCCCCTTGGAACCCCCCGTGCTTAGGAAATTTATCCTCAGAATTGCTTTGGGGCAAAATTTCCTAAGTCTCAAGCAAGCCCCAGCAGCCTTGCCGACTGGGCCACTATGAAGCACACGGCGCAGGCCGTCACAAGGGGTACAAGGGCCGCCAGAACGGTCCACCTGGCACTCCCCGACTCCCGCCACACAGTCCACAGGGTGGTGCCGCACGGGTAGTGCAAGAGAGCAAACAGCATAACACAAACTATGGTCAGCCAGGTCCAGCCGTGATCCACCACCAGCAGGCGGTGCAAGGCCTCGGGGCTGTCCAGGGTGGTCATCGACCCTGTGGCCAGGTAGCTCATTATAAGTATGGGCAGCACTATTTCATTGGCCGGCAGCCCCAGAATAAAGGCCGTCAGAATGTAGCCGTCCATTCCCAACAGCTGTCCCAGCGGGTTCAGCCAGCCCGCCACATGAGCCAAAATGCTGGAATCGCCCACCCGGACATTAGCCATAATCCATATTATACCACCCGCCGGGGCGGCCACGGACACCGCCCGGCCCAATACGAACAGGGTCCGGTCGCATACCGACCGGATGATGGTCTTCCCCAGCTGGGGCATGCGGTAAGGAGGCAGCTCCAACGCAAAGGAGGACGGCACCCCCTTCAGCAGTGTGCGGGAAAGCCCCCATGACACCGCCAGTGTAACCGTAATGCCCAGTAACACCACGGACACCACTATAAAGGTGGCGGCAAAGGAGGACGACCCTAAAAGCAGCAGTCCGGCCAGTATAATCAAGGTGGGAAAACGCCCGTTGCAGGGCACGAAACTGTTGGTCAGCATGGCAATCAAACGCTCACGGGGCGATTCTATTATCCTGCAGGCGATGACACCGGCGGCGTTGCAGCCGAATCCCATGCTCATGGTCAGGGACTGCTTGCCGTGAGCGCCGGCCATTTTAAACAGCCGGTCCAGGTTAAAGGCCACCCTGGGAAGATAGCCGGCGTCCTCCAGCAAAGCAAAACAGGGAAAAAATATGGCCATGGGAGGCAGCATCACTGACACAACCCAGGCCAGGCAGCGGTACACCCCCTCCACAAAAAAGCCGCTTGCCCAGGCGGGTGCGCCCAACCAGCGGCAAAGCCCGGCCAGGCGCTCCTGCCCCAGGAAAAACACCGCTGCCAGGGCTTCTGACAGATAATTGGCGCCGGCCAGCGTCAGCCAGAATACCACGGCCAGTAATATCAGCATGGATGGAAAGCCCAGCGGCCTGGAGGTGAAAATGTCGTCAAGTATTTTATCCCAGTCTTTTCCGGGCTCTTCCCCCCGGCTAACCACCTTCCGGGTAATACTCTCCGCCCTGCCGTATATATTTCTTACTATCTGGACTGTCAGATCCGCCTCATGGGCATGTTTTACCGCCTCAACCTCTTTCAGTATTTTTTTAAGGCCGGCAGCCGGCGTTAACTGGCTCATGCCAGCACCTCACCCCCCAGCCCGGCACTGGGGTGGCCTTCCCTGGGCGCCCGCTTACCGGACAGCCAGCTTTCGACGGCGGAAATCAATGCCTGATCCCCGACCAGAAACCTTAGCGCCAGCCAGCGGGAGTTAAAACAATCCCCCACCAGGCTTTTTATAAGAGGCTCTATCCTGAGGACGGCGTCCTCAACCTGCTTGCCGTACCTGACGGTCCGGGGCTCCGGCCTGATGCGTCCGGCAGCTATGTCCGTAACGGTTGAAACCAGCTTTTCAAGGCCGTATCCGTCCCTTGCAGCCGTTGCCACCACCGGCACACCCAGCTCTCCGGACAGTGAATCCATATCTACATTTATCCCTTTTCTCCTGGCCTCATCCACCAGGTTTACGCAGACCGCCACCCGGGAAGTTACTTCAAGCACCTGCAGCACAAGGTTAAGGTTTCTTTCCAGGCAGGTGGCGTCAACAACCACAATGGCGGCGTCCGGCCTGGAAAAACAAAGGTAATCCCTGGCCACCTGCTCTTCCACCGAGTTTGCCAGGAGTGAATAGGTTCCCGGCAGGTCCACCAGCTTAAATATAAATCCCTGGTCGATATACCTGCCCTCGGCCCTTAAAACGGTTTTTCCGGGCCAGTTTCCCGTGTGCTGGTTCAACCCGGTTAAAGCATTGAACAGTGTGCTTTTCCCGGTATTGGGATTGCCCGCCAGGGCCACCACGTAGTCAAATTTCTTTGAATGTCCCACAACAGAGCTTTCCTTCGCCGCTGCGCTTTCACAGGACTGGCGAGTCAAGGCCATTATAACATTCCCCCTCGCAAACCACCATAATTCTGGACGATTCCTCTTTTCTCAAGGCGATAACCGCTCCCCGTATTTTATACGCCCTGGGATCTCCCAAAGGGCTGGCCCGCAAAACCTCCACCATTGTGCCGGGAACAATGCCCAGGTCCATGAGCCTGCGTCTTATAACCCCCCCGGCAAGGATAGAATCCACCACCGCCCGCCTGCCAACGGCCACTTCATTCAGGCCCATTGTCTTCTTCTCCATGGAGCTCTCCCTTTCGAAGGTTAGATGAGGCTAACAAAATTAGACGGGTCTAACTTTTTGACTATGGAAGGAGCTTTTTCATCGAACTTAGTTAGCCGGAACTAACTCGAAATCACCGACAATACATACTACGAAAGGGCATATGGATTTGGTCACAGCATTGGTTTTGGGAAATATTGCCGAGGTATACTGAAACATTATTCTGTCACTGGCTATACGGTTGAAAAATGGGTTTATTGTCTTATTTTTGCTTGAAAGAGGAGATACAGAGGGTGAAAACGAAATATAAAAAATGCATTCAGGCGGCAATTAGAATACTGTCAGGAGGTTATAGCGTGAAAAAGTTTTTAGTACTGGTTTTATTGATCTCAACAGTCATTACCGGGTGCTCATCCACACAACCCCCCGAGCCTCCCAAAAAGACCTTCACCGAACAGGATGTCCGGAACGCTGTCACAGATCTCATTAACGGTATAAACACCGGAAATATGGAAACAGTAAAGAAATATGTCCCGGCCGCAGGGCCTGTGGCCGAGAAGCTGATCGAGAAGCTGAAGAACAACATAAAGCTTTCCAATGTAAGGGACATACAGATACAGGGCACCAGGGCCCAGGCCACCGCCACCCTGGAAATAGTGCCGCTGAAGGTCAACAAGGACATCACATTAAACTTCGATATCACTGACGTCCTTTTACTGGACAACCCCCTGGGGCTTTTAACCTTGCTTCTCTAAACAATGGGAAAACAAAAACAGCCCCTGCAACACAGTTTGTTTTGGTTGCAAGGGCTGCTGATTCTCCCGGGGCAAATCAGGTTTTTCTGCCAATGAGCTCCCTGAGCCTGGTTTTCAGCACCTTCCCGGCGGCATTGCGGGGCAGTTCGCCGATAAACTCCACAAACCCCTCATCGTCCAGCCGCACAAAGGTCTTGGCGCCGTTTAAGATAAATTTCCCGCCATCCTTTAAGGCGGTGGTCCTGATAGAGGATAAGCCGGAAAAAACCGCACCGGGCTCCGCCAGTCCGTACGTAAAAAGCAGCGATCCCCGGGCCAGGCCGGGCAGGTATTTTTTCTTCTGATCACTGCCGCCAAGGCCGGAAATGTTTTTGCCCCCGCACAGGGTGGGGCTGACAAAGGCCCCCGCCAGAACAGGATAAATGGTGGCTATCTCTTCCGCCACAATCACCGCCCCGACAATACTTCTTCCCACGCCCCCGTATTCCTCGTCAATGGCCAGCCCGCACAAATCCATCCCTGCGATTCTTTCAAACATGCCTGCGGGAAATTCTTCCCTGCCGTCAAGCCCCATCACCACGTCTCTGGGACACTCTTTTAAAACAAATTTCCGGATAATGAGCCAATTTCAAAATTCCAAACCCTTTAAACAGAAGGGATATGAGGTGG
>JBMOPC010000012.1:0-23022 GCA_049323915.1 Bacillota bacterium
TGGTTGTGGCCGGGACACTGGCGGGAACAATATCCAGGCTGATTCTCCTCAGGATGGACTACCGCCAGTATCCCGGCTACCCGCACGGCATGATCGCCCACATATCGCTGGGCTTCATCGCTTCAGCCATAGGAGCGGTGGCAATACCGGCCATAATCAAGCCCGATTTCGCCGCGGTGACCTTCCTGGCCATTGCCGCCCAGCAGTTCAGGGAAATAAGGGGGATGGAAAGAAAAACCCTGGATAACCTTGACAAAACAGAGCTGGTTAAACGGGGCAATGATTATATAGAGGGGATAGCCCGGACATTTGAGGCCAGAAATTACCTTGTCATGGCCACCTCAATGGCTGTCAGCATGGCGTATTATTTCGGCAAACTGCCTGCAGCCCTTGTAATAGCACTCCTTTTTTTCATATTCAGCAAAACATTTATGGCCGGGGAGACAATAGGCGATATTTGCGAGGTGGTGCCGGCCCCTGTTAATTTTGACGGAAGCATTCTGAAAATTGACGACATAGGAATAATGAACGTGGGACTGAAAGAATCGAGAGAAAAAATACGGAAAGAAGCCCTGGGAGTAAAAATAAGGCCCAAGGGGGCCAACGCCAGGGCGGTGATTCATGATGCGGGGCAGAGAATGGCCATTGCCCACACTGCCGGCACCATACTGGGGGTCAAAAAGGACGTGGATACACCGGAGCTGACCCCCCTTGCCCGCAAAAACATAGACACCGGGGAAGTGGGTCTTTATATACTGCCGGCCATAATGGACATGGAGGCCCTTCTGCTGGCCGTTAAAAGAACGCCGGTGCTGGAAAGCGCCAGAAGCAAGCCTTTAAGCACCGAGGCAGGGAGGTTGGCCGCAGGCAAAAATGGCAGAGGTCAATAAAATTTTAGCGATAGTTACAGCGGACATCAGCAGTGTTTCCGGAGGAGCACCAATATTTCTGGGAAAAAACGATGAGGAATGCGAGCAGATTGCCAGATCCCTGTCCCGGATACTTGACGCCATGGTCCATTATCTGGAGAACAACACATATATCATAGTCTCACATTAAAGAGGAGAATTATATTGAAGGTGATTTACCATTGTTACGGCGGCGCCCATTCCTCGGTTACCGCGGCCAACATACACCTCGGCCGCCTTCCCGTGGACAGGGTGCCGCTGTATGACGAAATTGCAGGTCAGAATTTTTTTGACCGCCAGAGAGTGGCAGATACCGGCAAAATAATATTTATGGGTAAGGATGCACAGGGGAACGATATCTACGTGGTGGGGCGGCGAAGTCGCCCCTACTTGCTTGAAAATGTTGTGAGCGGGCTTTCAGAAATATTTGAAATCAACAGTGAAAATTACATAATGGCGGACGTGTCTACCTGCGTGAGCCTGACAATGAAGCTTGGCGGTTTCATGTCCAGGAGGATGGGTCTGGTGGCTCTGGGAAGGCCGATAGTCACATGGGGGACCAAGAGGAATTATAAGAGGCTGCTGGCCGAGGTGGACAAGGTTTTACACAGCCTGGAGCAATCCCCCCAGGGTCCTCCCCAGAAAAATAAAGCACTGAATTTTCCCATCAAGTGCCCGGGAGTGGAATGCCGTTGAAAGCGCTTATTCTTTACAGCAGTTCGTCATTCCCCCTATCGGCCGTGGCGGGGGCCATTTATTTGAAAAAGATTTCTCCCGGCAAACCGGCGGCGGATTTATGGGACCTGCCATTCACAAAGGACTACAAAAAGTACTCTTTGGGCTGTATGTGTTATCTGGGAAGAGGGG
Organism: Bacillota bacterium; assembly: GCA_049323915.1. GTDB lineage: Bacteria > Bacillota > Desulfotomaculia > Desulfotomaculales > Desulfocucumaceae > BRHc4a. Next base: position 1,776 of record JBMOPC010000012.1, read on the forward strand.
AAGACGGCACTGAAGTGGTGGCATTCTCGGCCCGATCCGGAAGGATTATTTTAAAAAATCTGATTGAAACCTTCCTGAAAATCAACGGGATAGATACAGATCACTGCAGAGTCCGGGAAATAAACCTCCCGGTAAAAGTATCCCTTTTACTCGGCGAAATTTTGCTGAGCATTCCCTTTTCATCAGGGGCCGGTAAAAAGCTGCTGGAGAAATACATAAACAGAGTATACCCCCAGCTGGCCCAGGCCGTCAAACTTGACTGCAACTTCCAAATATCAGATAATTAAACGGGGACTTTTACGGAAAGGACTTACGCGGTGAAGTACAGGGGCCTTACTGTCAGATCTGTTATGGATGGAAGCATCGCCGAAGAGGTGGGCCTTGAAAAGGGAGACGCCCTGATATCCATAAATGGCCGGGCCATTGCAGACATTCTGGACTATTACTTTTATATAAGGGAGAACCTTGTTAACATAGAGGTAATCAAGGAAAGCGGCGGGCGCTGGGACCTCGAAGTGGAAAAGGACGGCGAGGAAGACCTTGGCGTGGAGTTCAAATCCACCGGACTGGAGAACATCACCCGGTGCGCCAATAAATGCATCTTCTGTTTCGTTGACCAGATGCCGGAGGGGATGAGAGACACCCTTTATATAAAGGACGACGACTACAGGCTGTCGTTCCTGCAGGGTAGCTTCATAACCCTTACCAATATGTCCTCTCACGACTTTAAAAGGGTTGCCGGCTTGCGGCTGAGCCCTCTTTATGTTTCGGTCCACACCACCAACCCGGAACTGAGGGCCTCCATGATAGGTAATAAAAGGGCGGGCAATGTATTAAAAAATCTACGGTTCCTGATAGAAAACGGAATAGAGGTACATACCCAGGCGGTGATCTGTCCGGGAATAAACGACGGGGAAGAACTGGAAAGAACGGTTTCCGACCTTGCCGGGCTCTGGCCCGGGGTGAGATCCCTGGCTGTTGTTCCGGTGGGCCTGACCGCAAAGAGAAAAGGCCTTTTTGAAATCAGGAGGTTCGGTCCGGATGAGGCCGCCCTGGTGGTAAGCAGGGTCAGGGGCTGGCAGGACCGATGTCTGAAAAAATTTGACTACCCCTTTGTCTTTGCCGGCGATGAATTTTATTTGACTGCCGGGGCCGAAATCCCCGCATCGCGCCGGTACGCCGATTTCCCGCAGATTGAGAACGGGGTGGGGCTGACAAGGATCTTCCGGGACGACTGGGCCGCGGCAAAAAGGAGGCTTCCCAAACAATCGACAAAACCTTTGAAAATCAAACTGGTAACCGGACTGCTGGGGGAAAAAGTAATACAACCCGTGGTCTCGGACTTAAACCGTATAATAAACATGCAGGCCGAGGTTGTGGCGGTTAAAAATGAATTCTTCGGGGAAATGGTGACCGTTGCCGGCCTTTTGACCGGCGGCGACATTTTAAAATATTCAGAAAAACTTAAGGACGGCGACATGGTGATACTTCCGGGGTCGGTGCTGAGAAAGGGAAGCAGCACCCTGCTGGATGACATGACGCCCGGCGATTTGTCAAAAGCCCTGGGCGTACCTGCTGAAACGGCCGAAGGGCCCGATGATCTGGTAAATATTATAAAGAAATTGACGGGTGATTAAATGCCTAAGCCTATAGTAGCGATAGTGGGAAGGCCAAACGTCGGCAAATCAACGCTGTTCAACCGCATAGTGGGAGAAAGGCTGGCCATAGTGGAAGGGATACCCGGCGTCACCAGGGACCGCTTGTATCAGGACGCCGAGTGGGCCGGAAAGAACTTCACACTGGTGGATACCGGAGGCCTTGACTTTTCCGAAGGCAATACCATAACCAGCAACGTCAGAAAACAGGCCGGGCTGGCCATAAACGAGGCCGACGTGATTCTTTTCGTGGTTGACGCCCGGTCGGGGCTGACCGCCAATGACGAGGAGATTGCCAACATACTGAGAAAAACCGAAAAACCCGTGGTGCTTGTGGCAAACAAGGTGGAGCAGTTCGGGGGCGAAAAAAGCTATCTCGAATTTTTCAGCCTGGGATTGGGTGAACCCATTCCGGTTTCAGCCGCCGAGGGGCTTAATACCGGTGACATGATGGACGCCGTGGTGGAAAATCTCCCCGGGGCCGGAGAAAAGGAGGAGGGCGGCGACACTGTCAGGATCGCCGTTATAGGGCGTCCCAATGTGGGCAAATCCTCCCTTGTCAACAGGATACTGGGACAGGAAAGGGTCATCGTCAGCGATATCCCCGGCACAACCAGGGATGCCATTGACACATTATTCCAGCACAACGGCCGCAGCTACATACTGATAGATACCGCCGGCATAAGGAGAAAAAGCCGCATAGACCTTTCCACCGAGAAATACAGCGTAATAAGGGCACTGAGGGCAATCGAGCGAAGCGACGTGGTGCTTCTTGTTATAGATGCCCAGGACGGGGTTACCGAACAGGACAAAAAGATAGCCGGCTACGCCCATGAACAGGGCAGGGCCTCGGTAATAGCGGTTAACAAGTGGGATATTATTGAAAAGGACGACAAGACCCTGGACAGGTTCACAAAAGACATAAGGGAAGAGCTGGGCTTCATAAGGTATGCCCCGGTGGTTTTTGTGTCTGCCCTCACCGGGCAGAGGGTTACGAGGATACTCCAGGCCGTTGACACGGCGGCCGAAAACTACAACTTAAGGGTGGCCACACCGGGCCTCAACAACCTGATCAGGGAGTCGGTGATGCAAAATCCACCGCCGTCATACAAGACCAGGCGCCTTAAAATATACTACGCCTCGCAGAACGGGACAAGGCCTCCCAAGTTCACATTTTATATCAACGATACCGAACTTGCGCACTTTTCCTACATGCGCTACCTGGAAAACCAGATCAGGTCGGCATACGGCTTCCAGGGAACACCCCTAAGATTTCTTCTCAGGACCAAAAACAGGGACGCCGGCAGCTAATTGCTTTAACACAGGAAAGGACAGGTGAGAGTACCGGTGCAGCTAGTGTTATCACTGATCTCCAGCTATCTGATTGGATCATTGCCTTTCGGGTACATAGTGGCCCGCATGAAGGGAGTGGACATACGGCAGCACGGCAGCGGAAACATTGGGGCCACCAACGTATGGAGAACTCTGGGTCCCGGCCCGGGCCTGCTGGTGCTGGGCCTGGACGCCCTGAAGGGGGCGGCGGCGGTGTTCATCGGCAGGCAGGCGGGGATGGAGGGGGCCGAGCTGCTGGCCGGGATGGCCGCGCTGTTGGGCCACGCCTTTCCAATATACCTGGGCTTTAAGGGCGGCAAGATAATAGCCGCCGGGGCCGGTGTTATGCTGGCGCTGGCGCCGCCGGTGCTGCTGATAGCCCTGCTGGTGTTTATAACCGCTGTGCTGGTCTCCAGGTATGTGTCCCTGGGATCTATACTGGCCGCCACCTCCGTGCCGGTGCTCCTGACGCTTTTTAACTACAACTGGATGTATATATCCTTTGGCGGGGCGGTGTGTCTTTTCGCCCTGCTCAAGCACATCCCCAACATAAAAAGAATCATTCAGGGAACCGAGTCCAAAATCAAGTTCAACAAGGGGTAAAGTCTTGTATCTCGGGGGTAAAAAAATTGACAGAAGAAAAAATAGCAGTCCTCGGGGCCGGAAGCTGGGGGACGGCCCTGGCGGTTTATCTTGCCAGAAAGGGATATGGTCCATTTCTCTGGTCCCACAGATATGATCAGGTTGAAGAAATAAAGTCTGCCGGGGAAAACCGCCGCTACCTGCCCGGCGTCGCTCTCCCCCATAATATGGAAGTCACCGGTGACATTGAAAGGGCTGTAATGAAATCGTCAATGGTGATCTCGGCGGTGCCTTCCCACGCGTTCCGGGAGGTAATCATAAAATCCATGCCCTTCATGAGTGCCGGATCGGTACTGGTGAACGCCGCCAAAGGGATAGATGAGAACACACTGCAGAGGATGTCTGAAATATACTACGAAATACCTGAAAGTCAAAAGGCAAAATATGTGATACTGTCAGGTCCCAGCCACGCCGAGGAGGTGTCCCTGGCCATGCCCACCGCGGTTGTGGTGGCGTCGGCTGATGAATACAGCGCCGTCAGGGCTCAGGACGTGTTAATGTCAGGTGATTTCAGGGTGTACACCAACGATGACGTTACCGGTGTCGAGCTGGGAGGGGCGCTTAAAAACATCATAGCCCTAGGCACTGGTATTTCTGACGGCCTCGGTTTTGGGGACAACACCAAGGCAGCGCTTATGACAAGGGGCCTGGCGGAAATGACCCGGCTTGGAGTGGCCCTTAACGCCAACCCTCTGACATTTGCGGGGCTGGCGGGGCTGGGAGACCTTATAGTGACGTGTACGAGCATGCACAGCAGGAACCGCAGGGCGGGCATCGAGATCGGAAAAGGAAAGACCCCCCGGGAGGCCCTGTCCATTGTCCGAATGGTAGTGGAAGGATTCAGGACAACCAGGGCCGCCTACAGGCTGTCTTTGAAAAAAGAGGTTGATATGCCCATAACCCGCCAGATATACGGGGTGCTCTACGAGGGTTCAAGCCCGGCTGAGGCGGTGGAGGCGCTGATGGGGCGGGGAAAGAGAAATGAGATTGAATACTCATTGAACAATATACTAGGAGGCGGTGAACCTTGATTGTTGAGCACCTGGGTAGAAAACCCCAAATAGCGGAAGGAGTTTTTGTGGCTCCCACTGCTGTTATAATTGGGGACGTGACCATCGGAGAGGGGTCCAGTATATGGTACGGCGCCGTTTTAAGGGGAGATTTCGGGAAAATAGTAATCGGCAAAAACACCAGCATTCAGGATAATGTCGTAGTGCACACCAACCTTACTGCGCCAGCCATTGTGGGGGATAACGTCACCATAGCGCACGGCGCCATACTGCACTCCGCAAAGATCGAGAATGGCGCGGTGATAGGAATTAACGCGGTTGTGCTGGACGAGGCCGTTGTAGGTGAGCAGTCCATGGTGGCGGCAGGAAGCGTTGTTTCAGGGGGAACCTCCATCCCTGCCGGATGGCTGGCGGCCGGAGTCCCGGCAGTGCCAAAAAAGGAGTTGTCAGGAGAGGCCCTGAACTATGTAAATATAAGCTCCATGGCGTACTCCCGCATGGCCGGGACCTACCTGGACCAGGGACTGGACTTTTTTAGCCAGGCGGCCGGAATTGCCGGTCTGAAACCAGAATCGGGAAATCAGAATTCAGAATAGCAATTGATAGCAAATCATGGGCCTGCCGGGCGGCAGGCCTTAATGTTTTATAAATATTAATGTTTTCCCTAATTCCTTCCAATTGTAATATTCCTCCCAACTGCTCATATATATATAATGTTAACGTATGCCACTGGAAAAAACTACACTTGACCGGATTCTTCATGCACCCGCCGCAGGCTTGTGCTCTGTGACAGGGTTAGGGGGGATGCAACAACTTTCTCAGTTGATTATAAATATAAATATTTTATCTTACCAAGGAGGGAGTGTTATGGAAAAATTTGATATCTTCAAGGATATAGCAGAAAGAACCGGCGGTGATCTTTACCTGGGTGTCGGCGGTGGAGTACGTACCGGCAAATCTACCTTTATTAAAAAATTTATGGAGCTTATGGTCATCCCCAATATTAAAAACGTACACGAAAGGGAGAGAGCCAGGGATGAGCTTCCCCAGAGCGGGGCAGGCAGGACAATAATGACCACCGAGCCCAAATTCGTCCCCAATGAAGCGGTGGAGATCAGCATTTCCAGCGGGCTCAAATTCAAAATGCGCCTGGTGGACTGCGTGGGCTACAGGGTTGAGGGCGCCCTTGGCTACGAAGAAGAGGACGGGCCCCGCATGGTTTCAACACCCTGGTTTGAAGAGCCCATCCCCTTCCAGGAAGCAGCTGAACTGGGCACCAGAAAGGTGATTTCAGAGCACTCCACCATGGGCATTGTTGTCACCACCGACGGAAGCATAACGGACATACCCAGGGAAAACTATGTAGAGGCTGAAGAAAGAGTAATTGATGAGTTTAAGGATATAAACAGGCCCTTCATGGTAATCATGAACACCATCCATCCCCAGACACCCGAAACCGCTGATCTCTCCGAGGAGCTGAGCGAAAAGTACGACGTGCCCGTAGTGCCGGTCAACTGTGCCGACCTGACTCAAAAAGACATTCTGTCGATACTTGAAAAACTGCTTTATGAATTTCCGGTCAATGAAGTCAATATCTCGCTTCCCCAGTGGGTTGAGGAGCTTGAGCACAAGCACTGGCTCAGGCAGAGGTTTGAAGACGCCGTCCGGGACACGGTACGCCACGTCAGGAGGCTCAGGGACATCAACAACGCACTGGAACACCTGGGCGACTACGACTTCATTTCCAGGGTAAACCTCAACAAAATGGACATGGGCACCGGTGTTGCGGCCATAGACATAGCGTCCAAGCCCGATCTCTACTACCATGTGCTTTCGGAAGAAACCGGATTCAGGGTAGAGGGAGAGCACGAGCTGTTCAGGCTGGTCAAAGACCTGTCCGTGGCAAAGCGCGAATACGACAAGGTTGCCGTGGCCCTTCAGGAAGTCAGGGAAACCGGCTACGGGGTGGTCACCCCCAAAATAGACGAAATGAACCTTGAAGAGCCCGAGCTAATCCGCCAGGGCAACCGTTTCGGAGTAAAGCTCAAGGCCAGCGCACCTTCACTGCACGTAATAAGGGCGGACATCACCACAGAGATAACACCCATAATAGGCACCGAAAAGCAATGCGAGGAACTGGTAAGGTATATGCTGAACGAATTCGAAGAAAATCCGCAGAAAATATGGGATTCTGAAATATTCGGCAAGTCACTGCACGACCTGGTGAGGGAAGGCATACAAAACAAGCTGCACAGGATGCCGGAAAACGCTCAGCTAAAACTGCAGGAGACTTTGCAGCGGATAGTAAACGAGGGAAGCGGAGGGCTAATCTGCATCATAATATAATCCGGTCGAAAGACCGGTTTTTATTTTTTTGCAGCGCCTTCCAGGGCGCTTTTTATATTGCCTTGTTCAACTGATAAATGATATAATGTCTACCATTGATGGAATAATATCCGTCACCGGTGGACAGGGGGTGGGGGAGTGGCTAAAAGCAAAAGGTTTTTCCTTGTGCAGGAGGATATACTTCCTGAATCCATTGTAAAGGCCGCCCGAGCGAAGGAAATGATCTTAAAGGGCGAGGCCGGCACGGTCAGCGAGGCGGTGGAGAGGGTTAACATCAGCAGGAGCGCCTATTACAAGTACAGGGACAGCATTTTTCCCCTTCAACCGGGGCCCAGGGAAAAAGACATAACGGTAAATCTCACACTGGAACACCGGACCGGAGTATTGTCAAAGGTGCTGTCCTTCATCGCCTCCCTGGGCGGGAACATACTTACCATCAGGCAGGAAATGCCGGTGGAGGGACTGGCAAAGGTATGCATCAACATAGACATATCCGGAATGTCCGGGAACATCGACACAGTGCTGCATGAAATAAAGGGCTGCGACGGTGTCAAAGCCGTATCCCTGGAAGAATGGAACAAACATATATAGGTAGGGGGAGTAGGAGCCGGATGAAAACTGTTAAGATAGGATTTCTGGGACTTGGGACTGTGGGGTCGGGGGCTTACAGCATACTGGCGGACAATTCCGGCAGTATAGCAAAAAAAGTGGGCGCCCGGATTGAAGTGGCCGGTATTCTGGTCAGGGACGCGGGAAAAAAAAGAATGGCGGATGTTGATCAGGGATTGTTTACCACAAGGCCTGAGGATATACTGGAAAATGATGAAATTGACATCATCGTGGAAGTAATGGGTGGAATCGACCCCGCCAGGGAATATGTAATATGGGGAATGAAAAAAGGCAAAAGCGTTGTAACCGCCAACAAGGACATGGTCTCCCAATATGGAAAGGATCTTTTCCGGGCAGCGGACGAAAACGGGGTGGACCTGCTCTTTGAAGGAAGTGTGGCGGGAGGTATACCCATTATCAGACCTTTGAAATACTGCCTTGCTGCCAACAGGCTCAAAAGCGTGATGGGTATCATCAACGGCACAACCAACTACATGCTCACCAAAATGACCAGGGAAGGGACCGACTTCGCCGAGGTGCTGAAGGAGGCACAGCAAAAAGGCTACGCCGAATCGGACCCCAGCGCCGACGTGGAGGGATTTGACGCGGCCAGAAAACTCTCCATACTGGCTTCAATAGCCTTCAACACCCGGGTAACCCAGGACGATGTATATACGGAAGGGATTACCAGGATTTCAAGGGAAGATATAGCCTACGCCAGGGAACTTAATTACCTTGTAAAGCTGCTGGGCATAGCCAAGGACACCGGTGACGGGGTGGAGGTCAGGGTGCACCCCTGCTTCATACCGGTATCCCACCCGCTGGCATCGGTAAATGATGTTTACAACGCCATATTTGTAAGAGGAGACGCCGTGGGCGACGTAATGTTTTACGGCCGCGGGGCCGGAGACATGCCCACAGGCAGCGCAGTGGCGGCCGATATAATGGAGGCTGCCAGAAACAGGGCAAAAAACATTACCGGAATCAACTGCACCTGCTATGAAGACAAAGAAGTAAAGCAGATTGGTGAAACAGAGAGCAAATACTATCTCAGGCTGAAGGTGGAAGACCGCCCAGGGGTGCTGGCCTCAATAGCTTACGCCCTTGGAGAAAACAACGTCAGTATAGCCTCGGTGCTTCAGAAGCACACCGACGGCAGCAATGCCGAGATTGTCCTTATTACTCACAGGGTAATGGAAAAAAATATGCAAAATGCACTCATGATTATTGAACGGCTTCCATCCACAGGAGAGATATGCAATCTTATCAGGGTCGAAGGTGACTGAACCTATATTTAAAACCTATGGGGGATAATAATGGTCCGAGTACAGGTTCCTGCGACAACTGCAAACCTGGGCCCAGGTTTTGACTGTATTGGCATGGCCCTCCAGATGTACAATTCGGTGGAGATGTCGCCCACCGCCTCCGGCCTGCACATAGAGGTAAACGGAGAAGGCAGCTCCGATATACCAAGAGACGAAAACAACATGGCCTACCAGGCCGCCCTCAAGGTTTTCAGGCAGGTGGGAAGCCGGCCCCCCGGACTTAAGATTAAGCTTGTCAACAGCATCCCGGTGGCCAGGGGGCTGGGAAGCAGCACCGCCGCCATAGTTGGAGGCATGATAGCGGCAAATATACTGTCGGGAAACACCCTTGCCCAAAAGGACATAGTAAACCTGGCGTACGCCATGGAAGGCCATCCGGACAACATAGCGCCGGCCGTGCTGGGCGGAATAGTGGTGGCGGTGCCCACCGAGGGAGAAGTGAGGTGCCACAAAATACCTCCCCCCAAGAACCTGCGGGCTATTGTCACCGTACCTGACTTTATGCTTCCCACCAGAACATCCAGGGAAGTACTGCCCCAGCAGGTGCCCATGAGCGACGCCGCATTCAACCTGGGCAGGGTGGCCCTGCTGGTGGCGGCACTGTACACCGGAGATATAAACCAGTTCGGCCTGGCCATGGAAGACAGGCTGCACCAGCCTTACAGGACCCAGCTGATCCCCGGGATGAAAAAGGTGTTCGCAGCCGCCAAGCTGGCCGGCGCCAAGGGCATCACCCTGAGCGGGGCCGGGCCGGCCATCATCGCGTACTCGGACGAGAATGCCGATCTTATTGCCAGGGTTATGAAGGATACCTTCAGGCAAAACGGCATCTCAGCCAAATCAATGGTCCTGGGCATATCGCCGGTGGGGGCCAGGGCGCTGGAAATTAAATAGCTTTAAGCTATAAGCATTATACTGTATGCTTTTAGCAATGCTTACACGCAGTTTTTTCGCAAAACTTATATCATATCGGGCATGGCTTATCGCTAAAATTTAACATAGAAAGGGTACTGACATGCTGATCGTACAGAAATATGGGGGCAGCTCTGTGGCCGACGCCGACCGCATCAAAAGAGTGGCCGAAAGAGTTGCCGGGGTGAGAAAAGCCGGGCATGGCGTGGTGGTGGTGGTATCGGCCATGGGGGATACCACCGACGATCTTATCGGCCTGGTAAAAAGCATATCGGACAGCCCCGGAGACAGGGAGCTGGACATGATACTGTCCACGGGCGAGCAGGTTTCCATCGCCCTTCTGGCCATGGCACTGCAAAACCTGGGCGTGGAAGCCATATCCATGACAGGCCCCCAGGCCGGGATACTCACTGACAGGGTTCACACCAAGGCCAGGATAAAGGAAATAAACTGCGACAGGCTGAAGGAAGAGCTGTCAATGGGAAAAGTTGTGGTAGTGGCCGGGTTTCAGGGGATAAACCGCAACGGTGACATAACCACCCTGGGCAGGGGAGGGTCCGACACCACAGCAGTCGCGCTGGCAGCCGCCCTGGAGGCTGATTTATGTGAAATATACACCGACGTGGACGGGGTTTACACCACCGACCCCCGGATAGTGAAAAACGCCAGGAAGCTGGACGCCATAACCTACGACGAAATGCTGGAGCTGGCCCATCTCGGTGCCCAGGTGCTTCACCCCAGATCGGTGGAGTGCGCCAAGATATATAACATAAAGCTCTGTGTTAGAAGCAGCTTTAACAACAACCCGGGTACTATTGTCAAGGAGGAAACGGACATGGAGAAAAAGCTGGTGGTGACCGGAGTGGCCCACGACCTCAACGTGGCAAAGATAGGGATTTTCGACGTCCCCGACAGGCCGGGGATTGCCTGGACAATATTCCAGGCGCTGGCCAATGAACACATAAACGTGGATATGATAGTGCAGGGCTCAATGAGAGACGATGTAAACGACATAGCCTTCACCGTGGCCACCACCGACCTTAAAAAAGCGCTGGCGGTAGTGGAAAGAATAAAAGAAGAAGTGGGATTTTCAGGATACACCTCGGATGACAGTGTGGCCAAGGTCTCCGTGGTGGGGGCCGGAATTGCCACCAATCACGGCGTGGCGGCACTGATGTTCGAGGCCCTGGCCCAAAAGAACATCAACCTGGAGATGATCGGCACATCCGAAATAAGGATTTCATGCATTATTAAGGCAGACCTGGCCGTAGAGGCGGTAAACGCCCTTCATGACCAGTTCGGGTTAGCTGATTAGCCTGTATAAAAAACGTAAAAAACGGATACAGCAAGAAATTCCCTCCTTATATTAGGAGGGAATTTCTTGATTCCGGGCACCTAAGTTATTATAAGTTATTTCTTTGCTTTCTTCTTTATCCAGACTATCTGCACTTTATCACTAATCCGTTCAAACTCGCTATCACCCGTTAAGAGAGGTGCATTTTTCTCAACGGCCAAAGCAGCTGCAAAACAATCGGCATACGAAATGCCGCCCCCTGCTTTAAACTCCCCGGCCATTTTTGCCCTTTCCCATGTGGCGTCAACAGTGTGAATATTATGTGCAAGGTTTAATTCCGATTCAATCAACTTTGCGACTTCCATGCCCCGTTCCCGCAGAATTATATAATACACCTCGCCTAAATTGACAGCACTGATGTAAAAACGCATCCCCGGACTCTCAAGAAGGTCTTTTACTGTTTCACTGCCTTCTTCTGCTTCCAGAAATGCTAACAAGGCATAAGCATCTAACACATAGATATCATTTTCCTTCTTTTTCAATTTCCCAGGCATGTTCTTTTTGCAGCGACCGGGTTAAACTCTTCTTGCCTTTTAAAGTGCCATATAGCCCTACAAACGGTTTTTCCTGTGTGCGAACCAGGATCAGCTTACCGTCAAAGTCCTGCAGATCATACCTGTCACCCTGTTTAATGTTATACTTTTTTCTGATTTCCGAAGGTATTATAATCTGTCCCCTTGTTGATACCGTAATGACCGGCACTGCCTTACACCTCCTTTTACTTACACTATAATTGTAAGCTGATAAAATGTCAAAGGGCCAAACTGCAAAAACCCTCTTGGTAAGAATTACTCAATTCCCTGACTGAGAAACAGCTCCATCAGATCATGCCCCCTGTCAATGAACAGCCCCCCTGCGGCGGCGGCCTCCTCGCAGTATCCGGCCCCGGTGTTTCTCCCCGGCCTCCGGGAATCGAAAATGACGAAGGGAACGGGATCAGCCGTGTGTGTCCTGATGGAAAGAGGTGTGGGGTGGTCCGGCAGCAACAGTATTTTGTACTGGCCGAATTCCTTCATTTGGGACAATACCGGGCCCAAAACCTTGCTGTCTATCTCTTCGATGGCCCTTACCTTAGTGTTTAAATCCCCCTGGTGCCCTGCTTCGTCCGGGGCCTCTATGTGGGCGTAAACAAAGTCCGCCCCTTTTCTGAATGAATTAATTACTGCGCCCGCCTTTCCGGAAAAATTAGTATGAATATTTCCGGTGGCCCCCTCCACTTCCACGACCTCCAGCCCGGCGCTTATTCCAATCCCCTTGATCAGGTCCACCGCCGATATAACCGCGCCGGAAAGGCCGAACTTCTCCCTGAAGCTCTTAAGCGCCGGTGTCCTTCCCTGCCCCCAGAACCAGACGGAATCGGCAGGTCTGTCCCCCCTGGCGGAATTTATCCGGTGTGATTTAAGAAACGGATGGCTTTCCTTCATCACCGAAAGAAGCTCCTGCCCTCCATTACCGGAGGGGAGGTAATCCGAAATTATCTTTCCGGAAATGTCATGGGGCGGGGTGAGGCGGGTATCATCAGGCCCCCCGCTCCACACCATCAGGTGGCGGTAGCTTACCCCCGGATAAAACCTCATGTTGTCCCTTTTTAAAAATGCGTCCAGCTCCCTTATCAAAACCGCCGCCTGGCCGGAATCTATCTCTCCGGCGCTGTAATCCGCCATGGTTTTTTCTTCATAAACTTCTTCACCTGACAGCGTCACCAGGTTGCAGCGGAAGGCCACGTCAATTTCATTAAGCCTTACTCCCATGCTTACCGCCTCCAGAGGCGCCCTGCCGGTATAGTAAACAGCGGGGTCGTAGCCCATCACGCTGAGGTTGGCAACGTCACTGCCGGGGGGAAATCCGTCAGGGACGGTCCTTACCATTCCCATTACACCCTCCGACGCCAGCCTGTCCATGTTCGGCTTGGCCGCGCGCTGCAGCGGAGTCATCCCGCCCAGCTCCCCGCAGGGGTAGTCAGCCATGCCGTCTCCCAGTAAAACCAGATATTTCATTTTGCTTCCAATCCTCCGAAAATATGTTGTCCACACAGGAATGATATAGTGATTCTATACCATTTCTGCTATTCCTGCACAAACCACCAGCGCTAAATTCTAATTCCGGATTCCGACAGGAAAGATAATCAGTATAAGCATTAGCATAATAACAGTTTGCTTTCGGGTAAAAAATATGGGAAAATTATATTGTTTCAAAAGAGCCTAATTTTGGAGAACAAAAATGTCCGGTGAAAAAAATAACGGCAGCCCGGCGGCGGCTGCAGGCAAAGAAAAGTTTTACAACGTTATGTCATTCGGCTGCCAGATGAATGACAGCGACGCCGAAAAAATGAGCGGCATACTGGAGCAGATGGGATACCATTCCACCGGCGATATTGAAGAGGCCGACGTACTGCTGATAAACACCTGCTGCGTCAGGGAAACCGCGGAAAACAAGGTCTACGGCCTTCTGGGAAGGCTGCGCCGGGTAAAAGAAAGAAAACCCGGTTTAATCATTGGGATAGGCGGCTGCATGACACAGGTGGAAAAAACCGCCCGCCGCATAAAACAAAGGTTTCCTTATGTCAATCTCGTCTTTGGCACCGGAAGCCTGCACCGCCTCCCCGAAATGATAGAAAAGGCCTCTGAAAGCAGAGGCGCAATTTTGGACCTGTGCCAGCCCGAAGGCATACAGGAAGGAATCCCGGCCAAAAGGGAGGGAGGGCTTAAAGCCTGGATTCCTGTGATGTACGGATGCAACAATTTTTGCACCTACTGCATAGTCCCCCACGTCCGCGGCAGGGAAAGGAGCCGCCAGCCCGGCGATATACTGAGTGAAATACGGCAGCTGGTGGATCAGGGCTTCAAAGAGGTCACCCTGCTGGGCCAAAATGTCAACTCATACGGTAAAGACCTGGGAACAGGGTTCGGCTTCGGAGACCTGCTTTCATCCATAAACGGAATTGAAGGGCTGATCAGGATAAGGTTCATGACATCCCACCCCAGGGATTTCACCAACGATCTGATCACGGCAATACAGAGGTCTGAAAAGGTGTGCGATCACTTTCACATACCCGTTCAGGCCGGAAGCAACAATATTCTGAAAAAAATGAACAGGGGATATGACAGGGAGTACTACCTCGGCCTGATAAGCAGAATAAGGGAGACCCTTCCCGGCGCCGCCGTCACTTCGGACATAATGGTGGGCTTCCCCGGAGAAACCGAACAGGACTTCCTTGAAACCATGGATCTACTGGAAAAGGTACGTTATGACACGGCCTACACCTTCGTATACAATAAGAGGAGCGGCACGCCGGCAGAAAAGATGGCGGGGCAGGTGCCCGACGAGGAAAAAACCAGGAGAATCGAATTGCTTATAAAGAGGCAAAATGAGATATCCCTGGAAATAAACGAGGCCGAGGCCGGGAAGCTGCACGAAGTTCTGGTGGAGGGCGCAAGCAAAACAAACCCAAGCATGATGAGCGGGAGGACCAGGACAAACAAACTGGTTGTGTTTCCCGGCAAAGAAGAGGTAGGCGGGACAGTGCCTGTGAAAATACTGAGGGGAACCCTTACCTATCTCGAAGGAGAAGTATTAAAGCAACATTAAGATTTCCGGTAAAATGATTTAGGAGGTGCGGCGTGTCGATTTTGCAAAAGGCAAGGGAATTGGGGGAGGAAATTGCCGCCTCGGCGGAACTGACCGAGATGAGAGACGCAGAGATAGCCATGATGAACGACCCAGAGGCCAAAAACCTGGTGGAGGAGTTCAACCAGAAGCAAAGGCATTTTCTTGACATGAAATCCCGGGGAGAATACATCGGAGAGGAACAGATCAGAGAAGTTGAAGACCTGGAAAAAAGGGTGCTGGAAAACCCCCTGATAGTTGACTTTTTCCGGAAGCAGCAAAGCTTTGAGGAAATCATTGAGGGAATAAACAGGATAATCAGCACAGCCATCGCCGGCGGGACATCCGGTTGCTCCGACGACTGCTGCAGCACCTGCAGCGGCTGCTGAAGTTGCTATAAAAATGTCTTTTCACGGGAATAAGGAAATTTAATTGATAATGCACTTATGAAAAAAAAAAGGGGTAAAACCCTTTTTCTCTTGGCAGTGCCAATACATTCAGCCTTTGGTCCCCAGGGCGTAAAACCCGGCTAACACCGGGGTTTTCCTTTTTCGGGGAAAATGATTGTGATATAATAATGAAACAGGGGAGGGCTGGCGGTTGAGTTACACTCCGATGATGCAACAGTACCTCGATATTAAACAGGAATACAAAGATTCAATCCTTTTTTTTCGTTTAGGGGATTTTTACGAGATGTTCTTTGAGGACGCCCTGACAGCCTCGTCGGCACTGGAAATCACACTGACCGGAAGGGATGCCGGGCAGCCCGCAAGGGTTCCCATGTGCGGTGTTCCTTATCACGCGGCTGAGATATACATATCCCGCCTTATCCAAAAAGGGTATAAGGTGGCCATCTGTGAGCAGGTGGAAGACCCGTCCACGGCAAAGGGCATAGTTAAAAGGGAAGTGGTGCGGGTCGTAACTCCCGGAACGGTAATCGAGAACGCGTCCCTTGATGAAAAAAGTCACAATTACCTGGTATCGGTATCCACAGGCCCTGAAGGATACGGAATAGCCGTTTCCGACGTTTCCACCGGCTTTTTTCAGTGCACCCAGCTAAGCGGCCCGGACTGTGTCACCCAGCTTCTGGATGAGCTGGTAAGGCTGAGCCCGGCGGAAATAATCATCCCCGGGTCCCAGTCCGGGCAGAAGTTGTCTGAAGAAATAAAGGCCCTTAACACATCCGGCATAACCTTTTATAATGACGATAACTATTCCAGGTCAAAGTGCCAGCAGAAACTCACATCGGTGCTGGGCAGCCGCTGGCAGGACACCCTTGACGGGTATGCACTGGCCGTCACCGCCTCGGGGTCTCTTTTGTCATACCTGTATGAAACCCAGAAAAAAGAGGCCTTACAGATTAAAAATATCGTACTGTACTCTAACAACCAGTTTTTAATGTTAGACCGGTCCACCAGGAGAAACCTGGAACTGATCTCATCCATCAGGGACGGGGGAAAATGGGGGACATTGATCTGGGTCCTGGACCGGACAAAAACAGCAATGGGCGGAAGGCTCCTGCGTAGCTGGATAGACCAGCCGCTAACTTCCCCGGAAAAGATAACCTCCAGGCTGGACGCCGTTGAAGAGATAAAAAACGATGTAATTCTAAGGCACGATTTAAAAAAAATACTCTCACGGGTATACGATCTTGAAAGACTGGCCGCGAGGGCGGTCTACGGGTCCGCAAACGCCAGGGACATGCTTGCCCTGCGGGACTCGCTGGAAGTGCTTCCGGATCTTTGTAAAAGGCTGGAGTCCGTCCAATCTTCACAACTGGTGGAAGCGGTTGAGAGAATTGACCCCCTTGCCGACCTCTGCGACATGATCCGCAGTTCAATTGCCGGGGATCCTCCCGCCACGGTTAAAGAGGGCGGGATTATAAAAACAGGGTACAGCCCCGAAGTCGACAGGCTGAGGAGTATTCAGACCGAGGGCAAAACCTGGCTGGCAAGGCTTGAGTCCGAGGAAAGGGAAAACACAGGCATAAGATCTTTAAAAATAGGTTTCAACAAGGTTTTCGGCTATTATCTGGAAGTTACAAAAGCCAACCTTGGGCTGGTGCCGGCATACTTTATAAGAAAGCAGACACTGGCCAACGCAGAACGGTATATCACCCCGAGGTTAAAAGAGCTGGAGGACCAGATACTGTCCGCAGGTGACAGGCTTATACAGCTTGAATACAATATTTTTAACGAGATAAGAGAAAAAGTATCCCGGTCGGTGGAAAGAATTCAAAAAACGTCCGGGGCGGTGGCGGTTATTGACGCAATTCTTTCTCTGGCCGAGGCCGCTGTAGAGGAAAATTACATTCGGCCTAGAATTTCTAGAAATAAAGAACTTAATATCAAAAACGGACGTCACCCCGTTGTGGAAAAAGTACTGGGTGCCGACCGCTTCGTTCCCAACGACACCGGCATAAACACAGAGAGCTGTGTTATACTGCTTACCGGCCCCAACATGGCCGGCAAAAGCACATACATGCGGCAGGTTGCGCTGCTGGTCCTGATGGCCCAGATGGGAAGCTTCATCCCTGCCGGGGAGGCGGAAATCGGTGTCGTGGACAAGATTTTCACACGTATCGGGGCAGCCGACGACCTCGCCGGAGGACAAAGCACCTTCATGGTGGAAATGATGGAGTGCAAAAATATTATTTCCGGCGCCACGGAAAAAAGCCTGGTCATTATGGACGAGGTGGGCAGGGGCACCAGCACCTACGACGGCATCAGCATTGCAAGGGCGCTGGTTGAGTACATAGTAAACAATATTAAATGCCGGACCCTTTTTTCCACACATTATCACGAACTTACCGATCTGGACCAGCTTTTCGGAGTCAAAAACTGTACCATCACCGTGAAGGAGCAGGACCAGAAAATAATATTCTTAAGAAAAGTGATCCCCGGAAAGGCAGACAGGAGCTACGGAATACACGTGGCCGCCCTGGCCGGACTTCCGGCCGCAGTCACGGACAGGGCCAGGGAAATACTGACGGGGCTTGAGTGCTCCAAAGCCGGAGCTGAACAGGTGGCCGCCTCGGACTTCATTGATGGCCAAACTTCATGCGCAGGTAATGAGCTTCCGTCCAAAGCCGGGGAAATTGTAGAAATGCTGCGGGAAATAGATCTGCTGAACACCACCCCTATCGGGGCCATGAATATGCTGGCAAGGCTTCAGTCAATGATATCCTGAAACTGTGTTATATAAATCTCCCATAAAAGTCAGGGGGTGTATTGGTTGCACATAGGTCTGGACGTAGGGGGAACATGCACGGACGCGGTTCTTTTGGAAAAGGGGCAGGTCCGCGCCTGGGCTAAAGTACCTACCAGGGAAAATTTACTGACATCCCTGCTGGAGGCATTCGACACTATAATGAAAGGCGTTCCGGCAGACCTGATTAATAGAGTGGTCTTAAGCACCACTATGATCACAAACCTTATAGCAGAAAAAAAATACGACCCGGTTGGACTTATATTAATCCCCGGACCAGGACTGGACCACGGTCACTATAACTATAACACCGACACATGCATACTGGGGGGCGTGATTGACTACCGCGGCAGGGAAATAGTGCCCCTGTCCGGCCGGGAAATCGACGAGGCCATTGCGCGCCTCTCGGCGCTTAAAATAAAAAAAGTGGCCCTGGTGGGAAAATTCAGTTCACGCAATAACCAGCACGAGATGCAGGTATATGAAAGAATAAAGAAGGCCAACCTGGACTGGCATGTGGAAATGGGACATCAGGTGGCCGGACAGCTGAATTTTCCCAGAAGGACCATGTCAACGCTTCTCACCTGCGCTACCAGGGATAAATATCAGTTTTTCGCCGATTCTGTTCTGACCGCACTGGACAAAAGGGGAATAAAGTGCCCCGTCTATATACTCAAGGCCGACGGGGGCACCATGCCGCTAAAAACATCCATAGACACCCCGGTTGAGACCATTTTCAGCGGCCCGGCGGCAAGCATAATGGGTGTGCAGGCGCTGATCCCCCCTGGAGAAACCGCCGTGGTGGTGGACATAGGGGGCACCACCTCTGACCTTGCCCTCATTTTAAGCGGGCAGCCGCTTCTTTCCTCTAAGGGCGCCGCCATCGACAATTACATGACCCATATCAGAGCGCTTTCCGTGAAATCCGTCCCCATTGGCGGAGACAGTGTTGTGGAGCGCGTGGGCAGGGAGCTGATTCTCCTCTCTGAAAGGGTCGGGCCCCCGTATTGCATGGGCGGGCCAATGCCCACTCCCACCGACGCCCTTAAGGTATTGGGGCTTACCAAGCTGGGGGACCTGAAAAAGGCAACGGAAGCCATGAAGATGCTGGGAGACCCCATCGGCAAGGAAACCTGGGAAGTGGCCGCCAGGATAATGATGCTGGTCAAAAACGCCATAACGGTCGAAATTGCCAAGATGTTCGTGAATTGGGAGCAAGAGCCGGCCTACAGGGTCTGGGAAGTGCTGCAAAAGAAAAAAGTCCGCCCCAATACTGTGGTGGGGGTGGGGGGAGCCGCCTCGGGATTCCTGACACAGATAGCTGCCGCCATGGACTGCTACCCGGTAATACCTCCTTACGCCCGTGTGGCAAACGCCATAGGAGCCGCCGTTGCCAGGCCGACGCTGCAGGTAAGCCTAAGGGCGGACACCGAGCATGGCATATACAGCATACAGGAAGAGGGCTTTCAGGGCCCCATCGAAAGCCGCCCCTTCAACGAAGACAAGGCCCTGGAGCTGGCCAAAAAATGGCTGTATAAAAGGGCCGAGAAGTATGGAATGCAAAATGACCTGGGTGTGGTGGAGATCACCAGGAAAGAAGTGTTCAACATGGTCAGGGACTGGGTGACGTCAGGCAAGCTCATTGACGTTTCAGTACAGACAAAGCGAGGAATTCTCCACTATATTGGAACGGGGGTGGGTGAAGGTGAAAAGTAACAAAACAGGAGTGATATTCTTCCCGGCCTTTGACTGGGCCATTTCCCCAACCCATCCGGAAAGAGAGGAAAGGCTATTATACACCAGGGACCAGATATTTGAAGAAGGGCTGATGGATTTACCCCAAATTGAAGAGTACCCCCCAAGGCTTGCCACAATCCATGATATAGCCAGGGTTCATTTCTGTGTTCCCAGAGTGCAAAGCCAGGTCACCGAGGCCCACATGATTGCCGCCGGGGCTGCATTATCACTGGGGGACAGCATAGTGCGGGGCGAAATAGTAAACGGATTTGCCATGGTCAGGCCTCCCGGACACCACGCCATGAGGGTGGTCCACGGAAACAGGGGCTTCTGCAATATAAACAATGAAGCTGTTCTTGTGGAATACTTAAGACGACAGTACGGCATAAAAAAGGTGGCTGTCGTGGACTCCGACGTACACCATGGAGACGGCACACAGGAAATATTTTATCATGACCCCAACGTACTGTTCATTTCCTTTCACCAGGACGGCCGCACAATTTTCCCCGGAACCGGCTTCACCCACGAATTGGGCGGACCGGGGGCCTATGCCCGAACCATCAACATCCCTCTGCCGCCCGGCATGACCGACAAGACTTTCCACTACGTTGTCGACAACCTGGTTTTGCCGATCATAAAAGATTTCAAGCCGGACTTTGTAATAAACTCGGCCGGCCAGGACAACCACTATACCGACCCTCTCGGCAGCATGAGGTTTACCGCCCAGGGATACGCCGAATTCACAAAAAAACTCAACCCCCACATGGCGGTGCTGGAGGGTGGATATGCCATTGAAACCGCCCTGCCTTACGTAAACATGTCAATACTGATGGCCCTGGCCGGGATTAATTTTACCAACGTGAGGGAACCCGACCTGGCATCATCCAATTTCAAGGAAAACCCCGACAGGTTCGCCCAGGTCCAGAAAATGGCCGAAGAACTGCTTAATACCTGGAACCGCAGGGATAAAGCCGATATTGAGAAGATATTCGGCACCGGTAAATTCTATCAGCGAAAAAAACAAATATACTACGACACCGACTACATTGAGGAGGAGCAGTTCGAAAAAGTAAGGCTCTGCGGAAGCTGCCCCGGATATATTGTAATCGAGTCAAAGGCAAACAGGGGATATGGCGACACAAACAGGCTGCTTGCCATATCCATACCCGTAGACGCCTGCCAGAACTGCCAGACCGAAGCTTATTCAGCCTACGAAGAGGGAATGCATGACCAGAAACCTTACAATTTTATAAAACTTCAGGACAAATCCACCGACACCTGCCTTTCCTACGACAAGACGAAAAAGCAGGAGTGGAAATCCGAGGGGCCGAGGCCGGGGGTGTAGTTCATTGCCTAAAATTATTGTTCTGGATGTGGTTACGGCAAATCAGATAGCCGCCGGAGAGGTGGTGGAAAGGCCGGCATCAGTGGTCAAGGAGCTGGTGGAAAACTCTTTTGACGCCGGCGCCTCCAGGATAACAGTGGAAGTGACTGGCGGGGGCCTTGAACGGA
>JBMOPC010000013.1:0-22777 GCA_049323915.1 Bacillota bacterium
GGGCCATCCCGTTACCCAGCACGTAATAGACCCCCGAGGTGGTGCCTGTGGCCACATTGAGGTCTTTTGTCTTCGCCTGTTCCGCAGGCTTGCCGGACTGGGGCTTGTCCCCTCCCCCGCAGCCGGCCGCCAGCATCGCCACTATAAATACAGTGAGCGAAAACCACAATAAACTTTTTTTCCGCAAGGTGATTCCCCCTTTTTTGTTAATTGGTAATGTTGTCTTACCAATTTTATTGCTTTATTCTATGTACTGGTGGAAATTCCTTCTGAAAATTTATTGTTTTATAAAAATTCTATTAATCAAGCATTTGGAGGCACACCCCCCGAAACCCCCGGGCATATATCCAAAAAAATGCAGGGTATGTTGCCCTGCATCCTAAAATTCCAGTCTTCTTTTCATGACAGCGGCTATTTCCTCCGCCGCTTTCTCCCCGGCTGCGAGAATGTCGCCGGCCTTTTTCAGCGCCTCTTCCCCGGCCGCACGGTCCGACAGACCCTGTAGGTTTATCATCACGTTGTAATAAGCCCCCTTAAGCCCGGCTTCGGCCATGAGGGCTGCCACGCCGGCGTCGCTTAAAGCGTTGGGATTGCCCTCCCGAACCGCGAAGATCGCCATTTCCAGCACCTTCACCGAATACTCCATGACCCCCAGGGGCACCCGGGCCGCATTGAGCAGGGCATCGTCTATAGCCCGGCGCTTCAGGGCCTTGGCCTCCCCGTCCGGGGCCGGCAGGCGGTAGGCCCGCATTACTTCGTGAAAGGCTGCGGTATCCTCGTCCACCGCCGACTCAAGGCTCTTTTGCAGGGCCCCGGCCCTTTCGATCATGTCGTTAACCGGCCTGTCTTCCTCTTCGGTCCTGTTTTTCCTTCCGGCGGTCAGCCGCCCCACCATTGACACCAGTGACGCCCCCATGGCCGAGGCCAGCGCCGAGACGCTCCCCCCTCCCGGAGCGGGGGAGGAGGAAGCAGTTTCATTTATAAATCCTGCTACAGTCATATCCATCAATTTACCCACTTGTTACCTCGCCTCCTTGCATTCACGCCTGACACCCGGGCGGCTGTATGCCAATGTTCCTCTCTTGTAAACGGAATGTACCAGATTGACTCCAAAATGATAGGGAAGGTGAAGGTAGTTTGGAGCGTCTATTATCAGCACATCGGCCAGTTTACCCGGCTCCAGGCTTCCCGCCTGGTGGCCCCTGCCCACGGCCCAGGCCCCGTTTATGGTGGCGGCGGCAATGGCCTCCTCCGGGGTCATGCGCAGGTAGAGGCAGGCCAGGGTTATGGCCAGCTGCATTGACTGGGTGGGCGACGAACCTGGGTTGCAATCGGTGGATATGGCCACAGCCAGGTCCATTTCCAGCATCCTGCGGGCCCTGGCGTACCTGCCGGCAGCCAGGTTGAACGAGGTGCAGGGCAACAGCACCGCCATCACACCTGCGTCGGACATTGCTTTAATTCCCTGGTCCGAGGCAAACAAAAGGTGGTCGGCGGTCACCGCACCCAGCCTGGCCGCCAGACCGGCCCCACCGGTGTCCGCCAGCTCGTCGGCGTGGAGCCTGGGCAAAAGCCCCTTTTCCATTCCCGCCCGCAAAATCCTCTCGGACTGAGCGACATCGAATACTCCCTCTTCGCAGAAAACGTCACAGTAATGGGCAAGTCCGGCGCAGGCCACCGCCGGTATCATCTCCTCAACCACCTGGTCCACGTACCGGCCTGGATTATCCTTAGATTCCGGGGGAACGGCGTGGGCGCCCATGAAGGTGGGCACCAGGTCCAAAGGGTGAGATTGGTTAAGGTCCCGCAGCACCTCCAGAGACTTTAACTCGTGTTCCGGCGACAGTCCGTAGCCGCTTTTGGCCTCGGCCGTTGTCACCCCGTGCTCCAGCAGAAGGTCCAGGCGGCGGGCGGTCTGTTCCATAAGATCATCCCTGGCGGCCGACCTGGTGGCCCTCACCGTGCCCAGTATCCCTCCACCGGACTTGAGTATCTCCAGGTAGGACTTCCCGGCCAGCTTGAGGGACAGCTCGTGCTCCCTGGAGCCGGCGTAAACCGGATGGGTGTGGGCATCCACGAATCCGGGCATTACCACCCTGCCACCGGCGTCCACCACCCTGCCGCCGGGAGCCACTTCCACCTTTTTAACTATTTCCAGGGCCGGGCCCACCGCCACTATTATTTCCCCCAGTGCGGCCAGCGCCCCGTTTTCAATCACACCGAGCTCCCCCATGGCCCTGCCCCGCCTGGGACCCGGGGGGCCGGCCAGGGTAAGAAGCTGGGAAGCCCCGGTTATAACAAGGTCGGCTTTGATAACAGCGTTATTCCCGGTCATTTCCCGACCCTTCCATCATCCTTATTTCCAGCGCCTGCCGCCGCTCGAAGTTCTCCAACTGCAGGTAATATGCCGCCGATTCCAGAAGAGCGTCCACCGGCAAAAGCCCCACAATCTCCGTTCCCAATATGGAAACTCCCCGGCGGGCCGCCTCGGCCCTTATAAACTCGTTCACCCTGTATATCGGTGTGTCCACGTAATTCACCAGGTTCATGGACACCTGGGCGATGTTCCGGTCCTTGAGCAAAAGCCCCATTGCCCTCACGTTCACGAAGCCGCCTCCGGAAGCCCTGATGGCCTTTGCTATGTCCTTGGCCAGTTGAAGGTCCGAAGTGTTGAGGTTGACATTGTAGGCGATAAGCGGCCGCCGGGCTCCTATGGCCACCGCCCCGGCTGTCGGGTGTATTTCTCCCGGCCCTGCGTCGGGCTCACGGCCGGGGGTATTGATGGCGGCTTTCAGCCCCTCAAATTCACCCCGCCTTACGTCGGCCAGGCTTTTCCTTTCCGGCCTGGTGGCGGCAAACTCGTAGTAGTAGACCGGTATTTGCAGCTCCCGGCCCACCCTTTCCCCCAGCCGGCGGGCAATGTAAACGCAGTCGTCCATGGTGACCCCGCTTATGGGTATGAAGGGAACCACGTCCATGGCCCCCATCCGGGGGTGGCCCCCCTTGTGGCCGTTCAGGTCAATAAGGAGGGAAGCGGCCTCGGTCAGCCTGAAGGCGCATTCCTCCACCGCCTCCGGGGCGCCCACCAGGCTAACCACACTGCGGTTGTGGTCCGGGTCGCTGGAATAGTCCAGCAGTTTGACCCCCGGAGAATCTTTGGCAACCCCCACTATTTTCTCTATTACCTCAGTCCTGCGCCCCTCGCTGAAATTAGGCACGCATTCAACTATCCGCATAATAAGTCCTCCATTTTAGTTCCATGCTATTTTCCATGCTTTTTTAAACCTTCGGCCACAACCTTTTTGACAAGTTCATCTTTGGGTAAATAAGGCAAAGTGATATGGCCTTTTCCTGCATGCTTTCTGTTATATTCCATACTGGCCCCGATGGAATTTTCATTCCTTGCCCAGGAGCGTCTGGCAACGCCGCCCATGACATCCCACATCATTGCCGATTCGATGATGCTGTCCACTCTCCGGCTGCCGTCCAGGACCAGGCCGAATCCACCATTGATTGCCTTGCCGATTCCCACCCCTCCGCCGTTGTGAAGGGCAACAAGGCTCATTCCCCGGGCGGCATTCCCGGCAAAGCACTGTACGGCCATATCTGCCATAACATTGCTGCCGTCCTTGATGTTGGCGGTTTCCCTGAATGGCGAGTCAGTGCCGCCTGCGTCATGGTGGTCACGCCCCAGCATAACCGGGCCTATTTCTCCTTTTCTCACCATATCATTGAACCGAAGGGCGATCCGGGTCCTTCCCTCCGCGTCCTGGTACAGTATCCTGGCCTGGGTGCCCACCACCAGTTTGTTCTTTTCCGCATCCCTGATCCAGAAGTAGTTGTCCCTGTCCTGGGCTCTCCCGGTTGGGTCGATGCATTCCATGGCCGCCCTGTCAGTCTTGATCAGGTCTTCATGTTTTCCGCTCAGGCAGACCCAGCGAAAAGGGCCATACCCATAGTCAAAAAGCTCAGGCCCCATAATGTCTTCTACATAAGACGGGAAGATAAAGCCGTCTTTTTCGTCGACGCCGTTTTTGGATATTTCCCTGACTCCCGCGTCGTAAACAGCCTTCATAAATGAGTTTCCATAGTCAAAGAAGTAGGTCCCCCGGTCAACCAGCGTTTTAATTAGTTCAAAGTGTTTTTTTAATGACTCGTTAACCAGTTTGACAAAGTTTTCCCGATCATTGGCCAGCATTACTGTCCGATCTTCAAAGGTCACTCCCTGGGGGCAGTAGCCTCCGTCGTACACATTGTGGCAGGAGGTCTGGTCTGATAAGAGTTCCACCCTTATGTTTTTCTCCACCGCATATTCCAGTAAATCCACTATGTTCCCGTGGTAGGCGATGGAAGCAGGTTCTTTTCTCCTGATGTATTCCCGGGCGACGCTGAATACTTCCTCCAGGTCTGATGATACCTTACCCACCCAGCCCTGGCTGTATCTTGTCATTATCCGGGAGAGATCAACCTCTGCGATTATTCCAACGCCGCTGGCTATTTCGATGGCCTTGGGCTGTGCTCCGCTCATCCCGCCAAGGCCGGAGGAGATGACAAGATGACCTCTCAAGTCGCCGTCAGCAGGAATGTCCAGTTTTTGTCTGCCGGCATTGAGAAAGGTATTATAGGTGCCGTGCACTATGCCCTGGGGCCCGATATACATCCAGCCGCCTGCGGTCATCTGTCCATAGTTTGCCACTCCCATCTGCTCGGCAATCTCCCAGTGGTGAATATTATCAAACATGCCTATCATAAGGGCATTGGTGATTATCACCCTTGGCGCGTCAGGCTTTGACGGGAACAGCCCCAGCGGGTGTCCTGATTCTATTACCAGGGTCTGGTCCTGGGTCATGGCTTCCAGGTATTTTTTGATAAGCCTGTACTGCAGCCAGTTCTGACATACACTTCCCGTTTCCCCGTAAGTTACCAGCTCGTAGGGATACAGGGCGGTCTCAAAATCGAGGTTATTGTCGATCATGACCTGAAATGCTTTACCCTCGATGCAGTTGCCCTTGTATTCCTCAACGGGCTTGCCGTAGATCCTGCCCTCCGGCCGGTAGCGGTACGCATAGATGCGCCCCCTGTTCATAAGTTCTTCCAGGAATTCAGGCGCCAGCTGTTCATGCAGTTCTTCCGGCACATATCTAAGCGCATTTTTTAATGCGGTCTCTGTCTGATCAGGTGTCAGCCTGTAGCCGCGGTCCGGGGCCCTCCGGATGCCTTCCACGAATTCCGGGTATTGGGGTAATTCTTTGTCCAGCTTGATTGTCATGGCCTGAGAAATACTGAGATTACTGTTCATTACTACCTTAACCCCCGTGTGACATATTCTTGAGATTCCATCTATCTCTTACGCCAGTTCAATATCACTGCCCACAGCCATTTTAAGCCGTTTTACCCCCCAAGGTAGGCCCTGACCACCTCGTCGTTGTTTCTCAGATTCAGGCTGGAGTCCTGCATGGTTATACGGCCGGTTTTCAGTATATATCCCCGGCCTGCGTATTTTAAAACTTTGTTGGCGTTCTGCTCCACCATCAGCACCGTTATGCCCTGGCTGTGCAGCCGGTCCACTATGGCCAGGGAATGGTTGACCAGTATGGGCATCAGCCCGGTGGAGATCTCGTCGATAAGCAAAAGCTTCGGGTCCATCATCAGCGCCCTGGCGATGGCCAGCATCTGCTGCTCCCCGCCGCTCATGGTTTTGGCCAGCTGGCCCCTTCTTTCACTTAGCCTGGGGAAGATTCCATAGGCCTTTTCAATGTTTTCTTCAACGGCCCCCTTGTCCTTGAGGCTGTACCCGCCCATCCTTAGGTTCTCCTCCACCGTAAGGTCCGGGAAGACCCTGCGCCCTTCGGGGACATAGCCGATACCCAGGGCGGCCCTGTCCCAGGCCGGCCGGCCGGTGACGTCCTGGCCCCCGTAGAGTATTCTCCCTTTTCTCGGCTTTAAAAGCCCCATTATACACTTCATAATGGTGGTCTTGCCGGCGCCGTTGGCCCCCAGTATGGTGACGAATTCTCCCTCCCGCACCTCTATGCTTACATCTTGAAGGGCCTGCGATTTACCATAAAAAACGTCGATGTTCTCCAGCCTAAGCATCATCATCATCCTTCCCCAGATAGGCCTCGATCACGACGGGATCGCTCTGTATTTCCAGTGGAAGCCCTTCCGCTATTTTGGCGCCGTAGCTGAGCACAACCAGCCTGTCGCAAATGGTCATGGCTATGGCCATGTTATGCTCCACCACCATGATGGTGGTGCCCTGATTTTTCAGGCCGTATATTATTTCCACAAACTCCCGGGTGGCGTCGTGGCTTAAGCCGGCGCAAGGCTCGTCCAGAAGCAGCAGCACCGGGTCCAGGGCAAGGGCCCGCGCTATTTCAAGCCTCCTGATATCGCCGAGGCTCAATTCCCCCGCCCTTTTATTGATGTAACCGGTCAACTGAACGCTTTTCAAAAGATTTTCCGCCCTGGCGACTTTCTCACTGGTATGACTTTTTTTGAAAATACTGGTAATACCGGTATAGTTGACGCCTCCCAGGGCCATCACCACATTGTCCAGCACTGTCATATCCCTGAAGGGGTGGGAGATTTGAAAGGTCCTGGCCACTTTCAGCCGCACTATTTCATGGGGCCTCATCCCCTGTATCTCCCTGCCGTCCAGTATTATCCTGCCATCGGACGGGGGATAAACACCGCATATCATATTAAAGAGGGTGGTCTTGCCGGCTCCGTTGGGGCCGATAATGCCCAGTGTTTCCCCCCGGAAAACGTCAAAGCTCACGCCATCGATGGCCTTTAGCCCTGCGAAATGCTTTTTCAGGCCCCTTGCCTGCAGGAGTACGCTCGAACTATTTTGCATTGCCCGCCGCCCTTTCTTCCAGCTTTCCTTTTCCGGCGCCGGGCCTTCCCAAAACGGAGGAAACACCGTTCCAGATAAAACTCTTGTCCCCCAGCAGGCCCTCCGGCAGGAACCTCATCATCAGCGTCAGCATGCCGCCGTAGATAAGCATCCTGTAATCGGACACAAACCTGAAAAGCTCTGGCATTATGCCAAGAATAACCGCCCCCGCCACAGCCCCCCTGATGGTGCCCATGCCTCCTATGACCACCATGGAAAGAATGGATATCGAAGTCACAAAGGCGAAATCGCTGGAGTAAATAAATGTCATGTAGTGGGCGTAGACAGCTCCGGTGACACCGGCTATGGCCGTTCCGATGGTAAAGGCAATCACCCTGAACCTGTTGACATCGATCCCCACCGCGGCGGCCGCCTCCGGATTGTTCCTGATGCCGCCCAGGGCCAGGCCCAGCCACGATCTCTGTATTCTTACGCAAAAAAGGCATACAAGGGCGATCAGGGCGGCTATCAGCAGCGAAAATTCGACGTTGGTCATTTCATGCCCCAGCAACTGAGGCTTATTGACGGACATGCCGTAGGAAGCCCCGAAGTATGGAACGTACTGAAAAATAGCCACTATGACAAAATTTATTCCTATGGTGGTCACCGCCAGAAAGTCGTTCCTCACCCGCTGGCTCACCAGCCCCAGCAGTGCGCCTGTCACTCCGGCCGTGATCCCGGCCAGTGGCAGCGCCAGCCAGAAGCTGACGTCCATTTTGGTGGTCATGATGGCCCCGGAATACGCGCCTATCCCGAAAAAGGCCGCGTGCCCCAGGGAGGGCTGCCCGCTGTAGCCGGTGATTATGTTCAGGCTCAGGGCCAGAAGTATGAAAATACCGATGTTGATGCCGACCACAAGTTCATACATAACCGCAACATCCTTTTAGCTTGATTATTTGGCCGTCTTGCTCATCAGCCCCTCGGGCCTGAAAAGCAGAATGATTATAAGAGCCACGAATGCTATGGCGTCCCTGGGCAGGAAAAATCCCACATAACCGGCGATCAGGGTCTCCACAAGGCCTATCAGGAGGGCCGCCGCCACGGTTCCCACGGGGCTTCCCAGCCCACCCAGCACAATGATGGCAAGCATCTTATACGCCGGCACATCCCCCATGGTGGGATACACCGAGTTATAAAGCATGGAGACCATTATTCCGGCAGCCGCCGCAAAGGCGTAGCCCAAAATGTAATTCAGAGCCACCACCTGGTTGACATTGACACCCATGGCCTTGGCGGTTTCCAGGTCCTGGGCGGTGGCCCTCCAGGCCAGCCCTATCCTGGTGCGGGTCAGCATGTACCACAGAAATATAAGCAGCACCGCCGCCAGTATGATAATAAATATCCAGGTGGCGTTGACGGTGAGATTTTCGGTTTTTATTCCTTCAAAGGGGATCTTTACATTGAACTCCCTGATCTGGGGCCCGGCTATCAGGCGTAGCAGGTCCTGCACGAATATAAAAAGTCCTATGCTGGCTATCAGCGGCACTATGGGCGGACGGTCCAGCAGCGGAACGTACAGAAATTTTTGTATCACCAACCCGAAGAGGCTGGTGATCAGCAGCGCCCCGGCCAGAGCCGCCAGCACATTGCCGGTGGCGGCGTACAGGAACAGCCCGGCGTATGCCCCGACGGCGTACGCCGCGGCATTGGCCAGGTCCAGTATCCTCAGTATGCCGTAAACAAGCGCCGCCCCCATGGCGGTAAGGGCGTATACGCTGCCTATGACTATGCCGTTGATAACCTGTTGGAATATCATGTCCATGGGTTATTCTCCTTTAAGTTTAAAACCGGATATGGGACGGGCAGCCCCACCCCATATCCGAACAATGTTGGCGCGTACCGCAAATGCTTACTCGGCAGGCGGAGTGATTATATCATCATCGGCAATCTCGCCGAAGAAATGGAACTCTCCGTTTTTGACCACCTGTACCTGCACCGGCTTCTTGACCTCGCCTAGCTTGTTGTAGCCCTTGATAGTCCCGGTAACAGCCTCGAAGTCCCTAAGTTCCGAGATGCCCTGGCGTATCTTGTCGGGCTCGGCACCGTTCTTGGCAATCACGTTAAACAGCACTGTAAATGCATCGTAAGTGGACGCCGCCACCATGTCGGGCTTATAGCCGTATTTCTGCTGGTAGTCCTTGATAAAATCCTGCACCACTTTACGGTCACTGTCGCGGTTGAGGTTGGTGGTGATCACAACCCCTTCCGCCGCATCCTTGGCTACACCGAGGAACTGCTTGGTGGAGTCGATGCCCTCGGTGCCCAGTATCTTGGCATTTAGTCCAAGTCCCTTGGCCTGCCTGACAATCTGGGACCCCTCGCCGGCATAGGCGGGAATGTAAATCAGGTCCGGATTCAGCTGCTTGATCTTGGTTAAAACCGGCGTATACTCCTTTTCGCCCGAGGAAAATGAGTCAACCGACACTATCAGTGCGCCCATCTTTTGCGCCTTTTCTCTGAACGCACCGGCCAGAGTCTTTCCAAAGTCGTTGTCAACGTGCAGTATGGAAATTTTCCCGGCCTTCAGCATGTCGACGGCCACCTTGGCCCCGGCCCTGCCCTGCACGTCACCCACGAAAGACTGCCTGAACATGTAGTTCCCGGCCTTTGTAATGTCCGGGTGTATGGCGTAAGCCGTGATCATGGGAATCTTGGCATCCTGGTATATCTTGGCGGATGCCCTTGTGGTGCCGCTGTAAGACCCGCTGACAACCGCCACAACCCCGTCCTTGGTGGTCAGTTTCTGGGCTATGCTGACCGCCTGCTTGGTGTCCAGTGAATCATCGTAGTTGACCAGCTCCACTTTCCGGCCCTTTATTCCTCCGGACTGATTGACCTTTTCCACAGCCAGCTTTGCGGCGTTGAGAACGCTTTCCCCGTCGGCGGCCGCCGGGCCGGTCACCGGGGCGAAAAAGCCTATCTTTACAGGCCCTTTATCCCCCTGGACACCGCCGCCGCACCCTGCGGCCAGCAGAGCCACAGCCAGCAACAAAGCAATTGCAAACAAAAACCTTCTTGACATTTTTCTATCCCCCTCCGGATTTAGCTTTTCCTGCTAATTAGTTGTCCGGCCGGGTAAAACCTCTGTATCTTTTTGCGACTATTAGCATTATACTGCTCAATCATTTTTCCGAACCTTTTCTGTATTGGTGGGGGGCCTTGCCCGTCAGGCTCTTGAATACCCTGCTGAAGTAGTTGGGGTCCTTGTAGCCCACGGAGTAAGCCACCTCGGCGATTGACCTGCCGGTGCTCATGAGCAGGGACTGGGCCTTTCCGATCCTTACCTTTTTTATATAGTCGGTGATACTTGTCTCGGCCTCCTCGCTGAATATGCGGCTTAGGTAGAAGGGACTTAAAAAAACATGGCGGGCCAGTTCGTCCAGTGAAATTTCCCTGGCGTAGTTCTCGTTTATATACTGCTTGACCCTGGCCACCGCCCGCGCCGCCGTGCCCGCCTGCTTTTCCCGGATAAACCTGCATATTTCCTCAATTATTTCCTGAAGCCAGGCCCGTAATTCCTGGAGGGTGGTGATTCCGCCTATTTCTATACCCGCCCTCACCTTCAAATCCAGCAGCATTCCCGGGTCGCCGCCAAGATCAATGGCGGTGCGGGACAGCACTGTGAGCATTTCCAGTATGCGGACTTTTATTGTATCGGGGTGCACATTGCCCGGCCTCTCGATGGTGTCCGCCAGCCGGCCGGTTAGGTCGAAAACCTTTGTCCAGTCCCCTTTCCTCATGTTTTCCAGGAACAGCCCCTCGAACTCTATGAAAAACTTCTGCCTCTCCTGGCTGCAGACATCCAGTTCGCTGAAGTGGATAATGGCTCCGTTTCCTTTGTAAAACTTGCTCACCAGCGCATGGCAGGCCTCGTTGTATGAATTCTTAACGTTGTTGTAGTGGGAGTATGCGTTGCCGATGCCGATGGTGACGGTAAAGCCCAGGTCTTTTTCAAGGTGCGCCTTTAAGTACCTGGCATATCTTTTGGACTGAGCGACACCATCCTTGTCCGTAACCCCGCAGTCGGCGGGCAGTAAAACCGCCACTTCCCTGTCACCCACCGTTATGGTCAGAATGTTTCCCCTTCCCATTATGGTCACAATGGCGTCCCCTTCATTGCCAACCAAATTGGCCACCTTTTCCAAAACAGAGGCTCTCCTGGACAAAAGCACGTCCTTTTGAAAACAGCAACCTATGTCGCTGTCTGCCTGGACAATAAATACAGCGGTGGGCATCACGCCAACATCGGCGATAGACATCATTTTTTCAATTTCATCGCCGCTGAGATTGCCGAATATCAATTCATACGCCAGTTCCTTCCGGAACTTCTCCCTGATAAAAGCCCAGTTCCTTTTGAAACCCATGGCCAGGTTGATGTCCCAGGATCCGCCGCCCCCCATTCGAAAGCCCCCCGCCAAACGGATTTACAGTGTGATTGGGTTTCGCATCCGCCCCCCATCACACAATTAACATTCTTCATCCCTTGAAAATATCCTGGCGTACGGTCTGTTATATAATATAGTCAGTACAGTCAACAGGAGGAGGCGGCTATGACAGACAGCCTGCGGGCGGTCATCGAAGGCGAGGACCGCCTGGGAATAACCATGGACGTGCTTAAAATACTCTACAGAAACAACCTTAACATCAGATCGATGGAAGTATATCCGGGGGTCATTTACGTCAAGCTGGACTGGGACACCTCCCGTAACTGGGAAAAGCTGGCCCGGGGGCTGGAAGGAGTGTCCGGCGTGCGCCGGGTGGGCCAGGTGGAAGTCCTGCCGTCCGAGAAAAGTGAGCAGCAAATGAAAGCGGTGCTCAACTCTGTAAGCGAGGGGATAATAGCCATTGACCGGGAGGGCCGCATATCCCTCATCAATCCGGCGGCTGAAAAAATACTGCAGTGCTCCAGTGAGTCAGTGATAGACAGGCCCCTCAAGGAGGTGCTCTCCCCCGGCGTGCCAATGCTGAAAGTACTGGAAAGCGGCAAGGGATATGATAACGAAGAAATACTCATAAATACCGCCAGGGGGCGGAGCCACTATGTAACCACCGGCCGCCCCATACAAAACGAAAAGGGGAAAATCACCGGCGTCGTGGCCGCCCTTAAAGACATGTCCCAGGTCAGGGAGTTGGTATACTCCATAACCAGGCCCTCCATGGTCACCTTTGACGACATAGTGGGCACCGGCGCCGTCATGAAAAATGTGGTGGAAATGGCCAAAACAGTGGCCCGGACCCATTCCACCGTGCTGCTCAGGGGAGAGAGCGGCACCGGCAAGGAGCTGTTTGCCAGGGCCATCCACATGGCCAGCCCCCGCCGGCACAAACCTTTCCTCCCTGTAAACTGTGCGGCCATCCCCGACTCGCTGCTGGAAAGCGAGCTGTTCGGCTACGAGGAGGGATCCTTTACTAACGCCAGAAGGGGGGGCAAGCAGGGATTATTTGAATTTGCCCACCAGGGGACTATTTTCCTGGATGAGATCGGCGAGCTGTCGCCTCACCTTCAGGCCAAGCTGTTAAGGGTGCTGCAGGAGGGAAAGGTAAGGAGAATAGGCGGCAAGGAGGAGCTGCCGGTGGACGTGCGCATACTTGCCGCCACCAGCCGCAACCTGGAAGAAATGCTCCAGCAGGGGGCCTTCCGGGAAGACCTGTACTACCGGCTGAATGTTATTCCCCTTTTCCTGCCGCCCCTGCGGGAGCATAAAGAAGATATACCAGCGCTGGCCCGGGCCTTTATAAACAATCTCAATCCCCGGCTTAACGCCTCG
This sequence comes from Bacillota bacterium, assembly GCA_049323915.1. GTDB lineage: Bacteria > Bacillota > Desulfotomaculia > Desulfotomaculales > Desulfocucumaceae > BRHc4a. The sequence continues at coordinate 12,667 of JBMOPC010000013.1, forward strand.
GTGAGCGGAATATCCCCGGACGCCGTGAAAAAGCTGCTGGAATACCACTGGCCGGGAAACATTCGGGAACTGGCCAACGTGATAGAAAGAGCCATGAACCTGGCGGCGGGCACCGCCACACTGGACACGGCCCACCTTTTGATCATGTCCCGGGAAATATACATCCCTCAGCCAGGCGCCGGTATTCCCGCAGATAACGTCAACAGTGAAAATACCACTCAAAAAACACTGGCGGAACAGGTTGCCGAGGCCGAAGTCCGCGCCCTCCGGCAGGCCCTGGCCGCCAACAGGAGCTCCCGCCTTGCAGGGAGGGCTCTGGGCGTTTCCCACACCACAATACTCAAAAAAATAAAGAAATATAAACTGGAGCATCTGGAAACCGGCACTTCCGATAGTGGAAGTTAAGGCTTCCACATTTAACGGTTCTGGAAACAATGGTTTCCGTGTAATTATGCTATTTTCTCTAAAAAACCGCTGAAGGTCGTGAATGGCACATTATTTGCTGGAGTCTACAGTTATGAACCTACACCACCGGGAGGAGACTTAAATGAGCGCCAACAATAATTACGGCTTTGCCACCCGGGCCATCCACTCCGGCCAGGAGCCCGACCCGCACACGGGGGCGCTGGCAACCCCCATTTACCAGACATCCACCTTCGTATTCTCCAGCGCCGAGCAGGGGTCCGCCAGGTTCGCCGGTGAAGAGGCCGGCTATATATATACCCGCATTGGCAACCCCACCCAGGAGGCCCTGGAGAAAAAAATGGCCGACCTGGAAGGAGGCGAATACTGCCTCGCCTTCGCGTCGGGCATGGCGGCCATATCCGGGGTGGCGCTGGCGCTGGCGGGAAGCGGCGACCACCTCCTGGCGGACAAAACACTCTACGGCTGCACCCATACATTCTTTTCCCACATGCTTCCCAGGTTCGGAGTGGAAGTCACCTATGCCGACATGTCCGACATACGCAACGTGGAACGTGAAATAAGGAAAAATACCAGGCTGGTTTACTTTGAAACCCCGGCCAACCCAACCCTGAAACTGGTGGATATAAAAGCGGTATCGGATATTGCCCGGCAAAGCGGGGCCAGGGTAGTGACTGACAACACCTTCATGTCTCCATACTTCCAGCGGCCCCTCAGCCTCGGGGCCGACATAGTGGTGCACAGCGCAACAAAATATTTAAGCGGCCACGGGGACGTGATCGCCGGAGTGGCGGTGGGCCCGAAGGATTTGCTGGAAACCGTGCGGATGACCACCCTGAAGGATATAGGAGGAGTGATAAGTCCCTTCAACGCCTGGCTGACCCTGAGGGGGCTGAAAACACTGGCGCTGCGCATGGAAAGGCACAATGAAAACGCCCTTGAAGTGGCCCGCTTCCTGGAAGGGCACCCCATGGTGGAAAGGGTTTATTACCCGGGACTTCCCTCCCACCCGCAGCACCGGCTGGCCGTCGCCCAGATGACCGGGTGCGGCGGACTTGTCACCTTTGAGCTCAAGGGAGGCACAGAGGCGGGCAAACAGATGATGGACAGCCTGCAGCTTTGCCGCCTGGCGGTCAGCCTGGGGGACACCGAAACCCTGGTCCAGCACCCGGCGTCCATGACCCACTCCTCCGTCCCCAGGGAAGAGCGGCTGAAAATGGGAGTGACCGATGGTATGGTAAGGCTGTCGGCGGGGCTGGAGGACGCAGGCGACATAATTGAGGACCTGTCCAGGGCGCTGGACGCAATCAGCCACCGCCGGCCGGTGAAAATGGCGGCATGCCAGGCGGCAGGGCAAGTCCTATAACCATTAATCTATTCACAAAAAACCACCTTCTCTCTGGTTTTTACCTTTTATACCCTTACTAATTGACGAATTCAAAAAAGAAGATAATCCTATAGTTCGCTTAATAATATGAACAGTCCTTCATATCACACCTTCATTTGTCTAAAAACAAAAATATCGCGCCCAAGGCCACCAATTTATCAGCTGAAACGGGAAGCATGGAAAAAGGGACCGGATTAGCATAAATCCGGCCCCTCCAGCCACTGTTTTCCTTTTCTAATCCTTAAGACCTTCAGCCTGTTCCGCACACCCCCGGTCTCCCGGGGACTGGCACTGTTTTTCCGGGTTAGTGCCGGTCAAATCCCTCATTTCCCCGGAATCAAAAGCCCTCAATTCCCCGGCTGTAACCCGCCGGAGTTTTTCAGCCTTTAGAGCACGAATATCTTCCGCCCTGGGCATAACCCCAAAACCTCCCCAATTTCGCCTCCCTGATAATTATGCCCGCCAGGTGAGTATTTATCCGGGAGTCATCGAAAAATATAGGCTCAGGCCGGTGGGTTGTTCAGATACTTAACTTTTCTTGTTCAAAAAATGAACGCAGCAGCGGCACCTGCTGACGTGAAAAAGCTGTCAGCTATCAGCTGTCAGCAGTCAAATTATAAAACCACGGAGGACACGGAGGGGTTGGGTTAGGGGTTGGTTATTGGTTGCTACCCAATCCCTAACCCCCAATACCCCCTACAAATGCCAGGCAGTATTCTGTATTCTGAGTTCTGAATTCTATTATTTCACCTTCTTCACAACCGTAAGAAGCATCTTGAACGATTCCCGGGCCTCCAGGGCGTGGGGGACGTCCGAGGGCATTATCACCGTTTCCCCCGCCCTGACCGTCACCACTTTGTCCCCTATTGTGATTTCGGCCTCCCCGTCCAGCACCTGCACCATGGCGTCGCCGGAGGTGGTATGGGTGCTGATGCCTTCACCCTTGTACAGCGCGAAAAGGGTGATGTTGACCGAAGGCACCTGGGCCAGCGTCCTGCTTATTACCTGCCCCTCTTCGTAATTGATCAGGTCCTGAAGCCTCAAAGCCTTTGAAAACTCGATGTTTTTCATTAACTGCTGCGTGTACATCATATAGCTCGACCTCCCCGTTATTTAAGAATATCCCGCCGGAGGAAGGTTCATTCCGCCTGATGTCCGTAAGTATTCCCCGGCCTGATTCCATTTTACACCATTGCCCATAAACGGCAGTGATGGAAATCACAGGGGGAGAAAATCGGGTGCGCATTATAAAAAAATGTCTAATCACTATATGGCTTTTTGGGATTTCTATGTTATACTAATGGTTAACCAAATAAATCAGGGTACAATGCTGTGCCGGTTATAATTGGCAATGGAGCCAGTGAGCGGGTAATTTTAATTACCTGTGCATTGGCTTTTTTTATTTTCCTGACCTCATGGTGATGCGAAGTTGAAGGGTGTGAACAGGATGGCTAAGCTTACCAACGATGATGTTCGTAATCTGGCCAGGGATAAAAATGTCGCCATTTCTTAAAAGCCCTGGACCGGGGAGCTGATTCGTGCGGCTCTTCTATCGAGGGCTTTATATGCGTCTTTAGATGACTTTTAATTTAAAACCAATCTAATACCCGGATACACCGTCGTATCCATGAAAAGTTTGGGCAATGAGGCCTTGCTACAGCTAGCAGTACTTTTACGCGCCTGTAGTGGGCCTTTTTTTATTCTCAAAAGGGAAAAAATACCACTTTTACGGTTAATCCGCCCCCGCCTGCGGTAGGAAAGCATCACAGCAGGAAAGCGGCACAGGAGGTTGCAAAAATGAAAATCAACGGATTACCCCCAAAGCAGGGTCTCTATGACCCGCGATTCGAACATGACGCATGCGGTATTGGGTTTGTGGCCAATATCAAGGGAAAGAAATCGAACGAGATTGTGCGCCAGTCTCTCACTGTTCTGGTAAATCTTGATCACCGCGGCGCCAGGGGTTCGGAGGCAAATACCGGAGACGGGGCCGGTATACTTATGCAGATTCCCCATACCTTCTTTGAAAAGAAATGCGCAAAAAAAGGCATACACCTTCCCCCCGCAGGCAGCTATGGTGTGGGTATGCTTTTCCTGCCCCAGGACGCCGCCCGGCGGGAAACATGTGAACAGGCCGTCGAAAGGGTGGTCCGGGAGGAAGGCCAAACCCTGCTGGGGTGGAGGACCGTTCCGGTTAATAATTACACCCTTGGCGAGACAGCCAGACTGGCCCAACCCTTCATCAGGCAGGTGTTTATAGCCCGCAATCCGGAAATTAAGGACGAGTTGGCCTTTGAGCGCAAGCTTTACGTCATTCGCCAGCGCCTCATGAAAGAGGTCAGGCAATCCTCAATAATGGAAGGAGAAATATTCACCTTCTATTTTGCCAGCTTATCCTCCCGTACCATCGTTTACAAAGGGATGCTGACCCCGGAACAGCTTAGCGGTTTTTATCTTGATTTAAATGACCTGGATATGGAAACCGCCCTTGCGCTGGTCCACTCCAGGTTCAGCACCAATACCTTCCCCAGCTGGGAACGGGCTCATCCGTACCGCTATGTAATCCATAACGGCGAGATCAACACCCTGCGCGGAAACATCAACTGGATGCACGCCCGCCAGGCGATGTTCCAGTCTGAACTCTTCGGCGAGGATATGGCAAAGGTCCTCCCGGTGATCGACCCGGACGGCAGTGATTCGGCGATGTTTGACAACTGCATGGAATTCTTATATCTGGCCGGCCGCTCACTGCCTCACGTGGCCATGATGATGATCCCGGAGCCGTGGTCAAACCATGAAAGTATGAGCGATGAGAAGAAGGCCTTTTATGAATATCACAGCTGCCTTATGGAGCCGTGGGACGGCCCCGCCGCCATTGCCTTTACCGACGGGAAAATAATCGGGGCGGTGCTGGACCGGAACGGCTTGCGGCCTTCACGTTACTATATAACCAGTGACGACCTTATAATCCTGGCCTCGGAAGTTGGCGTGCTGGATATTCCCCAGGAAAATGTCATTGTCAAAGAGAGGCTCCGCCCGGGGCGCATGTTGCTGGTTGACACCGAAGAGGGCCGGATTGTTTCCGATGAGGAGTTAAAACACCGTATTGCCACCGAGCACCCTTACCGCCAGTGGCTGGACGAGCACATGGTAAGGCTGGAGGATTTGACCCCGGCGCCCGGGGTCCCCAAACCGGATCACGACACCGTGATCCGGCGCCAGCAGGCCTTCGGCTACACCTTTGAAGACCTTACCAAACTGCTGGAGCCAATGGCCAAAAACGGGGTCGAGCCGGTGGGGTCCATGGGCACCGACAATTCGCTGGCCGTGCTGTCGGAAAAGCCCCAGCTCTTATACAACTACTTCAAGCAGCTGTTTGCCCAGGTCACCAACCCTCCCATCGACGCCATAAGGGAAGAAATTATCGTGTCCTGGGAAACCACCACCGGCCCCGAAAAGAACCTGATCAATCCGGAGCCGGACAGCTGCCGCCAGATTACGTTGAAATCGCCGATACTGAGCAACGAAGAGCTGGCCAAAATACGGCATATAGAGCGGGAAGGCTTTAAATCAGTAACCCTGCCCATACTGTTTAACGTGGCTGAGGGAAGCCGGGGCATGGAAAAGGCGTTGCGTGTCCTGTTCAGCGAGGCCGACCGGGCCATCGCCGGAGGGGCCAACCTGCTTATCCTGTCTGATCGCGGAGTGGACGGCGAAAACGCGGCCATTCCCGCCCTGCTTGCCCTGTCCGGACTGCATCACCACCTGATCCGGGAAGGGACCCGCACCCGGGTGAGCATACTGCTGGAATCCGGCGAACCCCGTGAAGTACACCACTTCGCGGTTTTAATCGGTTACGGTGCAAGCGCCGTCAATCCCTACCTTGCCTTTGAGTCGCTGGAAGACATGATCCGTAACGGGATGCTTACCGGCATAACATATGAAAAGGCACTGAAAAACTACGTCAAGGCGGCCACCAAGGGCGTGGTCAAGGTTATGTCCAAAATCGGCATTTCAGCAGTTCAGAGCTACCACGGGGCCCAGATCTTTGAGGCCATCGGGATTAGCCAGCCGGTTATCGACAGATATTTCACCTGGACTCCTTCCCGGGTTGGAGGCATTGGAATTTCTGAAATCGCCCGGGAGGCCGGGCTCCGGCACCAGTGGGCTTTTTCCGCCCAGGCTGACAGGGAAAACATACTGGAGTCCGGTTCCACGTACCAGTGGCGGCATGACGGCGAAAAGCATTTATATAACCCGCAGTCCATAGTCATGTTGCAGCAGGCCTGCCGCAACAATGACTACAGTATTTTTAAACAATACTCCTCGCTGCTGAATGAAATGCAAAAATCAGTCACGCTTCGCGGTCTCTTTAACTTTAAAACCAATCGGGTCCCCGTTCCCATAGATGAAGTGGAGCCGGTGGAATCCATCTGCAGGCGCTTCAAGACCGGGGCCATGTCTTTCGGCTCCATCAGCCAGGAGGCCCATGAGAGCCTGGCCATCGCCATGAACCGCATCGGCGGCAAGAGCAACACCGGCGAGGGTGGAGAAGACCCCGCCCGCTATACCCCCGATGCAAACGGTGATTTCCGCCGCAGCGCCATAAAGCAGGTGGCTTCAGGAAGGTTTGGGGTCACCAGCCAATACCTGGTCAATTCGGTAGAGATACAGATCAAGATGGCCCAGGGCGCAAAGCCGGGCGAAGGCGGGCAACTGCCCGGACGCAAGGTTTATCCCTGGGTGGCAAAGGTTAGAGGCACCACGGCGGGTGTGGGGCTTATCTCCCCCCCTCCCCACCACGACATCTATTCCATCGAGGACCTGGCCGAGCTTATTCACGACCTGAAGAACTCCAATCCCGGCGCCAGGATAAACGTAAAGCTGGTTTCCGAGGTGGGAGTGGGCACCATTGCGGCAGGGGTCTCCAAGGGCCGCGCCGATGTAGTGCTGATCAGCGGCTACGATGGCGGCACCGGCGCTTCACCCCGTACAAGCATCAGTCACGCCGGCCTCCCGTGGGAGCTGGGCGTGGCCGAAACCCATCAAACACTGGTGCTCAACGACCTGCGGGACAGGATTGTGGTGGAAACCGACGGCAAGCTGATGACCGGCCGTGACGTGGTCATAGCAACCCTTCTGGGCGCCGAGGAATACGGTTTTGCCACGGCCCCCCTGGTTGTTCTGGGCTGTGTGATGATGAGGGTCTGCAACCTGGATACATGCCCCTGCGGTATAGCCACCCAAAACCCGGAACTGCGCAAAAAGTTCAAGGGAGACCCGCAGCATGTGGTCAACTTCATGATGTTTATAGCCCGGGAAATGCGGGAAATCATGGCCCATCTGGGTTTCCGCACCGTAAACGAAATGGTTGGGAGGACCGATGTGCTGGAGGTCAGCCAGGCCGTTGACCACTGGAAGGCAAAAGGGCTGGACCTCTCCGCCCTTCTCTACCAGCCGGATGTTCCGGCAAGCATTGGAAGGTATTGCAGTGTCGAGCAAAACCACGGACTGGATAAAGCCCTGGACAGGCAGGTTCTCCTGGAAATCTGCCAGCCGGCCCTGGAGCGCAAAGAGCCTGTGGAAGCCAGGCTGCCCATCCGAAACATCAACCGTACGGCAGGCACCATCCTGGGCCACGAGGTCACTAAGCGCTATGGCGGGGAGGGGCTTCCGGAGGATACCATAAGCCTCTGTTTCGAAGGTACGGCGGGGCAAAGTTTCGGCGCTTTCGTTCCCAAAGGCATAACCATGATACTGGAGGGCGATGCCAACGATTATTTCGGCAAAGGCCTTTCCGGCGGAAAGCTGATTGCCTTCCCGCCGGCCGGGTCCACCTTTGTCCCGGAGGAAAACATCATCGTGGGCAACGTTTCCTTCTATGGCGCCACATCCGGTGAGGCGTACATCCGGGGTGTGGCCGGGGAGCGGTTCTGCGTCAGAAACAGCGGCGTGCGGGCTGTGGTGGAAGGTGTGGGCGACCACGGATGCGAGTACATGACCGGGGGCCGTGTGGTGGTGCTGGGCTCAACCGGCAGAAACTTCGCCGCCGGCATGTCGGGCGGCATCGCCTATGTGCTGGACGAAGACGAAACCTTCCCCGGGCGCTGCAACCTTGAGATGGTCCTGTTGGAAAAACTGGAAAAAGACGATGAGATAAACGAAGTAAAAGAAATGATACAGCGGCATCTGGAATATACAAAGAGCCGGCGCGCCCAATGGGTCCTGGACAACTGGGCCCGGTTGCTGCCGAAGTTTGTCCGGGTTATTCCCAAAGATTACAAGCGCATGATGGAGGCCATCGGGCGGGCGCATGAAATGGGCCTGGGCGGTGACGAGGCCATTATGGTCGCTTTTGAAGAAAACTCAAAGGATGTCTCCCGGATCAGCGGGAACTAGGAGGCTGTTGAAAAAGCCCATCTACTGCGTTGCGGCTGCGGTTTCAATGCTCAACGCACACGAGTACGCCTCCGCTTGAAGCCTTGCCGCGCCTTGCATCTGGAGCTTTTTGAACAGCCTCTGGCGGTACGTTTAAAATGTGTAGCATTCTTTTAGGAGGGGGAAATACCATGGGTAAGCCAACCGGGTTTATTGAATATCAGAGGGAACTCCCTCAGGATCGCCATCCACTGGAGCGAATCCAGGACTGGAACGAGTTTCACCACCCTATGCCTGAGGAAGCCTTAAAGACACAGGCGGCGCGCTGTATGGACTGCGGAGTGCCCTTTTGCCACAGCGGAATTATGTTGAACGGAATGGCTTCGGGCTGTCCAAACCACAATCTGGCGCCCGAGTGGAACGAGCTGGTTTACCGGGGACTGTGGAAGGAAGCCCTGAGCCGCCTGCTTATGACAAATAACTTTCCCGAGTTTACAGGCAGGGTTTGCCCGGCCCTTTGCGAGGGAGCGTGTACCGCCGGGATGGCCACGGCGCCGGTCACCACAAAAAACATTGAGTGCGCCATTATCGACAGGGCATACGAAGAAGGGTGGATCGCCCCCAGGCCGCCGCTTAAGCGCACCGGCAAAAAGGTTGCCGTTATTGGGTCCGGCCCCTCCGGCCTGGCCTGCGCCGACCAGCTCAACAAGGCCGGCCACCTGGTCACTGTTTTTGAGCGCGCCGACCGGATAGGCGGGCTGTTAATGTATGGCATCCCCAACATGAAGCTTGACAAGAGGGTTGTCCGGCGGCGGGTTGATCTCATGGCCGCCGAGGGAGTTAACTTTGTGACCAATACCGAGGTGGGCAGGGACTATCCCGCCGAAAAGCTCCTGCGGGAATTCGACGCCGTGGTGCTCTGCGGCGGGGCCACAAAGCCCCGGGACCTGCGCATTGAAGGGCGGGACCTAAAAGGGATTCACCTGGCCGTAAGTTTTTTAAGCGCCAACACCAAGAGCCTGCTGAATTCAAACCTGTCGGACGAAAAATTTATTTCGGCCACAGGCAAGGATGTAATTATAATAGGCGGCGGCGACACCGGCACCGACTGCGTCGGCACCTCCCTGCGCCACAGGTGCAGGAGTGTAAACCAGCTCGAAATAATGCCCAAGCCCCCAGTGGATCGCGCCCCCGACAACCCCTGGCCCCAGTACCCAAGGATATACAAGGTGGACTACGGCCAAAGCGAGGCGGCCGCCCTCTACGGGTCCGACCCGAGGCACTACTGCGTAACCGCCAAAAAATTCGTGGGCGACGAACAGGGAAATGTAAAAGAAGTGCAAACAGTAAATGTGGAGTGGGCTATGGACGCTCAGGGCCGCCTATCACCCAGGGAAATCCCCGGCACCGAGAAATCCTGGCCCGCCCAACTGGTCCTGCTGGCCATGGGCTTTTTAGGGCCGGAAGACAACCTTCTTGATCAGCTTGGCGTGGCCCGTGACGAGCGGTCCAACGCAAAGGCCGAATACGGAAGATTTGCCACCAATGTAAAAGGTGTATTTGCCGCCGGAGACATGCGCCGGGGCCAGAGCCTGGTGATATGGGCCATCAACGAGGGGCGGGGCGCCGCCCGGGAATGCGACCGGTACGTGACTGAATGAGTCAGGGGACGGTTCTTTGACTCACCAATAAAGAAACATAAAAGCCCGTCAGAGGCAGTAATGATCTCAGCCGGGCTTTTTTCCATTTTGTTTTATAAATCAGTGAATCAGAGAAGAACGAAATCGCTTCGCGTTGGCCTTAGATAGAAAATCCCGCAGATGAAAAGGGTGTGTAAATTTCCGGCAATCCCTCCAAAGCAAGATATGCTGGCAGCCTTGAGTGCAACCGCCAATCTTAAGCATTAAGCAATTTTAGTGTTAA
>JBMOPC010000014.1:0-22229 GCA_049323915.1 Bacillota bacterium
TGGTCTCCCTGGCTATGATCTTGTTTCCTATGGCGGCCTGTACCGGTATTTCAAACATCTGCCTCGGTATGAGTCCCCGGAGTTTTTCCACCAGCTGCCGGCCGCGCCCGTATGCCTTGTCGGTGTGCACTATGCTGGTCAGGGCGTCCAGCGGATCTCCGCTTATAAGTATGTCCAGCTTTACAAGCTTGCTCTCACGGTATCCTGAAAGCTCGTAGTCCAGCGAGGCATAGCCCTTTGTCCTGGATTTCAACTGGTCAAAGTAATCGTAAATAATCTCGCTTAAGGGGAGGTCATATGAAAGCATCACCCTGCTCTCCCCCAAGTATTCCATATTCTTGAAAATACCCCTCTTCTCCTGGGACAGCTCCATGATGGCGCCCACAAAATCCTTTGGAACCATAATGGTAGCCGACACGTAGGGCTCCTCGGTCTTTTCAATTTTGCCGGGAGGCGGCATCTTGGTGGGGTTGTCTATTTCCAGAACTTCCCCCGAGGTGGTGGAAATCCTGTATACCACGCTGGGGGCGGTTGTGATGAGATCCAGGCGGTACTCCCTCTCCAGCCTCTCCTGTATTATTTCCATATGCAAAAGCCCGAGAAATCCGCAGCGGAATCCGAACCCCAAGGCCTCGGAGTTTTCCGGCTCGTAAACCAGGGAGGCGTCGTTTAACTTCAGCTTGTCCAGCGCGTCCCTCAGGTCCGCGTACTGTACGTTGTCCACCGGATACAGCCCGCAGTAGACCATGGGGGTTGCCTTCCGGTAGCCCGGCAGAGGTTCGGAGGCCGGGCTGGAGGCGCCGGTTACGGTGTCCCCCACCCTGCTGTCCTTGACGTTTTTTATGCTGGCGGCTATGAAGCCCACCTCGCCGGTATCCAGCATGTCCACCGACATCATGGAGGGCCGGAAAATCCCCACCTCGTCCACCTCGAATTCCTTCCCGGTGGACATCATCCGTATCAGGTTTCCCTTTGCCAGCTTGCCCTCCATTACACGGACATAGGCGATAACACCTTTATACGGATCGTAGTGCGAGTCGAATATAAGAGCTCTCAAGGGGCTGTCGGGCTTCCCGGAGGGCGGCGGTATCTTCTGCACCACCCTCTCCAGCACCTCATCCACTCCCTCTCCCGTCTTTGCCGACACCAGAACGGCATCCGACGTGTCCAGCCCGATGACGTCCTCTATCTCTTTCCTGACACGGCCGGGGTCGGCGCTGGGGAGGTCTATTTTATTAATCACCGGGATTATCTCCAGGTTGTTCTCAATGGCCATGTATACGTTGGCCAGCGTCTGGGCCTCTATCCCCTGGGCCGCATCCACCACCAGCAGCGCCCCCTCGCAGGCGGCAAGGCTGCGGGAAACCTCGTACGAAAAGTCAACATGCCCGGGTGTGTCGATAAGATTTAGCTGGTACGCCTTCCCGTCCCTGGCAGTGTATCTGAGACGGACCGCCTGCATCTTGATGGTGATGCCGCGCTCCCTTTCAATATCCATCTGGTCCAGCACCTGGGCCGTCATTTCTCTCTGGCTCAACGCCCCGGTGATCTCCAGAAGCCTGTCCGCCAGGGTGGACTTGCCGTGGTCAATATGCGCAATTATGCAGAAATTTCTTATTAGGCTCTGCTCTCTGTCCAAAATGACTTTCCTCCCGCCCGGTGACTTTCGTGCATCCACTGTGAAATTATATCAGAGGAGGTCGGAAAAGTCTATCAGCCGCTTACTCCACTTTAAAGCAGCCTCACTGACAGCGGAATAAATCCCCCCAGCCTTTTCACCGAGTAAGACTGCCAGGGGAGGAAAGTTGTCCACGGATATTTTTTTGCCCAATACATGGACCGCGCTGTTTTCATTATTATTTTCAACCGCTACAAGACTTGTGACCCGGTAGTCGTCTATAGCCGCACCCAAAGCTCCGGCGGAAATCTGCACCCCGGCCATTATTACTCCCAGGCACAGCCCCAGGACCACCGGAATAGTAAAACACCTGTCCAGCATTTTATATCCTTCTTCTATACCATATGTAATATTTACTTACATAATATAATTCCTCAAACATACAGCCATTAGACATCGGAGGGGGTTTTGGGCCGGCTGTCCTCATTTGACCTTTAAAAACCGGGGGCCATTTCCATTATCTCCTCGGCCAGCGCCTCGGCCAGCATCCCCGCCGTTTTAACAGCCTCGGCTGTGGAATTGTTTACCGATCCTATTTCCACCAGCACCGCCCTGGGATGCAGGAACTGGTTGTACCTGCCCTCCTTAATTCTTACACCTATACACAGTCCGGGATACTTTTTGTTTATCCTTTCGGCCAGCCTGACGGCAAAGTCATGGTTATTTCTCCAGGTTGGAAAAGGGCTGCGGGCTTCGGATCCCACAACAAACAGTATTGGCGCCAGATCTTCCCCCTTCACCTTGACAAGGCTTTCGCTGCGGGATTTACCGGCATCCCTGTGTATGTCCAGCAGTATCTGGATGTTTTTGTTTTCTTCCAGCAGCAGGCGGGCGGTCTTTTCGGACTCAACGTATGACAGCCCGTAGTTCTGGTCATTTACCCTGTCATAGAGAGCGACCTTTATGCCGTAGCCGGCCTCCAGCCTTTCCTTTATCACCCTGCCGGTCTCCACCACCGCTCCCTTTTGCCCCTGCAGCCTTTCTACGCCATCGGTAACGGCGTATGTCTCCCCGGTGTGCGTATAGTAGATTCCAACCAGTGCATCCGTGGAAATTACGGCCGCCGGGGATTCCGGGCCGCTCCCCCGGGAGGGTGCGCTCACGGATACCTGAACCCCGTACCCCTTCCTAAACTCCGCCAGAGCCGGCATCTCCCCGGCCAGAAGTTCGTGAGGACTGGAAAGGTTGACCCGGAAGGGAGCAAGTACCGCCGTGACAATGGATCTGGGTGAAATCTCTTCCGGGTAATCTTCCTGATTTCCAACCCAAGCCATCACCGGAGCCGCCGACCTCATCAAGCCCCGGGGGTCCCTCTCACTCCAGCTCAGGGCAATGTCAAAAAGTGAAAAGCTCCTGCCCTCGAAGGTTTTGGAAAGCACTCCCGCCAGGGGAAAGTGATACAGTAAAAAAGACATAAAAACAACCACCCCGCACAGCGCCGCCGCCCTTAGTGCACGGACCAGCCTGTACCGGTGCCTGTATATTTTATACCTTATATAGTACCTGATCTCCAAACGCCCCACCCCGGAGTGTTCCCAGGATTTTCATAAATATTATTCCGGCCCGGGGGGGTTTATGTTTTATAATGATAAAACCCCGCCTTCTGCAGGCGGGGTTGCGATATTGAAAAATATGTGTTTTTTATCTGACAAACGTCGGTACTACAGCATCTATAAGGCCGATCACAAAAGCCGATATAAGGGCGCCCAAAAAGCTTACGGTAAGCAGTCCCGGTATGATAAACTGCGCAAGGTATATTACGACTGCCGCAGTAATAAACCCCACCAGGCCTCTGTTCCGGGGCGATATTTTTTCGCCCAGAAGGGCCTCCGCTATGTAACCCAGTACTGCAATCACCGCAGCGGCGATGAGTGCGCCGACAAAACCACCTTTTACGGCAAATCCCGGCGACAGCCAGCTCACCACTATAAGCACCAGGGCCGAGACAACAAACCTGATAATGGCACTGACCCAGTTCAAAGAGTTCACCTCCGTTCATTAAATTCTTTAATATCATTAACTGAAATAATCAAACATATACAGGCTTTGCTTGCATTTTTGTTTTTGCCGTGATAAAATTGTGGCTGTTGGGAGGTGAGAGAGTGCCGAATATCAAGTCAGCGGAAAAGAGAGTTCAGGTAATCCGCGCCAGAACCCTGCGCAATAAGAGCCTTAAGTCCAACCTCAGGACCAGCATAGGAAGATTTGAGGATTCTATTGAAAAAGGCTCCAAGAAAGAAGCCGGGGCTAAACTGCAAAAGGCTCTGATTACTATCGATAAAGCCGTAACAAAAGGAGTACTACATAAAAACACGGCTGCCCGCAAAAAATCTCGCCTGACCCGCAGATTCAACAAAATGGCTGAAAGCTAAAGATAAATCCACCCGTTAAAGAGGGTGGTTTTATTTCATGAGGTGATTTTTATGGCAATTGTCGAAATAAGCGTGGTCCCCCTCGGAACGGGGGACGCCGGCATCAGCCGGTACGTTGCGGGGTGCCTGAAGGTGCTGCAGGAAGAACGGGAACTGCGCTTTCAGCTCACTCCCATGGGCACGGTGATAGAGGGCAACCTCGACCTCATATTCAAGACAATCCGGAAAATGCACGAAGAGCCTTTTTTGGCGGGAGCCCCCAGGGTTCTCACCACTATACGGGTGGACGACCGCAGGGATAAGGAAATAACCATGTCCGGAAAAGTCTCCTCAGTTGAAAAAAAACTGTCAGGCCGGGTGTAGCTGCAGGTGAAGTATTTTCTCGATCTGGTTGAAGACCTGAAGAAAGGCATCATTGCCCCGGTATATCTTTTTTTCGGCCCAGAGGTTTACCTTCGCCGGGAGGCCGTCAAAAAGGTGCGGGACACCCTTTTGCCCGAAGGGGCCGGCGACTTCAGCCATGTGACCCTGGACGCCGGCGAAACCCCGGTGTCTGAAATAGTTTCGCTGGCCCTTATGTCTCCCCTTTTTTCCCAAAGGAGGCTTTTGGTAGTCAAAAACGCCGGCTTTTTCTCTCCGGATAAAAGCGCCACGGACAGCGGTGATGAATCCCGCCCGCATCCGGGAAAAGAAGAAACCAGGCTTTTAAAATATCTGGCCTCTCCCAACCCCGACACTTGCCTTGTATTCGACGCCGGAGAAAATGTCGACAGACGTAAAAAAACCTTTAAAGAGATTTCGAAGACAGGAAAAGCAATCGAATTTTCCCTTTTAAGAACAGACGAATTAACCCGCTGGCTGGACAAGCAGGCCAGATTATCAGGCAAATCGCTGGCCCCCGGCGCAGCCGCCGAAATACTGGCCAGGGCCGGGAACACCCTTCAGTCACTTTCCCAGGAGATACACAAACTGATCTCTTATGCAGGCGAAAGCAGCTCCATTACCCCGGAGGACGTGGCCGCAGCCACACCTCCCCATCCTGAGGAGGATGTTTTCGCGGTGGTGGACGCCATAGGCGAAAGGAACATAAAAAGGGCCATTGAGGGTATTAACAGGCTTGTGCGCCAAAAACACCCTCCCCCGGTTATACTTGCCATGGTGGCCAGGCAGATTAGGCTCATACTCCGTATTGGAGAGGCGGTCAGGTCGGGAAGTCAGGGTGAAATCATACGCCGTCTGGGGATACATCCCTACGTGGCCAGAAAGATTTCAGCCCAGCAAAAAAATTTCGACCGGAAACAGCTTATCCGGTCGCTTTCATCACTTCATCATCTTGATGTGGGGGTTAAATCGGGAAGACAGGATTTTCTCCCGGCCATGGAGAATTTATTGATTAATATATGCAGAAAATAGATACTAAAGGAATAATGTTACTATTAACTTTAAAAATATCGCACAAAAGCCCTTTTTTATTGTAAAATATTGTGAAAGGGCTTTTTCATCACCCCACCACCGCAGGCAGTTTCTGCCCATACCTGGTCAGTTTATGACTAAAATTGTCGATAAACGACTTTATGCCCTCAACATCGAAGGGCTTGGTGAAACAGCAAAGAGCTCCCTTTTTCAAAGCCGCCTGCACTGTCTCATCGGAAACATAGGCGGTCATAAGCATAACTTCGGTATCGGGGGAGATTAACTTAATCCTGCCCAAAGCCTCAATGCCGCACATCTGCGGCATCCGTACATCCATGATAACCAGATCGGGCTCGCAGGATTTCACGGCCTCCACGGCCTCCAGCCCGTTCCTGGCCATTCTTACCCTATGCCCCTGCTCCGCAATGATCACATCCAATAAATAACGAACCCCTGGCTGGTCATCAACCACCAGCACATCCAGTTTCTTTTTCTTCATCCCGCACCTCCGACAACATTTGACAAAACCAGTAGCCAAGCTATTGTTCAGGTGTTAATTTCTACATAATGCCATTAAATCCTGCTAAAAAACAATATTACAAAAAATTTTTTTAATTTGTGCGGGAAAGTAACAATAAGATCAAATTTACGTCTTCAGCCACAATAATTCGACTTTATTTGTAGAAATGTTGGGCTTTGTGAAAAATACTTATTACTACATTTATCTTCACATTTATACACGATTTGACCGGAAACCATGACCTTTACGGCACGGCTACGCACGTCAAAGGGATGCCCGTCCATAATAACAATATCCGCGTCCTTGCCCGGCTCAATGCTCCCAAGGCGGTGATCCATCCCCAGCACCGCCGCCGCGTCCAGTGTAACCGCCCGCAGCGCCTTTTCCTCCTCCAGCCCGCCCCTGACAGCCAGTCCGGCGGATATACCCAGGTACTGAATGGGGACAACCGGGTGATCGGTCATGATGGCGAAATTCACTCCGGCCCCGGCCAGAACCCTGGCAGTTTCCAGGGAAATGCCCTGCAGTTCCACCTTGGCCCGGTTGCCGATAACCGGCCCTATCACCGCCTTTACACCGTGCCTTGCCAGATCAGCCGCCACCTTGTGACCCTCGGTGCAGTGTTCTATGACAAGCTCCAGGTTAAACTCCCGGGCTATCCTTACCGCCGTCATAATATCATCGGCCCTGTGGGCGTGAACCCTTAAGGGGATCTCCCCCTTAAGCACCCTGATAATGGACTCCATCTTAAGGTCCCGGTCCGGCGGGTCCCCGCCCGCGGCGCATTTTTCCAGCTTTCGCATATAGTCCTGGGCACTGACAAGGGCCTCCCTTAAAAGCGCTGCCGAGGCCATCCTGGTCAGGGGGGCTTTTTTCTGGCCGCCGTATGTTCTCTTGGGGTTCTCACCAAGGGCTGCCTTCAGTCCGGCCGGGAATTTCAGAATCATTTCATCCAATGATTTTCCCCAGGTTTTCATGGCCAGCATCTCCCCGCCAATGACATTGGCGCTTCCCGGCCCTGTCACCACCGTGGTCACTCCCCCGGACAGAGCGTCCATAAAGCCGAGGTCATCGGGATTTACGGCATCAACGGCCCGCAGGTGCGGGGTGACCGGATCGGTGGCCTCATTGCAGTCGTCCCCCTCTATTCTGTATATCTCCTCCACTATGCCCAGGTGGCAGTGGGCATCCACCAGCCCCGGCATGACCACCATCCCGGCGGCGTTTATTACCTCCCACCCCTCCGGTTGTCTTAGACCTTCCATAACCTCATAGATCTTTCCGTCTTTCACCAGCACCGTTCCAACATCGTAATTCCTACCCGACATGGTCAGAACCTTTCCTCCGGATATTGCTATCATTCCTACTACCTCCATAATGAAAATGGTTATTGGTTATTGGTTATTGGTTGTCAGCTATCAGCCGCCAGCTTCTAGCAACTAGCTGCTAGCCGCTACCATTTACCAATCACTTATTGCCTACTACCACTAACTTTATTTCCAGTGTATTTTTCCGCCGCGCGGGCCAATCTTTCGAATAGGGCCAGGAATACAGGGTGTTCTTTCCACATTGCCTCGGGATGACACTGAACCCCAACTGTGAAAAGATGATCCGGCGCCTCAATGGCCTCGGCAACCCCGTCGGCCGAACCGGCTGAAACGGTAAAACCCGGGGCCACATTCCTTACTGCCTGATGGTGAAAGCTGTTCACCCTAACCCTCCCGGCCCCCAGTATGGACGCCAGTACCGTTCCTTCCCTGATTACTATGTCATGGGTGGGGTGCCAGCGGGGCGCCTGCTGGCAGTGCTTTACCCCCCCGCCTCCCGCCTGGCTGGCTATATCCTGGTATATATCACCACCTGCGGCTATATTCAGCACCTGCATCCCCCTGCAAATCCCCAGCACGGGCATGCCTGACGCCAGTGCGGCCCTGGTCGCGGACAGCTCAAATTGATCCCTGTGAGGGCAAAGCTCGCCACCCCCCGGAATCGGATCTTCCCCGAAGAAGACGGGGTCCACGTCGGTACCTCCGGAAAGCACCAGTCCGCCAATTATTCCGGTCAGTCTTTTAACCGAATAATCATCAGGCGTATACGCCAGGGGCAGAGGTATGCCGCCCCCGGCCTCCACCGCCCTGACATAAGCCTCCGCTAAAAAGTAGCGCCCTTTTTCTTCGTCCCAGGCGCATGTAATGCCTATAAAGGGCTTCACGGCCATATCCCCTTTCCTGCAGGGATTAACCCCTGATTAAAGGATCAAAAGCACCCCGCTGTTACTGAGGTGCTGTCCATGGCTTACAGTCCTATATTTCCACAAGTCCCAAGCTTATCTCAACGGCCTGGTTCACTTTTTTCATCATTTCCTCATTAAGGGTGGCCACCTTTTCCATAAGCCGGCTCTTGTCTATGGTCCTGATCTGCTCCAGCAGGATAACCGAATCCCTTTCCAGGCCGCCGTCCCCGGCAAGCATTTCCACATGGGTGGGAAGCTTGGCCTTGGCTATCTGGGAAGTGATTGCCGCCACTATGGTGGTGGGGCTGTACTGATTTCCGATATCGTTCTGAATTATAAGCACCGGCCTGGTGCCTCCCTGCTCCGACCCTACCACAGGGCTCAACTCGGCAAAGAAAACGTCACCACGTCGGATAAGCATTGTTATTTTGCCTCCACCATCGTTTCAAAAGGAGAGGCCGCTTCGTCCTCCAGCTCGTACTGCTCCACGGCCAGAGAAAGGTTAATCTTGGCCATCTCCATATAGCCTTTTTTCATCTGCTCCCGCAGCATCCGGCGCTTCCGCTCGGCAATATACAGCTTCATGGCCTCACGGATGAATTCGCTGCGATTGAGCTGCTCGGCCGCCACAATACCGTCCACCTCAGCCAGTAAGCTGTCGGGAAGGCTTATCATTATCCTTTTAACTTGGGTCACGCCACAAAACACCCCCTGCTTAAGACTGATCGAAACGATATGCCGGCAAACCTTCACCCGTATATATATTATAAACCTCCGGCTCTTTATTTATGTCAATATTGCGGGCAAAGGATCAGCATTAAATGCAGTAAAACCGGTAATGCAACAAATACATATTCTCCGGCCTGCATCATAATTCCTCCAGTTAATAAAAGGAAGAAAGCAGTTATGGCGTTTTGTCAATGAGGTGCTTCGTGGCTTCGGGACTTCTGGAAAGCGCGATGATGCCCGTGCGTACCTGCTCCACTATGCCGTGGTCTTCCAGCACTGCGCAAAGGGCGTTTATTTTCTGCTCGTCGCCGGTCAGCTCTATTACCATTGTCTCGCGGTTAACGTCAACAATATTCGCCCTGAAAATGTTGACGATGTCCACAATGTCCGACCTACGGTTGGGACAGGCCTTAACCTTTATAAGGGCCAGCTCCCTCTCGATGGATTCCTTGCTTTCCAGCTCCTGTATCTTCAGCACGTCCACCAGTTTTGAAAGCTGCTTTATCACCTGGTCCAGTATATGGTCATCCCCCTGGGCCACAATGGTAATACGGGTTATATCCGTCTCCTCGGTATGGCTGGCGGCTATACTTTCTATATTAAAGTGCCTTCTGCTCAGAAGGCCTGAGATCCGGGCCAGCACCCCGGGCTTGTTCAAAACCAGCACGGCAAGGGTGTGCTTCATCTTTATCCCGCCTTTCGGACTTTTTCATATGAAACATTTTAACACAACGGGACGATAAAAGGACAATAAATTTAATATATATGAAACCCCCGGTTTTCCACGGGGGTTGGCGTTTTTTTATTTACTGTTCAGTCAATTCCTAAACTATTCCTCGATTATGCAAAGGGCATCTCCCACCCTGACCTCGTCACCCTCGCCGGCCAGTATTTCAGTCACGGTACCGGCGCAGGGGGAAGGAACATTAAACACCGCCTTGCTGGTTTGCATCTCAACCAGGTCATCACCTTCCTCCACATGATCACCCTCGGTAACCTGCCAGAAGGAGACGGTGCAGCTTTCCACACCCTCTGCCAGAAACGGCAGTTTTACTTCCATTTTATTCAAACCTCCCGGATTAATATAAATCAAGATCATAGCGCTTCATCTCAAGGTCGAACACACGGCCGAAAATGCCGGCCAGTTCCCCCGCCACAGCGGACTCATCCGCCTTACCGCCAAGAATCCTTTCCATCGAGGTCACACCCCTGCCGTTAATACCGCATGGGGTGATAAAGCTGAAATGTACCAGGTTTGTATTCACGTTAAGGGCAAAGCCGTGAAAGGTTACCCAGTTGCTTACACCTATGCCTATGGCGCAAATTTTTTCGCTGCCCACCCAGACCCCCGGATACTCCGGCACCCTGCATCCCTGAATGCCGTAGCCCTCCAAAAGTCTTATCACAACTTCCTCATACAGCCGTATCAGCCGGTGCACGTCCCTTCCGTGCTGGTTCAGGTCAAGAATGGGATACCCCACTATCTGTCCGGGCCCGTGGTAGGTTATATCCCCGCCCCGGTCAGTCTCGCAGACCGTTATTCCTTCCCTGCTCAGCACATCGGGGCCGACCAGTATATTCTTCCTGCCCCCCTTACGTCCTATGGTGTACACAGGAGGGTGCTGGAGAATGACCAGGGTATCCGGTATCTTTCGGCCTATACGGAGTTTTAAAAGCTTTTTTTGCAGCGAGCAGGCCTCTTGGTAGTCGCAGCAGCCCAGTTGAACAACACCGCACTCCCTGGCCACAGCCCGCCACCTCACATGTGGATGCTCATCCCGTGAACCGCCTCGGCGGCCTCCGCCAGGGATTCGGCCAGCGTGGGATGGGCGTGTATGGTTTGCACCAGTTGCTTAACCGTTAGTCCCATCTGAATGGCCAGGGCGGCCTCGGCCACCAGATCGGTGGCATGGGGCCCCACTATGTGAACCCCCAGTATCCGGTCAGAGTCCGGGTCGGCCAGCACCTTGACGAAGCCGTCGGTTTCGCCCATGGCCTGGGCCTTGCCGCTGCCCAGGAAGAAAAACTTGCCGGCTTTCACCTTTATGCCGGAGCTTTCCGCATCCTGGGAGGTGAGGCCAACGCTGCCCACCTCGGGATGGGTGAATATGCACGACGGGACCACCCGGTAATCCATACTCCGGCGGTGCCCCATTATATTTTCGGCGGCCACCCTTCCCTGGACCGAAGCCACGTGGGCCAGCTGTATTTTGCCGGTTATGTCCCCCACGGCGTATATGCCCTTCACCGATGTCCGCATGGCTTCGTCAACCAGCACCTCGCCCCGCTCACCCAGCGCGATCCCTGCCTCCTCCAGTCCCAGTCCATTTAAGTTCATCACCCTGCCGATGGATAAAAGCACCCTGTCGGCCTCTATTTCCTCACCGCCCTCCAACACGGCGGTTACTAAGCCCTGCTGTCTTTTAATCTCCTGTATTCTGGCCTTTGTCTTAATATTTATTCCCTGCCGTTTCATCAGCCCCTGCATATGCCTGGATACTTCCCTGTCCATGAGCGGCAGTATGGCGGGCAGAATCTCCACCACCGTCACCTTTGACCCCAGTGCCGAGAAAATGCAGGCAAACTCGCTCCCGATGACACCGCCGCCTATTATGACGATCCTTTGCGGCACTTCTTTCAGGCTTAGCGCCTCGTCCGAGGTTATAACCGTCTCCCCGTCGTATCCTAGTGCATTTATAAGGGCCGGCCCGGTGCCGGTGGCCAGAATTATGTTTTCCGCCACAATCTCCCGGCTGCCGCCGGCCTCATCCACCACCACAGGCCCGCTACCGGAAAGCCTGGCGGTTCCCTTGATCAGGTCCACCTTGTTTTTCTTAAGAAGCAATTCCACTCCCTGTACCAACCGTCCCACCACCTGGTTTTTCCTTTCCACAAGGAGGGAGAAATCCACAGTCACCTCACCGGTGGCGATCCCGAAATCCTTTGCCCGCCGGACCATTCTAAGGGCGGAGGCCCCGGCGGCCAAGGCCTTTGTAGGTATGCAGCCGTGGTTCAGGCATGTGCCGCCCACGCTGCCCTTTTCAACCAGAGCCACCCGGGCGCCAAGCTGAGCCGCCCTGATGGCAGCCACGTAGCCACCCGGGCCGCCTCCAATTACAGCTACCTTGTATGACAATAAGAACACCCCTTTTTCAGTGTTAGAGGTTAGATTTTCGAGGTTAAGCCCGGGTACTCCTTGTTAATCCCGCACCACCAAAAACTTTTTCATTATATTATTCCCGTAATGCCGGTTGCGGTGCGGCTGGATAAAAAAAAGCCCACCGTACAGACATGCTCTGACAGACACGTCTATGCAACGGGCTTGATATTTTATTCTGAGTTCTGACTCCTGAGTCCTGAATTCTTACCCTGTATAATGCCCTAGAATTTTGTAAGGTACTCCTCAATCTCCCACGGGTGTACCTGGATGCGGTACCTGTCCCACTCTATCCTCTTTGCCTCCATAAATCTCTCAAAAACGTGGGGCCCAAGCGCTTCCTTGACGACCTCGTCCCTCTCCAGTTCATTAAGTGCCTCATCAAGGCTGGCCGGAAGGCTTCCGATCCCCAGCTCCCTGCGATCACCTTCACTCATGTGGTAAATGTTCCTGTCACAGGAAGGGGGAGGCATTATTTTCTTCTTTATTCCGTCCAGCCCGGCCTTCAGGCAGACAGCCAGGGCCAGGTATGGGTTGCATGAGGGATCCGGGCTGCGCAGCTCTATGCGGGTGGACATTCCCCTCTTGGCCGGAACCCTTATAAGCGGGCTCCTGTTTCTGTACGACCAGGCAATGTAAACAGGGGCCTCGTAACCCGACACCAGCCTCTTGTATGAGTTTACATTGGGGTTGATTATTGCAGAAATGGCCCTGATATGCTCCATCAGCCCCCCGATGTAATGCAGCGCGGTATCGCTCAGCTGGTGGGAGGTAAAGGGATCATAAAAGGCGTTACTTTCGTTTTGTATAAGCGACTGGTTCAGGTGCATCCCCGATCCGGCTATGCCGAATATGGGCTTGGGCATAAATGTGGCGTGCAGCCCATGCCGCTGGGCAATGGTGCGCACAACAAATTTAAACGTTACGATCTTGTCGGCTATGTCTATGGCGTCCGAATACTTAAAATCTATTTCATGCTGGCCCGGCGCCACCTCGTGATGGGAGGCCTCGATTTCAAACCCCATCTGTTCCAGCGTCATGACCATGTCCCTGCGGGCGTCTTCCCCCAAATCCACCGGCGTCAGGTCGAAATATCCCGCCCGGTCATGGGTGATGGTGGTGGGCCGGCCGTCATTGTCAACGTGAAAGAGGAAAAATTCGGCTTCAGGCCCCACATTCATGATGTAGCCCATTTCTTTGGCCTCAGCCGTTATCTTTTTGAGTACATGACGGGGGTCTCCTATAAAAGGATTGCCGTCCGGTGTGTAAATGTCGCATATAAGCCTTGCCACCGCTCCCTCTCTGGGCCTCCAGGGAAAGACAACGAAGGTGGACGGGTCAGGCTTTAGATACATGTCCGATTCCTCAATGCGGACAAAACCTTCGATCGAAGACCCGTCAAACATCAACTCTCCGTCAAGGGCTTTATCCAGCTGCTCAACAGTGATGGAAACGTTCTTTAGAACACCGAATATGTCGGTAAACTGCAGCCTTACAAACTTTACCCCCAACTCCTTGGCCAAACTGCGCACATCGTCGTTCGTCAATTGAGCCACCAGCAATAACACCTCTTCAACTTTATTTAATGGTCCTTAAATAAAAAAAGGCCAAAAAGGCAGGAATAGCTAACGACAGTTCCCCTGTCCTGCTTACGGCCTCATTGCCCCTTCAGCTTCGTGACACCACACTGTGTCACATTATCATTTAACTTTCCTGGAATAAGTATAGCATAACTTTTTAAAAAAGAAAGTATTTTTCTGTCCTTTTGACAAAAAAACCCCCCGGAGTTATCCGGGGAGGAGGATGGAATACAGACGTCGGACGTCGATCGTCTGACGTCAGCTATGATGATTTTGGATGTTATTAACCGGATGCCTGTCGCCAGTGGTTTGATATGATCTATCCGGCGGCCCGTCGGTCAATCTTACCACTGACGTCTGACGTCCGACGCCTAGTACTTGGACAGGTATTCATCCACCTCCCAGGCATGTACCTGGATGCGGAAGGAATCCCACTCCTTCTTCTTGGCTTCCACGAATTTATCATAGATGTGGCTGCCCAGAGCGGACTTGATGACCTCATCGGCCGACAGTTCCAGCAGGGCCTCCTGAAGGCTTGCCGGGAGGCTTCCGATGCCCAGTTCGCGGCGGTCATTCTCGTCCATGTGATAAATATTCCTGTCGCAGGGCGGCGGGGGCTGTATACGGCTTTTGATGCCGTCAAGGCCGGCCTTCAGCGTGCAGGCGATGGCAAGGTACGGATTGCAGGACGGGTCCGGGTTTCTCAGCTCGATCCTGGTGGACATGCCCCGCTTGGCCGGAACGCGGATAAGCGGACTGCGGTTGCGGCCGGACCACGCGATGTAAACGGGTGCCTCGTAACCGGGGACCAGACGCTTGTACGAGTTTACCGTCGGGTTGGTAATGGCCGCGAAAGCCCTGGCGTGTTTCATAAGGCCGCCGATGTAATACTTGGCTATTTCACTGAGGCCGTCCTCACTGCCCGGATCGTAGAACGAGTTGTTGCCACCTTCGAAAAGCGACTGGTGGCAGTGCATACCGCTGCCGTTTATACCAAAGATGGGCTTGGGCATAAAGGTGGCGTGGAGCCCGTGCCTCTGGGCAATGGTCCTGACCACAAATTTGAAAGTGACGATTTTATCGGCCACTTCCAGAGCGTCGGCATATTTGAAGTCTATTTCGTGCTGCCCCGGGGCAACCTCATGGTGGGAGGCCTCGATCTCAAATCCCATTTCTTCCAGTGTCAATACCATGGAACGGCGGGCATTTTCACCCATATCCACCGGTGTAAGGTCGAAATACCCTGCGTTGTCATGGGTCTTTGTTGTGGGTTGTCCGTTCTCATCAACCTGGAACAGGAAGAATTCGGCCTCGGGTCCAACCTTCATGGTATATCCCAGTTCCGCCGCTTCGGCCAGCACCTTTTTCAGCGCATTGCGGGGGCAGCCCTCAAAGGGCGTCCCGTCGGGGTTATAGACGTCGCACATCAGGCGGGCAACGGCGCCTTCCCTGGGCCTCCAGGGGAACACCACAAAAGTGCTGGGGTCCGGACGGAGGTACATGTCGGACTCCTCAATCCTGACAAAACCTTCAATGGATGATCCGTCGAACATCAACTCGCCGTCCAGTGCCTTTTCCAGCTGTTCCACGGTAATGGCCACGTTTTTCAGCACACCCAGAATGTCGGTGAACTGAAGCCTGATAAACTTCACCTGGGCCTCCCTGGCCTTGGCCAGGATTTCATTCTTTACTGCAGCATCCACCGTTAAATACCACCTTCCATAAATTTTAGTCAACTTATTAAATAAAAGCGCCCTCTACAGGGCGTGATAAAGCCATCACGTCCTGCAGAGGGCACCTTTGCCCGCCTGCCGGCACACCGTCATGCCGGCTGTTTTTCATTTTTATACCCTGTACTATTCCTTCAGGTTCTGGGCCAATATGACCGCCTCGGCCACCTGCCTCATGGAAAGCCGCTTGTTCATGCTCTGCTTCTGCATCCTGCGGAATGCCTCGGACTCGGAGAGCCCCATGGTTTCCATCAGAATGCCCTTGGCCTTTTCCACTATTTTCCTGGTTTCCAGCAGCTCTTTCATTTCCTTCAGCTTGCTTTCCAGCTTCACTACCTCGCTGTAACTGGCCAAAGCCAGCTCTATGGCCGGTAATAAACTGGCCTCGTCCACCGGCTTGGTCAGCAGGGCGGAGACTCTGGCCCCTTTTGCTTTCTCCACCATTCCCTGGGAATACGTGGAAGTCAAAACCACTACAGGCGCCAGTTTGTCCTCGTGTATTATTTTTGCCACTTCAAATCCATCCAGCCCGGGAATCGCGGCATCCATTATAACCAGTTCCGGCTGGCGCGTCCTCACCATCTTGAGGGCGCCCATACCGTCCCCGGCTTCTCCCACCACCCAATAACCCAGCTTGGTGAGCATTGATTTAAGGTTTTTTCTCCAGGTGGGGTCAGTGTCCACCAGTACAATCCTCTGCTCAGCCATGGAGATAGCCCCCGTATTTAATAGAATCAAATCATATTGTCCGTGCTACATTACTTTATTCTTTCTTAAAACACAAGTTAAAAATGCCCTCTAACAGGGACTGTAAGACAGTTCCTGAGAGGGCAGCTTTGCCATTGATTTAGATACATCCTTGTATCTAGGTTATCATTTTGGATGAGTTAATTATAACCTTAGGCCGGGTATCTGACAATAGTTATTTTTTGCATCAGCCTAAAATCTGTTCCACTTCGTCGGCGTCGGCTTCCATTACATATTTGATTCCGGTGATCTCGGCGGCTTCCCTGGTCAGCGACACCAGGTCGTCCCTGGTGATGTACTGCAGGCCGAACTTGCGGGCGCCGCACATAAACTGGCGCAGGCCCTGTGCCAGGCGCTCGAAATAGGAGTATACGCCGATTGCGCCCACGGGCAGCCTGCTGAAGGCGTCCGCGCCCAGCTTGTCCTTCAGCTCGCTGGCGGCGACGAATACCTGTTCCAGGGTTTCGCCGTACTTCTTATACTCATTGGGAACCTTGCCGGACTTGAGGGCCTCGCCCACTGTCTTGCCCACCATGGCGGCGGACAGGGCCGAGCGGGCCATGCCGATGCACTTGATATAGGGAGCGCCCAAAGCGATTCCCTTGAACATGTGATCTTCCAGCGCAAGGCCTCCGGCGATGGCCACCGGCGGGACGTAAGCTCCCTTTGCGGCCAGCCTGTCAAGGTACTTGACCAGGAGGGCCTGTATATACACAGTGGGAATTCCCCACTCGTTCATCATCCTCCAGGGGCTCATTCCGGTGCCGCCGCCTGCGCCGTCAACTGTTAGCAGGTCCAGCCTGGCGTCCGAGGCGTACTTGACGGCCCTGGCCAGGTCGGCCGGACGGTATGCGCCGGTTTTCAGGAATACGTATTTGGCGCCGCAGTTGCGCAGCTCTTCAACCCTGGACATGAAGGACTCATACTCCACCATGCCGATGCGGGAATGGCGCTCGAACTCGCTGAAAGCCCCGGCATTGTACGCTTCCTGCACCTTGGGATCCTCGGGGTTGGGGAGAACGATGTAGCCGCGGGACTTGAGCTGCAGCGCCCGCTCCAGGGTGTTCAGCTTGACCTCTCCGCCGATGTCCTTGGCGCCCTGGCCCCACTTAAGCTCAACGGCATCCACTCCCAGCTTCTCGAGGGCATATTCCTGAACGCCCAGAGTGGTATCTTCCACGTTGGCCTGAACCGCGATGAATCCCTTTCCGTTGTACCACTCCTGGAAATCTTTGACCCGGCGGGCCAGGTTCGGGGAGTGAACAACCCTGCCGTTTTTAATCTCAACGTTGGGATCCATGGCGCAGACGTTTTCACCGATGGCTATGCCGCAGCCGGAGATGGCCACGCCGGCGGCCAGATGATCCCAGTTGTCAGCGGCCACATTGGTGGAACCCATGGCAGCCACCACGATGGGCAGGTCCAGCTTGATTTCGCCGCCGGACCCGACGGCGGTGGTGAGGTCCACAGCCGGGAAAATAGCCTTGTCGGGATTGGGCTCGATACCGATGGCGCCAACGGCCGTCCCCATGATGTTAAAGTGCGAGTAGTCCACGGGGTAGTCTTTTTCCGATGCGGCAGTAATCTTTCCAAAGGGCTGCGGGTAGAGCACCTCCTTGGCGCGCACGGCGGACTTTCCGACCTCGCAGAGGCCGGGACACCCGTCCAGACAGGTTACGCACATTCCGCTGTAGGGGCACTTGCTTTCCCCGGTGCGCGCACGGGTAAGGGTTGCTGCAGTTGCGTTGATACCTTTGCTGAAACTCATCTTTCCATCCTCCTAAACAAATAAATAATATGTTTTGTCGGGCCGTTATTTACAGATATGGCCCGGCGCCCCTGTCTTTTTATCGGGGCCTGTTTCTCTTTACCGTGTTTTTGCATAGCTCCAATCGGTCTTTCAATCAGCGTCAGGGCGCTTTACAATGCTCCTCCTCTTTTTAATCCCCACCCCCGCACTGTATAAAGTTACGCTTTTATTAATAATTGGTAAGGTACTCCTCGATCTCCCATTTGTGGACCGTGGACTGATACCTTTCCCATTCTTCTTCCTTCATCTCTGTAAAGCGGCTGCATATCCTGTCGCCCAGGGCCTCGCGTACAACCTGGTCCCCGGAAAGGGCTATGAGCGCGCCTTCAAGGTTTCGGGGCAGGCCCTCCTTCCTGACCAGGTCCCTCATGGCGCCGTTTCCGGCCATCTCCTGGTCCCTGGGCTCCGGCAGGGGAGCTTTCCTTGAAATCCCGTCCAGCCCTGCCTTGAAACAGGCAGCCAGAGTAAGGTACGGGTTGCAGGAGGGGTCCGGGCTCCTCAGCACTATCCTTGTCCCCTCTCCCTTCTCCGCCGGGACCCTGATCATGGTGTTCCTGTTCTGCCTTGACCAGGACGCCAGCACCGGGGCCATGTCGCCTGCTGTCAGCCGCTTATAGCTGTTAACGATGGGATTGGCCACCGCCGTTATGGCGGGGGCGTGCTCCAGTATTCCGCCTATAAAGCTGTGGGCCATGGGACTAAGGTCGTACATTTCTCCGGGACCGTCAAATATGTTCCTGCCCCTCCTTGAGATGGTGAGGTGAAGGTTCATCCCGGACCCGTTGCACCCCCCCATGGGGCGGGGCATAAAGGAAGCGTGAAGCCCGTGCCTCTGAGCTATTGTCCTGACCACGAACTTGAAGGTGGCTATGTTGTCGGCCATGGCCAGGGCCGAATCACCCTTTAGGAATATTTCGTGCTGTCCCGGGCCTATCTCGTGAAATGAGGTGGCAACATCGAACCCCATTTCCTGGAGGGTCAGGACCATGTCCCTCCTGGCGTTTTCGCCCCGGTCCACCGGAGTGAGGTCGCAGTACCCGGCCAGGTCATGGGTTTGAGATGTGGGAACCCCCCGTTCATCCACGTGAAACAGGTAAAACTCTATTTCGGCGGCCACCGAGGCCTCCATGCCCAGGTCCAGATACTCCTTCAGCACCCTTCTAAGGGCCACCCTGGGACACCCTTCGAAGGGCTTTCCGTCCGGCCGGCTGATATCGCATATAAGCCTGGCCACCGCTCCCTCCCTGGGCCTCCACGGAAAAATCACGAAGGTCGAAGGATCGGGCACCAGGTATATGTCTGACTCCCTGTTGCCCACAAAACCCTCTATGACGGAGCTGTCAAACATCACTTTTCCTTCCAGGGCCGATTGAAGCTCCTCCACCGTGACCGCGATGTTCTTTAGAAATCCGGATATGCTTGTGAACTGGAGCCTGACAAACTTGACGTTCTGCTCCCTTACCTTGTCCAGAATGTCTTCTTTGACGTAGGTTCTCATCAATTAATACCTCCGTTAAGAACAAAATCGCCCTGTGGGCCACTGGAATCCAGAATCCAGGAGCCAGAATCCAGAATAGTTGGAGACCTGCGATCAAAGCTGCCCTGTAGCCTCTTATTGACCCCAAAGCAACATGCATCTGGGGGGGAGTGATTTAAGCCCGGGCGGAATTTATCGAAGGCTGTTACAGTCTCTTAACGACCGAGCCTAAGAATTTGGAAGTTAGATGTTGGAAGTTGGCCTCCAACCTCCGAAATGGTCGGTAGTCCTTTGGCGACCGAGTTTACAAGGAATGGGGACACACCTGCTGAAGCTTGGGTCTTCCCTTATGGACAGGAATGTCCCCGATTATACAGACGAAGATCCATGCAGCCGGGGTTAAACCACTCCCCCCGGCCCGTAAGCGACCCCGGAGCGGACCCCATAATTCAGAAATTCTTCGAGTATTGAAAAAGTTATCCACAAAGCATAATTTCCTAAGTCTAAATAAAGGGGCTCCGCCCCTTCGGACGGTATAGACGTCCTACCCCCACTGAAGCAAGGGGGACGCCCCCTTGAAACCCCCGTGCTTAGGAAATTATCCAAAGAATCCCTCTGGAGCATAATTTCCCAAGTCTAAATAAAAAGCCCTGCACAGACTTTCTAACGAAAGCCTGCGCAGGACTTCATCGCCCTGAATAACTATACAAGTGTAAGTATATATATTTATTTACTTAAAATCAACAACCGGAGCGAAAATATACTGTATACCTGTTTCTGTGTTGCATTTCACAGTCCGCTGTATTTTTCGGCCTCCTGGTAATGCCTTATTATTTCCCTGGCCACCTTCACCAGCGGGACGCATTTATCCATGCTTATCTTCTGCAGATATTTATAAGCATCCCTTTCCGGCATCTTTCTCCTCTCCATCAGCAGGCCCTTGGCCCTCTCCACCAC
Source organism: Bacillota bacterium (assembly GCA_049323915.1). GTDB lineage: Bacteria > Bacillota > Desulfotomaculia > Desulfotomaculales > Desulfocucumaceae > BRHc4a. Next base: position 20,404 of record JBMOPC010000014.1, read on the forward strand.
TTTCCTGTTTTCCAGCTCCCTGCGTACTTCCTTCAATTCTTTTTCCAGCCTGGCGGCCCGTTCAAAATTGGCCAGGGCTGTCTCTATTACCGGCTTAACGGTGCCGTCCTGGAGGGGCTTCAGCAAAATGCCGTAAACCCCCGGCAGGCGGGCGTAGTCCTCAAACTCCCTCCGGGCATGAGACACCACAGCCACCACCGGCGCCACCCGGTGCTCGTCGATAATCCCGGTGACGTCAACACTCTCGCTGCCCGGCAGCCGGGGGTCCATTACTATTACGCTGGGGTCGTTCTGAAATATTATCTGCAGGGCGGTTCTGGCATCGGAGGCCTCTCCCGCCACCTGATAGTCGGCGTGGCGAAACGCTTCCTTCAAGATTCGGCGATATGCAGCATCAGCATCGGCAATCACTATCCGGGTTCCAAACATCCCGCCGCACCCCAAAATAACTTAATATGAGACTAATTTTAACACGGCGCCCCGATTTATAATACCCCGAAAAAGCTGTCAGCCGGAAAAAAGAAAAGGCCGCTTACAGGCCTGTTGTAAAGTTAAAGCTTGAGAGGGCAGTTTATCGTCATACCCGGGACCGGCTACCGCAGCCTCCCTTGCAGTGGGCCACCTGGCGAATCATCCAGCGCTTCCTCATCATAATTATCACCTCCCGGTAGTTTGCCTTTTATAACAATATTATTCTAACATCCTTCAACCGGTGTTAAATCCCTATTTATTTTGGTGCATTTTTCCTTCTATCTCTCCCCGGGCGTATCTTTTATTGAATCCTGCATGCGGCTGCTGAACGCGCTTTTTATCCTCACCCTGTTCCAAAGGCCGTCCCCAAGGGCTACGGCAAGGATAATAATCAAAACGGGCATCATCATGTGAAGAAGCATCAACAGAGCCCATGACATGCTGCCGAACAATTCCCCGTACATCCCGCCCACCCCTCTTCTTTGTTGTTGTTATTAATGATAATGGCAACATTTCACGGGCCGGTGACAAAATTCTAACAAAAATATAACATCTGACCTTATACTGAATAGCTAATAGGGTCCGAATACAGAATTCAGAAGACAGATGCCAGAATTAAAAATTTTTTATAGCAGGAATGAACGACTGGGGCGCCGTTATTTAATTAGTTTTAAAGTAAAAGTAAACGTGGCTCCTTTTCCGGGAGTGCTTTCCACTCCCACTTCGCCGCCCATTCTCTCCACAAGCCTCCTTACAGTGGCAAGCCCCAGCCCGGTTCCTCCGGAATCGGTCCTTGCCCTGGACTTGTCCACTTTGTAAAACTTTTCCCAGATCAGTGCCTGCTGGTCCAAAGGTATCCCCGGCCCGCTGTCAGCCACCGCTATGCGGGCGAAACGGCCTTCCCCGGCAATTTTTACGGTGATCACTCCCCCTCCGGGAGTAAACCTTAAGGCATTCTCTATAAGATTTGTCATCACCTGCTCCAAGCGGTCGGGATTGGCCCGTACCGCGGGGATATCTTCGGCGGCCTCCAGTAAAAGGGCAACTCCCTTTCTCTCGGCCAGGGTACGCATCTTGTCCGCCGTTTCCCTGATCACAGGCACAGGGTCAAAGTCGTACATATCGATGTACTCCATGCCGGATTCGATCCTTCTTAAGTCCAGCAGGTCGGAGATGAGCCTCCTCAGCCTCTCTGACTCCCGCACTATGCCGTCCACGCACTGCCTCCTGTCCTCCTCGGACCCGGCAACCCCGTCCTGAAGAGCCTCGGCGTACCCCTGTATTATGGCCAGAGGGGTCCTGATCTCGTGGGACACCCCGGCCACAAAATCCTTTCTGGTCTGGTCCAGCCTTTC
>JBMOPC010000015.1:0-22113 GCA_049323915.1 Bacillota bacterium
GGCTCATAACTCATCACAGCGCCTGCCAACGGGCTCACTGTAACCGCCCCGGCCAGCGGCTTGTCCATCACCCCTCCCACCGGGGGCCTTAGCATCACTCCGCCCACCGGGGGCTTAAGTATCACAGCGCCTGCCAACGGGCTCACTGTAACCGCCCCGGCCGAGGGCTTGTCCATCACCCCTCCCACCGGGGGCCTGGGCATCACCCCGCCCACCAACGGTCTTCTAATCACCAGCGCAGGACTTGCCACAGCGCTGGCAACCACCGACGTGTCGGCAACCCGGGCCAACATCACCGATACCGCAGGGACTCCGGACACCACTTATACCGTACTGGGAATAAAGGAATGGACCTTCGGCCTTGTCAACAATTCACTGGCCACCAACGCCCAGGTCTTCGCCAAGCTACAGATAAGCCCGGACGCCAACGCATGGATTGACCACGCCGGGCCGGTCACCATTAACCAGAATGCTGCCGACTCCCTGGTAGCCGCCATCTTCATGAAGTACGCCAGGATATACTATGGCGCCGTCAATGCCTCCAGCGCCGTCACCCTCAGGATATACTTCCAGGGCCAGACCTGATATTTGTGGAGGCCGTGGTTTTTTCCCGGCCTCTTTTTTTTGCCTGAAAATAAAAAATACTGCTGCTGTAACAGAATGTATTTGAAAACAATATCTTGTAGTATAAACAATAAATGCCATCCCAGGAATAGAAAGGGGTCAAACCGATTTCAGGGAACAACTGGAAAACGGGGGAGGCCACGGTTTTCCGGGGCCTTCTTTTTTATGTGCACCCTCCCCAAAGGAGGTGGTAGTAATAAATGAAAAAGATCCACACTCCAGGGGCTGGCGGCGGGAGGCTGGCCCGGAGGCACCTCCGCCGGGTCAGGAATAAAGACGGCGACGGGGCTTCGGGAGTTAGAATTGTGCCCGGGCCAGACGGGTATTCCGATCCCGCCTGTATAGAACCGTGTTATATCGAGATTGTCGAACAAAACCTCAAAACATCAGGGGAGTTTCGCTACGGAAGGGCATTTGATATCTCCAGAATCAGGGTGTACACTATTCTCGTTGTCAACAACGGCCCCCAACCATCTGTAATCCAGACGGAGATGAGCCCGGACGGGCTGACCTGGGGAGCCTTCGGCGAGCTGTCTTATGTTGTGGAGGCGGGCGGGAAGCGCATTTTTATCCCCCAGTGCTTCCTGCGCTACGTTCGGGTAAAATACCGGAGTTGGAGGCCGGGTCATGATACATTCATCACCATCTGGTTCCAGGGGCAGAGCTGAAAAGGCAATAAGTAATAAGCTGTATATCCTGGACCAACACAAAAGGCAGACGAAAACCACTGAACGCTGACAGCTTAAAGCTATTTTTAAATTGAAAGGTCGTTTTTTATGAGAGGAACATACATTGGAAACCGAAGGGCGCTGGTCTGGCCGCTCTGGGGAGGGGAGTTGGTGATTCCCTCGGACGACCTGAGCATGGCGCCTGACCTTTTGATCCACGGGCTTCACGAGCCTGAACTGACCCACTATTTTTTAAAAAATATCAAAGAAGGTTTTACCGTTGTGGACCTGGGGGCCAACCTGGGCTATTTCACCGTGCTTTTAGGCCACCTGGTGGGGCCTAAAGGAAAGGTCATAGCGTACGAGGCCGATCCCCGGAGTTTTTCTTTCCTGATGGATAACATATCAATCAATTACTTTCACGACCACGTGACAATCCATAACAAGGCGGTTTACTCCTCGGCATGCAGGATTCCATTTTATAGCACCGGCCGGTTCAGGGGAAACTCTTCCATTTACAGGCACGGTGACGGGTATTTCAAATACTACAACGATAGTATCAGCGAAATTGAAGTTGAGGCCGAGCCCCTGGACATTTACCTGGGGGGGATCGAAAGCATAGATCTGGTTAAGATGGACATCGAAGGAGGCGAATACCAGGCGTTTATGGGAATGGCCGGGCTAATCGGCAGTGGTGCGGTGGGGTCTGTGGTGTTTGAGATGAACAGGTCTATGATGAAAAGCGACTGGGGCTCCTTTTGTACTTTGCTTAGGAAGCTAAAAGAGAAACATGGCGCCCTGTTTTATACCCTGACTTTGGAAGGAAATGCCGTGCCGGCCGAACTGGAGCAGCTTTTGAAGGAGGGCGGCAATCCCGGGGTTCTCATGAAGCTGGGGGATTTCACGGGCTTTCGGTTAATGTAATATATACATCCGGCCCCTCATAAAATTAATTGGCGGCAAAAGTCTGGGGAAAACCTGTTGCTTACAGACTGATCCTCCCGTATAATAAAGGTTGGTAATGTAAAAGGAGGGAAAGTGATGGGCAAGCATATCAGAACCGTCAACACGGGAAAGGTAAGCCTGAAATCAACCCTGCAGGGGCGCGGGTGCGGTGAGTGCCAGGCGTCGTGCCAGTCCGCCTGCAAGACGTCCTGCACCGTAGGCAACCAGGTGTGCCTGGGGGAAAAAAAGTAATCCATTCGAACTGAAGGCCCGGTCCCGAGGGATTGGGTTTTTTACTTTGCGGGGGAAAAACATGATACATAAATTTATCTTTGACGGCACAAGGTTAGTGCACGATGTCCACAGCGGGGCGCTGCACGTTGTGGATGAGCTGGTCTGGGACCTGCTGGAAGAATTCGGCATGGTTCCCGAGGAAGACCTGGTGGCAGCGCTGTCGGAAAAATACAATGAGGAAGACGTCAGGGAGGCGCTGGCCGAAATAAAGGAACTGGTTGACAAGCAGATGCTCTTTACACCTGACCCGCTGGGAGGAGACTACAGTCCTTCCAGGGAAAACATAGTCAAGGCGCTTTGTCTGCACCTGGCCCACGACTGCAACCTTTCCTGCCTTTATTGTTTTGCCGGCCAGGGAAAATTCGGCGGCTCACCGGGGCTGATGACCCCGGAGGCGGGCAGGCGGGCCCTGGAGTTTCTGGTGGAATCCTCGGGCAACCGGCGGCACCTGGAGGTGGACTTTTTTGGCGGTGAGCCCCTTCTTAATTTCGGCGTGCTGCGCATGCTGGTGGAATACGGACGGGAGCTGTGCCGTGAAAGAGGAAAGGAAATAAAATTCACCGTCACCACCAACGCGGTATTGCTGGACCGTGAGACAGGTGATTTTCTTAATAAAAATGATATAAGCGTTGTATTGAGCATAGACGGCCGCCGGGAGGTGCATAACGCCATGCGCCCGTTCAGAAACGGCTCCGGCTCCTATGATGTGGTTGTCAAAAATATAAAAACATTCCTTGAATCCAGGAGCTACAGGGATTATTACGTCAGAGGGACATTTACCGCGCTTAACACAGACTTTGCCAGTGACGTGGAATATCTGGCCTCCCTGGGTATCGACAATATATCCATAGAGCCGGTGGTGGCCGGGAGCGCAGATTATTACGCCATTACCGACGGAATGATCGGCAGGGTCTCGGCGGAGTATGAGAGACTGGCCAGGGCTGTTCATAATATGAAAAAAGAAGGGCGCCGGATAAACTTTTTCCACTTCAACATCGACTTTGAGGGCGGGCCCTGCCTTCCCAAGAGAATGAGCGGGTGCGGCGCCGGGTACCAGTACCTTGCGGTTGACCCGTCAGGGGCGCTGTACCCCTGCCACCAATTCGTGGGGCGGGAAGAATTTGTCATGGGGGATGTTTTTAATGGAATGTCCCGCCCGGACCTGGCCGACCTTTTCAGAAACTCGCACCTGTACCGGAAAGACGGCTGCGGCCGGTGCTGGGCAAAATATCACTGCAGCGGCGGGTGCCACGCCAACGCATATATTCACAACGGGTCCATTAAAAAGCCCTATGCCCTTGGATGCGCGCTTACCAAAAAAAGGCTGGAGTGCGCCATATACCTTGCACAGTACGATTATACCGATGAGATCTAGAGATTCCATGTTTCAAAAGGAATCGCCCCGCATCGGCATTATTTTTTCTTCTCCGCCAACTTTTTTGTGTTTTGCGGTTGGTTTGTGTAATAATGGATAATCAGGGGCATTTGCGAGATGCTGAAAGTTAATTAAAGATAGTTTGCAATTTTGTCCTTTTTTAAGGCGGTATGGCCTGTGATATAATAAATTTGCTCTATCCTCAGGGCAATTCCATAAATTTACATGTATATATTGTCAGCCGATAACTAAAACGAAAAGGGGGTATGTCTTGATAGGCAGGGAAAAACAGTCCGTGCCCGTGGCCGGTGCGGAAAACATTTTAAAATATTCGGATCAGTTTATCAGCTTTATAAAGCGCCCCAAAGAACCCGCGGCAATTATAGGTGTGGCCGTTTATACGATAGTCGTCATGTTTCTGGTGTCAATGATCAATGCCGGAAATATGTCATGGGGAGTTTATTCAGGAGACAGGCTGATTGCCACCGTTAACAATCCGGCCGAGGCGAGGGAGGTAATCGGTCAACTGACTGAAGAAAGCAGCGACGCCTACGTTGTGGCCGCGCTGGAGAGGCTTTACCTGAAAAAGACAGGGCATACCGGTAACATGATGACGGGAGGGGAGCTTAAAGCGGCCCTTGGAGAATCCATCACATCCAGGGTTAAAGGCACTGAAGTGGTTGTTGACGGAAAAGCCCTCATCGCCATGAGGAGCAGGGCCGAGGCCGAGCAGCTTCTGAAGGAGCTTAAGGACGCCTACGCCATTCCCGGGGGTAAGACCGCTTTTGTAGAAGATGTAAAGCTCAACGACACCATGGTGGAAAAAATAAAAATAGTCAGCGTTGACAGGGCGCTGGACATGGTTAAAAACGGTACCCGTAAAAAGGCCACCTACCAGGTTAAAGACGGGGATACCCTATGGGGGATAGCCTCCAGGCTGGGAGTGCCGGTGGATAAGCTGATTGCCGCCAACCCCGGCTTTAATCCAGACCGCCTGGGGCTGGGGGATGTTCTGAGCCTGGAGAGGGCCGAGCCGCTGATAAATGTTGAAACAATCCTTGCCAAGTCCGTCACCGAACAGTACAGCGCCCCGGTGGAGGAGAAAAAGGACTCCTCCCTCTATCTGGGGGAAAGACGGGTGGTGGCCCAGGGCCAGACCGGCAAGCGTGAGGTGATTTACCAGATCACCGAAAGAAACGGAATAGAGACTGACCGCAAGATCATTCGGGAAGATATACTGGAAGAGGCCAGGCCCAAGGTTGTGGCCACCGGAACCCGTGTGCTGCTGGCCTCCCGTGGTGGAGGCGGGCGACTGGGCTGGCCCCTGTCAGGGCCGATATCCTCACCCTTTGGGCCAAGGGGTGGCGGTATGCACACCGGGCTTGACATTGAAGGATATACCGGGGCGCCGGTTGTGGCCGCCGAGTCCGGGACCGTCACAATGGCCCAGTGGTATGCCGGGTACGGCAAGTGTGTGGACATTTCCCACGGTGAAGGTGTTGTTACCAGGTACTCACACCTCTCAGCCATACTGGTGGAAGTGGGGCAGAAGGTTGACAGGGGCGAGCTTGTCGGCAAGGTGGGCACCACCGGGTACGCCACCGGGCCGCACCTGCACTTCGAGGTGATAATAAACGGAACAGCCAGAAATCCTTTGAATTACCTGTAAGGTTTACGAAAAGCCCGCCGGCAGGCGGGCTTTAAATTTCCTAAGAGGGGGTTTATCCTACAGTATGAGATTTTTCCTCTACGGGCTTAAACTTTTGGCGGATGGACTTTTGCAAAAGTCTTTATTATAATTTACATGGTTGTCTTAATGGTATGTTGGAGGGAGAATTATGACAAAAAATAAAATGTCCCACCGGGCTAAAAAAAAGCTGCAGCAGAGAATAGTTTTCGGAATTCTGGCGGCGGTGCTGTCCCTGGGCCTTTTGGGATCGTCGGTGGTATGGACCCTGGACCGGAGCAATGTTACCGATGCGGTTCCCCGCCAGGAACAGCCGAAGCAGGCTACCGCCGCGGAACTGGAGGAAAAAGCCAAGGCCAGCCCCAACGATGTGGAGGTTTTAAAGGAACTGGCCATGGCCTACGAGAGGGAAGGCAATAATGCCAAGGCCGTGGAAACCTACGAAAAGGCCGTTGCCCTGGCTCCCGGCAGGGAGGACCTGAAAACCAGACTTTCCGGGGGGCTGATTTCAGCCGGACAGTATGACCGGGCCGTTAATATACTGCAGGAAGTATTGAATAAATCACCGGGCAACAAGGAAGCCCACTATTATTACGGGCACGCCCTGGTGGCAAAGAAGGAATACGGAAGGGCCGTGGCGGAATTCGAGCAGTATGTCAGGCTGGCCGGGGAAAACGACCCTCAGACCGAAAACGTCAAAAGGCTCATCGAGACGTTGAAGCCCCTTGTTAACAAACAGTAATAATCTCGTGAAAACAGCCGGAAAAAACCGGCTGTTTTTTTCGGGACTCAGGAAATTATGCTCTGTGGATAACTTTTTCAATACTAGGAGAGTTTCTGACTTTTGGGGTCGCTTACGGGCCGGGGAGAGCGGTTTAATCCAGGCTGCATGGATCTTCGGCTGCAACAGTCGCTAATCTCGGTCGCCAAAGGACTGCCGACCATTTCGGAGGTTGGAGGCCAGAGGTTGGAGGTTAGAAAACTTTGAGAAAATGACCTGAGAGCCATTTCTATCTTAATCCGACTTCCAACTTCCAACATCTAACTTCCAAATTCTTAGGCTCGGTCGTTAAGAGACTGTAACAGCCTATCGATAAATTCCGCCCGGGCTTAAATCACTCCCCCTCATGTGCATGTCGCTTGAGGGTCGCTGCTAATGTAAGCTGTCACTATTCTGAGTGCTGAGTTCTGTGTTCTGAGTTCCAGACCGCCCACAGGGCGATTTTGTTCTTTTAGACCCCCGCAGCGACAATTTTTTACCGTATATAATTACGGGGGCCGTATATTCCAAATTGCAATTATTTACCTGTGGGACAGGGTTGCCACCCCCGCTATAATGGAATGGGGACACACCTCCTGCGGAGGAATGTCCCCAATGGACAGGAATGTCCCCGAAAAAATAGTAGTCGATAAATCAGTAAATAAGTCAACCGGTTGGACAGGCGGGATTATATGAGGACAGAAGACAAAAAACAAAACACGGGTATTTTTAATGCGGGCTTCTTATTTCGGGCCGCTTTAATTTTGCTCTCACTTCTGCTTGCGGCGGCTGTGCGGCTTCCGTCCCAGATCAGGGCGTACACCTATGAGCTGTACAGGGAGATGGCAGGGGCGCATATGAACTTTCGGGCCAGGGACCTGCCTTCCATAGAAGGAAAATATGTAAAGGTGGTATACCGGGGGGAAGACGCCGGATATGCCCCCATTGTGCTGGAGGCCTCCGAAAAATTCTACAGGCCGGTGGCTGAAAAATACGGGTTTAAATCCTCTGAAAAGGTGACCGTGGTGGTCTATCCCACCAAGGAGGAATTGAACGCCAGTTTCGGCTGGCCTGCCAGTGAAAGCGCAATGGGCGTATACTGGGCGGGGGTGATAAGGGTATTGTCTCCGGCTACCTGGGCTGAGGGAAACAGTTTGGAAGAAATGCGGGAGAGCTTTATCAACACAGGACCTATGGCTCACGAACTGACTCACCTGGCCGTTGACTACGCCACCAGGGGCAACTGCCCCCGCTGGTTCACCGAGGGGCTGGCCCAGCTTGAGGAGTACCGCCTTACCGGCTTTCGGTTTTCGTACCAGTCCGGTTTCGATAGCGAAGGGTTTTACAGCCTGAAAGAAATGGACGGCAATTTTGACGGACTGCCCGACCAGGCCCTGGCGTACAGGGAGGCTCTTTCGGCTGTGGAATACATTGATACTGTCTACGGAGAGGAGAAACTCCGGGAAATTGTCCGGCTTTTGGGCAGCGGACGCGGAATGGGACAGTCTCTTAAGATGGCCCTGGGGGTCGATCAGGACACTTTTGAACAAAATTGGCGAACATGGTCGGGTTTTTAAGTTTTCGAGAAGGATTTTCAGCCGCTTTAAAGAAGTAATCACCGAATGCGCAATTACCAAGAATGGAGAGGGCAAAGTGCACAAACTGGTGATAAATGGTGAACAGCCCCTTAAGGGCAGAGTCAGAATAGGCGGGGCCAAAAACGCCGCCCTGACACTGCTGAGCGCCGCTGTCATGGCCGGGGACGTGGTGATACTTGAAAATATTCCTGACATCAACGACGTCAGGGTTATGATTAAACTTATAGAGTCGGTTGGAGCCGAGGTTGAGTGGCAGGGAGAGGACTGTGTGAGGATAACCCCTCCCGAGTCTATAGCCGCCATGCCTCCCTACCACTTGGCCAAACAGCTGAGGGCGTCCAATTTGTTGATGGGGCCGCTGCTGGCCCGGTTTGGAAAAGCCGAAATACCCCTGCCGGGAGGCTGCAATATAGGAGTCAGGCCCATGGACCTGCATTTTAAGGGCTTTGCCGGGCTTGGGGCCGAGATTAGCCTGGAAAAGGGCAGTGTGCGGGCACATTGCGAAAAACTCAAGGGCGCCCGTATTTATCTTGATTTCCCCAGTGTGGGGGCCACTGAAAACATTATGATGGCCGCCGCCCTTGCCGACGGCCAGACAGTAATTGAAAACGTGGCCAAGGAACCTGAGATAGTTGACCTGGCCAATTTTTTGAACTGCCTCGGGGCAAAGGTGCGGGGCGCGGGCACTGACGTGATCAAGGTGGAGGGGGTGCCCTCCCTGGGCGGATGTATGCGCTATGCCGTAATACCCGACCGCATTGAGGCCGGGACCTTCATGGTGGCTGCCGCCGCCACCAGGGGGGATATACAGCTGGAGAACATCATTCCGCTTCACCTGGAGCCCTTCAGGGCCAAGCTAAAGGAGGCGGGGGTGGATATACTGGAGGGTGAGGAGTGTCTCAGGGTGAGGGTAACCGGGCCGCTAAAGCCTATTGACATCAAGACGCTGCCCTATCCGGGGTTCCCCACCGACATGCAGTCCCAGATGATGGCGCTTTTATCCACGGTGCCCGGCACCAGCCTGATCACTGAAAATATATTTGAAAACCGCTTCCAGGTGGTGGATGAGCTAAAGCGCATGGGAGCGAGGATAAAGGTGGAGGGAAGGCTGGCCATAATAGAGGGCGCCGAAAGCCTGTACGGCACCCAGGTCAAGGCCACCGACTTAAGGGCCGGGGCGGCGCTGGTGATTGCCGGGCTGATGGCAAGGGGGACCACCGAGATAAACAACACCAAGTATATATACAGGGGATACCACAATATAGAAGCCAAGCTAAGGCAGCTGGGAGCGGATATAACGGTGGTGGAAAACGGCGCGTAAAACGCGCCGTTGCCTTTTATCAAAGCCACCGCCGGGGACTCTTGCATTCATCATTTTATGTATGGGTTCACGGGAGGGTTTTGCGGGAAAATTATAGAAAACATTGAATTATAGAACTGCCAAAACAAATGCGGAGAAAACTGCGATATATGATTAAGAAGGTAAAGCCCGGACAAATTCTGGTGGGAAGCTATGGTATGGTCGGCCTGGCGGGGACATTGCTGCTGATGCTGCCCTGGGCATCCGTAGACCCGGGCTCCACCGGATTTTTGCAGGCCTGGTTCACAGCCACCTCGGCCCTGACAGTAACAGGACTGACGGTTGTTTCCACAGATGCTCACTGGACATTGTTCGGCAAATTGGTGATACTTGTTTTGATGCAGATCGGCGGGATGGGGCTGATGGTGCTGAGCACTTTCTTTTTGCTGGTTTTGGGGATGAGAATACAGCTGGGGCAGAGGTTGCTTGCGGCCCAGGACAGAAACCACTACAGTTTTGCCGGTATACTGGGCCTTGTGCGGAGCGTCATTATTATCACCTTTGCCCTGGAGGCCGCCGGGGCGCTGGTGATGGCATTCCTCCTGCCGGAATTATGGGATGACGGCTGGCTGGACGGGCTTTTTTTTGTTGTTTTTCACGCGGTCAGCGCCTTTAACGGGGCAGGCTTCGATTTGACGGGCCAAAGCCTGGAGCCTTACCGGACAAACGCCGGTATGAATGTTATTGTCATGGTTCTGATTTTACTGGGCAGTCTTGGTTTCGTGGTGCTGCAGGAGGTGTTCGCCAATCGCAGGTGGCGCAGGCTGAGCCTTCACACACGGCTGGTCTTATGGGTAACCGGGCTGATTACCCTGGCCGGCAGCATTTCATATTTCTTTACTGAATACGGAGATAACCTGAAAGGGCTTGCTGTAACCGGCAAGATCGTGGAAAGCCTTTTTCAGGCTGTTACGCGTACGGCCGGCTTTACTACGGTTCCCGTCGGCAGCTGGAATGAGCCCTTCGCATTTTTGATGATACTTATGATGCTGATAGGGGCAAGCCCCGGGTCTGTTGGCGGCGGCATTAAAACAACAACCTTTGGAACAATTATTCTGGCTGTCTGGGCCATTGCCCGGGGAAGAAAGGAAGTAGTGGTATTTGAGCGGGAAATAGCCCCCGACAGCGTATTTAAAGCCTTTACAGTCACTGTTGTGGCATTTATGCTGGTGTCTGTGAGCACACTGACGTTAATGCTACTGGAAAATATGCCGATGATGCCGGTGCTGTTTGAGGTGGTTTCAGCCCTGGCCACTGTAGGGCTGTCGATGGGGATAACCACGCAGCTTTCTCCCTTCGGGCAGGTTATTATCATAATTCTGATGTTTGTAGGGCGAATCGGGGTCCTGTCCCTGGTGCTGCTTTTGGCCGGGAAGGAATACCGCCGTGTCAGGTATATTAAAGAGGATATATTAATAGGGTAAGGGGTAGGCCGTAATGAAAAAAACCATTTTAGTAATAGGGATAGGCAGGTTCGGGCGCAGTGTGATTGAGGAGCTTTACACAAGGGGCCATGATATATTTGCTATAAACAAAGACGAGGAGGCCCTCAACAGTGTAAAGGACAAGATAGTTTCCGGGGTGGTGCTGGACGTGGCCACCGACGATGACGAGCTGGCCCGCATTGTGGGGGAGAAAAATTTCGACGAGGCGGTAATAGCCATGGGAGAGGACTTCGAGGGAACCCTTATCGCCACCCATGTTCTCAAAGAGGTGGGGGTTTCCGTATCCGTAAAGGCCTCCAGTCAGAGGCGGGGAAATGTTTTGTCGAAAATGGGGGCGGACCGCGTAATTTTTCCGGAGAGGGACATGGGTAAAAGGCTTGCGCAATTGATCTCCAAAGATGCGGTTATTGATGTTTTGGAACTGCCCAGGGGGTTTGTGGTGGAGCAGATGATGGCCGGCCCCGGCTTTGCAGGTAAAACACTGGAAAAGCTTAATACCACCAACAGGTTCGGAATAACTGTTTTACTGGTATACCAGAATGATCAGCCGGTATTGCCCACGGCCTCCACCAGGCTGTCCAGGGGGGATTATATGATTGTTTTTGGCAAACAATCCAGTATGCAAATATTTGAAAAAGAAAATATGGGATGATTCCGGAAGTGTAATAAGATTTGGGGGAAATCAGTGTTTGGGGCGAGAATAATGCATATCACCGTTTTGTCAGTGGGGCGGCTTAAGGAAAAGTACCTCCAGGAGGCGCAAAAGGAGTACCTTAAAAGGCTTTCGGCCTATGCCAGGGTGAATATGGCGGAGGTTTACGACGATCCGGTCAGGGAAGGCCTCTCCCCCGGCATGGAGGAAATAATCAAGGCCAGGGAGGCCGATCGTATAGAAAGGCAGGCGCCTCCCGGCGACTATATTGTTGCCCTGGACCGGGAGGGAGGCCAGATGACCTCGGAGGAGCTGTCGGAGTTTATATCGGGCCTGGCCCTTTCCGGAAAGAGCAGCGTCACCTTCATAATAGGCGGCACCCTGGGCCTGTCGGGAAAAATACTGCAGTCCGCCCACCGCAGGCTTTCCTTTTCAAAAATGACCTTCCCCCACCAGCTTATGAGGATAATACTGCTGGAGCAGCTGTTCCGTGCCTTCAAAATAGCCAGGGGTGAACCGTACCATCGATAACTGCTAATATTGTTTTGTCAGGTGTTTTGCGGCAGGAGAATCGCCACCCGTCGGCTAAGAACGCTCGAAGAAAGAAAGCTTTCTGCCTTCTCAGGTCGCAAAGTACAGCGTTCTTGAGGATGGCAGTAAGTGCACCGAAGGAGGAAGAGGAACATGAAAATCACGCGCCTGATCATCTCTAATTTCCGAGGAATCAATAGTGCGACACTGTACTTCGAGAACCACACGCTTCTGGTCGGGATGAATAATGTCGGTAAATCCACTATCTGTGAGGCTCTCGATCTCGTTCTCGGCCCTGACAGGATCTCAAAATCTCCCCCGGTTGAAGAGTTCGATTTTTACAATGGTGCATATCTCGAAGATGATTGCGAAACGCCAAGACCTCTACGTATAGAGGTTGTGTTAACCGATTTGAGTACGGAAATCTCAAGCCGGTGCGGTTCATACCTGGAGTTTTGGCACAAGGAGCAGCGCCGCCTTTTGGCTGAAGGAGAGATAGACCTTGTTGATGACGTCAACGTTGAGTCATGCCTGCGATTGGAGACGATCGGTCAATACAATCCCGAAGAGGACGAGTTCGAGGCTCAGACCTTCTTTTCTCGTAGCCACGAGATGGACGGTGCGCTGAAGCCAGTGGGTAAGATCGTCAAACGGATGATTGGTTTCTTATATCTGCGGGCCTTGCGAACCGGATCTCGCGCTCTAAGCCTTGAGCGCGGATCTCTCCTAGATATCATACTGAGGCTCGGTAAGATCCGTACAGGGTTGTGGGAACAGGCCATCAAGCGGCTGCGCTCTCTTGATCCCCCGATCGATCAGGACGCTACTAACCTGCGGCCCGTGCTGGATTCGATAGAGAAACGGCTTGCCCAATACATACCTGTCCAGGGTAAAGACTCCACCGCCAAGCTATTTGTGTCCCAACTAACCAGGGAGCATTTACGTAAAACGATAGCGTTTTTCTTGTCAATGGCCCCGGATCAGGAGCCGGTGCCGTTCCAAGAGGTTGGGACGGGTACACTCAATACCCTTGTCCTTGCCCTTTTGTCCTTCATTGCGGAAATCAAAAAGGATAACGTCATCTTTGCTATGGAGGAGCCGGAAATCGCCTTGCCACCGCATACCCAGCGGCGCGTGACCAACTATTTGCTAACCAAGACGACCCAGTGCTTTGTGACTTCCCATTCCCCGTATGTCATAGAGCAGTTCGAACCCCAACAAATCCTAGTGTTGAAGCGTTCGGAGCAGGCGGAGCTATCGGCCGCATCAGTTACCCTTGGTGGTGCCCTCAAGCCCAAAACCTATCGGAAACACGCCAGGCGGGGCCTCTGTGAGGCTATGCTTGGAAAAGCTGTCATCGTGACCGAAGGCCTTACTGAGCAAATCGCGCTCTGGGCGGTCGCGGAGAAGATGGAAGCGGACAACGAAGATAATTACCCGCTCGACCTTTCGGGGGTCACGATCTTTTCTTCTGATGGAGACGGTTCACTCCCAGCTTTTGGGGCGTTTTTCAAGAACCTTGGACTCAAGACTTACGCCTTCTACGACCAGAAACCACGCAAGCCGCAAGAAATACAGGCATTGCAGGCCGCTTTCGATCTGCCTTACGAGACTGCATTTACCGGAGCGGAAGCACTCCTTGCCGCGGAAATTCCGGTAGCTCGGCAATGGCAGCTGTTGGAGGAAATCCGAGATGCGGGTGAACAAGGGAATGTCGGAATCCCTGATCAGCGGCCAAACGATGACGAAGTGAGGGCGCTTGCGGCCAACCTATTGAAGAAACGCAAGGGAGATGGCACTGCAGGGAGGCTTATAGGGTTGTGTGAGGCCACCGAACTTCCCAACAGTATGAAGAGCTTTCTCTCCCGGGTCTACGCTGATTTTCCCAAGCCTGAACCTATTTCTCTTCCTATAGCCGGCGCTGAAGACATCCTAGCCACAGAAGGGGCAGGGGTTACAGAGACCCTGGAAAACCCAGTTCTTGAGGTGCAACCATGACACTGGACATCTGCAACAAGCGCCAGCAAGTACTCGACGCTGAGGGGCACACGCTAGTCACCGGAGGACCAGGAAGCGGTAAGACTACCATTGCGCTTCTGAAAGCCCTGAGGCGGATAGACGATGGCCTTGATGGAGGACAAGCAGTCTTATTTCTCAGCTTTTCCCGAGCGGCTGTCGCTCGTATCGCAGAGGCTGCGAAGAAGCAAATTCCCAAAGCTGAGCAGAAGTTGCTGAACATCCATACCTTTCACTCATTTTTCTGGGAGATTCTACGAGCATATGGCTACCTGCTTGGCGCACCTAAGCGCTTGATGCTGCTTCCTCCTCATGACGAAAAAGTGCTTTCCGGGGGTATCAAAGATACTGATCCGACATGGCCTGAATGGGAGGCAGAGCGGGAGCGCCTCTTTCTTGAGGAGGGCCGCATCGCCTTCGACCTTTTTGCCACCAAGGCAGCGGAACTCCTAACTCGTAGCTCCCGGATTTGCCAGATTGTGGCGAAGCGTTTTTCGCTCATTATCGTGGACGAGGCCCAAGATACCGGACTTGACCAATGGGTATGTCTCAAGACTTT
This sequence comes from Bacillota bacterium, assembly GCA_049323915.1. Taxonomy (GTDB): domain Bacteria; phylum Bacillota; class Desulfotomaculia; order Desulfotomaculales; family Desulfocucumaceae; genus BRHc4a. The sequence goes on from JBMOPC010000015.1 coordinate 14,515, forward strand.
GGCGGAGCATTCGCAGATGATTTGCCTTGCGGATTTGGAGCAGCAGATTTTCGATTTCCTGCCAGGTATCGGTCCTGAGCGCATTAAGCAAATAGAAGATGACCTGTATCCGATTTACATCAATCTTGGAAGCGAGAACAAGAGAAGCCCAGGATGCGAGATCGCTGACTTTGGCGATGACATCCTGACCGGCAAGAGCCGAGGTGGGCCATACAAGGGTGTCTCGCAGTTCAAATTCCATCCTAGTGCGCAGAGTCGTGACTGTGCAATCCGTCAAAGCATCGGGAGAGTGCGCGAAATAGTTGAAAAGGAGACCGGGAAGCAACCTGAGAGTATTGCGCTTCTGGCCTCCTTTGACCGAGGGGCTGCCATTATTTCCAAAGCGCTGAGGGGTGGTTCGGCTCCGATCCCGCACAAACTCCTATTTGATGAAGCCGGAACACTGTTGGCCAGCCGTTTCGTCGCATTCCTCATGGAGCCAAAGCACTCTGCCAATCAAGCGAATGACTTGGCGCAGGCCCTGGAACTGCTCTCTTCGGCTTTCCGTGCCAAAGGTTCCGCAAGCGCACTTAATCGGTCCGAAGAGTTGTTGGTGTGGGCGCAACAAACCCGGGAGGGTAAGGTTCCCACAAAGGCTGGCCTATACAAGAAGTTAGCCTCACTTCTCGGGGAGTTGCAGGTGAATAAATTTTCTGGTGATCCCCGAAAGGATTGGATACTCATTCGCGGAATGTTAAGAGCAACAAACGTTTCCGAGCTTGTAGCTATTGACCATGACCTACAATACCTAATGGTTTTCAACAGGGGAAAGAGGATCGCATCCGGCCTCTTGTCCGTTTGGGACGAGCACGGTAGCTATTCTTTTGCTAGGCAGGCCTTGGATGAGGCGCTGACCGAAGACCAGATCCTTTCCGGTGGAGAGGATCTCACGGGGATCCACGTGATGACGATGCACAAGTCCAAAGGCAAGCAGTTTGACGCTGTCATCATCCTTCGAGACACATATTCTTCGCCGTTTGTGTGGCCAAGTGATCCAGTCCCCTATAGAAAGAGCAGAAAGGTTCTTCGGGTTGCCATCACTAGAGCTCGGGTACATACTCTGATCTTGAGTCAGGCCTTTCCGAACTGTCCGATTCTTGCGCCACACAAACTTTGAATCTGCTGCTTGTACTTATCCTTTCTGCGAGCCGAGGTATTGCATTGGCATAACCAGAGAATGTTATGCGGGCAATAATGTAGCGCCGCAGGGTTTTCCTCAGGATTTGCAAAAGTATTTCTGCAACCGCTTATGGCGTGACCGAAAGGGGGTGGAAAGCTGAAAAATAGGTTTCCGCCGTTTGGCTTTTGGGGAAAGCGCTGCAGGGCCACAAAAGCGGCCCCGGTCAGCGCCTTCCCCTGGGGTCAGGCTGGCGGCCCCGGGCTCGGCAGAGCGCCCCCTGGCCCCTCGTGCGGCCTAGATGGAAACTGAGAAGTTGATTGCTCCCGCCCTCTGTCCGGGCAAGAAGAAAGCCCCTTCCGGTTTGTCGCCGGAAGGGGCCGGTCCTAAAAAATGCTTCACGACCCTGTCGTCGAATTGCAGCCTTATGGTCCCTATGTCCCTGTTGTCCGTCACCGTGATCTCCCTGATGATCAGCTGCAGCAGCGTCTTCCTCTGGTTCGGCGGGCTCGAGTCCAGCAGTTCCCTGAACCGCCGCAGCACGCCGGCCACCACCTCGTAGGGCACGGGCTGCGAGTTCCTGTCGTCCAGCTGGCGGAGTATCTTTTCCCTCCTGTCCTCCAGGGACGCTATTTCCTCCCCGAGGCCGTCCAGCCGGGAGGCCAGCATTTCCTTGTCGATGGCGTCCTCCTCGTAGAGCCGGAAGTACTTCTCCCGCTTCCTGACAGCCTCCTCGACGGCCTTGCTGACCCGGTCCAGCTCCTCCCGGAGGGGCCTGACACGGCCCGTCCTGGTCTCGTTGACCCTGGCCACGATGTCCTTGAGCAGCCTCTTGTTGAGGATGACCTCTCTCAGCCGGCCGAACACGTACTCCTCGGCCTTGTCCGCCCTGACGCCGTTGGACCTGCAGACGGCGGGACCCTTGTTCTTGAAGTCGCCGCACACGTAGTACCGCGCCGTCCAGAAGCCGCCGCCCTTCAGCCTGTTCCTGGTCCTGGCCGCCACCATCCCCTGGCCGCAGACCGGGCAGCGCAGCAGCCCGGTGAGGGGGTAGGTGCCGTCGAAGGACCGGGGCGGGCGGCCCGCCTTCTTGGCGACCAGCTCCCGGGCCTTCTCCCACACCTCCGGGGGGATGATGGGCTCGTGCTCCCCGTCCACCAGGATCGGGTCCGGGTTTGTCCCCTTCCGCCGCTTCACGCTCCAGTCCTGGCGGACGTTGTAGCGGATCTTCCCGACGTAGAGGGGGTTGTTGACGATCTCCTTTACGGTGCAGACGCTGAAGGGGTTCCCCTTCTTCGTGCGGTAGCCCTCGCGGTTCAGCTGGTTGGCGATGGGCCTGTACCCCTTGCCGGAGACGAAGAGGTCGAAGATCCTGCGCACCAGGGCCGCCTCCTCCGGCACCACCTCCAGGCGCGTCTCCCGCTTCTTGCCTGACGACGGCACCTCGGCGGACCTGTAGCCGAGGACGATGCCGCCGTTCCACTTCCCGGTCCTGGCCCGCTGCGTCATGCCGAGCTTCACGTTGTCGACGATGGTGTTCCTCTCAAGCTCGCCGACTGCCCCCATCATCTGGAGGGCGAACTTCCCCATCGGGGTCTCGGTCTCGAAGTTCTCCGTGAAGCTCCTGAAGCTGACGTTCTGCCTGTTCAGCGCGTCGACGATGCGCAGCAGGTCGATCTGGTTCCTGGCCAGGCGGTTTATCTTCCAGACCAGGACCTCGTCGAAGAGGCTCTTTTCCCCGTCGGCCAGCAACTGCTGCAGCGCCAGTCTACCCTTGATGGACTTCCCCGAGATGCCCCTGTCGACGTACTCCTTGTAGACGATTTTGCGGCTGGCCCGGCAGTAGGCGTTCAGCGCCTCCAACTGGGCGTCGATGCTGTACCCCTGCTCGGCCTGCTCCTCCGTGCTTACCCGGGCGTAGATGGCCACCCTGGGCAAGCTGTTTGCCAGTGCGCCAATGCTCACTGCCCTGTCACCTCCGTCAATTTTATGCGACCCGGGTGAAGTCGTGGGTGCCCAGGAGTCTCGCGGTCAGCTCCCGGTCCTGGAGTTCGTACTCCTCGCGGTCAATGAGCTCGCTGACCAGCTTCCAGACCCTCGGCTCCGGCGGGCACCGGAACCCCCGGCTGTCAAGGACAGATATGACCATGTCAGCCAGGATGCCGACGACGAGTTCGTAGGTGTTGATGTCCTTAGCTGCTTTCACTCACTACTTCCCCCCGTTCAAAGGAATAATATGTGTTCGTAGGAAACACGATCGTGACGCCAGGTCAGCCTCAAGGGCCTAGAACTTGGTCACCTTGAGCTTTCCCCTAGGAGCACCGGGGCCTGCCCCAGCCCCTGAAAGGGGGCTGGGGCACGGAGATCCCAGTTGTTTCAAGGACAGACCCTGATCTGCCCCTGCGCCCCTGCAGTCTTTCTAGACACAGTCAGGTGCAGGCTGCTGGGGTTTTCGGGGCAGGTTGCGGTGTCTCACTCAAAGCACCTACACACAGGGGCACAGGGGCGTCGGTCCGGAAAATGTTGGCAGGCAAGGAACCTCTGCTGGGGCGGGGGGCTGGGGCACGCCCCAGCAACAGCAGGGGCGTGCTTCAACCCACAGGAGAAAGCAGGGGGCCGGTTCGACCCCGGCCCCCTGCAGGAACCCCCAGCTTTGGAGGTCAGCGAAGGATCTACTCCTCAAACAGGTCTGGTTCCTCTTGGAGCGTTTTTGCCCCAGGCGCGGGCCTTGTTCTGGTCTTCTCTTGAAGCCCCCCGGGCTCCCCGGAATCATCCGCCGGGGGCTCCCGTCGGATTCTGATGCAGTGCACGTACAGCCTGCCCCCGCCTTGCTGAATGTTTCTTTTGCGCATGGTCTTCTCTTTGTCGTGGTCCAGCAGCCCCTTGTTCTTCCACTCTTTCAGGACAACTTCTGTGTCTTCGAAGCCTCCCTCAGTCATCAACTCCTTGAAGACCTTGGGAAGTATGCATATTTCGACAATGTCTTCGCGTTCGACAACGTATTTTCCCCAGACTTCGTGGCCTTCGGGGGGGAAGAGCTTCTTGTCGGTCTCTTTCGAGAACTTCTTCTTGTGCCGCTCAATGGACTCCAACAGGTATTCATAGGCGTTTTGGCCAATGTCCCGGCTTTCTGCAGAATTGTTATCGATGTCGATGATCAGCCTGTGAATGGCCTCAAGATTCAGATTCAATTGCAGCGCCTCACTGGCCAGGTCAGCGGTGGCCATAATGACTGCCTGCTTGTCCGCAATTCGGTGGGAGAAGTGGTCCTTTTTCTCGATGAGCTGGAAACACTTTTCCCGCCACTGATTCCACCTGTCCACCAGGGCTTCGGGGCCGAGTTCCATCAGGTGCCTCACGAAAGCTGGCCCGGCGTGACCGTAGTTCTTTAGAAGGCCCTCCCTTATGGCGTCTGCGTTTTCGGCCGACTTCGTCCAGGTCATGTTTCCGAGCTCAAGCAGCCGCATTCTGATGCCGATGTTCTGCTTGGTCTTGCCGGTCAGGGAGTGCTCGGCGTTTGAGATGATGGTAGTGCTCCACCCCGACGACCCCCGCTGATTCCCCTCTTTATCCATCCTGGACTTGTCCTGCCCGCCCGCCAGTTGGTAGACGAGCTGGGAGAAATCGTTGCCGCTGAACGATGACGCCTCGTCAAGGCCCATGGCTATGCCGAAGTTCTCCCTGAAGTGCCCAATGATGGCGTTCTGGGTGGAGTACCATGTCTTGATCAGCCCGTTGCCCGAGGTGTTCGGGTAACCGAAGGGTGAAACCGCCAGCATGGTGGCCGTGGTCTTGCCCATGGTGCTGTTCCCGAAGACGTGAACAACGATTACGCCAAAGGATATCACCTCAAGCATGGCCAGCAGCGACACTACCGGTGCGGTCAGTCCAATCACCAGCGCCAACTCCAGCGGCGTGTGCCCCAGCACCTCCGAACTGACAGTGGCTGCCCAACCCTCGTATGTGCCGGCCGCTTGGATGCCCAAACTCCCCGAGTACGTGGATTCGCATCCAATTGCCTGGGCGGCCTTGAATACCAGGGTGCCTTCGTACCTGTCCCACCCGATTCTCGTGTGGACATTGATCATTGGCGCTTTTTCTTCCTGGTGGTTCAGGAATATCAGGACTTCACTGACTTTGTGATCTGCTACGTCTGCACCCAGATCCAGCAGTTCCACGACCTTTGACCTGGTGAGCTTGCCCCTTGGCATCTCAGTTGTCCAGTTCTCACCTTTGTAGTAGAAGGATATCACGACCGTGACCCTTCCGTTGTCAATGTTTCGCCGGATTCCAATGATCTCGATCCGGCGCCCGATAACCTTGGGGCTTTCGTCCGGTTGATCGGGCTTCTTCATCAAATAATTCCCCTCGATATAATAGGGGAAGCTGTCGTCCGGGTCGGATATGGCTCCAGTCCCCGGCCTAACCGGTACGCGGTTGGTGCTGCCTGCCACCAGTATCTGACTTGGTTGCCCAGTTGCATTGCCATCAATATTCCCGGGCAATGCCGAGGGGTCTGATTTTTGGCCCGGCCCAGACCCTGTTGGCCCGACTGCGGGCGGCGCATCAGTTCCGTCCGCCCGGTCGGGTCGGGGTACAGGTCTACCCTCTGGGATGAGTGGCCTCTTGCGCTTGGTTGGTCGCAAGGGTAGGCCTGACTCCCCGGATGTCCCAGGCTTCCTTATTATGTTCACATAGTTCACCTCCTTTCTGTCACCGTCGCCGGCTTGTTCCTGTATAGGAAATTATTGCAACGTTGCAATTTTGATATTATCAGAGAAAACTTTTGTGGGCAAGGCCTCAAAAGGACTCTCGGCCGCTTAAAAATGCAATAAAAATTGCACAAAAGCCCAAAAATACATATAATAGTAGCAATAGTATGTGTGGACTTCGCGGCCGAACGGCTGGCAATTGGTTTTTGGCCTGAAGAACCACTGCATTCGCCCTAACAGTCAGAGTCCGCGACATATCTTGGCTACAACCAGATGGAAGGAAATACCATGGAGAAAAAATTTTTTTTCAGAGCCAGCCAAGGGGAGGGGAATGAAGAGAATGGGAAGCCAGGACAATAAAAATAGACCGAAAAAGGAAGATAGGAAGAAAATGGTATTAAATATAGTCAGCGAGCATGTGATTAAGACACGCCGGGACATAGAATACTTCCTTGATAAACAGTACAATGTTAAGGTGGATAAATCAACGATCAGCCGGGACTGCAAGGAACTTGGTCTTGTAAGTGATGAAACCGGCCGACTAATGACAAGACAGAAACTGGAAGGTGACGATATAGATTGGCAGAGGTCCCAACTGGAGGGTCTTAAAGAGGTGGTGGTGTCACCACATGAGGCCTGGACTTTGCCGGTACTGACGGTGGCTGTCGAGCCGGGTTTCTCTCAGGCTGTGGCCAGGCAGGTTGCGCTGGCCTTTGGGTCGCTGGTCGTGGGCACTGTGCCGGGCGAGAACGTCTGTTTGGTGGTGGCGAGGGACGATGCCGCGTCGAAGCTGGTGATGAAAAGGCTGACCCAGTTCTGGGGAAAAGGCTACAAGGGTGAAGCGCCCAGCTGATGCGGTGCCGGTTAGCTGACGCAAAAAGTACTTCAGGGCAAGGAGCAAGAGGGGACTCCGCCACAACGGCGGAGTCCCCTTGCCAGTGCCCTCTCAGCCCTTCCACTGGTCGGGCAGGCTTGCCCACAGCGCCTCGAAGCTCACCCCCGACTCCCGCGAGACCCTGGCTGTGGCCGCCGGGGCGCTCATCCCGAAAAGTATCAGCAGTATTATTCTCGCTATCAGAAGCAGTACCGACAACGCTTCACCCCCTAGTACTCGTCCGCCAGCATCAGCGTGGCCCCGTCCCCGGAGTCCACGGCGAAGAGCCTTGCCCTGACGGGCCTGCCAACCGGGAAGAGGTGCTCCCGGCGGTACTCCGGCCTTTCCTGCCGGTGGACCACCTTCTGGACCGGCCTGCCCCTGCCGTCTACGGCCAGCTCCAGGTCGAAGACCTGGAAGTAGTCGACCCGGACGCTGCTGGCCCTCAGGGAGTCGATCAGCCCCCAGATCAGGACCTGGGTGTCCAGGCCGATTCTCTCCCTGACCCCGCTGGTGACGTGCCTCCGCCCTTCGAACACTTTAACTCCTCCTTTCAATTGCTTTTCTTCCGGCCACCGTCAGCCGAGCAGGCCCCTTTCCTTGAGGCTGCAGTACCTCCCGCCGGCACCTATGATTATGTGGTCGATCACGCTGATTCCCAGGATTTCCCCGGCCTTGGCAATCCGCGCCGTGACGTCGATGTCCTCCCTGGAGGGTGTCGGGTCGCCAGTGGGGTGGAAACGTGACAGTTCGTTTAGGCATTGTTTAAATTTGCTTCGAACTTATCGCCAAGGAAAATAGAAAAACTCCATGCAAAGCTTCGCATAGAGATGTGAGCGGTAAAATCAAAACTATCC
>JBMOPC010000016.1:0-22057 GCA_049323915.1 Bacillota bacterium
TAATTCTGACACAGTGATGCTTTTTGTCAAGCTATAAGAATTAATTCGCCCTTCGGGCGACCGGGCTCCAGGAGCCAGGAGCCAGAATAGTTGGAAGCCTAACTCCCCCGGCCCGTAAGCGACCTCGAGTCGAGCCCAAAGAAAAAAAGCCCCGGACGGTTTCCCCGGGGGTATAACAAGTAAAATTTAGGAGGATTAGAAAGCTGATCGGACCGCTTCCACCGGACCTACAGCCAAGTTTGACGAAAACTAGCCGGCAATGCCCGGGCCATTCTGTATTCCGACCCGGAAGAACTTCAGTATAAGCATTGTTATATCCCCACCGCCACTCCGGAGTCGGTGACAAAGTCCTGCCCTGCCGCCAGGGCCTTAAGGTTGACCTCCACCAGGTGCTGCTTTTTGTCCCCAAGATACTGCCTCAGCGCGGTCTCCACCGCACCGGAAGACACAACCTTGCTTACCGCCAGGTAAGCACCCAGCATCACTATGTTGGCGGCCTTGGCCAGCCCCATCCGGCGGGCTGTGTCGTCGGCCGGCACCCGGTATGAAACCAGGTCGGCCCTCTGGTGGTGAGCCCGAATTATGGAGGAGTTTATAAGGAGAAGCCCCCCGGGCTTCACCCTGGGCTCGAATTTGGCCAGGGACGGCCTATTGAACACCAGCGCCGCAGTGGGGTTTTCGGCCAGTGGGGAACCGATGGGCCTGTCGGAAAGGGTCACCACGCAGGAGGCGGTGCCGCCCCTCTGCTCCGGCCCGTAAGAAGGCATCCAGGTTACGTATTTTCCTTCGGCCATGGCGGCAAGGGCCAGTATCTGGCCACAGGTCAGCACCCCCTGCCCTCCGAAGCCGGCAACAATTACCTGTTCGTACATGCTTTTTCACCCTTCCTAATTTGGGGTTGGTGTCGTGTCCTTAAAGACTCCCAGGGGATAATACGCCGTCATGCTTTCCTTTACCCACCTCAGCGCCGCCAGCGGCTCCATCCCCCAGTTGTTGGGGCAGGGCGACAGCACTTCCACCAGGGAGAATCCCAGACCCTCTTCCTGGCAGAGGAAAGCCTTTTTGATGGCCTTTTTGGTCTTCATTACCTCCGCCGGGCTGTATATGGCGGTCCTGGCTATATATACCGGCCCCTCCAGGCTGGACAGAAGCTCGGCCACCCTCACCGGGTTCCCCGCCCTCTTTACGTCCCTTCCCAGGGGGGAGGTGGAGGTCTTTTGCCCGGGCAGGGTGGTGGGGGCCAGCTGCCCTCCGGTCATACCGTAATTGGCGTTATTTATGAAGAAAACCGATATGTTCTCTCCCCTGGCCGCGGCGTGTATTATTTCGGCCATGCCGATGGAGGCAAGGTCCCCGTCCCCCTGGTAGGTGAACACAATGCGGTCCGGCAGCACCCTCTTTATTCCCGTGGCCACAGCCGGGGCCCGGCCATGGGCCGCTTCCTGCATGTCCAGGTCAAGGTAATTGTACATCAATACTGAACAGCCCACCGGGGCCACCCCTACGGTCTTTTCCCTCGCGTTCAGTTCGTCTATCACTTCGGCCACCAGCCTGTGGATCACCCCGTGGCCACAGCCGGGGCAGTAGTGCAGCCTGGCCAGCGTAAGCGTCCCGGGCCGGGCATAAATTGCGCGCATCATCTCTCAACACCCCCGGTCAAACGCAATACTTCGGCCACTATTTCCCTGGCTGAAACCACAACCCCACCCGTACGTCCGTAAAACCCTATCTCCCTGCCGGGAAGGGCCAGCCGCACGTCCTCCAGCATCTGTCCGGCGTTCATCTCCACAACCAGAACGTGTTTCACCCCATCCGCAATCTGCCTCAGGGAGTCAAAGGGGAACGGCCACAGTGTCACCGGGCGGAACAGCCCCACCCGCAGGCCCTTTTCCTTCAGGCTGTCCACGGCGGTACGGGCCACCCGGGCGCATATGCCGAAAGCCACGATCAGGACCTCGGCCCCGCCAATGTTGTAAGCCTCCCACCTGGACTCGTTGGCGGCAATTTCTTTATATTTGGCCTGCAGCTTGCAATTGTGCGCCTCCAGCTGGTCGGCCTCGAGGTAAAGCGTTTTTATAATCCTGCGGTCACGACCCCGGCACCCATCGGTAATATAAGGCCTTTCGGGAATTTCGGACTTTTCTTCCGGGAGCAGCACCGGCTCCATCATCTGTCCCATCACGCCGTCAGTCAGTATTATCACCGGGGTCCGGTAACGATCGGCTATCTCGAAGGACTCGCAGGTAAGGTCAACCATTTCCTGCACCGTGGCCGGGGACATCACCGGCATTCGGTAGTCTCCGTGCCCCCCGCCCCGGGTGGCCTGGAAATAATCGGCCTGGGAGGGCTGAATGCCGCCCAGCCCGGGGCCGCCCCTCATCACGTTCACTATCACGCAGGGTAGCTCGGCGCAGGCCAGAAAGGAAATCCCCTCCTGCTTGAGGCTTATGCCCGGCCCCGAGGACGAGGTGAGCACCCTCCCCCCGGCGCCGGTGGCTCCATAAACCATATTTATGGCGGCAACTTCGCTTTCGGCCTGCAGGAACACACCACCGGCTTCCGGCATCCGCCTGGCCAGGTATTCCATCAATTCAGTCTGGGGGGTGATGGGATATCCGAAATAATACCGGCAGCCCGCCCTTACCGCCGCTTCCCCCAGAGCTTCATTGCCTTTCATCATTTTTAGCATGATCCTTCTCCTCCCGGGTAAATGTAAACACCACGTCGGGGCACATCATGACGCAGCGGAGACACCCCTTGCAGGCGGTCACATCGGTCATTTCCACCACCGGGTAGCCGTAAGAATTAAGCTGTTCACCCAGCACCAGTATTTTCTGCGGGCAGTGGGCCGTGCAGATTCCGCAGCCTTTGCAGTGCTCAACCTGTATTACCGCTTTTATCTCAAATCGGGGCTTCTCTTCAAAAGGGGTTTTCTCGGCTGCCAGCATCATCATACCTCCACCACCTGTTTTTGTTTTGCCTGCCGTATCCTCTCGCCGGCCAGGTCCATGGCCGCCCTGAAGGGCGGCTTGCCGGCCTTTTGCGCCCTGCCGAGTATTTCCTTTACCGTGTGGTAGATGCCGTTTATCCGCGCGGCAACCCGGTCCCTGTTGTAGCCCTGAAGCTCGTCGGCCACGTTGATGAGACCGCCGGCGTTTATCACATAGTCGGGGACGTACAGTATCCCCCTTTTTTGCAGCACGTCGCCGTGGCGGTCCGCTTCCAGCACGTTGTTGGCCGCCCCTGCCACCACCCTGCACCTGAGACGGTTTACCGTGTTGTTGTTGACAACGGCCCCCAGGGCGCAGGGCGCGAAAATATCCGCCGGCTGGTGGTAAATCTCCCCGGGAGCCACTACCTGTGCGCCGAAGTGATCGGCCGCCATGCTTGCGCTCTCGGGGTATACATCGCAGACTACAAGGCTCGCCCCGGCCTCATGCAGCAGTCTGCAAAGATTGTACCCCACATGTCCCACTCCCTGAACGGCCACCACCCTGCCGTTGAGGTCCGGGTTTCCCCAGATGAACTCAGCCGCCGCTTTCAGGCCGCAGAATACGCCAAGGGCTGTAAATGGCGAGGGGTCACCGCTTCCCACAAACTCCGGGGAGACTCCCACCACATGAGGCGTTTCCTTCCGGATTAAATCCATGTCCTGCTGGCAGGTACCCACGTCTTCAGCGGTTATGTACATCCCGCCCAGTGAATGTACAAATCTGCCGAAAGCCCTCAAAAGCGCCTCGCTCTTGTCCCTTTTGGAATCCCCGATTATTACCGCCTTTCCTCCGCCCAGGGGCAGTCCCGCCACCGCAGCCTTGCAAGTCATCCCCCTGGCCAGGCGGAGCACATCCTTCAGTGCCTCCTCCTCGCTGGAGTACGGCCACATGCGGCAACCGCCCAGGGCCGGGCCCAGGGTGGTATTGTGAACGGCAATGATGGCTTTCAGTCCGCTTCTCATGTCCCTGCCTATAGCCACCCATTCATAGTCTGCCACCGAAACCGGCGTGATACTGAGCATCCCCCAACCCCCCGATTCCATTAATTCTGTACCAACCCTTAATAACAAAAAAGATGCCAGCAGTTTACTGCCGGCATTTGCCAGTTTTTCTGATAAAATTATATATCCACATTGCCGTGGGACATGAAAGAAATTGCCTGGATGAAATAATTTTCCGGCAATTTTTTTCCTACTCAATGAGCCCACGCTTTTTTAACTTGTTATACAACTGGCGAACCGATATCTTCAGCAGCTGGGCCGCCCGGGTGCGGTTGCCCCCGGTGAAGTCCATCAACTGTTTTAAAATGGTTTTTTCCCAGGCCGAGTGTATTTCCGACAGGCTGCTTTTGCCGCCGCCAAGCTGGTCTAAAACCCCGCTGCCGGAGGCGGACGGCTCCACGGCTTCAGGCGACAGAGGCATTATGTGCTCCGGCCTGACGGTTTTATCTCCCGGGCGCATGTTGATAAGGGCCCTGCCAAGTATATTCTCCAGCTCTCTGACGTTTCCGGGCCAGTGGTACGACGACAGCACCCTCATGGCCTCGGCGCTGATTTCCTTAACGCTCCGGCCGTATTCCTGGTTTATTTTACGAAGCAGGAAGCTGGCCAGGTGCGGAATATCCTCCCTGCGCTGCCGCAGGGAAGGGATAAATATCGGCACCACGTTCAGCCGGTAATAAAGGTCCTCCCTGAAACGGCCCTTTTTGACCATGGACTCCAGGTTGGAATTGGTGGCCGAAATCACCCGCACGTTTACCGGCACCGGGCGGGAGGCCCCCACCGGCACTATTTCTTTTTCCTGCAGCACCCGTAAAAGCTTGGCCTGAACCGCCGAATTGATCTCGCTTACCTCGTCAAGGAATATGGTTCCCCCGTCGGACTCGGCGAAGTAGCCCTTGTGACCTCCTCTCCGGGCGCCGGTAAAAGCCCCCTCCAGGTAGCCGAAAAGCTCGCTTTCAAGCAGTGTCTCGGGTATGGCGGCGCAGTTGACCCGCACAAATGAGCGTCTCGACCTGTCGCCGGCCTGGTGAATGGCATGAGCAAAGAGCTCCTTTCCCGTGCCGCTTTCACCGTGCAGCAGCACCGTGGCCGGTGTTGCCGCCGCCCTCATGGCCTGCTCCACCGTGTCTTTCATCACCGGGCTGACGGCAATTATATCTTCAAATGTATACTTGGCCCCCAGGTGGCGGAGAAGCTGCCGGGCCCTGTCCAGCTCCTCGGACAGCCGGCGCAGTTCCGAAACATCATGAATTACCCCTATGCTTCCCTTCAGCACCCCGTCAACTATTATGGGAGCGGCATCCACCAGCACTTCCCTGCGGCCCGGCCCCACCTTCATGGGGACGCTTTTAACCGCCTGCCGGGTGCGAAGCACATGCATGTGCATGCTCTCCCCCTCGGCGATGTCCACCGTGGCCGGCTTGCGCAGCACGTCATCCTCCGTCATCCCTGTAAGGCGAGTATACGCAGGGTTGATCAGCATTCCCATGCCGTTTTCATCCACTACCGAAATGGCGTCCTGGGTGGAGTTGATTATAGCCTCCAGCAGGGTGCGGGTCTCCCTCAGGCCGGCTATCTCCTCGGCCAGCCTCTTTACCTCGCCTATGTCGCGGAAAACCGCCACCGCCCCCACGATATCGCCTCGCGCATCCCGTACCGGGACCCGGTTGGTGATTAGTGTGGTGGCGCCGGTCTCCTGCACCTGGTCCAGCTCGGTCTCGCCGCTGGCCAATACCACGTGCAGCCGGGTGTTGGGAATCACGTCCTTTACATAACGGCCCAGCACTTCACCCGCCGGGATGCCGATTAGCCGCTCGGCAGCGGTATTGTAAATGGTTATCCTGCCGTCAGTGTCGACGGCCAGTACCCCTTCGTGGGCTGCGTCCAGAAAAGCCTTTATCTGCGCCTGTTCCAACAGGACCTACCTCCGCCGGGAAACATAATATTCTCTAAATATAACATAAATCGAACATCCCGGAAATCAATTCTGGGCTCCAGATTCTGGATTCTGGACTCTGTATTCCGACAGTAATTCCATTCAGAATTAATCCAATATATGTCCTTTATGGAGGAAAATTTCAACTGACAAAGAAGATAGTAAGTATTCCAAATATAGAGGGGTTATGAAAATGGATTATAAAGACGTTGTAAAGCACCTCGCCCCCTGCGGCCTGGACTGCTCCAGGTGCGCCGATTACGAGCATGGGGAGATCAGAAACCTGAGCGAAAAACTTGTTCAGCTGCTGGGAAATTACAGGCCGGTGGCAAAAATGAAAGCGGAAAAACAGCCTTTTTTCGGCAATTACCCGCAATTTGAGGAGATACTGGACTCTTTTTCCCGGGCCTCATGCAGCGGCTGCCGGGGCGACAACGTCCAGTGCCCGCTGACAACTTGCTCCGCCAAAACCTGCCATAAAGAAAAAGGAGTTGATTTTTGCTTTCAGTGCAATGAGTATCCCTGCGACAGGCAGTTCAGCGGGCGTTTGAGGGAACGATGGAAAAGGATAAACGACCGGATGAAGGAAATAGGGCCGGTGGAGTATTATTACGAACAGGTTAAGCTGCCCAGGTATTAAAAAGCGCCCTGGTGGGCGCTTCAGAGCTTTTTACCCTCGAATTGCTATCGGCCCCTCGCCGTCTATCAACGTCAAGCCGGGGGTTATTTAGTAATATCAATACTGTACAGGTCGGTGCGCCTGTGCTTTAGCAAAGGCAGCTCACTCCTTATTTTTTCTATCCTTTCCCGGGAAATCTCCCCGGTTATCAGTTGCTCCCCCTCGCCGGCCCGGGACACCACATCGCCCCATGGGTCCACTATCATGGAGTGCCCGTAGGCCACATAAGGCGCCCCGGTGTCCCTGGCGGGGGAGGCCGCCATCACGTAGACCTGGTTATCCACCGCCCGGCAGCGGTAAACCATGTCCCAGTGGGCCGGACCGGTGGTCATGTTGAACGCCGCCGGCACAACGATGACATCGGCCCCCTCCAGCGCCATAATCCTTATCAGCTCCGGAAACCTGATGTCGTAGCAGATGGCCACCCCTATCCGGCACAGCCCGGTATCTATTACGGTAACGCTGCTGCCCGGCCCGAGGGTGCTGGACTCCATAACCCTGACACCCCCCGGAAGGTCCACATCAAAGAGGTGCATTTTCCTGTGCCGCCCCAGCAGCGCACCGTCCGGTCCGTATATAAAGCTGCTGTTGTATACCCTGTCCCCGTCCCTCTCGGGAACGGAACCACCCACCAGGTACACCTTTTCCTCCCGGGCGGCGGCGGAAAGCATGGTGAATGTTTCCCCGCCGGGATAGCTTTCCGCGTATTGGGGAAAAAGCCTGGCCACGTACGGGCAGTTGAACATCTCGGGCAGGGCCACCAGCCCCGCCCCCCCTGCCGCCGCGACGGCAATCATGCGGCGGGCCGTCTCCAGGTTTTTTGTCTTGTCACCGGTCACCGCCATCTGGCAAATGGCAGCCTTGAAACTCTCCACCAAAGCTTAACACCTCCCGGTTAGGAATCGCCAGTCATAAATTACCTGTCATCGTTTGATGTTTTAATACCTTCTATACTGACGCCCGACGACTGACGACTGACGTCCATTCCTGCCTCCCCTGCCTCCCAGCACCTCGGCCATGATTATGCCGGCGTAAAGGCCCGAAGGTGAAAACATGTTCCGGAGCAATACATTGCGGTACTGCTGTTCCTGGCAAGGAGCTATGCAGGGCTCGGCTTCCCTCATACCGGCCACAGGCAGTTTCCCGGCATCCGGGGGTTCGGCAACAACGGTTTCCAACGGCCTTTCTTCCGGGCCGCCCTCCGGTTCGGCCCGGCGGTGGACGGCCGCAGGCCTCCGCCTGGGCCTTACGGGCTCCGGCACAGGGGTGTGCTCAGTTTCATCTCGGCCCCCATATCCCGGTTCAGCAGCGGTTTCAGGAACATTGCCCCGGCGGGGGGCGTATTCCTCCCGCCTGCGGCTCCAGGGCCCCGAAAGGGGCCTGTCTTCCTGTTCTTCTCCGCTGCTGTGCGTCATCTCGCCACCCTGATGAGGAACATTACCCCCGGGCTGGCGGGATCCCCCCCCCTGCCGGCGACTCCAGGGCCCCGGCAGGGGCAGATCATGTTCACCCTCTATTATCTTTGAGTAATAAAATTTCATTATCACCAAACCCTACCTTTTTTCGCCATTCCCGGCGGGCCGCTCTCCACCCTGTCCCACAGTGGAAATGCCCTCTCTCATCCTGGTGTCGGCCAGCAGGTTTTGCATGTTGTAGTAATCCATTACGCCCATTTTTCCCTGCCTCAGCGCATCGGACAGCGCCCTGGGAACCTCGGACTCGGCTTCCACCACCTTGGCCCTCATTTCCTCAACCGAGGCCTTCATTTCCTGCTCCCTGGCCACTGCCATGGCCCTTCTCTCCTCGGCCTTGGCCTGGGCTATCCTCTTGTCGGCCTCGGCCTGGTCGGTCTGGAGCTGAGCCCCTATATTCCTGCCGACATCGACATCGGCTATGTCGATGGAAAGTATCTCAAAGGCCGTCCCGGCGTCCAGCCCCTTTTCCAGCACCGTCCTGGATATGGAGTCAGGGTTCTCCAGCACGTATTTGTGGGAATCCGAGCTGCCCACGGTGGTCACAACACCCTCACCCACCCTGGCCAGTATTGTTTCCGTTCCGGCGCCTCCCACCAGGCGGTCTATGTTGGCCCTTACCGTCACCCTGGCCACCACCTTGACCTCGATGCCGTCCTTGGCCACTGCCGATACCAGCGGCGTCTGAATGACCTTGGGGTTGACGCTCATCTGGACTGCCTCAAGAACATCCCTGCCGGCCAGATCAATGGCCGCCGCCCTCTCAAAGGGAAGGGGTATGTTGGCCCTTTCGGCGGCAATCAGCGCGTTTACCACCCGGTCCACGTTTCCTCCGGCAAGATAATGGGCCTCCAGCTGGTTTGCTGCGATTTCCAGTCCCGCCTTGTCAGCCTTGATCAGCGGATTTACTATCTGGGCGGGCGGCACTCTCCTAAGCCTCATGCCTATAAGGGTGAAAATGCCTATGCGCACCCCGGCCGCCATGGCCGAAATCCACAGCCCCACCGGTATGAAGCTGAATAAAATGGAAAAGCCGACTAAAACAAGAAGGACCATTATTACCAGGGTTAAAAAACCTGTCACCAATATTGCACCTCCGTTTATTAATAATAACTGGATACTAACCTATTTTACCCTTTATACAAGAAGTTATCTACCAGAAATCACCACTATCCCCGATTATTTTTGGGGCGCATATTCGTTACCCGGGAAGGCGTTTAAAATATTAAACGGACTATTTTTCCAGGGGGACTGCCATGGCCCTGACAATCACCCTGGTGCCCTCCACCCTTATTATTTCTATGGCTGTGCCGGCCGGGATAAACTCCCCTTCGGTTACCACATCCATCCTCTGTCCGAAAACTTCCACGGCGCCGGAAGGCCGGAGCGGAGTCAGTGAGGTCCCGGTTTTACCCACATGCAAGGCGAGATCAGCGCTGGGGGCCACATATCCCGCCTCCTTGTACTGCTTTGTCTTGAGGGTCAGCCTGTGCCAGACGTTAAACCTTCTGAAAAGGCCCAGCATTACAAAGAAAAGAGCCACCGACCCGGCCAATGCCAGCACCAGGGCCGTTGTGGCCTGGGTAAAATCGACGGCAAGGAAAAGTATTCCCCAGGCGATAAGCAGCAGTCCGGCAACGCCGGCCACCCCGAATCCGGGAATTATGAAAATCTCCAGCACCAGGGCCGCGATGCCCAGCAAGAATGCCAGCACCGACAGCCATACATACATTTGGGGAGTCATTCCCGGCACCTCCACGCTTTGCTTTATAACAAAGCCCGGCGATTCCGCCGGGCATTTACCTGCTAGTTTTCACCCTGTTTTACGTTTTACCCGGAAACAGTCACTTCTATTCCTAGTGGAACTTGCGCCTCCTGGCGGCCTCGGACTTTTTCTTGCGCCTTACGCTTGGTTTTTCGTAATGTTCGTGCTTTCTGGCCTCCGCCAGCACACCTGCCTTTTGACAGGTGCGTTTGAAACGTCGGAGGGCACTGTCCAGTGTCTCATTTTTGCCGACACGTACTTCTGCCATTCATTATCCCTCCCTCCGCCATACCGTAAACCTTCAACATTAAATAAAACACCCCGTTGCCAAATTAAAAACACCACTTCATTATACATCCACTGATGACTGTAGTCAACTAGCCCGGAGGCCAATGCAGCGTCCTTCCGGCCATCAAGTGGTAGTGAATGTGAAATACCAGCTGACCTGCGTCCTGATTGCAGTTGGAAATAAGACGAAACCCCTTTTCCAGGCCCATCTGCCGGGCAACCCCGGCGGCGGCGATATGCAGGTCTCCCAGCAGGTTGGCGTCCGCCTCCTCCAGTTCGAAAAAAGTGGGAATGTGCTTTTTGGGGATCAGCAGGAGGTGAACGGGGGCAGCAGGCCTTATATCCTTGAACACAAGCACTGTATCGTCTTCATATACTATTTCGGCCGGAATCTCCTTATTTACTATTTTGCAGAAAATACAATCCTGCAATTACAACACCCCCCCCCGGCAAAAGCATACAACCTGCCTGTCGGTTTATATTCAACATCGCAGCGAACAAATCCTTCATCACTTTATATAATTCTGCCCATTAACACCCCATCTGATAAATTTTCCAGAAAAACATTTACATATCTTCCCCTGATTTCCCCGCCGGCCGGGAATGCCACCCGAAGATAGTTGGCGGTATGCCCCTGCATCATTCCGGGGAGGTTTTCCACATCTCCCTCCACCAGCACCTCTACATTTTTCCCTGTGTATTCCGATGCGAAGCGGTAGGCCAGGCGCGTCCCCAGCTCTATCAGCCTTTTGCTGCGCTCTTCCTTCACCCCGGGAGGGACCTGTCCGGGGAATCCCGCCGCAGGAGTGCCTTTTCTGGGTGAATACTTAAAAATATGCAGAGCGGAGAATTTCAGTTCCTCTATAAAAACATAGGTGTTCTTAAAACTTTCTTCGTCTTCCCCGGGAAAACCCACAATCACATCGGTTGTGACCGAAAGGTCCTTAATTTTGTCCCTGGCGGTTTCCACCAGCCGTTTGAATTCACCTGCGGTATAGCCCCTTCTCATGGCTGCCAGTATTTGGTCGTCACCGCTCTGCAAGGGTATGTGCAGGTGCGGACAGAAGGGCGGGCCGCCTGCCAGAAAGGAGATCAGCTCCCAGTTGATGTCCATTGGCTCCACCGAACTGAGCCTTATCCTGGCCAGTCCCTTTAACCCCGCCAGTTCCCGCAAGAGCCCTGTCAGGCCTGTCCCGCCCGGCTTATCCTTGCCGTAGGCCCCTGTATGTATACCGGTCAGCACAATCTCACTGTACCCGGCGCTTACCAGTTTTGCCGCTTCCTCCATTACTCTCCCCGGGTCCCTGCTTTTTAAGGGGCCCCGGGCATATGGTATAATGCAGTACGAGCAAAAATTATCGCACCCTTCCTGTATTTTCAGGAAGGCCCTTATCCTTTCGGTGGAGGCCACAACCGGAAGCTCGTCGAATTCGCTGTTCCGGGAAGATTCCAGCACTGCGTTTACCTTCTGACCCTTTTGCAGTTCCTCCACCCTGTCCACTATGCCGGACTTTTCCGCCGTCCCCACCACCATGTCCACTCCGGGAATCTCCAGCACCTCTCCCGGTGAAACCTGGGAATAACACCCTGCCACCACCACCAGCCCGTCGGGGTTGGACTTTACCGCCCTCCGTATCAGCTGTCTGGATTTTCGATCTCCCATATGGGTAACGGTGCAGGTGTTTATAACATAAACATCGGCTATTTCCGAAAAGTCCACTATATCATAGCCCTTTGCCCTGAACATCTCTGCGATGGATGATGACTCGTACTGGTTGACCTTGCAGCCCAGGGTTGTTATTGCCACGGTCTTCCCGGCACCCGATGTCCGATGCTCGAGGTCCGATTGAGATTCTTTTTGCGGTGTGTCAGCCACCTGTAGATATCCTCGCTTTCAGGTGTCGTACGCCAGCATGCGCCCGGCGGGGCCGACAAAGTCAGGCGAAGCTTTTCACGACCCGTGCTAGCCCAAATCGCCCAGTCTGTGCATTATTATTGTAACACAAGCCAGCCCCGCCGTTTCAGTCCTCAGAATCCTGGGGCCCAGGGAAACAGTGGACACCCCGGCCCTGCGGGCCTCTTCGACCTCGCACGGCTCAAATCCTCCCTCGGGTCCTATAATAATATATATTCTTCCCGGATTCCCCACTGCCAGAACATCACTGAAGGATCGGGAGTCTTCCCCCTCCCAGGGCATTATGGCCACAGACCCTTTTTGCATTCCGGACAGCACATCGGGCAGTTTTTGAGGTGGTGACACTACCGGCACATCGGAGCGGCGGCACTGCTTGGCCGCCTCCAGTGCCACCCTCTGCCAGCGGGCCTGCCTGTCACGGATTTTACCATCATCCAGCCGCACCACCGACCTGTGGCAAATAAGGGGAATTAGCCCGGACACACCCAGCTCGGTGCATTTTTGTATTATCAGGTCCATTTTCTCTCCCTTGGCAATACCCTGAATCAGTATGACTTCCACGGGAGGGGCCCCCAGGGGTTCGAATTCCTCCACTTTCAGACAGACTATCTCTTCCTTTCCCACGTGCTCCACCCTGGCCGTGGCCGCCCTGCCGGCGCCGTCCAGCAGTTCCACACGGTCGCCGGGCTTAAGGCGCAGGACCTTCACCATGTGCTTCACGTCCTGCCCCCTGACCACTGGCCTGTGGCTGTCAAACTGATCCGGTGGTATAAAGAAACGATGCATAAAATCATTCACCCAGTTTTTCCGCCATAAAGGCCGTCCACTCGCCCTCGTCCAGGGCAATCCTTATGGCAAGCCCCGCTTCCTCCAGCGCCCGGGCCACTTCTTCCCGCCTGTGGGATATTATGCCCGAAGCTATGAATTTTCCACCAGGCTTTAACAGGCAACAGGCCGCCGGCAAAAGTCTCAGTATTACGTCGGCAACTATGTTGGCCACTATTATATCTGCTTGGGTTTCAATCCCGTCCAGAAGGTTTCCCTCCCGGACATCTATAACATCATCCAGCCCGTTCAGGTCAACATTACCCATGGCTGACCGCACCGCAACGCCGTCCGAGTCCACCGCCAGCACCCTGGCAGCCCCCAGCCTGGCCGCAGCTATGGCCAGTATGCCGGACCCTGTGCCGACATCCAGCACTATCTCACCGCCCGACACCACATCTTCCAACAGACGCATACACATTGTAGTGGTGGGATGAGTGCCGCAGCCGAAGGCCATGCCAGGATCCATGCCGACAACAAGAAGTCCGCCCGGGTCCTCAGCCTTGTCCCAGGCTGGCCTAACCATGAGACTGCGGCCCACCCTCACCGGCTGGTAAAACTCCTTCCACCTCTCGGTCCAGTTCTCGTCCTCCACCTCGCTCAGACCGATAATGCCAGGGTATTCACCGCTGATCTTTCCCAGGGCTCCCCGCAGGTCGGAAAGCCTTTCCCCAAGGATTGCGTCAGCCGGAAGGTAGCCCTTGACCAGAGGATTTTCGTCCGGGTCGGAAGGGACGTCCATAGCCACTGTCTCACTGTCGCCCCGGATAGCGGTTTCATAAATTAGGGCGGGGTCTTCAATGACAACCCCGCCTGTTCCGATAAGGTCAAATATCCCGCACACCGCGTCAACATCTTCACGGCTGACGCGAACTGCTATTTCCATCCACTTCAATATATCATACCCGCCTTAAATAGAGGTGGGAGGCCAGAGGTTGGAGGTGAGAATCTTGATGAATAGGCTTCAAGCCAGTTCCTTCTTAATCCCACCTCTAACTTCTCACGTCTCACTTCTCAGTTTAGCCCATGAAGGCGTCCTTTACCTTCTCGAAAAAGCCCTTGTCTCCACCGCCTACGGGGTTTTCATTGCTCAGTTTGGCAAATTCCATCAGAAGGGACTTTTGCTTATCCGTAAGCCTGGTTGGAGTAACCACCTTCACCCGCACAATCTGATCGCCGCGGCCATGCCCGTGCAGGTCCGGCATTCCCCTTCCCCGGAGTCTTAAAACCGACCCGCTCTGCGTTCCCTCGGGGATTTTCACTTTTGCCTCGCCGTCCAGGGTATCGACGTTTATTTCATCTCCCAGGGCTGCCTGGGCAAAGCTTACAGGCACCTCCACAATAACGTCGTTTCCCTCTCTGCGAAAGAATCTGTGTGTTTTTACGTGTATATAGACATAAAGGTCTCCCCTGGGGCCTCCCCTGGAACCGGCCTCTCCCTCACCGGACACCCTTAGCCTGGTGCCGCTGTCCACACCGGGCGGTATTTTTACATGTATGCTCCTGGTCTTTCTTACCTGCCCGGCACCATGGCAGGTGGGACATGGCTTTTCGATAACCTTCCCGGCGCCCCGGCAGCGGTCGCAGGTCCTGGACTGAACAATGCGGCCAAAAGGAGTGTTCTGGGCGTACTGAATCTGCCCGGATCCGTTGCAGGCCGGGCAGGCCTGCGGCTTTGTGCCGGGGGAGGCCCCTGTTCCGCCGCAGGTGCCGCACTCTTCATTCCTGGGCACCTTGATGTCCTTTTCAAGTCCGAAGGCGGCCTCTTCGAAACTAATTTCCATGTCCACCCTGAGGTCGGCGCCTCTTTCCGGGCCACGCCTGGCCCTGCTGCCGCCGAAGAACATTTCAAAAATATCGCCCAGACCGCCAAAATCGCTGAACCCTCCGAAGCCGCCCTCAAATCCGCCAAACCCCTGCCCGTTCACACCGGCATGGCCAAACCGGTCATAGCCGGCTCTCTTCTCGGGGTCGCTTAAAACCTCGTAGGCTTCGGCAATTTCTTTGAATTTTTCCTCCGCATCCTTTTTGTCAGGGTTGGCATCGGGGTGGTACTGGCGGGCCATCTTCCTGAACGCCTTTTTAATATCGTCGGCTGAAGCCTGCTTGGAGACACCCAGCACTTCGTAATAGTCACGTTTGGCCAATGATTACACCACCCCCCGGTCAAAACTTTACCACCTAAAAGAATAACACAGTCAAGTGGCTTAAGTAAACATTACAATTAGAACACAGAATACAGAATTCTGAGTTCTAAGTTCTGAGTTCTGAGTTCTTTACTTATCTTGCTTTACCTCATAATCGGCGTCAACCACATTTTCATCCTTCTTGCCGCCCTTTCCGGCGTCGCCTGCCGGGCCGCCCCCCTGCTGCTCAGCAGCCTTCTGCTGGTACAAAAGGGTGGTCAGCTCGTAAAGAGGCTGGTTTACGGCTTCCAGTTTCTGCTTGATCAGTTCGATGTCGTTGCCCTTCACGGCCTCCTTCAGTTCCTCCACGGCCCTGTTGACGCTTTCAACCTTGGCATTGTCAGCCTTGTCGCCCAGTTCCCTGACTGTTTTTTCTACCTGGTATATAACGCTGTCGGCCTGGTTGCGGGTCTCCACTTCCTCTTTGCGCTTGCGATCGGACTCGGCAAAGGCCTCGGCGTCTCTGACCATCTTATCAATGTCTTTGTCGTTGAGCCCGCCGCCGCTTATGTTTATACTCTGTTCCTTTCCGGTGGCAAGGTCCTTTGCCGATACATTTACTATGCCGTTGACATCTATGTCAAACTTAACCTCGATCTGGGGAATTCCTCTTGGGGCCGGAGGTATACCGGTAAGGGTGAACCTGCCCAGCGAGATGTTGTCCGCGGCCATGGCCCTTTCACCCTGCAGCACATTGATCTCCACCGTTGTCTGCCCGTCCGCCGCTGTGGAGAATATCTGGCTCTTTGAAGTGGGAATGGTGGTATTCCTTTCTATAAGCTTGGTGAACACCCCGCCCAGTGTTTCAATACCAAGGGAGAGGGGAGTTACATCCAGCAGAAGAACGTCCTTGACCTCTCCTGCCAGTACCCCGGCCTGAATGGCAGCCCCGATGGCAACACACTCGTCGGGGTTGATGCCCTTATGGGGCTCCTTGCCCAAAAACTTGCGGATTGCTTCCTGTACCGCCGGGATCCTTGTGGACCCTCCTACCAGCAACACCTTGTGGATGTCCTTGGGATCGATCCCGGAATCGGCCAGAGCCTGCCTGGTGGGCCCCATGGTTTTCTCCACCAGGTCCGCCGTCATCTCATCGAATTTGGCCCTGGAAAGATTTATGTCCAGGTGCTTGGGCCCATTGGCGTCTGCGGTTATAAAAGGCAGGTTGATATTGGTGGTGGCCACCCCGGAAAGCTCTATCTTGGCTTTCTCGGCCGCCTCCTTCAGCCTCTGCATGGCCATGCGGTCGCCTCTTAAGTCGATCCCCGACTCTTTTTTAAACTCGGTCACCAGCCAGTCCATAACCCTCTGGTCGAAGTCGTCCCCTCCAAGGCGGTTGTTTCCGCTGGTGGCCTTGACCTCAAACACCCCGTCCCCCAGTTCCAGTATGGAAACGTCAAAGGTGCCGCCTCCCAGGTCAAACACCAGTATGGTCTGGTCCTGCTCCTTATCCAGCCCGTAAGCCAGGGCCGCCGCCGTGGGCTCGTTTATGATCCTCAAAACTTCAAGTCCGGCGATTTTCCCGGCGTCCTTGGTGGCCTGGCGCTGTGCGTCGGTAAAATAGGCGGGCACTGTGATTACCGCCTGCTCTATCTTATGCCCGAGGTATGCCTCGGCGTCAGTCTTCAGCTTCTGCAGAATCATGGCCGAAATTTCCTGGGGCGTGTAGCCTTTTCCGTCTATGTCAACCCTGTGATCGGTCCCCATGTGCCTCTTGATGGAACTTATGGTGCGGTCGGGGTTGCTTACCGCCTGCCTCTTGGCCACCTGGCCCACCAGGCGCTCCCCTGTTTTTGAAAAGCCCACCACCGAGGGGGTGGTGCGCCCACCCTCTGCATTCGGTATTACCACGGCCTCCCCGCCTTCCATCACGGCCACGCAGGAGTTGGTGGTACCCAGATCTATTCCTATTACTTTGCCCATTGCTACCTCCCCTTCAATACTGGCTGTATAACATTTTTATTTTTTCCGGTTTAATCAGTACATTAATGCCGGGGCTAATCACACGGCCACTTTTACCATGGCCGGCCTGATTATCTTTCCCTTCAGCGTATAACCCTTTCTGAATTCCTCGATAACGGTGTTTTCGGGATGCTCCCCGCCTTCCTCCCTCATTACAGCCTCGTGCACTTCGGGGTTAAACTGCTCGCCCACGGTGGGAATAAGCTCCAGCCCCTCCCGGGCCAGTATGTCGCTAATCTGCCTGGCGATCATTTCCACGCCCTCGGCCAGTTTCCCATGTTCACCGTCCCTGGCCGCCAGCGCCCTTTCAAGATTGTCTATCACGGGCAAAAGAGCGGTTATGATCTGCTCTCCGGCGTACTTGACCAGATCCTCCCTCTCCTTGGCCACACGCTTTCTGTAGTTGTCAAAATCGGCCTGCATCCTGGCCAGGCGGCTAAAGTATTCTTCCGCCTTTGCCCTTTCCCCGGCCAGCATCTTTACAAGACTCTCTTTTCCGTCATCCGGCGCCTCCTGTACCGGGTCTCCGGCGGCCCCGCCCGTATCGGATTCCTCCCGGGCGGTTTCCATTTCATTTACAGACTCATTATCAAGTTCCTTGTCGAGAACTTCGTTCTCCCGTTCCCTCACCGACATTCACCTCACTGCCTTGCCGTATTTATAATCCGCGCCCCTTTATCAGTCCAGTCCACGGATATCTTTTTCTTCCCTCTTTTTAATAATGGTATCTATCCTTAAAATGGCCTCGGCAATCTCACCGGCCGCCTTCAGGGCGTAAGTTTTAACCGGGGCGGGGTCTATCACGCCGGCCTCAAACATGTCCATTATCTCGCCGGTGTCGCAGTCCACCGCAAGAGAATCCCTGCCGCTTTCGGCCTGGGCCGCGATGACATCCCCCAGCTTTTCAAGGGGATTGAATCCCGCGTTTCCAACTATCTGGGCCATGGGCCTCTTCAGAGCATCCACCACGCAGTCCACGCCGTAAACCGACATCCCGCGCATGCCCGACCGTATTTTCTCCACATCCACGGCGGCGGCAAGTTCCACTGCGCCTCCGCCGGGAACCACCCCGCCCCTCGCCGCCGCCTGAACCGCCGCCGCGGCGTCCTTTGCTATGCGCTGGCGCTCCCCCACAACCTCGGCTGTGGCAGCCCCCACCAGCACCGTGGCCATTGATTTGCCTGCGCCGTCCTGTATCCAGACCTGCTCCAGCTTTTCGTCGTTAAAAACCCTCCCGGCCTTCCCCAGGAAGCTCCGCAGCTGGTCGGAGTCCTTTCTCAGCCCGTTTCGTTTGATCATGCGGGCTCCGCTATGATCGGCGGCCTTGCGCAGCTCGGCCGACAAGACACGCTGGACCACCATCACACCGGCGTCAGTCAGTATTTCCTCGGCGATCTCGCTGACCCCCCGGTCAACCAGCACCAGGGCCACTCCTATTTCAACTATTTTATTTATATTCTCCCGGAACTGATTCTGAAGCTCCATGTACCGCGTAAAGCCGGCCTCGGTGGCCAGCGCCTCATCCTCCATCTCTTCGGGCTCCAGGGCATCGTCAATCACAAGTACAAGGGCGTCAGTCAGCTCTGCAGGCATCTGCCGGTTCATTCTCTCTTTGCTTATTATAACCCCTTTAAAAACCTGGTTTTCGGCCCCTTCCTCCGAAACCACGGTGTCTGCCAGCTTGAAATTCCGGTCCAGCAGTTTTTCCCTGCCCACCATCCCTGCCGCCTGGACCACCAGGCCGGCTATGTCCTCGTGGCCTCTTCCGGCCACCAGCGCCACCTGCCTGACCACAGGGTCGCCAATGTCCTCTATGGGCTTTACACGCCGGCTTATGGACTCTATACCGGCCCTGACACCGGCCCTCAGCCCCTCTATAACCCGGGCCACCGGCACTCCCCTGGACACCTGCTCAACCCCTGATCCCACCATCGCCCCCGCCAGCACTGTGGCGGTTGTGGTGCCGTCGCCTATTTCATCCTGCTGTGCCCTGGCGATGTTTATCAACATCCTGGCGGCGGGGTGGTTTGCTTCCATCATCGTAAGTATGGTCACCCCGTCATTGGTGATGACCACTTCCCCGAATTTGTCCACCAGCATGGTGTCCAGCCCCTTGGGGCCCAGCGTGCCCTCAACCGCCGAGGCTATGGCCCTGATGGCATTGGCGTTGGATACCAGGGCGGCAAGTCGCTCGTTTACCTCAGCCCCGGTGCTGGCCTGCTGTTTAAGACTCATTATTTTATCTCCATCCCTTAAACATTTTTTCCAGTGTCACTGAGAGGTTTTGGGTCATGTGCTCAACCACGCTGACCACCCAGGCATAGTCCATCCTGGTTGGGCCAATAACCCCCAGTGTGCCCACGGGCTTTCCGTCCATGCTGTAGGCGGCCAGCACCACGCTGCAGTCCTTTATCTCTTCCCTGTTCAGCTCGGTGCCTATGCGGACGGCCACACCCCCCTGAGAAATGTTTTTCTCCAGAAGGTTGCGCAAAAGTTCTTCCTGCTCCAGAAGTCCAAGAAGTGTTTTCACCTTTTCAATATTCTTGAACTCCGGCTGGTTCAGCATGTTGAAGACACCGCCCATGTACACCCTGTCTTCCCGGCTCAGGGTCAGCCCCTGTTGTATAAGGTGCATCGCCAGATCAAGAATATTTTTGTGCTTGGCAAGCTCGAAATAGATCTCCCTGATCAGTGTCAGCTTTATCTTATCAATGGTGAGGCCCTGCAGCTTGGCGTTAAAAACCCCTGATATGGTATCCAGGTCCAGCTGGGTAACCTCTTCGGGCACCTGGATAATGCTGTGCTGCAGTGTTCCGGCGCTTAATACCACTATGACCATTGCCTGGCCCGGACTCATCAGCACCAGTTGTATATGCTTGAATGTGCTTATATCCGTCCTCGGGGTCATGACCACAGAGGCATAGTTGGTCATCTGGGAGAGTATATTACTGGTGCGGTTTACCACCTGACCGATATCTCTGACCTTTTTCTCGTATCCACCGCGGATTATCTCCTCTTCCTGGCTGGTCAGGTCCTTTTTCTTCATCAGGAAGTCCACATAATATCTATAGCCCTGCTGTGAAGGGATTCTGCCGGCCGAGGTGTGGGGCTGCTCGATATACCCCAGCTCCTCCAGGTCCGACATCTCGTTCCTGATGGTGGCGGGACTAACCCCCAGGTCGAATTTGCGGGCAATGGTCCGCGAACCCACCGGTTCCGCAGTGGTAACGTAATCGGTTATTATAGCCAGGAGTACCTGCTGTTTACGGGCATCAATTTTCACTCCGGCTCACCACCCCTTGTTAGCACTCTCTTTAGCAGAGTGCTAATCCTCTACGTAAAAAAATAGCACCGGACACCTGTTTTGTCAAGCGTAACCGGCAACAAAAAGACAGCTCTAATTTAGCATAACCTGAATGATTTAAAAAAAATCAGCCTACAAACTCTGCAAACACCATATTTCCCAGCATCAACCCCTTGCCGGTAAGGCAAAGCCGCCTCTCATCGGCCTCAATGAGCCCGAGGCCGGCCAGGCGGCCGATCCTGTCCCCGTAAACTTCTTCAATATCCTTGCCGAACCTGCGCCTGAACTCCCCTTTGTCCAGCCCCTTCACAAGCCTTAATCCCAGAAAAACTGTCTCGGACATTTCATTTTCCAGGTCTATTTTTTCCTCCCAGCATTCGGGTAAAACACCGGCTGAAATACTGCCGGCATAGCGTTGAAGAACGGTTTCGTTGGAAAAACGCCTGCCTGTCATAAAGGAGTGGGCCGCCGGTCCCAGCCCCAGGTAGTCCAGGTTATGCCAGTAGCGAAGGTTATGGCGGCACTGCCTTCCGGGCAGGGCAAAATTGGAAATCTCGTAATGAATATATCCCCGGGATTTGAGGCTGTCCGTCAGGCATTTGTACATATCGGCCTCAAGGTCCTCCGGGCAGGGCTCCAGGAGTCTTTTCCCGACCCTTTCAAAAAGAGGGGTTCCCTCCTCCAGGTGCAGGCCATAGGCGGATATGTGTTCAGGGTTTAAATCCGCCACACTGTTCAGGCACTCCTGCCACTGTTCTAAACTCTGCCCGGGAATTCCGAATATCAAGTCCAGGTTTATATTTTCAAAACCTGCATCCCGGGCCTGATACAGAGTGCTCACCGCCTCCTCGAAGGTGTGGACCCTGCCAAGCAATCCCAGTAGTTCCCTCTGGCATGCCTGAACACCGATGCTGATCCGGTTTGCGCCGAATTTCCCAAGCATGGAAAGCTTTTCGCCGTCCACCGTGCCGGGATTGGCCTCCACCGATATTTCGGCCCCGGGCTCAATTTCAAAATGCCAATGGAAAGCTTCAAATACCGCCCCCAGATCTTCAGCGGGCAGGCAGGTGGGAGTCCCCCCGCCAATGTAGACGGTCTCCACCTTCCTCTCCTCCGGCGAAAGCATCCCGGCCCTTATCCCCATCTCCCTGCACAGCGCGTCAATATAAATGGAAACCTGGCCTTCCTTTACGGAGTAGGACGTGAAAGCGCAGTATTGACACTTTCTGACACAGAATGGAACGTGAATGTAAAGGCCGATGCCCATGGCGGCACCCCCTTAAAAATTATAAAACCACAGAGGGTACACAGAGCACAGAAAAAATGGAGATTACCAATCACTAATTACCCTTTCTAATGCCTTAACAGCCAATAGCTAATCTCCAAATACTCTGTGTTCTCTGTGTTCTCTGTGGTTTAAGCATCTTTTCAGCCGACATCAGTCCCTGCCCCCCAGCTTCTTCGCAAGCTCGGAGGCCAGCAAATCCTCCCTGCCGGGAGACTCCTTGAGCCACTCCTTCACTATTTTCCACGTCTCGTTGCACTGCCGGTCCGGCCCGGCTCCCACCAGTTCCCGGACCGCCAGGTCAAGGGCCTTTCGATCCTCTTTGCCGGCCGGGTGTACTCCGGCCCTTTCAATAACGCCCTTTAAGTGCCTGAGATAACAGCTCATTTTAAAGCCCTCCTGCCGCCCGTCCGGTTTGTCAGCTATAAGCTGTCAGATGTAAGCTA
>JBMOPC010000017.1:0-21947 GCA_049323915.1 Bacillota bacterium
TATTAAGGTTTCTTATCTGGACCAGCTTTACGCCGGTCTCTCCGATAAAGCCCTCCAGGGCTTGGGCCTCCTCCTCCCTGTCGGTAAGGCCGGGATACACCAGCAGGTTTAAGGAGGTGTATACCCCCATCCGGCCCGCCCTTTTCAGCGACTCCCCCACATCAGAAAGCCCGTAGCCCCGGGGCCGGTAATAGCGGTCATAAACCTCTCTCCGGGCGCTGATAAGGCTGACTCTTATGGAATCCAGCCCGGAGCCGCAAAGCGTCTCCACGGCCGGGGTATTACCGGCATTGGTATTCATATTTATTGTGCCGCGCGAGATTTTTTGCCTTAGTAAAAGCAGCGAGTCCCGGATCAGGCCTGCAGCCAGCGTCGGCTCTCCCTCGCATCCCTGCCCGAAGCTGATTATGTCCCCCCCGGCATTAAGGTGCCTTAAGCCCACACCAGCCACTTCGTCCACCGATGGGGTGAAGGTTATCCTTGACTGGGGGGCCGGGCAGCATTCGGCAGGCTGCAGCGAAATGCATCCCAGGCAGCCTGCGTTGCAGGACCTAGACACCGGAATGCCCCCCTCCCACCGGCCGTAAAATATGTTTTGGGCGGTAAAACATGCGTAATCCAGGGCGCATCCGGAAAGCTGCCGTACAATCCTGTTGCCGGGCATTTCCTTTTGCAGCTTTTCCACCAGTGACGGCAGATCAGGTGTATTGTAGTGTACCGGGTCCCAGCGTTCCGGACTGTCGGTTTGAACAGCGGACACGTACACCTTTCCCCTGCGCCAGGCCACGGCGGCGTATCCAAGCAGGGGGAGGGGCTGTCCACCCTTCCCCCGCCGGAATGCCGGCAGGAGAATTCTTGTATAACCCTGCGGGAGAAGCGCGCCCACCGCAAAAGCCGGCCCATCGCCGCCGAACTCTCTTTCGGCCAGGGAAAAGCGTCCCCTTGCCGAAACCCCCACCGGGTGGCCGCCCGGTATCAGTACCAGGGAAGATCCGGAAGGCATTTCGATGAGGTCTCCGGTAGAAAGCTCGCAGTAACGGTCACCGGTCCTCCCGGCAGCCCGAAGGGTGGGGTGATCGTAGTAGTTGCCTTCTGCATCGGCGTATAGCAAACGCAATATGAGATCCCTCCAAAATGGCAAACAAAATTATATCGCGATGAAATCATTCTAGAATTTTCATTCTCCTTGGTGGCTGCTTTGGGCAGCCCGGGCGCCTGTATTCTGTCTCCTGTCTTCTGAATTCTGACGGCAATTTATTTCCAGAATACCTATAAAAATTTCCACCAGGACCGTGTCAAACTGCACCCCGGCGCACCTTTTCAGCTCGGACACAGCCTTCTCCACGGACATGGCCTTACGGTAGGGGCGGTCGCTGGTCATGGCGTCATAGGCGTCGGCAATTGAAAGCATACGGCATTCCAGCGGGATTTCCTCTCCCATGAGACCCAGCGGATATCCACTGCCGCTCCACCACTCGTGGTGCTTTAAAATCCAGTCCGCAATGGGGACCAGGTCCGGCGCCGACTGGGCTATCCTGTAGCCTATCTCACTGTGACGCTTCATTTCGTTGAACTCCTCTTCATTCAGGGGCCCCGGCTTAAAAAGCAAACGGTCTGGTATACCCACTTTCCCTATGTCGTGGAACCGGGCCAGCAGGCGAAGGTCGGTGGTATTCCGGTCCGAAAGCCCTATGGCCGAAGCCATATCCGCCACAAGGTCCTGTATCCGGTCGAGTTTTTCAAACCCCCTGTTTGCTTTAATAATCCTGTCCGTGTTGTCCAGTATTACGATTGCCTGGGGAGAGTTTTCAAAAAGCTGCTGGAAATACGCCTTCTGCACAGTAAGCTCTTCCTTTACCCTCTCCGGGCGGGTGGTATTTGTTTTATTTATATCAGCAGACATGGGCGCTCTCCCTCTTGAAGAAGCTCCTGTATAAAATACGACATTTTTTGATCCATTTCCTCTCAGCAACCAATAAATATAAGTAAAGCCCGCTTTCTTGATAAAGCGGGCTTCAGGCATTTATTCCTTGCCTTTACAATCTGCGACTGCCTTTATTTTTTATTATCAGGCCCTGGCCCTGTTAAAGCACAACATCGGGTCATAGGGCACTCCGTTGATTAGCATTTCCATGTGCAGGTGAGGCCCCATGGACCTTCCTGTGTTGCCCACCAGCGCGATGACCTGCCCCTTGTTTACCCACTCGCCCTCGGTCACCAAAATTTTTGAGTGGTGGGCGTAAAGCGTGCAGAGCCCATCGCCGTGGTCCAATATCACCGCCAGCCCGTAAGACCCCCTCGGCCCGGCAAATACCACCCGGCCCGACATGACCGCCTTTACGGGTGTCCCCTGGTCAGCAGCAATATCCACACCGTCATGGTGTTTACCTTCCCTCATGCCGAAGGGTGAACTTATCCAGCCGACCACCGGCCATTCCATTTCCCCCACGGGCAGCGCCCTGGCAGCCGGAGCCGACATCAAAGCCCCTCCGGATCTCTGTTTCCCGGGGATGACCAGTCTCTGGCCGGCCATAAGAAAATCCTCATCCTTGAGGCCGTTGGCCTCGGATATTTCCTTTATGGACACACCGTTTTTAAGGGCAATGATGGAAAGGTTTTCACCTTGAGCCACCATGTGAACCCCCCTGATTCCGGGAACCATGATCAGCTGCCCCTCCCTGATCAGGTTGGAGTCACGAAGGCTGTTTACCGAGGCCAGATCAGCCGCGGAAACACCGAACCTTGCGGCAATGGCCAGCAGGGTGTCCCCTTTCCTGACCAAATACCCCTCAGCCGCCTGTCTGTTCTCCGTTACATTGGTGTTTTTCCCGGCGGTGTTAAGGTACCGGCCCCTGTCGGTAATCCATTCGTCCGGGGTTGCCATGGCCCTCACCGCCGTCACTCCGCTTAAAACAACAACGCAAAGCAACACTGCCACTATTTTTCTTGTTTTTGTCATTTTAATCCCTCTGGTTACACCTCGTTTACATTATTAGGCAGTCCGCTTACCAGTATAGCCATTTTACGCTTGTTTAAAACAGTAATAACAAAAGGGGCTGCGCCCCTTCGGACGGTATAGACGTCCTCAACCCCCCACTGAAGCAAGGGGGCACTCCCCCTTGAAACCCCCGCATATGGGAAATTATCCACAGAATTCCTTTCAGCATAATTTCCTATATCTATAAAAAGGGGCTGCCGCCCCTGGAGTCATCGTACTTACCCGCTGTTTCTCCTCATGTCGCGGAAGGACTGCATGAGCTCAACATTGCTCCTGGTTCTTTTGATCCTGTCCAGCATCATTTCCATGGCCTCCACCGGAGCCATACCGGCAATGGCCTTACGGAAATGCCACATCCAGTCCAGCTCAAATTTGGAAAGCAGCAGCTCCTCCTTGCGGGTCCCGGACCTGACAACGTCAATGGCCGGAAATATCCTCCGGTCCGCCAGTTTCCTGTCCAGTATCAGCTCCATGTTGCCGGTGCCCTTAAACTCCTCGAAAATTACGTCATCCATACGGCTTCCGGTCTCCACCAGAGCGGTAGCCAGTATGGTGAGGCTCCCCCCTTCCTCCAGGTTCCGGGCGGCGCCGAAAAACCGCTTCGGACGGTGAAGTGAAGCCGGGTCCACACCACCGCTCAGGGTCCGGCCACTGGGGGATACCACCAGATTGTGGGCCCTGGCCAGCCGCGTTATGCTGTCCAGCAGTATAACCACATGGCAGCGGTGCTCAACCAGGCGCTTGGCCCTTTCCAGGACCATGTCGGCAACCTTGACGTGGTTTTCGGCGGGCTCATCAAAGGTTGAACTTACCACCTCTCCCTCCACCGACCTCTCGATATCGGTTACCTCCTCGGGTCGCTCATCGATAAGCAGTACTATTAAATATATTTCGGGATGATTTCTGGTCAGGCTGTGGGCTATATCTTTGAGGAGTGTGGTTTTGCCTGCCTTGGGAGGAGCTACAATCAACCCCCTCTGCCCTTTTCCGATGGGGGCGATAAGGTCTATCAGCCTGGAAGAATGCCTGCCGGGATCTGTCTCCAGCCTTATCCTCTCATTGGGGTAGAGGGGGGTGAAAGCGTCGAAGTGAAGCCTTTCCGCCGATTTCTCAGGGTCGAAGCCGTTAACCCTCTCGACCCTCAATAGTGCGAAGTATCTCTCGTTGTCCTTCGGCCCCCTTACCTGCCCCTCCACCAGGTCCCCGGTCCTTAAGTCAAACCTCCTGATCTGCGAAGCCGAAACATATATGTCGTCATAGCTGGGAAGGTATTTAAAGGGCCTGAGGAAACCGTACCCCTCGTGAATAATCTCCAGAACCCCGCTGGCCATTATAAGCCCTGATTTTTCCGTAATCTTTTTGGTGATTTCAAAAATTAGCTCTTTTTTACGAAGCCTTGAATAGCCGGTTAATTCAAGTTCCCTGGCTATTTTGTATAATTCCTGCATTGTTTTGTTGTCAAGATCAGTGTAGTTCAATTTACATACCCTCGCTTTTAGCCCGGCCCAATCCGGTTATTGTTGGGGACATGTCGCGACAGCTAACCGATTTCATCAGGGCAGGAAATTTTAGGTGTATTTTGATTTTTTTTCTTCCTCCGACATTCCAGCAACGCCCTTACCCCGTAATAAGTCACCACACCGGCCAAAACCGAGTTTATGGCCGCCCCCACCAAAAAGGGGTATCCAAGGTGCCTCATCCACTCAAGCCAAGCCCCGGCGCCGGACGTGATCACACTGTTTTCAGCGGAATACCGTGCGGCCTCCCCCAGCAATATTTTTCCAATATAGTAGTTGAAAGCAAAAAAGAAAGGAACGGCCCACTTTAAAAATATTACGGTGAGGACCGCGGCAGCCGCGTTGACCCTGACCAGCCTGGCCAGGAGATAAGATACTGGAATGCTGATGAACGGCATTGGGAGAAAATCCAGAGCGGTGCCCAGAGCTACGCCCTGGGCAATTTTTCTGGGGGAGTCCGGAAGGTCCATAACCTTTTCATAGGTATTTTTTAGCCTCCGGAAGTATTTAGCTGTCAATTCTCGCAACACGTAAAGAAATCCTCTCTAACCGGATCCTTTTTATATATTTATTGTTGCCATATGCAGTCATTGGTAAGCTATTTGGAGGGAACTTTTTCCCAGTCCTCAAGGAATTTTTTGATACCTGCGCCGGTCAGCGGGTGTTCAAGCATCTGCATGATCACTTTGTAAGGCACGGTGGCTATATCGGACCCGGCCAGCGCCGCCTGCGTAACATGAACCGGATGGCGGATGCTGGCGGCTATCACCTTGGTTTCCATGGCGTAATTGGAATAAATGTCCATTATCTGCCTTATCAGGTCCATCCCGTCCTGGCCGACATCATCCAGCCTTCCCACAAAGGGGCTTACATAGGCGGCCCCGGCAAGGGCGGCCATTAAGGCCTGATTTGCCGAGAAAACAAGGGTGACGTTGGTTTTTATCCCCTTGCCGGATAAAACCTTTACTGCCTTCAGCCCCTCGGCGTTCATAGGTATTTTTACCACAATATTGGGGTGAATGGCTGCCAGATGCTCCGCCTCGGCAATCATTCCGGGTGCGTCAGTGCTTACCGCCTCGGCGCTGATGGGCCCGTCCACTATTGACGTTATTTCCCGCACCACCTGGCCGAAATCCCTGCCTTCCCTGGCTATAAGGGAAGGGTTGGTGGTAACCCCGCTGATTACCCCCAGATCATAGGCCCATTTGATCTCGTCTATATTGGCGGTGTCAATAAAAAGCTCTATAGCAATCCCCTCCCGGTCAGAATTCAGAATCTATTGCC
Source organism: Bacillota bacterium (assembly GCA_049323915.1). Classification (GTDB taxonomy): domain Bacteria; phylum Bacillota; class Desulfotomaculia; order Desulfotomaculales; family Desulfocucumaceae; genus BRHc4a. Next base: position 5,800 of record JBMOPC010000017.1, read on the forward strand.
TTCCTATTCTGTATTCTGACTCCTGTTTTCTTGTTTATGCTTTACCCGAGCTTCCGAACAGCCTTATTTTTTCCCTTATTATTTCGGCAGCCGCGTCCCTTGCCGGGCCCAGAATCTTTCGAGGATCGATTTCATCGGGATTCTCCCCGGCCGCCTGTCTTACCGCATCAACAAAGGCTTCCCTGATGTTGGTGTCTATATTTACCTTCCGGACACCGAGACTGATTGCCTCTGTAATCTGATCGTCGGGCACACCGGAGGAGCCGTGCAGCACTATGGGCACTTTAACCAGGGAGCGTATTTTTTTCAGCCTGTCAAAATCCAGTTTGGGCTCCCCCTTGTACCTGCCGTGTGCTGTGCCTATGGCCACCGCCAGGGATCCAACCCCCGTTTTCTCCACAAAATACCTGGCTTCCTCGGGGTCAGTCATCATGGCCTCCCTCTCGGTGACGGTGATATCGTCCTCTGTGCCTCCAATCTTCCCCAGCTCGGCCTCCACAGAAATCCCCAGCGGGTAGGAGCAGGCTATAACCTGCCGGGTAATGGCAATGTTCTCCTCCAGGGGCTTTTTGGAGCCGTCGATCATGACCGAGCTGAAGCCGGACCTGATGCACCACATGATCTGATCGAAACTGGTGCCGTGGTCCAGGTGCAGCGCAACCGGGACGTCCACCGAAGCGGCGGCCTCCCTGGCCATGGACACGATAAACCCGATGCCTGCATATTTAATGGCGCCCTGGCTGGCCTGCATTATAACCGGGGATCTTTCGGCCTGGGCCGCCCTTGTAATTGCCTGCACTATTTCCATGTTGTTGCAGTTGAAGGCCCCTACGGCGTAGCCCCCGGCCTCGGCATCTTTCAGAAGTTTATCAACAGAAACAAAAGTCATTTTTAAACCCCGGATCCGAATGGAGTCCAAAGCCGTTCCAACTGTACCCGGCTCCGAACGTCCACAAAAAAACCGGGTCAACCCTCCTTTCAGTGTTTTAATGCCTTTGGTGAAGAGTATATCTCTACGTCAACCTCTTTATGTTTTTTTGTTTCTCCCATTTTCAGATTTCTTATTGTTCTTTCCCGCCCTAACCTGACTGTCCAAAAACTCGAATCCGTTTTTGACCAGCTCTATCTCGTCAACCTGGCGGATTACCTGCAGGTCTTCCTCGGTTTCAGCATAAACAATATTAATGCTGCCGCAGCCCCCGCACTGCAATTCAAGCCGGTCGGGAAAAATCTCCACTTCAATCTGGTGGTTTCCGCACTGGCAATACAGCATACCCCTTTCGGCTATCTGGCGAAGGCAATGCAAAACCTCATACATAATCTTGCTGCTGTTAAAAAACTTATCCCTGCCGAATTCGTCCACCAGTATTTCCAGATCGTTTTCGCGGTTTGACACAAGTTTTTTTACGTTCTCTTCCCGGCCTATATGCCCCAGTTCAAGCCCGGTGTCAAAACAGCAGAGATCAATTATCCCGCCCGAAGACCAGACCTGCTTGCCGGCAAGTAAGTGGCTGTGGTACCCCTCGCAAAAAACGCAGGCAATTTTCAACCGGTAATCGGACCGGTTCCTGGTATAAATCACGAATTTAACCGCTCCGCAAGAACACTTGATTTCCAGCCCGCTGCCCCGGCCCACTGCAAACCGCTGAAGAGAGTGATACCCCAGTTTGCCGCACTGGGGACAGCGCATGGCGAGAATCCTTTCAGTTTCCACAGGCACCGGGTTTACCCCCCTTCGTGATTATGAACCGGCCTTGGCAATTAACGCCTGCCTCTTTACCAAAAGATTATTTCGCCGTATTTTATAAAAATCCTTTGTATACCCGTGTACTCTAGCCGATTTCCTGAACCTTGCCGGCGCCGGGCCCGGCCTCGATAAGAAGGCCTTTGACCATGTGCCTTACCTCGCTAAGATCAAAGGGCTTTATTATGTAATGCTTGACACCGAGTTTTTTTACCTGCCCTACCACCTCAAGGTCTCCGTAAGCGGTCATCATAAGAACAGGCAGGCCGGCGTTGGTCTTTCTCAGCTCCGCCAGTGTTTTAAGGCCGCTCATACCGGGCATCTTGATATCCAGGAGAATAAGGTCCGGGACTTCCTGGGCAATCATTTTCAAAGCTTCTTCCCCTCCCGACGCCGCTCTTACACGGTAGCCATCCTCGGCAAAAACTTCCTGCAGAAGCCGCCTTACGCCGTGCTGGTCATCTACTACAAGCAGGCTTAAATCTTTAGCATTCATCGGAACACCCCCTAGCACCTCTCACCTTTATGAAGAAATTCGGCAGGCAGGTGAAAATTCCTTTATATGCCAGATTATAGATTTTAATTTTTCAATCAATTTTTTGCGCCCCTGCCTACTTAAACGGATCAAACAGGGGAGCAATAATGCCCGCCAATAACACAATAGCCAGTATAAAAATGATTATCAAACCAAGAGCCGGGGTAAGAGCCACCATAACAGCCCTCCCGGTGGACAATTGCTGCGTCTCTCTCAATCCGATCACAACCAGCACGGCGCCCCAGATCATAACAGCCAGCCAGATCAAAACATCAGCCACACCGGACAGCGCTTTCCCCCCAAAAACCGCCGCCAGAATCTGTACCGGCAAAATGAGCAAGGCCGGAAGGGAAGCCAGCCCTGTGGCCGTTAAAACCCCCGCCGCCTTTCCCCTGCCCCCGGCCAATTCTGCCAGGAGATAAAGGATCCCGCTGTATACAAACCATTTCAGGTATTCATAAACAAGCACCATGGCTGCCACCACCGGCGCCATGATCTCTATGGCTTCACCGATACCCAGACCTCCAAAACCCGCAAGGCTGCCATTCATCATTCTTAAGGACAAGAAATAGCCGCCTACCAGTATTGTCATAATCTTAACCAGCGAAAACACTGCCAGGGTACGACCCAGGGGTGGCGAGTGGGCGGTCCTGCGAAAGGTCCCCACAGGATCAAAAAGAATGCCGTAGATCAGTTCCAGCATGCCGGGAACACCTTTGCCCTCCTCCGGAATCACCTGTGCCGCACCTTCCACAGGAGGAGTTGAGCCGGTATTTCCCGGTGAATTTTCACCGTTGTTAATCATTCTATGGCTGCTCCTTTCCACCGAACGGAATCATTTGACCCGCCCCGGCATTACATTTTAACCGGCGGGCACAGCAGCATCACCCCGCTGTAGTCCTTCAGGCTGCCCGACGGTGGAAACACGCCGGTGGAAGTCCCGACACCGCCGAGAAAACGCCACCACTGCTTATGGGGTCTGAGGTCTAAAGTCCTGGGGTCTTTGCCCAGGCCGGAAATCTCGCCGGCAAGGCTTACCGCATCGTAAAAATTGCCCATCTGATCAACCAGTCCCGCTTTCATGGCCTGCCGGCCTGTGAGTACACGTCCGTCAAGCTCCCTGACCACTTCGGGGCTGATGTTCCGGCCCCTGGCCACCGCCTCCACGAACTGTTGATAGGTGTCGTCCACCATGGACTGGAATATCCGCCTCTCATCCCCTGACATGGGCCTTTCAGGCGAACCCATGTCCTTGTACGCGCCGCTTTTTATGGTATCAGATCCTATGCCCAGCTTTTCGTAAAGTCCCCTCAAGTTGTGGGACTGCATGATAACCCCAATACTTCCGGTGATTGTCCCCGGATTGGCCACTATTTTATCCGAAGCCGAGGAAATCCAGTAGGCCCCGGAAGCTGCCACATCCCCCATGGAAGCAACAATCTTTATTCCCCCTGCTTTCAGCCTGATCAGTTCTTCGGTGATCTCCTGGGATGCTGCGGCAGACCCCCCGGGACTGTTGATACGCAAGACCACAGCTTTTATATCAGGGTTTTTGGATGCCTGCCGGATCTGTTCCATTACCGTCCGGGCGCCGACGTTTTCACCCCCGAAAATCCCGGCAGAGGACTCATCTCCAACGATTACCCCGTTTATTTCCAGAATGGCCACCACGCCCCTGCTTCCCGGTCCCCCGTCCCCTTCTCCCCTGCCGGAGGCGGGATTCCCCGCCCTCGCAAAAAGCGCGGCCAACAGGGATAAAACGGCCGCCCCGATAACAAGTGCGCCAATTATTTTCTTTCTGTTCACTTTATGACACCTCCCGCCAACACTCTCCCCGGTTATTTTTATTCTTTGTTGCACCAGGCCTCCCAATGCAAAAAAAAACCCCAACGCTGTCGCTGTCAGGTCAAACTCAAAAAAGCCGTTCATATTATTTTTTCTTTGAATCCCGGTATTTTACCGAGGCCCCTATAAAGTCCCGGAAAAGCGGGTGGGGCCGGTTGGGCCTGGATTTAAACTCGGGGTGGAACTGCGTTGCCACAAACCACGGGTGATCGGGCAGCTCTATTATCTCCACCAGATACCCGTCCGGCAGAGTTCCGCTGACTGCCATACCCTGTCCGGCAAGTTCCTCTCTGTATTGATTGTTTAACTCATAACGGTGCCTGTGCCGCTCATTGATTAGTTCCTGCCCGTAAGCCCTGCTGGCGAAAGTGCCCGGAACAATCTTGCAGGGGTACTGCCCCAGCCTCATTGTGCCGCCCATCTGGTCCAGCTTTTTCTGTTCGGGAAGCAGGTCAATTACAGGATAGGGCGTACTGCTGTTGAACTCCGAGCTGTTGGCTTCCTTCCAGCCCATTATGTTTCTGGCATATTCAACCACCGCCAGCTGCATGCCGAGACAGATTCCCAGGTAGGGAATACTGGATTCCCGGGCATATTTAATGGCGTTTATCTTTCCTTCTATCCCGCGGTCGCCGAAACCGCCCGGAACAAGAACACCATCCACATCACTCAGGTAATCCTCGGCATTGTGTACCTCCTCCGAGTTTATCCAGCGTATGTCCACCGTGGTGCCATGGTGGAGCCCGGCGTGCCGCAGGGCCTCGGCCACGCTGAAATAAGCGTCCGGCAGGGACACATACTTACCGACCAGCCCTATAGTCACTGACCCGGCAAGGTTTTTCATCCTCTTTACCATGTCTTCCCAGTCATAAAGGTCCGGAGGGTGACAGGAAAGCCCCAGGCGCTGTACCGTAATCTCCGCCATACCCTCTTCTTCCAGCATAAGGGGCACCTCATAAATCGAGGACGCGTCTACGGCCTGTATAACCGCGTCCTTGTCTATGTCGCAGAAAAGAGCAAGTTTTTCTTCAAGTTCCTTTGAAAAACGCTTTTCTGTGCGGCAGACTATTACATCGGGCTGTATGCCTATGCTACGGAGTTCCTTTACGCTGTGCTGGGTGGGCTTTGTCTTCAGTTCGTTGGCCACTCTCAGGTAAGGCACCAGGGTGACATGTATGTACATGACATTTTCCCGTCCGAGGTCGGTCCTGAGCTGCCTTATGGCCTCGAGAAAGGGGAGGGATTCGATGTCGCCCACGGTTCCCCCTATCTCTGTGATTACCACTTCAGCCTGGGATTCCTGGGCCATTTTGACCACGCGTTCCTTAATTTCATTTGTGATGTGCGGGATAACCTGGACTGTCGCCCCCAGGTAATCTCCCCTGCGCTCCTTGCTGATTACCGACCAGTAAATACCCCCGGTGGTTACGTTGCTGCTGCGGCTCAAGTTGACATCTGTGAACCTTTCATAATGGCCAAGGTCCAGGTCGGTTTCCGCTCCGTCGTCGGTTACAAATACTTCACCGTGCTGGTAAGGACTCATCGTGCCTGGATCTATATTGATGTAAGGATCAAGTTTTTGTATGGCAACCTTTACGCCGCGGCTTTTAAGAAGGCGCCCCAGAGAAGCTGCGGTGATGCCTTTGCCTAGAGATGATACCACTCCACCGGTGACAAAAACAAACTTTGCCATGAAAGCCTCCTGTATCTGGAAATGTTAATCGGCTACCTCTCATATTCTATCTGTGGGGAAAGGGGCATGTCAACAATCATTCGCGGACGGAATCCAAAGAAGATTACCTTATGTCCCAGCCCATTTTAACAGCCACCATATAACCCAAAAAAAGGCCGACGACGCCGGCCAGCCCGGCCGGTGTCGGAGGGGAGGGAACCGGCAGCTTAAGGCAGGCGAACAGCATTCCCGCCAAAAGCCCGGCGCCCAGGGCAAAAAAAACTTCCTACATCCGCGATGTACTCCTTCATTAACTATTGGCTGTTGGCTATCGGCTACTGGCTGTTAGTAATTAGTCACAGGTAATTGGCAGTAAGCAGTAGGCGATAAGCAACAAGCATAAGTAGCAGGCTGCCTAAAGCGTACAGCTTATAGCTTATAGCTAATAACCAACAACCAATAACCAACTATCAGGAGCTTACAGCCAATAGCCAGTTTTACATTCTTTCGGGGGCCGACAGCCCTAGTAACTTCAGCCCGTTCCTGATTACTATCCTAGTTGCATTTACCAGCACCAGCCGGGCACCGGTAAGGTCCGCCCGTTCGGAAATAACCCTGTGGGCGTTGTAATAGCTGTGCAGCAGCCCGGCCACCTCGTGCAGGTAGCGGGCCATCCTGTGGGGAGCCATATCCCTGGCCGACGCCGCCACCTCTTCAGGGAAATCGGCCAGTTTGCGTATCAGTATTATTTCGGGCTCCTCGGTCAAAAGCGACAGCTTTTCAGATCCCGGGTCAGTCAGCGCCTTGATCTGCTCCCCGCCCTGCCTTAAAATGCTGCATATGCGGGCATGGGCGTATTGTATATAATAGACCGGATTTTCATTGGTCCTTGACCTGGCCAGGTCCATGTCAAATTCCAGGTGGCTGTCGGGGCTGCGCATTACGAAAAAGTACCTGGCGGCGTCCCTGCCCACTTCCTCCATCAGTTCCTCCAGAGTGACAAACTGTCCGGTTCGTTTGCTCATACGCACGATAACCCCGTTTTTGTACAGCCTGACCAGCTGCATCAGGATTATCTGCAGCGCCTCGGGATCATAACCCAGCGCGGCAACGGCGCCCTTCATCCTGGGCACATGGCCGTGGTGATCGGCTCCCCAGATGTTGATTACCCGGTCGAAGCCCCGCTCGAATTTGTTCATATGATAGGCAATGTCCGCCGCGAAATAGGTCGGCGCCCCGTTGCTGCGGACCAGCACCTCATCCTTCTCCACCCCGAAGTCCCTGGCCTTGAACCAGAGGGCGTCCTCATGACCATATAGGTGTCCCCGCTGCTTCAAACGCTCAATGACTCCGGCAACAGCCCCGGAATCATGCAGCGACTGTTCGGAAAACCACACGTCGTACCGGACACCGAATTCCTCCAGTGTTTTCCTGATGGCTTCTATCTTTTCGGCCAGGGCATACTTTGTCATTGCCTCACGCCTGTCCGTTTCGGACACCCCGAGGAATTTGTCCCCGTACTTCCCAACAAAGCCTTTCATGGTCTCAATTATGTCCTCGCCATGATACCCCTCTTCGGGAACTTCGGCCTGTTTGCCCAAAAGCTGCAGATAACGGGCCTCCAGGGACCGCCCGAAAAATTCAATCTGGTTGCCGGCGTCGTTTATATAAAACTCCCTTGTTACCTCATAGCCGGCGAATTCCAGCAGCGCGGCCAGGCTGTCCCCCAGCGCCGCCCCCCTGGCGTTCCCCATGTGCAAAAGCCCGGTGGGATTTGCGCTGACAAATTCCACCTGTATCCTCCTGCCGCTTCCTATGCCGACCCTGCCGTATTCCCCGTCCTGTGAAGCTATACGCACCAGCTCCGGATAGGCCCAGTCAGTCTTCAAATAAAAATTGACAAACCCGGGACCGGCAACTTCCACTTTAACCACCGGAGAATTCTTCAAGTCAATCTCCCCGGCAATAGCCTCGGCTATTCTGCGGGGTGAGTTGCGGGCGGCTTTGGCCAGCATCATTGCCATATTGGTGGCGAAATCCCCGTGGTCTTTTTCCCTGGGCACCTCCACCACAAAGTCAGGCGCTTCCACCGGAGGCAGCATGCCCTTTTCACAGGCCGATGCCAGCGCCTTCTTCAGCATCCCGGCAATAATTTCCCGCGTGTTTTCCACTACTCCGCTCATTATCCCTAACAGTGCCCCCTTATCTTTTTTCGGCTTCACCAAACGGCCCTGGAGATTTCCCACGGGGCGTATACAATATTGTTTATTATACTCCTTTTTTTGTGGGACCAAAAGCCAGCATGACAAAATGCACCTAAAAATTAAAGCCCGGGACAGCCCGGGCCTCAATTTTATACCAGATAATCATGTTACAAGATTTTAATAAGTCATGTCAGGAATTCCCTCTACAATTCTGAATTCTGGCTCCTTTATTCTGAATTCCGACAGTAATTCCATTCAGAATTAGCTACAGGTTATAACCGGCATTAAATGCCGTCCTGTTTACCTCCAGCAGCTTGGCCGGCACCCTGGCAGCCAGGGCCTCCTGCCATTTCTCCTCCGGGAAGGGCAGCCGCCTGGCCAGCACTCCCACCAGCACAACGTTGGCAGCCTTGACATTGCCACAATCCCGGGCCATGCCCAGAGCGTCAACCATCACTGCTTCCTTCACCTTGGACTTCAGGTATCCCGCGATATCCCCTGGATATTCAGCCAGCCCGGCCAGCACCGGCACCGGATAAATGGCCTGGTCGTTCACTATCAGGCTTCCCCCCGGCTTGAGGTAGCTCAGATAGCGCATCCCCTCCAGCTTTTCAAAGGCCAGTATGACGTCCGCGCTGCCCTCATCGATAAGCGGGGAATATACCTTTTCACCCATCCTTACCTGGGTTACCACGCTCCCGCCCCTCTGCGCCATTCCGTGGATTTCCGAAACCTTTATATCGTATCCCATGGACTGGCCCACATGAGCCAGTACCCTGCTGGCCAGTATGGTCCCCTGACCTCCCACTCCTACCAGAAGAATATCTATTTTACGCACCGGCCCCGCCTCCTTCCGCCGCAACCAGGGCGCCGAATTTGCAGACTTTTACGCAAAGGCCGCACCCTATGCAGGACACAGGGTCCACCGAGCATTTTTTCTCGCTGACAGAAATGGGCGGACAGCTTAACCTCAGACAGGTCTTGCATCCGGTACATTTTTCCAGGTCCACGGCCACCGGGGCGCCTTCCTGCTTTTTCAGGAGGATACACGGCCTACGGCCAATAATAACCGACGGTCCCGGAGCGGCCACCTCTTCCTTGAGGGCCTCTTCCAGCTGAACTATATCCAGCGGATCCACAGTCCGGACCCGTTTTACGCCAAGGGATTTAACCAGCATCTCCAGGTCAACCGCCGGGGCATCCCTGCCCATCAGGGTTTTTCCGGTGCCAGGGTGATTCTGGTGCCCGGTCATGGCGGTTGTGCTGTTGTCCAGTATCAGCACCGTTGTGTTTCCATTGTTGCATACAACATCTAAAAGGCTGGTAATGCCCGAGTGCATGAAGGTGGAGTCTCCGATCACAGCCACGGTCCGGCCTCGCAAATCCGGGGCCGCCATGTCAATTCCGTGCGCCATGCTTATACTGGCCCCCATGCAGACACAGCTGTCCATACCTTCCAGCGGAGACATTCCTCCCAGTGTATAGCAGCCTATATCACCCGTCACCACCAGCTTTAGCTTGCGGAGCACGTAGAACGCCCCCCGGTGGGGGCACCCGGCGCACAAAACCGGAGGCCTGACCGGAATAGAAGGCATATCCTCATATTTGGGAGCGGCCTCGGCACTGTCCTCCGGAATAAGCCCGGCGGCGATAAACCCTCTCCTTACCAGCGCTGCGCTAAGCTCCCCGGCTGCGGGGAAAAGCTCCTTGCCCGAGACAGGCAGGCCCATTATTTTTATAAAATCCTCAATATAAGGGTCCAACTCCTCCACCACTATGATCTTCTCCACACCGGCGGCAAATTTCCTTATCAGACCGGCTGGAAGGGGATAGGTCATGCCCAGTTTCAAAATAGAAGCCCCGGGAAGTGCATCCTGGACATACTGGTAGCTTATGCCGCTGGTAATTACCCCTACCCCGGGGTCCCCCGGCACTATAAAGTTGACGGGAGTCTCCTCGCTGTACCGGGATAACTTTTCCATCCTTTCTCCCAGGGACACTCTGCGCATCCTGCCAAAAGCAGGAACCATCAGCCACTTGCGGATATCCTTTTTGTACTCCTTTAAGGGCCGGGCTTCCCTGTCTCTTAATTCAACAAAACCCTGGGAATGTGCCACCCTGGTGGTAATGCGAAGCATTACCGGCATATCGAATTCTTCACTGATATTCAATGCCAGCCCCACCATATCCTTTGCCTCGGCGCTGTCCGAAGGCTCCAGCACGGGTATCCTGGCAAACCGCGCATAATTGCGGTTATCCTGCTCATTCTGCGAACTGTGCATTCCCGGATCGTCGGCCGAAACAAGCACCAGGCCGCCATTAACCCCGGTATACGCAAGGGTCAGCAGCGGGTCAGCCGCCACGTTGACTCCCACGTGCTTCATGGTTACCAGTACCCTGGCCCCGGCCATAGCCGCTCCTATCCCCACCTCCAGGGCTACTTTCTCGTTGGGCGCCCACTCGGCGTACACATCTTCATAGCGGCAGAAATTTTCAAGAATCTCGGTGCTCGGAGTACCCGGATACCCGGCCCCCACCGTCACACCACTCTCAAAGGCTCCCCTGGCTATGGCGGCGTTGCCCGTCATAAGCTCTCTCAATACCTGTCCACCTCCAATAAAGTCGTTGGCCGTCAGACATCGGACGTCAGGAAAGAAGGTGTTTGCAAAAATAAATACACCGCTTTAAAAACCTGACGACCTATAAAAGCAGTATCCATAACATTATACATCAGTTAATCCGTTTATTGTATAGCTTACTGCTTATAGCTAACCGCTATTTCGGTCTGTTATCGATCACCCGTTTTGCCTTTCCCTGGCTCCTTTCAATGGAGAAGGGCTCCACCAGCCTTACCCTGGCGCCGATGGAAAGAACGCTTTGCAGGCGGGATCGCACCTTTTCCTCCAATGCCTCCAGGTCCCTGAAGCTGCCCGTAAAGGCCCTGTCGTCGGGTTCCACCCGGACTTCAAGAATATCAAGGTATCCCTTCTTTGTTACAATTATCTGGTAATTGGGCGAAATGCCGTCTATTTCCACCAATACACTTTCGATCTGGGAGGGGAAGACATTCACCCCGGAAATTATCAGCATATCATCTGTCCTGCCGGTGACCTTGCGCATCCTGGCCAGTGTCCTGCCGCAGGCGCAGGGATCGGTATTAAGCGTGGTAATGTCCCTGGTACGGTATCTTATAACCGGGAAGGCCTCCTTGGTCAGAGTTGTAATCACCAGTTCCCCCGGCTCTCCCGGACCTTTGGGCTCGCCGGTCTCGGGGTCTATCACCTCCACCAAAAAATGATCTTCATTTATGTGCATACCCAGAGCCTCAATGCACTCCCCTGATACCCCGGGCCCCATTACCTCACTGAGCCCGTAGTTGTCCGTGGCCTTAATCCCCCAAGCCCTTTCAAGCTCAGCCCTCATGCTTTCCGACCAGGCCTCCGCCCCGAAAAGCCCGACTCTCAGATTAAGGTCTCCCGGCCCCACACCCATTTTTCTGGCCGCCTCCGCCAGGTGCATGGCATAGGACGGTGTACCCACCAATACGGTGGCGCCAAAATCCTTTAAAAGCATTATCTGCTTTTCGGTATTGCCCACCGACGACGGGACTATGGTCACTCCCACCTTTTCCAGCCCGTAGTGCAGCCCGAAGGCCCCGGTGAAAAGGCCGTAGCCGAAAGTGATCTGGGCCACGTCCTCGTCTGTGACACCGGCCCGGGTTACAATCCTGGCAATAAGCTGCGCCCAGTTTTCCAGGTCATTTTTTGTGTAGCCCACCACTATCGGCTTCCCGGTAGTCCCGGAAGATGCGTGCAGCCGCACGACATCCTTCAGCGGCACGGCAAAGAGTCCGTACGGGTAGTTATCCCTCAGCGCCAGCTTTGTGGTAAAGGGAAATCTCCTTATGTCTTCCAGGCACTGCAGGTCATCCGGCCTCACCCCGTGCCGGTCGAACAGGTCCCGGTAAAAAGGAACCCGGCCGTACACCAGGTTGAGAGTGTTTTTCAACCTTTCGAATTGCAGTTCCCTCAGTTGCTCCCTGCTGATGCATTCATGCTGCGGGTCCCAGATCATATTGCTTTCTCCCTTGCTTTGGTGTCTTGATACTTTCCAACATTCCTGCCAGAAGTGAAAGTTTTTACTCAAATATTAAAGATTAACCACGGTCTTTATACGGACCCCCCGTCTGCTTACAAAACGGGACATCCTTCTGAAGGCCTCGCCCAGGTCCTCCATCGACGCCGCATAGGAGCAGCGCACGAAGCCGCTGCCGCTGGGGCCGAAGGCGTTGCCGGGTATGACGGCCACTTTCTCCTCCATCAGCAGCCCCTCTGCGAATTCCTCGGAGGTCAGCCCTGTGGCCCTTATGTCCGGGAATGCGTAAAAAGCCCCCCCCGGCTCGAAACAGGACAGCCCCATGTCTTTGAACGCCTGCATTACCAGATGGCGCCGCCTGTTGTAGTGCTGGACCATTTTCTTCATGCCTTCCTGTCCGTTTCTCAAGGCTTCCAGGGCGGCCATCTGGGCTGTGATTGGAGCGCAGAGCATAGTGTACTGGTGTATCTTGTTCATGGCCCCGATAAAATCGGAGTTGCCGGCCGCATAGCCTATCCGCCAGCCGGTCATGGCGTAAGCCTTGGAAAAGCCGTTCAAAAGGACTGTCCGGTCACGCATGCCCGGTATCGACGGAAAACAGGTATGAGTTCCGGTGTAGGTGAGCTTGTCATAAATCTCGTCCGATATGACAATCAGGTCATGGTCCCTAGCAACCTCCGCTATCTCAAGCATGTCACGGCGCCGCAAAACCGCCCCGGTTGGATTGTTGGGGTAACAGAGCATAAGAATTTTAGACCGGGGGGTAACAGCCTTTTCCACACTTCCGGCGGTCAGCCTGAAGTCTTCCTCGACCCTGGTGGGGATGGCCACCGGGACCCCGCCGGCAAGGGTGGTGGTGGGAGCGTAGGAAACATATGAAGGCTCCGGAATTAAAACCTCGTCCCCGGGGCAAACCAGTGCCCTCATGGCCAGGTCAAGCCCCTCGCTTACCCCCACCGTTACCAGCACTTCCTTGCGGGCGTCGTAGGTCACCCCGTAAGATCCGTCCAGGTCCCGGGCAATGGCTTCCCGGAGCTCCTGAAGTCCCTGGTTGGAGGTATACATGGTATAGCCCTTTTCCATGGAATAAATGCAGGCTTCCCTGATGTGCCAGGGGGTGACAAAGTCCGGTTCTCCCACGCCAAGTGAAATCACGCCCTTCATCTCGGTGGCCATGTCAAAAAACCTTCTTATTCCGGAAGGAGGTATGGAACGGACCACGGGGTTGATTCTTTCAGACCATTCTGTTTTATTAATCATGGGGACACCACCAGCCTCCTATCTTCTTCGTCATCCTCGATAATAACCCCGTCCTGCTTATAGGTCTTGAGGACAAAATGCGTTGTGGTGCTGATCACACCTTCGATGGTGGACAACTTGGTGGCTACGAAATTGCTAACCTCCCTCATTGTCTTGCCTTCAATAAACACTCCAAGGTCGTAAGTTCCGGACAAAAGGCGGACACTCCGAACCTCCGGAAAACGGTATATCCTTTCGGCCACCGCGTCAAAGCCCACATCCCGCTGAGGAGTAATCCGCACCTCGATCATGGCTGAAACCTTCTCTTCCCCCACCTTTTCCCAGTTGACCAGGGTAATATATTTCAAAATGGTTTTACTGTTTTCCAGCTCCCTGATTTTTCTCCCGACTTCCTCCACATCCATGTTAAGCATGATGGCGATATCATTTTCAGAAAGCTTTGCGTTGGACTCCAAGAGCTCAAGTATTTCCTTCACGGCCTGCCACCCCCTTTTTAACAATAATTTAACCAGCTCAAAAAATATAAAAACTCTCATCCCAATATTAAGGGACGAGAGCTCTCTCGCGGTACCACCCAAATTGGCCGTATTTACGGCCCTCTCCGGCGCCTTTTAACGGTGGCGTCCGGCAGGACATACTCGCCTTAAGGCTTTGGTCCCGCAGCTCCGGGGCGGCACGGGCAACCTCGTCTGCCGGGCTTTCACCATCCCCCGGCTCGCTAAAGACTGCGTATACCCCTATTCCCCATCATAGCAGTTATCAAACTTGAGAAATTAGAGCAATTATAGCACGGGGTTTTTTCCAAAGTCAACAGGGAATAATTAGCGATAAGCTATAAGCTGTAAGCGTCAGGCCCTAAAGTGCGTTGCCGGGATTAATCGCTATATGGATAGATGGCTTATAGCTTACAGCGTACAGCTTACAGCTAATTGCTACATAGTAAGCACTCCCTCATTAGTCCGTATAACCCTGAGAACCCTTTCCTCCTCGCCTGTTACGGCATTTATGTAGATAAGAAATACATCGTTGTCCATACGGCCCTGGAATTCATAGGTGAGGACTTCCTGTTCCACCGTTTTGGGTATCAGAGCCAGCCGTCCGGGGCTGACATCCTGGAGCCTGGGGCTTAGCTTCCCCCTGGCCTGGGCCGCCGTCAGCGCCGGGTTGGGCAAATTCCTTTCACGGTGGGACATCCAGTAATTGGTTCCGTCAAAACCGATAACCTGGCCGTCGTCCAGCGCCACCGAGACCTTGGCCTGGTCAGGGTACAGTATAACCCCGCCCTGTGTGGCTGCATAGTTGAACACCGCTATGTTGTTCCGCATTTCATAGTAGGTGGATTCCATATTCTTGAATCCACGGTCCTCCAGGAACCTCCCGGCCTTGTCTCCGGCTTCGCGTACGGCTATGCCGGCGCCGCCCACAGTCCTGGAATTGATCATCCATATTATCTTCCCGCCCTGCCTCGATACGCCCAGATTGATCCTTTCTCCGCCTTGATCGGGAGTTGGGGTCACCTCAACGCTGTACAGCGGTATCTTTCCCTTTTCAATCCCGGTAACATTGGCGGCATATGTGGTGTCGGCCTTCTGATCTATGAAGGCCAGCGCGTTGCTCCTGGCCTGATCCGGAGTTACCCCGGGGCCGGTCAGGCCTGCGTGCGCCTTCTTAGCCAGATGGTCCGAAAAGGGCCCGTCATATATCAAAGTGGGAAACTGCTGCATGTTCCTGTCAATTGCGTGGAAATTGCCGTTGGCCAGCTGGGGCCCCGCCCTGCGCAAAACAAACCTGCTTTCTTTCCGCAACTCGCTCATGGCCAGGGTTCCACTGGACAGCTTCTCCTCAACTTGGTGCATTTCTTCGTTTAACTGCCCGGCCTGCCTGTAAAGTCTTTGCAGCGCATTCCACTGATCTTCGTTTTTGGGCTTTCCGTCCGCAGTCTGATTGGCCAGCATCTGCGAGAAAGCCCCCGCCTGGTTTAGAAATTTGATGGTCCGGGCCACTGTGGTGTCGGGAACCGGTATCTGACCGAGGTTGTTCTGGCCGGCCACTGCCTCCTGCCAGAGCCTCATAAACAATTGGGAATCCATGTGGGTTTCCTGCCCCACCAGTGTCTTGGAGAGTATGACCTCCATGTTCTGTATGTTGTCCAGGAGGTTATAAAAAGCAAGGCTGTATTTATTGTTAAGGGCGGTTTCGGCGGCTCTCCTGGAAACCATCTGCCCGTATCCCCAGTAACCTATCCCCGCCAGCAAAATAACCCCCAGGGCCAAAGATAAAACCCAACCGTATTTTTTAAACACTGTCACCTCTCCTTAAAGGGCAAATACATGCCTGCCGATTTGTTTTACCACAGGCCTTGACCAGATCCAGGAGCTCACGGGCTTATATGGATTCCAGAAAAACAGCGCGCCGTTGGTGGGGTCAAATCCGCTGATGGCCGCCTGGGCCGCCCTCAGGGACTCGTCCGTTACCGGTCTGGTATACTGCCCGTTGGTTACCGACTCAAAGGCATGGGGCTGATAAATAACTCCGGCAAGTGAATTGGGAAAAGAACCGCTCTGGGTCCTGTTCACCACAACGGCGCCCACTGCCACTTTTCCAAGATAAGGCTCGTCCGCCGCCTCACCCTCAATTACCCGGGCCAGCAGGTAAACATTACCCCTGTCCGTTACGCCCCTGGAGGCACCTCCGGCCGCCGGGGCAACGGCGGCTTTCCTGGCGGTTGGAAGCCCCAGTGCCGCCCATGTCCGGGGACCTACCACACCGTCCACCACCAGTCCGTTTTTCCGC
>JBMOPC010000018.1:0-21870 GCA_049323915.1 Bacillota bacterium
TTTAATGAGGAACCCCTTCCCCGGAGTGGCGCCGGCCAGTTCCTCCCTCAGCCGCGCTATTTCTTCATCGGAGTCGACCATCATTTCTGCCGCCTTCTTGGAATCCATTATTATCTGCACACCGTATTCCTTGCAGCCTTCCACAAGGGTCAGCTTGCCCTGGATATACTCGTAATTTTCCACCAGCCATTTGAAAAGCAGCTCCTCCGGGACAACGCCGCCATCGCCTTTTATTATGGTGTTAAAGGTGAACGGCGCCACATTCCCGTATTTTAGCCAGTATTCCTCCACTATTCTGTGGTGGTCTTTTACCCATCCCTTAACAACTTCATCATCACCGGAATAATACGGCTCGGCCATGCACCGGTGTGCCACAACCGCAACATCCCCGTAAGCCAGAGTAAAAACGTTTTCATTGTCAATGCCCCGTAAGCCCAATTCCTCAGCATTGCCTTTAACCACACAGTACATGTACCTGCAATTTTTTTCCTCCAAATCACTGTTCATCATCATCAACCCACCTTGCAGGATTTAAGGTGTCCACAATTTCATTTATTGCGTCGTCCAACCCCTCTTTAATGCTTTCCACCACGTCAATCAGGTTTTGATCGATTTTAATCGATTCCAGGGCCTCCTCCAGGTCCATGATGGCCAGGCCCAGCCTTTCAACCTCGTCTTCAGACAGGCTGCCGCCGTCCATCCTCCTGTAGGCCTGTATTTTGAGCGTGTCCTTGATAATGTCCACCAGCGCAAAAACCAGGCCCAGTACCCCCTGCTTGAGATCATTATCATTAACATCGATATGCATAGTAAAGCACCCACTAAGCTTGCGGCGCTTCAACACCGCACCTGGCGCGGGCGCTGACCCACCCGCACCAGGGACACCCGGATCCCAAAAGTTCCTTGACTTTAGACCTCTTACCGCACTCCGGACAATATTCTTTCTCCTCGGATGCTTCCCTTATTACTGACGATCCCAGTTCAGTCCCCGTGGGGAAGGCCAGCCCGTATTTAGCCGCAGTTTCAAAGGATGCAATGGCCGCCTTTATTTTTATACCCAGAAGCTCTACTCCCACTAGAGAAACCGTTATATCGGCGTTAATAACCAGTCCTTTATCCAGAATGCGTTCAACAACATCCAATAAAGTGGCGTTACCTGTACTTTTGATCGGTTCCAACCTCATCCTCCCTTTCGCAGCAGTCAGTGTCCCAGTACGAGATAACCTCGAGGTTGTCGTCCAGCTTTACCATGTACATTTTTTTGTCATAGACCGGCGGATAACCCAATTTTTTCAAGTACCTGTTTGTTTCCGTCGATATGACCTTCGCTTCCCAGCCTTCCCCTGCTTTACATATTCCGATCACTTGAACCGCGTCTCTTTCATGGCCAAGATCGCTTACAAAGAAAGATTCTATTATCTTCCTGATGACGGTTATATTCATTTAGTCACCCTCTTTGTTTAATTCAATTTGTTCCAGTTTTTCCAGCAGTTCCGCCTCTTCGAGCAGGTATTCCTCCTCGGTGATGCGGCCCAGTTCCAGGTTCATCTGAAGCCCGGCAAGCCTTTTTTTAATATCCTCCGGATCGTTCAACTCTTTGTCCGCCAATTCCTGGACCTTCCGGGCTATGGCTATCAAGCCTTCAATCGGGCCCACCAGGGGCAGAAGCAACAGTTTACCCAGCATCCATCATCACCTGCTAGTTGATAAAAATCTGAATAAAATCATAGGGCGGTATGGGGCCGACGTATTTGAAAAATGCCCTGGAGCCGTATGTCTCGGCTATCTGGCCCAATAGAACGTCAAATTGTTCCTGCTTTGACTGTTCTATTAAAAAGTTGGCGTTAACAAACATCTCGTCTCCGTAGTTGTCCTTCAGTTTTATCCGGTGGGCGTACTTTTTCAGCGCCTTGACTGTCCTGTCTCTCTCGGCTTCCTTTTTGCCGGCCAGTTCCTGTTCCAAATACCGGCCTATTTCGATCAGGTCGTTTCTTGAACCGCCCCTGCCCGACATGGCGGCATCCCTGAGTTTCTTGATGGTGGGGTTGGTTTGAATAATTTCCCGGTACACCTCTGACATGTCCGTCCACAATACCTTTAAGGACATTTGATTTTTACCATTAAAATAGTTTATTGTCTCCTTAAACTCGCTGTAGCGTTTTTTTAACACATATTCCTGAATATCTTCTGCAGACTCTGCATGAGTTCCGAACTTCACCGGCAGCAGGGTGAAATACTGCATAACCTCCTCCAGCACTTTCTGATGGGTCAGCAGGTTTTCCCTGCTCAGGCTGAAACGATCCGCACTGGAATCGCTAACCACCATCGCAATGTCATTAAAATTGACCGTGTAGACCCGGCCGGCCCCGCCCATGCCGGGCATATCGAAAACCATCGGTTCATCCGTGGAAATGACGCAATACAAATACTTTTTAAAATCTGACATAGATCCATCCTCTCTTACCAGGCCACCCCGGTTATTCCCTGAAGGCCGCCGCCAGCGCAGCCCGTATTTCATTTGATTCACCGGCCTGCCCAGGGGCATTTACCACCTCGACAATAAAGTCGTCATCAAATTTGTCCACCAAAAAATTTTTGTGGCGATAGTAGATATCCAGCAGATTAAAGGATTGTAAAACAGCCTGCACCTGCCCGTTATCATGTACCGTTCCACTGTCCGGGTGAACGTGGTGCAGAATTGACCGCTTAGCTTTTACTATCTCTTGGTAGGCGGGAATGCCTGCGATCCCCAGGGTGTTCAGCGCCCTCGCCAGTTTTTCTTTATCAATGCTTTTTACTTCCAGTGTGTAAAAGCTGTGAGGCGGCATGGGCCCCACCAGCTTTACCGATAAATCGGCCTCTTCCGGAAAACTGTTTAAAATATCAATTATCTTGTCAACACCGGCCGGGATAGATAAAAACGACATGCTCAGCAAAGTGCTTTCATCCACCGTGTCATTGATAAAAATGTTGTCAGTAATGGATTTAACCTCTCTTATAATCTGATCGGCGATTTGCTTTTTCCAGTTGTTTAAAACCGCCTGGATAAGACGGCCCACCGGAATCAAATCCTCCCGAGTGACACAATGTTTTTTTCGTATCTCCTCTTTTAAATCTTTGACTGCCGGGGCCTCACCGGCCTTTAACAAGACCTGCTGCATATCCGAAAAACTGACAATAATGTTCCACTCATCCACATCTTGAATTGTTTTTAAAATATCTTTAAACAGTCTGCCGTTGCTTTCTATCATGGTCTGAAGGTTGCTGACCTTGCCCACCGAGGAACCCACCTTAAAGGGTATTACCTTTGCCCGTTCGTATACGTAATTAAGGACCTGCTGGTGAACTATCATCCAGTCAAAAAACTCTTTCCTGCTGCAAATGGATAAAAAATCTGCGGGCACCATGCTGAAAATGACAGATATTCCTTCCCATGTTACATAATCAAGTTTTATCTGCCCGCCACCGATGCTTGTTTCAAAATCAATGCGATTGTTCCCTGCATGGGCGCAGTAAAGATAGATTTTTTCCATAGCAAATCCGCCCTTGCCGCTAACAATTCATTTTTAACTTCTTATACTGTGCAATTTTAGCTTTAATATAATCAACCCTCTTTTGCAATAACAGCCTTTTTTTATCATACATTGAGATTTCCTGCACCAGTCTGTATTTTTCTTTTTCCAAAGCATACAGAATGAGATAAATTTTATTATTGAAAGGCATGTTAGGTATCCCGCTTATCTTTAGAGTTAGTGGGGTGTTTATGTTTTTCATTCCCAATACTCTTTTGTTATTAATCATTTTATATGCCCCTTTACCTATATATAATTATCATTCAGAATGTTATTTATTAAGTCACGAACCCTTTTTTGCGTGTTGATATTGCCTTTCCGGCTGGATTCAGAGGACAATACGTCCAGACAAATTTGTCTGAATACCGGATTTTTGGTATCAACCGGGGTTTTTAAGCCCTGAAGGGTCTTAGCGATCATGATGCATCCCCTGACAGTGGGTGGGCACTCACATAAGCCGGATTCCCGGAGTTTTCTCATTATCAGTACAATTTTTCTCGCTTCCTGGGGAGGAAGTTTGGACTTTCTTGCCGTTATCAGAGTCTCTGTTTCTTCATCAAAGAAGTCCAGGTCCAGGGTGACCATTCTTTCCCGCAGGGCGTCCTGGCTGCGGTAGACTCCGGCGTATTCCTCGGGGTTGCTGGTAAATATGGCTGTAAAATCCGGGTGTACCTTAAGATAACTCTCTTCACCGTCCCTTTCCATGGGCAGGTCCAAAACCCTCTCCTGCAGTATGGGCAGGAAAATATTATTGGTTTCAGGACGGGAACGGGTGAATTCATCATAGATTAAAGTAAAACCGTATTTACAGGCAACGGTAACCTTGCTGTCAATCCACCGCTGAACAACATCCTCCTCTGTTTTTAATACCGAACTCACAAAATTATCTACCACCCTGCGCATTCTGTAGCCATGCCTGCCGCCAATCAAGTCAAAGGTGCTGAAATCCTCGTTACCGTGCAGCAACACAACCGGCCTGCCCAGCTTATTGGCAACATGCATGGCTATGGAGGTTTTCCCTGTCCCGGAATTGCCTCTTAAATGAACGGCAAAACCTGCCTTGATATAGGCCAAAACCCAATCAACTACACCCTTGATATATTGGGTCTCTACAAAATCGGGCAAATTTATAGAGCGTACGATTTTTTTTGCATTCTCCACAGTAATTTTTGACAACCCCTCTCTGTTTTTGTAAATGATCTTAATACTTTATATGCGTCAGTATCTGTTTAGTTGACTGCAAGTGACTATTTTTTACAAAAAGATGCCCGGCCAGTCCTGTCCTGACTGCCGGGCATCCTTATAACTACATCTAATGGCTAAAAAACATCACATCCCCGCCGGTCCCCTAAGCCTGTTCCGGATTATAATGATCACGGCAACGATGACGACAGTGGCTATTATCCAGGTAATCAGCCTTGGGGCGTAGTAATGGTAACCCCATGGAGTCCAGTAAAAATTGGGCTGGAAAAACATCCTGGCCAAAAAGGGCAAGCTCCAGTAATCATTATGATACTTGTAAGGGGGGGCGGGAGGTGAGCCGAACACTCCCACCGGGGGCCTTGAAGGATATTTATCCATTCCGGTGGACGCGTATGAATCCCTGTTCCAGCTCCCGGAATAGGACCCCATACCGGTGCTGTAAGAGTCCTTGCCGGTGGAAAAGCCCTCCCTGCCGGTTTTGTAGTCGCTGTAAAGTGTTGGCGGGCTGTTCTGCCTTGGTGTGGAAAAACTTCCTGTCTCAGTGCTGTAGCCCTTGCCGTAAGACCCGGTCCCCCCGCCCACAGTGCTTTCTGCCCCGCTCCGGGACGATGATCCGCTCCCCGGAGAGGCCCCGCTGCCTGCAGCGCCCACCGGCGCCCCCCCGGCGGGGGCGGAGCCGGACTGGCTTTCCCTGGCCGGGCTGGAGTAAGAGCCTCCCGAGGTGGAATACCCTTTGGCGCCCGATGAAAAGCTGCTGCGGCCCCCGCTGGAGAAGCCGCCGCTGCGGCCGCCTCCCCCCTTGCCCTTGGCCAGTACCGGCCCGGCAGTGAAGGAAAGTATAAAAACCGTACATATAAGCAGGGTTAGAATTTTTTTAAACCGGGCCAAATTTCATCAATCCCTTAGTTTTTCCCAAGATCGGCCTTCAGCCTTGCCAGCTCATCATCCACCGCCGACTTTTGGGCGTCCTTCTTCAGTTTTTCAAATTCGTCTTCCACCGAGTTGGTTAACGAAAGACTGGAGGCTTTGGCCTCGGCCTCAAGGCGGTCAACTTTATCCTTCATGCGGTCGAAGTCCCCCAGGGCGCTGGTGCTGGATATTTCCTTCACAGCCTCTCCGGCCTGCTTGAGGGCCTTGGCCCTGCGCTGGCGCATCACCAGGCTGTCCCTCTCGGACCGGGCCTTAAGCAGCTTATCTTCCAATATTCTGTAGTTGGACCTCAATTCTTCCACGACCTTCTGCTGTTCGGACTGCTGCAGGCGGAGGTCCCCAAGGGTCCTTTCGGCGGTCTGCTTGCGGTCTAGGGCTATGCGGGCCAGATCATCCCTGCTCTGCTGCACGGCCACCTTGGCCTGGGTCATCCAGGACTGAATCTCTTTTTCGGCTGCCTCTATCTTCTGCCTCAGAAGCAGCTCGTCGGCCACAGACCGGTTCACCTGGATATTGAATTCCTTCAATTCCTCGGTAGCCCTTTCAATATACAGGTTGAGCATTTTTTCCGGGTCCTCGGCCCTGTTGATTAAATCGCTGATGTTGGCCTCCAGCAAATCCTTAAGCTTCTTGAACAAACCCATTTAAATCTCTCCTTGCGTATTTTTTTGGCCCCGGCCGGGGACCCTCATTACCGCAATAATACAGCCTTTTCCGGCAAATGACACCTTCATCCCGGAGTGTCCTGCTAAGAAATGCTGGCGCCTATTACGAAGCTGGCCGCCACCGAGAACACCATGGATATCACCCCCACAGCCCTATTGCCCCCGGCAATCTCCCGGTTGACATCAATCTTTGGGGTCAGCCACTCGAAAAGAAGGTAAACCAGTATTAAAAGGGCCGCTCCCAAAGCCCCCCAGAAAATGGTCTGGGTTGTGCTGCTGTTGGTAAGTATGGAAAACCTTATTATATTGGCCACGCCCAAAACCTTGCCCCCCAGGGCCAGGGCAGCGGCAACGTTGCCATTGGCAATTTCCTCCCAGTCGTTATACCGGGTGACCCTTGTGAACACAAACATGGTGGCCAGCATTATGGCCAGGGAAACCAGAAAACACGTAATAGAGGATTCAACCTGAACGAGCAAAAAAAGCACCCCCAAAAAATATAAAACCCCCATTTTTTGGATATATTCGACAGCGCCGGCTAATATTCCTTGATTTCTTGATAAAAATTAAAAAGCCCTGCGATGTTAAATCACAGGGCTTGCTGGTGACCCCTACGGGATTCGAACCCGTGTTACCGCCGTGAAAGGGCGGTGTCTTAGACCGCTTGACCAAGGGGCCAGTTCGGAGGTGTGAGGCCGGAGGTGTGAGGCCGGAATTCAACACTTTAAAATCTGACTTCAGACATCCTGCCTCTTGCCTCTAAAATGGTGAGCCATCGGCGACTCGAACGCCGGACACCCTGATTAAAAGTCAGGTGCTCTACCGACTGAGCTAATGGCTCATAACCGGGTCAACGATAGTTATGATACACTATTTGCATCCGGCCTGTCAACCACCAAAATCAGGATTGTGAGGATTAGCAGCTAACCACTAATCCCTTGTTTTGGCCAGACCGGCCTTTCTGAGGGCCTCGTGCAGCTCCAGCAGCGGCCCTGACACATGCAGTATCTCCCTTTCCACCGCGGCCCAGTCCCCGGCCCTTATGGCCCCCAGCAGGTGGCCCATGTGCTCGCCCGCTATCAGTGCCCAGTCGGCGGGGGGCCTTTGGTCGTCCCGCCTCTCGTCGCCGTGCCTCATCCGGTTGATGCGGGCCTGCAAAAGTGTTTTTTGCAGAAAATCTTCACCGGCCTTCATTTTGGCCCCCCCTATTCGGGGACATTCCTGCCTTAAGAGGATGACTCAGCCTTCAGCAGGTGTGTCCCCTTTCCATCCATTGGGGACATTCCTGCCTTAAGAGGATGACTCAGCCTTCAGCAGGTGTGTCCCCTTTCCTTAATAAAGCTTCTCCAGAATTATTGTCTGGTCCCTTCCGGGCCCTACCCCTATGAGGGCGGCGGGAACCCCCGAGAGTTCGCTGATCCTGTTCAGATAATTCCTGGCGTTCGCCGGAAGGTCTTCTATCTTGCGGACCGCAGAAATATCCTCTGTCCACCCCGGCATTTCCTCATATACAGGAACGCATTGGGAAAGCACCTTCAGAGTCGGGGGCATTTCGGCAATATTTTCTCCGTTGTAGAGGTATCCGGTGCAGATCTTTATTCTTTCCAGGCCGGTCATTACGTCCAGCTTGGTTATGGCCAGATAGTCCAGACCGTTGACCCTGGCAGCATAACGCGCTATAACCGCATCGTACCAGCCGCACCTGCGGGGCCTGCCGGTGGTGGTGCCGAACTCATGGCCCCTCATGCGCAGATATTCTCCGGTCTCATCCTTAAGCTCCGTGGGAAACGGACCTTCTCCCACCCTGGTTATGTATGCCTTGGCAACCCCGACAACCCCGTCTATCTTGGTGGGCCCCACCCCGGACCCCAGGCAGGCCGCTGCCGCCACCGGACTTGAAGAGGTAACGTACGGGTAGGTGCCGTGATCTATGTCCAGAAGAGTCCCCTGGGCGCCCTCGAAAAGCACGTTTCGCCCCTGGGTTAAGGCCTCGTTTGTAAGAACCGATACATCTGCCACAAAACCGGAAAGCCTCTGGCCGTATTTTAAATATTCACTGTAAACCTCATCATAATCAAAGCCCTCCACCTCAAAGACCCCGGAGAAGAGGGCATTTTTTTCTTCTATTGCCGGCTTGAGCCTCTCGGCAAGGCTTTCGGGATCAACCAGGTCAGCCACCCGGATACCTGTTCTGTATACCTTATCGGCATAGGCCGGGCCTATTCCCCGCCCGGTGGTGCCTATTTTCCTCGCGCCCCGGCGATCTTCGTCGCAGGCGTCCAGCCTCCGGTGATAGGGCATGATCACGTGCACCCTGGGACTAATCTTCAGGTTGTCGACACTGATGCCCTTTTGCTCCAGGGAATCTATCTCCCCCAGAAACACAGCCGGGTCCAGGACCACCCCGTTGCCTATAAGACAAAGCTTTTCGGGGTAAAGTATGCCCGAGGGAATCAGGTGCAGCTTGAATTCCCTGCCGTCGGTCACCACGGTGTGCCCGGCATTGTTGCCCCCCTGATACCTCACCACCATGTCGGCATCCTTTGCCAGAAAGTCCACAACCTTGCCTTTGCCCTCATCGCCCCACTGGGCGCCGATTACGACTATGGCTGACATAAAATTACCTCCCGAGCGTTTCTTTTTGGCCAGAAGCCAGAATCCAGAAAAAACCGCATTCTTATCAGGTTATTAAAATCTTTTCCAAAAATTCATTCTGAATTCTGACTTCTGAGTTCTGAGTTCTAAAGTCTTTTAATAATTTCCCTTGCCACCAGCACCCCGGCGGCTGAAGCCTGGGCCAGCCCCCTTGTGACGCCGGCCCCGTCACCCGTGGCAAAAAGGTTTTTCACCCGGGTTTCAAGATTGGAGCTCAAAGAAAGCCTGGATGAATAAAACTTGACCTCCACCCCGTAAAGCAGGGTGTACCGGGAGTACACCCCCGGAGCAATGGCGTCCAGGGCCTTTAGCATTTCCACTATGGCCACCAGGTGACGGTAGGGGAAAACAAGGCTCAGGTCACCCGGGGTGGCCTCGGAAAGAGTGGGTACGGTAAGGCACTTGTTCAGCCTGCTGACGGTGGTCCTCTGACCGTCCACCAGGTCGCCCAGCCGCTGCACTATCACTCCGCCGCCCAGCAGGTTGGCCAGGCTGGCCACATACTTGCCATAGGCTATGGGCTCCTTGAAAGGCTCCGTGAAAGTTTTGCTTACCAGCACGGCAAAATTGGTGTTGCCCGTCTTTTTATAAGCATGGCTGTGGCCGTTGACCGTAACCAGCCCGTCGTTGTTCTCCAGCACCACTTCCCCGTAAGGATTCATGCAGAAAGTCCGCACCTTGTCGTCAAAAGTCCTGGAGTAGTATATACATTTGGCCTCATAGAAAACCTTTGTGAGGGGCTCCATTGTTTCAGCCGGCAGTTCCACCCGCACCCCTATATCCACGGGGTTTACATCGGTCTTGATGCCAAGGTCCCCGGCCACGCCTGAAAGCCACTGCGCGCCTTCCCTTCCGGGTGCCAGTATAATGTGCTTTCCGTAAAGTTTTTCACCTCCGGCCAAAGATATACCGGTGACAGTTCCGTCCTCAGCCAGAACGTTTTCCACCCTGCAGCCGGTCCGCACTTCCACCCCGTTTAAAACCAGGTATTCTTTCATCTGGCTCAGTATTTCCATGCAGCGGCCGGTACCCAGGTGCCGTATGGGCACCGGGATCAGCTTCAGCTCTGCCTGGGTGGCTTTTCTCTGGAACTGCTGGATCTCCTCCTTGTGCTCCAGCCCGTAAACCACTTCCGGCGCCCCGAATTCCAGGTATACCCTGTCCACATAATCTATCATCCCGGCCAGGGATTTCTCGCCTATATACTGTTCCAGGCTTCCGCCTATTTCAGTGGAAAGGGTCAGCTTTCCATCGCTGAAAGCCCCGGCCCCCCCCCAGCCGCACACTATGGAGCAGGGGCTGCAGTTAAGGCAGTTGATGTTTTTTTCCTTGGACGGGCAGGACCTTTTTTCAATGTCCCTGCCCTTTTCCAGTATCAGTATCTTTGTGTCCTTTCTTTTTTTAACCGTCTCGAGGGCCGCGAATATCCCCGCCGGGCCTGCCCCCACTATAATCACGTCGTATTTCATGTGCAATAAAAGCTCCTCCTGTAATTTTAAGCACACACAAAAAAACCTCAAATGGCAACCGTATAAAAGCGCCCTTTGAGTTCCAGCTTCTCTTTTTGCATATAACTGGCTTGTTAATGTCCAAACATAATAATATTATCAAACACTGAACACCGTGTCAATATGCACGGTCTACTCCTCCAAATCCCTTTCCAGGGTTATAAACCTGGTATACTCCTTCAGGAACGCCAGCTCCACCGAGCCCGTGGGGCCGTTTCTCTGTTTGGCCACAATTATCTCGGCGATTCCCTTCTTCTCGGTGTCCGGCTTGTAGTACTCCTCCCGGTATATGAACATTACAATGTCCGCATCCTGCTCCAGGCTTCCGCTCTCGCGCAGGTCCGACATTATGGGCCTTTTTTTGTCCCGCTGCTCCACCGACCGGCTGAGCTGGGCCAGCGCTATCACCGGCACGTCCAGGTCCTTGGCCAGTGCCTTGAGGGATCGGGAGATATCGGCAATCTCCTGCTGGCGGTTCTCGGACCGGGATGATCCCTGCATCAGCTGCAGGTAGTCGATGACGATCAGCCCCAGCCCTTTTTCAGCCTTCAGCCTTCTGGCCTTGGCCCGCACCTGCCTTACCGAAAGGCCCGGGGAGTCGTCTATGAAAAGGGGAACCCGCGTCAGCTTGGCCGCCGCCCCGGCCAGCTTGTTCCAGTCCAGCTCGCCCAGGTTTCCGCTGCGGACCTTTTGCATGTCCACCATGGCCTCGGCGCAAAGCACCCTCTGAACGAGCTGGGCCTTGGCCATCTCCAGGCTGAACACCGCGGTGGGCACACCGTTATGCAGAGCCGCCTGGTGGGCTATGGTAAGTCCAAAGCTGGTCTTGCCCATGGCGGGCCTTCCGGCCACAATGATCAGGTCTCCCCCCTGCAGCCCGCAGCACAGCCTGTCCAGGTCGCTGAAGCCGGTGAGCACCCCGTTTATTCTGCCCTTGTTACGGTAGCGGTCCTCGATAATCTTAAAAATCTCAACCAGTATGCGGTCTATGGAGGTGAAACCCGAGGACGACCGCCTGGAACTGAGTTCCAGCAGCATGTTCTCGGCCTCGTCGATCAGCTTTTCGGCGTCCTCCCCGCCCTCGTAGCCCATCCCCGCAATACGGGTGGCCATTGAAATAAGGCTCCTGAGGAGGGACTTCTCCTCTATTATCCTGGCATAGCTCTCGGCATTGGCCGCCGTGGGGACCATTCCGGCCAGGGAGGCCACGTAGGTGGCGCCGCCGGCCTTTTCCAGATTACCCTGCTGCCTCAGCACATCGGTCACTGTAACCATGTCCGCGGGCACGCCGGCTTCGTCCAGCTCCAAAAAGGCCCTGTAGATAAGACGGTGGCTTTCCAGGTAGAAATCGTCCGGCTTCAGGAACCTGGATATTTTGTAAAGCGTATCACGGTCGATGAATATGGAGCCCAGCACCCACTGTTCGGCGTCTATATTCTGCGGAAGGACTTTGTCAATCAACTAAATCACTACCTTGAAAAAAGCCCCAGGGGGCTGAGATTGCGGGTCGGAAGCCAGTCATTCAGTTGACAAGCGGGAGAGAGCCGAAAAGTATATCAAGGGCCTCCTCCACGGAGGAAACCGGAATAACGGCAATCCCCCCGAGGTCGTCAGGAGCTTCCCTGGCGTTTTCCGCCGGGATCAGGACCCTTTTTATCCCTGCCTGCCTGGCGCCGTATATTTTTTCGGTAATGCCCCCCACCGCCCTTATCTTGCCCTGGATGGAAAGCTCTCCTGTCACCGCTGTATCCTGGGGCACCGGTTTATCTTTAATGGCGCTGTAAAGGGCAAGAAAGATCGCCATTCCCGCTGACGGGCCGTCTATCCTTCCGCCTCCCACAATATTGACGTGTGTGTCAAAGTTCGAGAGATCTTCCCCTGTGGTTTTTCTTATAACCGAGGCGGCATTAAATACTGAATCCTTTGCCATGCTGCCGGCAGTGTCGTTAAACCTGACGCCGCCCTTCCCCTTTTCGCGGGCGGGAAAAGCAATTGCCTCTATTTCAATCACCGACCCCAGGAAACCGTGCACCCCCAGCCCGAAAATCCTGCCCACCTCGCGGCATTCCGAAGCCTTTATCGTGACATAGGGAGTCAGCCGGCTTGACTGTATAACCTCGTAAACATCACCCGGGGCAATAATCAGCTCCGCTGTTTTTATCCCTTTGCTGCGGCAGGCCACACCAAAGGCGTCTGACAGTATGTTCACGGCCTTTCGCCCCTCGATGGTGTACTGGCCTATAATTTCAGGAACGTTATTGTCCATCCCCACTTCCAGCTTGTCAGCCGCCTGCAGAATAATGGTCTTTATATCACCGGGGGTAAGGGGCTCAAAGTAT
Organism: Bacillota bacterium; assembly: GCA_049323915.1. GTDB lineage: Bacteria > Bacillota > Desulfotomaculia > Desulfotomaculales > Desulfocucumaceae > BRHc4a. The sequence goes on from JBMOPC010000018.1 coordinate 12,873, forward strand.
ATTTCCGCGCACCTGGACCGGATGGCCGGGTTTATTTCAGAAGGATCCCTGGTGGTGGCGCCTATCAGCACAAAATCGGCGGGCGTGCCTTCCTCAAACATCTTCTTAACATACTGGGGAACGTTGGGGTCGTGGGGATCGTAATATGAGGAGCTGAAAAACACCCTCTTGTCCTCCAGCACCTTTAACAGCTTGCTCTGCAGCACCGGGTCCATTTCCCCTATTTCATCTATAAACAGGACCCCGCCGTGTGCGTCGGTGACAAGCCCGGGCTTGGGCTCGGGTATCCCCCCGTCGGCCAGGTCTCTCCTCGCTCCCTGGTAAATGGGGTCGTGGACCGATCCCAGCAGGGGATTGGTAACCTCCCTGGGATCCCAGCGAAGGGTTGTTCCGTTTACCTCCACAAAGGGAGAGTCGGCGGTAAAGGGGCTTCCCATAATTTTTCTGGCCGTTTCCAGCGCCAGCCGGGCTGCCGTTGTTTTTCCCACACCGGGAGGGCCATAAAGCAGAATATGCTGGGGATAAGGGGATACCAGCTTTGCCAGTAAAGCTTTTATAGCCCTTTCCTGGCCTATTATTTCTTCGAAACTGGCGGGCCGGAGCATATCCATGGCCGACCGCGACAGCTTCCTGTGCTCCAGCTTTTCTAAGAGCGCCAGCTTTTTCAGTGTCTGGGCGTTTTCGCTGCCGGTATTCTCTTTTATAACCTGCATCCTGATGTCCCGGACGTAGTCCTCGTGGCGGGACTGTAGTTTTTCGTTAACCCTTCTTTCTATATCCTCTTCCACCGTGCGCCGAGCAATGGTGTCGGCTATCTCATCCTCCAGCTCCTGCAGTATTCCCGGAATCATTTCCCTGCCGGGAACGGTGTCCAGGGTGGGGTCTTCGAATACAAGCCTCTGCAGGGCCAATACCCTTTCTTCAATGGCGTCGGACCTCATCAGCTGCAGGGCGTTTAATTTTCCGGCCCTCAGTACCAGCTTGTCCGGACCGTAAAGATTCGACACCAGGCCGTACAATGCATTAACCTGCTTGGTCAGCTGCCCCAGGCCGGTCAGATTTTCGGACGGACTGTTTTTCATGCTGCCTTTGATTTTTTCCAGGAAAACTTTCACTGTCCAACTCCTTTCTGTCAATACCCGGATGTTTGAGAAGTGGGCCCATACCTATTCTCCCTGCTGTACTATAACGGCAATACCTACCTGCACCGCCGGGTGAAGCTTGACGGTAACAATAAATTCACCGGCCGTTTTGATAGGGTCCTTAAGAATTATTTTCTTCTTATCAATTTCAATACGGTGCTGCCGGGAAAGATTTTCCGATATATCCTTGTTGTTGACTGCGCCGAAAAGCTTTCCGCCCTCACCGACCCTGGATTTCACAAACACCCTGATGCCGTCCAGCCTGGAGGCCAAAAGGCGGGCTTCATCCTCTTCCTTGCTTTTCTTTCTTTCCTGGGCCGCCTTTTGATCCGACAGCTCCTTCAGCTTACCGGCCGACGCTTCTACGGCAAGATTCCGGGGAAACAGGAAGTTCCGCGCATACCCTTCGGCCACAGTCAGTATATCGCCCTTTTTTCCCTTCCCCTTCACGTCCTGCAAAAGCACAACTTTCATTTCTTTTCATCCTCCTCCGGTGTTCGGCCATCCGCGGATAACCGGCGAATATTCAAAATGGTGTCTGTAATCCCAAGGGCGATTAGCATGGAAACCGCAAAGGGCAAATATATACTTAAGGCTATAACCGCAGCCGCCTTCACCAGCACGGAGACTCTCCACCGCCTCAGATAAAATGAGGCCACGGACATCCCGGCAACCGTGAATATAAAGCCCATCACCCATAAAATGCTCTTTGCCGCCTGAGAAAGCCCGTTAATTTTCCCCTCGTCCCCGGCCAGCAGAAATGCAAGTCCGGCTATGACCCCCCATATCACATACCACGGCAGCCTCCACCGTGAAAAAGGAAGGGGTGGAGGGACACTGTAGCCCTGACGGGCCATCGCCCAGCGGGTAATCCAAAAAGTGACTGCCGCGGAAAACATGAACCATATTGAGATGAAGGAAGTGGAAATGACCGGCCACGCCGCCTCCAGCCGGTCCACAACTTTTTCCATTTCCCTCACGCTTGCGGGATCAAGCCCTTCCGCAGGGCCTCCAGGGCTGGACAATTCCCTCAAAAGCCTGCGCTCCAGATCAAATACCTGCCTGTCCATCTGGTCCAGCACAAAAGGATTGTTTCCGGTAAAAGCATAGACCGCGGCAAATAAGCCCACCGCGGACACGAGGCCGAATCCCACTGCCACCGCCAGTGCCCTGCCTGCCGGAACATGGTTTTTAAACAGCAGCCCCAGCAATATTCCAAGGGGCCCGGTCTGTATAGCCAGTACCAGCACCGGCTGAACCCTTACGGTAACAAGAGACAGTAAAACCATTACAAGAAGCAGTGCCGCCAGAGCGTATCTCAGGTCCAGTCTGCGCACCATCAGCGCAAGGGTGACGGGAATAAGCAGCGAGGTCATTAAGGACAGCACGGGGACGTAAACTGTGGCCAGCGACAAAAGCATAAGTCCGGCAACCAGGGCGGCGAAGTCAGTTAACCTGTTATTTCCGGAGAAGGCGGCCAAAAAATCACCTCTTCCTCTCCACCAGGTAGGCCAAGAGCAAAGTAAGGTCGCCGTACCATTTTTCAACCTCGTGCCCTTCCTTGATACCTTGCCTCAATTTAGCCTCCACAGCCACGTCAATTTTAGAAAAACTCAGCCCTATCCGCCGCCCCAAAACGTAACAGGTGACGATTATGCCGGAAAGGGCATCCAGAATCTTTTCCTCGCTGCCCCTGAGAATGCTTTTGTAGAGGGCGGAAACAGAAGTGATCAGGTCCGCCTTAAGCCATTCCACTACCTTGATATTCTTTGCAACACCGGGCTCTGTACTGCCAGGAAACATAAAAATTCCCTCCGGTTCAATAAAACCTTAACACTATTCTTCAACACCATCATTTTTTCCTTCCCCGCAGGGCGTAAACCACACTGTTATTTATTACCCCTGAAAAGGGGGCCTTAAAAACCCCGGCCTAAAAAATACAAGGCTTTCACCTCAGCTATACCGGAGCCGCGGGCGAAAGCCGGAAAGCGCAACGGGGGAACCTCCCGGTTCCCCCGTTTTTACTCGGCGGTAAAGGGCAGAATAGCTATATTCCTCGCCCTTTTTATAGCCACGGTCAGCATCCGCTGGTGCCGGGCGCAGTTTCCCGAAATTCTGCGGGGCAGTATCTTCCCTCTCTCAGTCACAAACTTTTTAAGGCGGGGCACATCCTTGTAGTCAATGCCCTCCATTTTATCGACGCAGAAGACGCAGACTCTCTTTTTGCCCCTGCGGCCCCGTTCACGTTTCACTATTTTATTCCTCCTTTTGATTCCCTAAGAACCCCGCCTGTCAAAAGGGCAGGTCATCATCGGTAAAGGGAACCTCGCTGAACTCATCATTGTCTCTCACGGCCGGGCGGCGGTCCCCCGTTCCCTGACCGGATGCCGAGTCTCTCCCCCGGTCAAGGAAGCGGACGTTATCCGCCACCACTTCGGCAGCCTTCCGGCGTATGCCCTGATTGTCTTCATAGGAGCGGATTTGCAACCGCCCTTCCACCGCCGCCATATATCCCTTTTTCAGGTAGTTTGAGCAGGTCTCGGCAAGGTTTCTCCAAACGACCACATCTATAAAATCCGCGTCCCTGTCACCCTGCTTGTTGCTGAAATTGCGGTTTACCGCCAGGGTGAATTTCGCCACAGCGGCCCCGGCCGGAGTGAATCTCAGTTCCGGGTCAGCCGTCAAACGGCCAATCAGTATTATCCTGTTAAGCATCACAGCACCGCCTTGGCTGTTTCTTTTCCGGTATTACACCTTTTTTCTGACGGAAATCCGGTTCTACTCGCCCTCCCGGATGATTATATGGCGCAGTATCTCGTCCGAAATCTTGAAGACCCGGTCAAGTTCGCTGGCCACCTTGGATTCGGCGCTAAATTTCTTTACAATATAGAATCCTTCCCGGAAATCATTGATCTCGTAAGCCAGCCTTCTTTTTCCCCATTTGTCGATGTTGGTTACCTCGCCGCCATTATTCTCAATCAGCGACTTATACTTTTCCACGGTCTCCAAAGTTTTCTCCTCGTCCAGATCAGGACGAATGACGTAGACAGTCTCGTATTTGCGCACTCCTATTCACCTCCTCCCCACGGACAAAGGCCCTACCACGAAGATAGAGCAGGGGGATATTAAGCCACAATTTGGCTAAAAAATTATAGCATAAAAACAGCAAGGAATGCAAGGAAAAACAAACATTTCAACCACAGAGCACACAGCGATCACAGAGAAATAGCACTCCGGAGTGAAAATCGAGGGCCAGCCTTTTAAGTCGCCGGGCCGGCTGTGGATACCACGGTTTTCACGCTTTTTTCAAATTTTGGCCTGGGGATCATTAATATTCTTCCACATGTTACGCACTTGATCCGGAAGTCAACCCCGGTGCGCAATATTTCCCAGGTGTCCCCCCCGCAGGGGTGGGCTTTTCTGGTCATCACCACATCCCCCACGTTATACCTGACCAGCTGGGGCATGCTGTTCCCCCTTCCAAGCAGGAGTTTTGGCCTCCGGCCATTAAATCAACTGTTTTGCAAAAAGGCCCTGTACGCCCGGTATGCCATGTAAATATCGGCCTTTCCCGCCACCTCGAAGGGAGAGTGCATGCCGAGTATGGCAACCCCGCAGTCCAGAACGTCCATATTATACGCAGCCAGGAGGTAGGCTATGGTACCTCCCCCTCCCTGGTCAACCTTGCCCAGCTCCCCGGACTGCCAGTAAATGCCCTCCCTGTTGAACAGACCTCTAACACCGGCCACAAACTCCGCCCCGGCCTCACTGGAGCCGCTCTTTCCCCTGGCCCCGGTATATCTGGTGATAACCACGCCACGGCCTATCCTGCAGGCATTGAGCTTGTCCATCACTTCCTCATAATTTGGGTCCAGTGCGGCGTTAACATCCGCCGACAAGGCGCTGGAGCCGGAAAGCGCCCTCCTGAGCATCAGATCGCTGTATCCGTGATTTTGCCCCGCCAGCAGCTCGGCCACAAAATTCTCCAGAAAGGCCGACTGCATCCCGGTATTGCCGGCGCTGCCTATTTCCTCCTTGTCAGCCAACAGCACCACTGCGGTCTTTTCCGGAGGGGGTATATCCGTAAGTGCCCTGAGGGCGGTGAAGGCGCATACCCTGTCGTCCTGGCCGTATGACCCCAGAAGGCTCCGGTCAATCCCCACGTCCCTTGCCGGCCAGGCCGGCACTGCTTGCAGCTCGGCGCTGATAAAATCCTCTTCCCTTATGCCGTAAAGTTCATCAATTCTGTTCAAAACCGCCTGCTTTATTCTCCGCCTCACTTCCCCGTCCCTCACCGGAATGGACCCCACCAGTATGTTGAGGGCTTCCCCCACTATGCCTTCGGACATTTTTTTCTCCATCTGGTCCCTGGAAAGGTGCGGAAGAAGGTCGGTGATAGTAAAAACAGGATCTCCGGGATCTTCTCCAATCGTTATCTTGACGGTTGATCCATTTTCCCTTGCCACCACCCCGTGAAGTGAAAGAGGTATTCCCACCCAGTGGTATTTTTTTACACCGCCGTAATAGTGGGTCTTCACAAGAGAAAGGTATCCGTCCTCGTAAAGGGGCTCGGGCTTGAGGTCCAGGCGGGGTGAGTCAATGTGGGCGCCCACCAGCCTGATCCCACCCTTTGTGTTGTCCTTGCCGATTACCGCCAGAGCAATCTCTTTATGCCTGTTAATCATAAAAACCCTGTCGCCGGGGTTGAGGCTGCCCCTGTTCTTAAACTCTGTGAACCCGGCCTTTACGGCTATATCCACAGCCAGTTCCACCACTTCCCGCTCGGTCTTCCCCCTGTTGAGAAAGTCCTTATACTCCTCGCAAAATTCGAATACATCTCCCCTCTCCCGGTCCGTAAGCCTGTCCCATACAGTAAGGTTTTTTTTATCGCCGTCCGCTTGATACCTGAGAACCGCCACAGTCAAACCTCCTATCAAGGAATGGGGACACACCTGCTGAAGCTAGGGTCTTCCCTTATAGGCAGGAATGTCCCCGATTATACAGCCGAAGATCCATGCAGCCGGGATTAAACCACTCACTCCGGCCCGTAAGCGGCCCCGAAGCATAGCTTCTTAAGTCTAATTGCAAATGGCAGTGGAGCCTTTCATAGTATTACCCAAAGGGCACTGCTTTCCTAATCACATAATCCAGCCGGGAAAATGAACTTTTAGATATTCAAGTCCCGTGAGAAAATACGGCGCCAGCACCGATTTCTGCAGGGCCAGGGTTAAAAATGAAGTCTTCTTCCCGCCGGAAAAAAAAGCCGCCGGAAGCTGCAAGGCTACAGCCAGGCCCATCACCACGGCGGAAACGACGCAGCCTCTGGCCGCGCCCAGCACAGCGCCCCCGGCCCTGTCCACAGGGCCAAGAAAAACTATCCTGGCTATTTTGCCAGCTACCACGCCCAAAAGCGATACAATCCAGGACACAGTCAGAAAGATTATTATAAAACAAAGTATGTCCAGGGCTGCGGACGCCAGTACGCGGGCAGCGGGCTCTCCTATTCCGTATAACCCCTTGACGGCGCCGGGCGCGGCCGGCCCGGGGTAAAAAAGGTCCGGAGTCCCCGGCACTTTAAACGGCCCGCCGGCAGAGCGTTCCCCTCCCGCAAACAGCCTGCTTATGTCTGAAACCAGGTTCCACTTGAGGTTTACCGCGTCGGCCAGCGGCTGGTAGAAACTGGGGGCGGCGGCAAGGCCTGCTAGCGCCCCTGCGAGCCTGGAGGCTCCGGCCAGCAGCCCGGTTTTCAGCCCCATCCAGGTATTCCAGCTTATTACAAAAACAAAAAGAATATCCAGCCAGTTCAATCCAACACACCCCATATGCTGATTCTGAGTGAATTTACAAGTTAATTAATTAAACCGATCAGAAGAAATTCCTTCTTATAAAACGGGCCGGGGCGATAAATAACAGTGCAAAAAGAAGCACAAGCCCGGCATATCCGAAAAGCGGGTACAATACCGCAACCAGATCGGAAAACTTGAGACTGGAGGCGGGAAGGGCCAGCAGCACCGTTCCGATCCCTATCAGCCTGTACTTTTTACTGTCGGGCCGGGCAAACCTCGAGGCAAAACCGTGGGCCTCGGCAATGGCGGTGGTCAGTATGGCCAGCCAGATCAGAAATCCCAGCGCCGTTTTAACCGCGTTTCCCAGATGTCCCGCGATAAAGAGAAGAGGAACCTCATAGCCGGTTATGGCGGGATAAAATCTCAGTCCTGCAACTGTAACAACCGCAACCACCGCCCCCAGCATTACCCCGCCCAGCAGCCCCCCCGCCAGGCCGGCCCTCAGCGGCACCGACTTGCCCAGGGAAGAAAGCACCGCCAGAGGAACCACCATGTTATAAGAAACATAAAGTATGGCCGACCAGGCCCAGTTAACCCTTGACCCGTGGGAAACTGCCCCGCCGGACCCATATTCCGTGGAATTTGCGGAATATATTAGAGTAATTACGCATATAAGCAGAATAACAACAACTTTCAGAGGGACGAGCACAGCATTGACAGAGACCACTCCCTGCAGTCCCCCGGAAAGCGCCATTATTGTCACCAGCGCAATAAGGGCGGTGCCGGCGAAGCCCGGAAGACCAAGGTGCTCCGAAAAAACTGCTCCCCCGCCGGCAAGCATTACCAGGAGTCCCCCGGGGAGCATGGCTGTGCTGAGAATATCCATGGCCCTGCCGGGAATGTTGCCCAATATTTTCATGTATATGTCACTGTAATTGGAGGATCCCGCGGTTACCGCCAGTATCATCACAAGCCCTCCGAGATAGCCGAAAAGAAGGGTGGCAAGGGCCACGCCCATTATTCCCTCGGCCCCGAACACAATGAAGAACTGGAGTATCTCCTGGCCCGAGGCAAACCCGGCCCCAATCACCGCGCCCAGATACAAAACCATTATTTTATACACCGACCATCCATTTGACTTTATATGCAAAAATTCCCACCTCCTTATATTCAATTTATGACCGATGAAAAAAATATATCCGGCGCATGGTCACATTTTTTGATTAAAGGAATCAATGTATGGAAAAAATATAGCTGGTATTGTTTTTTTGGAGGGATTTTATGACAGCCATTAATGCGGTGGAAAAAGCCGCGTATAAGGGTAAAACGAGAATTCACTGGGAAGACCCCCTGGCGGAGGCCAAATTGTGCTGGGACTTGATGGACCGGCTGAAAAGAGACGGGATCACGGGGGATCACGATAAAGTGCTTCTCTGCATAGGCACTGACCGTTCTACGGGGGACTGCCTGGGACCGCTGATAGGATCGAAAATACTGTCTCTTTCGCAGGATTACCTTCATGTATACGGAACCCTGGACGAACCGATCCATGCCAGCAACCTGAGGGAAAAGCTGGCGCAGATACACGGGCGCTTTAAAAACCCTTACATAATAGCTGTGGACGCATGCCTGGGAAACATGGAAAGCGTGGGTCATGTCAGCATCGGCGACGGCTCCCTGCAGCCCGGAGCCGGGGTGAACAAAAAACTGCCGGAGGTTGGAGACATTCACATAACCGGGATAGTCAACGTGGGAGGCTTTATGGAATTCCTTGTGCTGCAGAACACACGGCTAAATCTGGTAATGAAAATGGCCGACCTGATTTCCGGAGGGCTATCCAGGCTGATATCAGAAAAAGCTCACCTGAACGCGGTCTAAAAACCCCGGCCTATCTACCGGCCGGGGTGCTTTATTTTTATATGCCAGGAAATTATACTCCAGAGGAATTCTGTGGGTAATGCTTTGTGGATAACTTTTTTAGTTCATCTTAAGACCGTCTGGGTATATTTTTGGTCGCTTCGGGGTTGCTTACGGGCCGGGGGGGGGGGGGGGGTAACCCCCGCGGCCAGG
>JBMOPC010000019.1:0-21743 GCA_049323915.1 Bacillota bacterium
GACCCCCACCTTTTCCTTGAGCTGGTTTATAAATACTACCACAGTCCTGGACTTGCTGGTGATTCCAGTAAGCTTTCTAAGCGCCTGGGACATGAGGCGGGCCTGGAGCCCCACGTGGGCGTCCCCCATCTCCCCGTCAATTTCGGCCTTGGGAACCAGGGCGGCCACCGAGTCTATGACCACAACATCGACGGCCCCGCTGCGGACCAGGTGCTCGCATATCTCCAGGGCCTGCTCTCCGGTATCGGGCTGCGCCACCAGCAGATTGTCTATGTCAACGCCGATGCTTTTGGCGTAATTGGGATCCAGCGCATGTTCAGCGTCTATAAAAGCGGCGATTCCCCCCAGCTTCTGCGCTTCTGAAATAATATGCAGCGCCACTGTAGTTTTACCGGACGATTCCGGCCCGAATATCTCTATAACCCGCCCCCGCGGAACTCCACCCAGACCCAGTGCTATATCCAGCGTAATGGCCCCGGTGGGCACGGTTTCAATATTCAGCTTGGCTGGAGAGTCCCCCAGCTTCATAACAGCGCCCTTTCCAAACTGCCTCTCAATCTGGGAAAGAGCGGCGTCCAGCGCCTTCAGCTTGTCCATTGCGGCCATATTATAGGCTTTCCCCCTCAATTCCGTTCCCGGGAACGGTTTATTAAAAGACTCCGTCTCAATCTACAATTATTTTACCCTATGGTTTACCAGCCCGTCCACTCTTTTTCAGGCACGGTTTTTCAGGCCACAGCACGGGATCCGACGGTTTTTGACACAGGTCCGCCCAAACAGGGGGGCGGACCTGTTTTTGATGCACTACTTCTTCTTACGCCGCCCTCCGGTATTTATAATATATTTCTTCATCTTTCTGACCACGGTTGACTGGTTGATTTTAAGAGCCTCGGCCATGCGGTAGGTGTTGTCGAACCGCTCGTACGCCTTTTGCAGCAGCTGTTTTTCCACCTGCCGCACGGCCTCTTCCAGCGGGCAGATGTCCAGCACGTATACCCGGCTGCCCGGGCTTTCGACGGAATTTACAATATAATCGGGCAGGTGGGCCGGCAATATATCCGAAGACTCCGTGGTAACCATAAGACGCTCCACTATATTCTCGACCTCGCGGACATTGCCGGGCCAGTGGTACTTGACCAGCATTTCCCTGGCCTCGGGGGAAAACCTCTTGCTTATCCCGTACCTGGCGTTGAAGATGCCCAGAAAGTGCTCAACCAGAGGCATTATATCATCTGTCCGGTACCTCATGGGCTGAATGTTAAGGGGAATTACATTCAGCCTGTAGAAAAGATCTTCCCTAAAAGATCCGTCCTTGACCATTTGCTTTATATCCCTGTTGGTGGCCGCTATAAACCTGACGTCAACCCCTATCTGCCTGCTTCCTCCCACCCGAATCAGAGTCCTTTGCTGTATTACGTGCAAAAGCTTTACCTGCAGATTTAAAGGCAGATCCGCAACCTCGTCCAAAAAAACCGTACCGCCGTCCCCCAGCTGTATGAGGCCCTTTTTACCTTCTTTTCTGGCGCCGGTGAAGGCGCCCGGGTCGTAGCCGAACAACTCCGACTCCAGCAGGTTGGCCGGGATGGCCCCGCAGTTTATGGTAATAAAAGGCCCCTGCTTACGCCTGCTGAGCTTGTGAATCCTGGCGGCGATTATTCCCTTGCCGACCCCGGACTCTCCGGTTATCAAAACGGTGGAGTCCACCTGGGCTATCTTCTCCACCAGGTCCATCAGCTGCTTCATCTGGGGGCTCTGGGCCACCACCTCGTCACTTGACAATTTTTCCTTCTGCAGCTGCATTATCTGGCTGCGGTAAGTTTCGGCCAGTTTTTCGGTTTCCGTCAGCTTCTGGCGAAGGTTGGTGAGTTCGGTAATATCCCGGGAATTTACTACAACCCTTGTTATTTCCCCGGCCTCATTAAAAACAGGGTTTGCGGTTACGATTAATTCCTTGCCGCTCCTGGTTTTCTGGGCGCTGGTTATACGGCGCTTTTCCTCAAAGACCATGCGTGTCACCGAAGGCCTGAAGAATCCCTTTCTCTCCAGCTCCAGCACGTTTTGCCCTATTATTTCCTCGGTCCCGGCGCCGTAGTATGTCTCGGAAATCTTGTTGACCTTGGTCACAACCCCTTTTCCGTCAATGACAAATATCTCGTCGTAAGAAGAATTGAATATGGCCTCCAGGTCGTCTTTCAGTTCCTTTACGCTGGCCAGTTCCCTGGCCATGGCCTCCGACACCGAAATGTCCTCAAAAACCGCCACGGCGCCGTAAATATCTCCGTCCCGGATGATTGGGGCGCGATTAACAACGATAGTGCGATTCCCAAGGTCCACTTTCCGGCCCAGCTGGGCCTTGCCTGAACGGATAACATCCATCAGCCAGTTGGCGGGTATGACTTCGTTTACAGGGCGGCTTAAGGCCTCCCGGGCACTTATCCCCAACAGTGTCTCGGCCGCCCTGTTCAACGCGGTGATGATACCGCCCCGGTTGGTTATAACTATTCCCTGGGAAATAGCGTCAATAATCTCCTGCTGCAAGCCAGTCCCCCTCCCGGCAGAATTACGGCGCCATATAATTATATTTGCCGCCGGCCTCCATAGTCCTCTTTGACAGCGGGAATAAAACTCGCCGGCTGAAGGTTATCCAGCCGGCGGCCCGGGTATGAACACTAAGTTAAGCCAGTTTATCCTCGACCTGGGACTGGTAAATGGACTTATGCCCCAGCCATCCACGGAGCCTCATCCCTTCGGTTATCCGCTCCACTGAAAGCACGTAGGCCGCCCTCCTCATGTCCACGTCCCTGCGCTTCTTATAGATGCCGTACACGCTGTTAAAGGATTCAACCATTGTGGCCTCCAGCTTCCTGTTGACCTCTTCCTCGGCCCAGTAGTGCCCGGCCAGGTTCTGCACCCACTCGAAGTAGGAAACGGTGACGCCGCCGGCGTTGGCCAGTATGTCGGGAATGACCAGGACCTTGTTATTGTAGAGTATCCTGTCGGCGCCCGGCGTTGTCGGGCCGTTGGCCCCCTCGGCCACAATCCTGGCCTTGATTTCACCGGCGTTTTTCTCGGTTATCTGATTTTCCAGCGCAGCCGGAATCAGTACGTCACACTTCAGCAACAGCACTTCATCGGTGGAGATATCTTTGGTTCCGGGGCAGCCCCTGACCGAACCTGCCTTTGTTTTATGGGCGCTTACCAGGGCTATGTCAAGGCCCATGGGATTGTAGGCGCCTCCGGTTGAATCTGTTACCGCCACGATCCTGCAGCCCATTTCGGTGAGCAGCCGGGCGGCGATTGATCCAACGTTGCCAAAGCCCAGCACCGCCGCAGTGGCGCCGTTAAGATTCAGGCCTATGGCCCTGGCGGCTTCCCGCACGGTGATCACGCAGCCCCTGGCCGTGGCCTCGACCCTGCCCCGGGATCCCCCGATGATTACCGGCTTTCCAGTGATAACTCCAAATTCGTTATACTGTCTGTATTTGGAAAACTCGTCCATCATCCATGCCATTATCTGCCCGTTGGTATTCACGTCCGGCGCAGGAATATCTATCTCCTCGCCCAGGATGGGGGCAACGGCCTTTATATATCCCCTGCTGAGCCTTTCCAGCTCGGCGGGGGAAAGCTTCTTGGGGTCCACTATAACGCCGCCCTTGCCGCCGCCGTATGGAATACCCACAACTCCGCACTTTAGCGACATCCATGTTGACAGAGCCTTCACCTCGTCCAGCGTGACGTCCTGGTGAAACCTGATACCGCCCTTGTACGGGCCGAGGGCGTTATTGTGCTGGGAGCGGTAGCCCAGGAAGACCCTCACCGACCCGTCGTCCATCTGAACCGGTATGGTCACGGAAAGCACACGGTTGGGCTCCTTCAGCATCTCGTAAACCACCGGGCTCATGTTCAGCTGTTTGACAGTCTCCCTGAGCAGCCCCTGAACGATTTCAAAGCTGTTTATCTGTTTATCCATATTGACCCCTCCGTTATGTAAAATTTTCTCATGGAGGTTTTAGTTGCACAATTAATGCCAAAAGGATCAATAGTCTAAAAATTCCCGCCGGTCCGACAAACCCGGTGCTTTCCATTAGCCAGGCCCGGACAGCGGTCTTGCTTTTACATAAAATGTTAATGTGCAGCAGCATTTTTTTTCTTTTATTACAGAAAAAAAACCTCAAAACCCACACCACTCCTGTATACAATAATCATGCAATGCTGCATTGCATTTCCTGCTCTGTTGCATCCCGCGCAAGAAGTCTTTTACCAGTCTTTCTGCATTTATAAAGATTTTTCTAAAAAAGTTTCTGTTAAGTCTAGATTTGATTTTACTTGGATAAGTATTTTATAATATAATGACAGAACACTTGTTTGAGATAGCGGAGGCATTCACTGAAGCTAAGTATGTGTTTGATTTATTTATTAGGAGGACTTAAATGAAAACTGCAATTGTCTTTTCATCAACTCATGGGACAGCAGAAAAAGCATCTCAATTGCTTAAGGAGAATCTTGGCGGAGATGTGGAAATAATAGACTTAGGGAGGCACCCAAAGCAAAATATAGAAGAATTTGATACGGTAATAATTGGCGGCTCAATTCACGCCGGCACTATTCAACCAAAGGTCAAACAGTTTATAGAACGAAACAAAAATGTTTTGTCCGCTAAAAAAATAGGCCTTTTTCTTTGCTGCATGTTTGAGGGTGAAGTAGCTCAAAAACAGTTTGAGACTGCATACCCCGATGACTTAAGAAATGCATCTGTTGCCAATGGATTATTTGGTGGGGAATTTATCTTCAACAAAATGAATTTCCTTGAAAAACTGATAGTAAAAAGGGCAAGTGGGGTAAAAAGCGATGTTTCCAACATTGATGTCAATGCAATCAAAAAGTTTGCCCATGATTTTAAGTCGGCTTTTAAATAGTAAATGGCCGGTGTAGATTATAAGTTTCCGGCAAAGGTGAAATAGTCACAAACACGCTTTTCTTTATCAGATCCCTTTAAAAAAAAGACAGTTGCTTTTTCCAGCAGCTGTCTTTAGGAGAATGGAGCATAGATTTGCGGGTCCGGATCAATTCAGTGCTACAGCATAATGATTGTGCAAATATGGTGCCACTTTAAAGACCAGTGGCAGCGGGACTGATCCCGCAGCCGGTGGTCCGGCTTTATCCCAAGGGAGCTTTTTGAAAGCTATCAGTCAGCAGCGGGGTAGCCCTCGTCGTCCCAGCCCCTGATGCTGTAATAGTCATCAACCATTGACTGAAGCTCCTCCCTGGTGATTGCGCTATTCCCCCCGTTGATTGCTTCATTGAAAAGCTTGGGCGGGAGCGTGTCCATTTGCTTGGTCGCCCCCTCACCGGCGTTGAACCGGCGGGTGAGGGTGATTATGTCATTGGCCGTTTTTTCCAGCTCCTCCTTTGTATAGCGGCAGCCGGTGATGGCATGGATGATGGGTATTAGATGGTCCCACTGGTATAGATCCCTGAAGAACACGCACAGTATCATGGTGTTGAATATGGCAAGCCGGTTCTCAAAATCCACAAACAGCGACGCCTTCCCTTCCGTGGTGGAAGGGTCAATCATACCGCTTAGCTCGGGCTTGTAAAAGGTGGCCCGCAGGTGGCAGGCCCCCCGGGTGGAGGTGGCAAAGGCCAGTCCCATTCCTTTCAGTACCCTGGGATCGTACCCGGCTGGCTCCAGCCCTTTGACGTGAACGGCGATATCCTCCAGATTCCACTTTTCGCTGAAATGTTTTATACCCCTGGACAGGTCTTCTCCCAAGCCTGACCGGGAAGCCATGTCATTCAGAAGCCTGGCTACGCCCACAGCATCCCCGTATTCCAGACTGAAGTCCAGCCCGCCCCTTTTGGAGGCCTCCATCACCAGCCCGGCCAGGTTGCCGGCGGTGATTGTATCAATGCCCAGGCGGTCGCAAATATCATTGAGGTATATTATTTCATCCAGGCGGTCGATGCAGCACAGGCCCCCGAAGGAATATATTGTTTCATATTCAGGCCCCTCCAGCCTCAGGCCGGCATGCCTCCCCGCCGCGACCTCGGTGTCCTTGCCGCAGGCAAGAAAACACTGGGGGCATGACCGGGACCGGACCTTGAAATTCTGCTGGTGCGCATCCCCGCTGATTTCCCTCCACCTGTCGTAACTGCCTTCAGACCAGTATCGGGTGGGAAATGCCTTTGCCCCGTTCATTATCCCCACCATCACGGGGGTGCCATATGTCTGGTAGGCCTTGACCCCGGGATTGTCCTTGGCCCTTTGGCGGAGGCGGTCAACCTCTTCCTTAAGAAGTTCCGGGTGGGCAATTTCACACCTGGCCCCGCCGCAAAACACCATTGCCTTTAATTTTTTGGATCCCATCACCGCGCCCATGCCGGTACGCCCGGCGGAGCGCCAGTAATTATTCTCCACACAGGCGAAGTGCACCATGTTTTCGCCGGCAGGGCCTATTACAACGGCCTGGGCGCCGGCCACACCCACCTCGGCCAGAACGCTGTCCTCGGTGGAATAGGTGTCCATACCCCACAGGTGGGAGGCGTCACGGAAAGTCACCTCTTCATCGCTTACCACCAGGTAAACGGGTTCAGCCGAAACCCCTTCGATTATAATGGCGTCATATCCGGTACGCCTCATGGCGGGTGCAACCCTGCCGCCGGAGTAGGATTCGGCGTACATTCCGGTGAGTGGGGATTTACTGTAAATACCGTAGCGACTGGCGCCTGGAAGGATGGTGTCGGTGCCGGGGCCGGTGGTAAATATAAGTTTGTTATCATGTCCAAGGGGATAGGTTCCTGCCGGGACATTGTTTAACAGAAGGTAGGAACCAAGCCCTTTTCCCCCGAGATAACTTTTTAGCACCTGATCCGGAATGTTTTCAACAACATGGGACTTGTCTGTCAGGTTTATTCTTAGTAACTTTCCGTAGAACCCTTTCATTATTTCTACCTCGCTATATAGCTCTTTATTTCAAAACATCCTCCAGAACACCCTCAAGTATGGACAGGCCATGTTCCAGCTGATCATCGGTGATGGCAAGAGGCATCAGCATGCGCACAACGTTGCTGAATATGCCGGCCCCGCAAACCACAAGGCCCCGCTGGCAGCACTGGCTTATGACCTGGGAGGCCAGCTCCTTGGCCGGCTCCTTGGTCTTGGGGTCCTTAACCAGCTCCATGGCCACCATTGCCCCCAGCCCACGTACATCGCCGATAGCCGGGTATTTTTCCTGCATGCCTCTCATCATGCCCAGGGCCTTTTCTCCGATTATCCCGGCCCTTTCCGCCAGACTGTTTTCTTCCAGGTATTTTAACGTGGCCAGGCCGGCTGCGGTGGACACAGGGTTGCCGCCGTACGTCCCTCCTATATGGCCGGGGTCCGGGGCGTCCATGACTTCCGCCCTGCCCACCACGGCGCTCAGCGGCATTCCGGCTGCGATGGACTTGGCCGCTGTGATGATATCGGGCTCCACCCCGAAGTGATCAAGGGCAAACATCCTGCCGGTCCTGCCGAATCCTGTCTGGACCTCGTCGGCAATAAAGAGTATGCCGTTCTTCTCGCATATTGACTTAAGGCCGGCCAAAAACTCCCCGGGCGGAACGATGAAGCCGCCCTCGCCCTGCACCGGCTCGATAATCATGGCGGCGATTGTTTCCGGGGCAGCCTCGGCGCTGAAGAATCTGTCAAATCTCTCCAGGCAGTGCATGCCGCAGCCGGGATAGGTAGAATTATAATAGCAGCGGTAGCAGTAGGCCGAAGGCACCTTGTACACCTCGGGCGCGAAGGGGCCGAAGCCGAATTTATACGGCTTCACCTTGCTGGTAAGGCTCATGGTCATGAGGGTCCTGCCGTGAAAGGCGCACTCAAAGGCGATGATGCCGGTCTTCCCGGATGCAAAGCGGGCTATTTTGACCGCGTTTTCCACCGCCTCGGCGCCGCTGTTGGCGAACATAACCTTTTTGGCGAACCGGCCCGGCGTAATGGAGGCCAGCTTCTCAGCCAGCTCAACATAAGGCTCGTACATTGTCACCATCATGCAGGTATGCAGGAGCTTTTCAGCCTGCTCCTTGATGGCGGCCACCACCGGCTCCGGGCAGTGCCCGACATTCAGTGTGCCTATTCCGCCGTAGAAGTCAATAAAGGTATTGCCGTCCACATCCCTTAGCATTGCCCCGCTGGCCTCTTCCACGAATATGGGAGTGGAATTGGAAATCCCCCGGGCCACTATGTTCAGTTTTCTCTCCAACAAGGCCTGGCCTTTTGGCCCGGGCAGATTACCGACTTTTGGCTGCAAAGATTCTACTGCCACATTTATTCCTCCCCTTGATTAATTGATTATTAAACCCCGGGCCGCCAAATCCGGCCCTTATGAGAAGCGGGGCGGCGGGCCGGGCTGTCTATCCTCCGGCAACATAAGGAAAGAGCACAATTTCATCCCCCGGGCGCACCTTCCGGGAAAAATCAACCTTATCGCCGTTAACCGCAGGAAAGCTGATGTGACCGGAAGGGATGCCGAGAATTTTTACAATGTCCCCGATAGTGGTTTCCGGCGGCACAGAAAGCATTACCAGGCTCCGGCCGCCGTCAAAGCACCGTGAGTGACGGGCCAGCAAAATCCCCGCCTCCACCCTGACACTAACGTCCATTTATTGCATCACCCGCGATTAAAGTGCTCCGGCAGTATATTTTATGCAAATACAGTGCCAACTTAAGTACCGGTTCCGGAGTGCCTGGCCCGGAACACGCCTCCGGATATTCTCCATTAATACGCTACTTGTCTGCAAAAATCTCTTTACTCATGTATGTATCCACGGCTTCCTTTCCGTAAGCTCCCCTGGCCCAAAAATAGAAGATGGCTCCCAACAGCGTCCATCCCCCGATGATGACCCATTCATACGGCCAAATCAGCGCCGAGGGACTGCCGGGCAGGTAAAGCAGCACGAACCCCACCGAAAGAATTACCCCAATGTAGCCCACCAGCTTGCCGTTACTGACCTTGAAAGGACGGGGCATATCCGGCTCACTGTTTCTCAATTTTACAAAGGCGATACAAACAAGCAGATAAGCCACGCAAATGCTAAGCCCACCCGCGTCCACCAGCCAAACCAGCATCTTGCGGCCAAACAGCGGCGCGATGGTGGACAATGCGCCTATGAGGAGAATGGCATTGGTAGGGGTTTTGTATTTGGGGTGCATGTACCCCAGAAATCCCGGAAGCATCCCCGATCGGGCCATGGCGTAAATAGCCCTGCTGGCGCCGATGTAAAAGCCGTTCCAGCTTGATACTATGCCAGCGATTCCACCCAGTATCAGCAGCTTGCCTGCCCACGAACTGTGGAACAGCGCCGCCATGGCGTCGGCGGTCACCAGCTTGGAAAGTTTCATTTCCTCCGCCGTCATTGCCCGGGAAACACCGAAAATAATAAGTATATAGAATAAGGCAGCCATTAAAACCGACAAAATAAGCACCTTGCCGATGGACTTGTAAGGAAGGTTGATTTCCTCCGCCGCCTGGGGAATAACGTTAAATCCCACAAACATAAAAGGAGTCATGATAAGCACGGCCATCATGCCTTTATAGCCGTCCTCAAAAAAAGGCTGCATTTTGGCCGTTTCGCCCGTGACAACGCTTCCGCTGACCAGCAATACACCGGCGACAAAGATTATGAATGTGAACATGGACTGCAAAAACGCCGCCGTCCTTACACCCACATAGTTGGCCCAGGTAAGTATGATGGATGCTATTACTCCCACCGCCACCCAACTGGCATATACTTTCCATCCCGCCACGGTCCACAGATACCCCTTGTAGTAGCCCGGAACCAGGTACTCAATTACGGTGGGAAGGGCCACGGCCTCAAAGGCCACCACCGAAACATAGCTCAGAATAATGGCCCACGTGGCAACAAACGAGGCGGCAGTGCCCATGGCCCGGTAACAAAAAACATGTTCTCCGCCCACTCTGGGCATGGCCGCCGTAAGCTCGGAATAAGCCAGCCCCACGAAAATAACCACAATGCTGCCCAGCCCGAAAGCCATCATGGCCCCCAGCGATCCGGCAGAATTAATCCAGTCACCGGTAAGGATTACCCAACCCCAGCCGATCATCGCTCCAAAAGCAAGGGCAAAAACGTCCCATCTCCCCAGAACCTTTTCAAAACCCGCATCCTGTTTCACTAATCCGCTCACTCCCAACATTATAATTTGACGCCATTCAACGCCTTAAACACCGGCTGTTTCCCTTTCACCGCCTTTTCGATTTTTTCTGAATTCGGAATTATAAATCATGCAAAAACCTAGCCGGTCAACAAAGAAACAGCCGGGGCTGAAAAAACTACTTTTTTCAAATTTCATAAAATTGATTTATTTTATGAGAGATGCATGCCTGCATGGAGATAACCCCTTTTTTTAATCCCCCAAAAGTCCAAAGGAGCTTCTGCGGCAGCATAATGCTGATTGGCATCAATAAAATGCAATATTGCATTTTATTGATGCCGGCACCCGGATCTGCCGGCAAAAAGAAAAACCTTCTCCGGCTAAAAAAACGCCGGCAAGGTTTTAAGCAAAATTTACGCACCCAAAAAAATCAGTCGTCGGTCGTAAGCAATCGGTCGTCAGTATCTTGAGGCCTTTTAACCTCTGGCTAAAAGACAACTAAACAGACGACTCAAGACTGACGTCTAACGACTAATTCTTGCGGAGCGTACATGAACGTACGTGAGCACTCGGACTGACAGGGCCGACAAAGCCAGGCGAAGCTTTTCACGACCCCAGTAGGACTGTCAAAAGCGAGCATGGCGCGAAGGCACTGGCAGGACGAGGCGGAGCGTACATGAACGTACGTGAGCACTCGGACTGACAGGGCCGACAAAGCCAGGCGAAGCTTTTCACAGTCCGTACACACTACTGCCTGCTTCTGGCCGGCTCTACACTAACCTTCCTCCCCTTAACGGTCTGCCTGTGCAGGTAACCTATTACACAGTTCGCCCAGTCCTCCGGCACCTCCACAAATGTGAATTTTTCGTATATACGGATGTCTCCCACCAGATTGGCCGGTATTCCGGTCTCTTCGCAGATAACGCGGACCAGCTCCGGAGGCCGGATGTTGTCCGCCCTGCCTATTGTCATGAAGAGTCTTACCATTCCCGGCTTGGCCCCGGTGTTTTCGAAAGATATTTCGCCGGACAATTCAAGCTCCGGGCTTTCATCCACCGGGTCGAACGACATCTTCAGCGCCGCTGCGGCTATGTCAACGGGATCGTAGTCGTCCAGCAGGGGATTGATGAGGGTTCTGAAATAACCCAGCTTCCCTTCTTCAATTATCATTCTCAGCCTTTCCTTCAGCCCTTCCTTTTGCCTCTCGGCAACGTCTGCGGGCTCCGGGAGATGTTCCCTGCGGATTCTGGTTTTGGTCAGCTTTTCTATCAGCTTTATCTGGCCGTAGTCCCTGGGGGTTACCAGTGTGATGGCGGTACCGGTCTTTCCGGCCCTTCCGGTGCGGCCAATGCGGTGAACGTAAAACTCCACGTCCTGGGGAAGGTCGTAGTTAATAACGTGAGACACATTTTCTATGTCAAGCCCCCGGGCCGCCACGTCTGTTGCCACCAGCACCTCTATCTGGTTGTTTTTAAAACGCCTCATCACCTGGTTTCTCTGGTGCTGGCTCATATCGCCGTGCAGTCCCGCAACCGGATAGGCCCGGGCCTCCATTCTGGCCACAAGGTCGTCAACGCCCTTTTTGGTGCGGCAGAATACAATAGCCTTGGTTATGTCAAGGGCGTCCAGCAGCCTTGCCATGGTCTCCAGCTTTGTTCTGTCCTTGGTTTCGTAATAAATCTGGTCAATCTGGGGGACGGTGATGCTTTCTTTACTGACCGTGATATATTCCGGGTTTTTAAGGTAGCGGCGGGCAAGGTCCAAAACCTCTTTGGGCATTGTGGCCGAGAAAAGCAGGGCCTGCCTCTCCTCCGGCGTGGCCTGAAGTATTGCCTCCACATCCTCGATGAATCCCATGTCCAGCATTTCATCAGCCTCGTCCAGCACCAGCATCCTGACACTGTCAAGGTTCAGCGTCCTTCTCCTGAGGTGGTCAAGAAGCCTGCCCGGCGTTCCTATCACCACCTGGACCCCCTGCCTCAAAACCCTTATCTGCCTGTCAATGGACTCGCCGCCGTATATGGGCAGTGTTCTCACCCTGCGATAGCGGCCTATGCGGGAGATTTCCTCGGCCACCTGAATGGCCAGCTCCCTTGTGGGGGTTACCACCAAGGCCTGTACGCTCCCTTTCAGGTTCAGCATCTCCACAATGGGAATGCCAAAGGCCGCGGTCTTCCCAGTTCCTGTCTGGGCCTGCCCTATGACATCCCTTCCCTGCATAAGCAGAGGGATGGCCCTCAGCTGTATCGGCGTCGGCTCCTCAAAACCCATGTCGGTCAGCGCCTGGGCTATTTTCCTGCTGACTTTCAGCTCTCCGAAATTTACGTATTCAATCGGCAATTTACTATCTCCTTTTATTTATAAATGTACTTATTACCTATAGCCTATATTCTCTGTGTTCTCTGTGGTTTATAATAACTTTATTTCCCTTCTAAAAGGTAATTGCGTAGCATATCAAGGGCTGCTTCAACAGTGGCAGACCTTATTTGGTCGCGGTCTCCCCCCAGGCGCAATTCCCGGGTAATAACAACACCCGGCGCGTCCAGGGTTACGTAAACCAGGCCTACGGGCTTTTCCCGGGTCCCGCCGCCCGGCCCGGCTATTCCTGTAACAGCCAGCCCGATATCAGTCACAAGCGCTTTTTTTGCACCCCCGGCCATGAACCTGGCCACTTCCCCGCTGACAGCCCCATATAGGGTCAACTCCCGGTCCGGAACCGAGAGCAATCTCTCTTTTACCCGGTTGTCGTAGGCCACCACGCACCCGGCAAAGTACGCCGAGCTTCCCGGTACGCTGGTTATCCTGGAGGCAATGATCCCCCCGGTGCAGGACTCCGCCAGCCCCAGGGAAAGACCCCTCTCCGCCAGAAGCCTTCCTATTTCTTCTTCGGCCTTTAAACTGCCTAAACCGCCAATCACGGATATGCTCACCTGCATTTGGATCATGTTTGAAATTGGTTATTCGCCGGTAATGACGATAATACCTCCTTGCAAATGCAAAAGGCCGCAAAGATCCGGCCCGGGGGAGAATTAGTCTCCACGGGAAGGTTCTTCACAGCCGCATGGTTATTTTTTCCGTTTTTGCATAATAATATACCCGTCAGGCGATTAAAGGCCCCATTCTATCTCTTAGCTGGGTCCCTGAGATTTTTTCCTGCTCCAGAAGCAGCTCAACCACTTCGGAAAGCTGCTCCCGGCGTTTGCTCAGGAACATAAAAACCCTTTCCTCCTGGACCTGCAGTATTTTTTTCTGCGTCCTGTAGCGGAAACTCCTGGGGAGAGTTTCCGGATCCACCACACCCAGGTCCGACATCCCGGAATTGATAATCTGATCCGCCGTTTTTGTTGCCTGAAGGTAGTCATTTCCGGCGCCGGTGCTACGCCCCCCCAGAATCATCTCCTCGGCCACCGCGCCGGCCAGCATCACGGCAATCTGGTTTTCGAGATAGTCCCTGGTGTAAAGGTAGGTGTCGTCTTCCGGAGTCTGCCTCATGTAGCCCAGGGCCTGGCCGCGGGGAGTGATGGTCAGGGTTGAAACCGAACCTTCCCGCAGGTGTTCACTCACAAAGGCGTGGCCGGTTTCGTGGATTGCCACTCTTTTCAGCTCCGCCGGGGAAGGCCTGCGGTCCAGCCGGTCTCCCATCATAACTTTGTCCACAGCCTCGTGGAAATGCCTGTGGTATACAAGGGTCAGCCCCTCGCGCATGGCCAGTATGGCAGCCTCGTTAGCAAGGCTTTCCAGGTGTGCCCCGCTGAATCCGAATGTTTCCCTGGCAATACTCTCCAGGCTGACATCCGGGGCCAGGGGCTTGTTCCTGGTGTGCAGTTTAAGTATTTCAAGTCTTCCTTCCCTGTCCGGAAGCTCAACCTTGACCTGGCGGTCGAAGCGCCCCGGCCGCAGGAGCGCAGGATCAAGCATATCCACCCTGTTGGTGGCCCCTATCAGCAGCACCCGGACCTTGTCGTCCACTTTAAGCCCGTCCATCTGGACCAGGAGCTCGTTCAATGTCTGGTCGTACTCCAGGTGACTGGTTGTCTGGCCTCTTTTTCCACCCAGTATTTCAATCTCGTCGATAAATATGATTGAATTGTTCTTACCCATGCGCTGGGACGCTTCCCGGGCTGTCTGAAAGAGCTTTCTCACCCTCTGGGCGCCGACGCCGGCGTACATTTCAATAAACTCGCTGCCGCTTGCCGCCACGAAGGCTGCGTCGGTGTAACCGGCTGCAGCCTTGGCAAGCAGCGTCTTCCCGGTTCCGGGAGGCCCGGTGAGAAGTATCCCCTTAAGAGGCCTTATTCCCAGCTTCTGTATATCGGTGTGGTTTTTTATAAAATCAAGGGCCTCCTTCAATTCTTTAATGGCGGTGGCCTGCCCCCCGATGTCTGTAAAGGATACTTCCTGCCTCACCGCCTGGCCGCCGCCACTGAAGTTCTTGGCCACAATACCCCTGGAGCGGGCTATGAAGTATATGGCAAAGCCAGCCACGGCAAGGAATACCAAAGGCATAACATCATACCCGGCCACCGCCAGAAAAATGACCGCAGCCAGGCCAAAGCCCATGCCAATTTCTTTTATCATGACGGCCGCCTCCTTTCAGTTTCTCCGTATAACGGCGAGCCGGGCTGTCCATCACGGGATATTATCTCATAAAGGTATTTGTTATCGTGGTTGATCTGAATATACATCCGGTCGTGGTCCAGGAACACCCTGGCACGGGCGCCTTCCCTCGCTGCCCTTTGGGCGATGAAGCCCTCCATCTCCAGGAAGTTGCCCCTCTCCAGCGCCTCATATGCGGCCAGCCTGGTCTGGTAGCATATTCCCTCCAGCACGGCGTCACGGTCGTCCTTTATAGTTATTTTGACGCTCCTACTGCCCACAATATCCCGTAAGGACCCGCTCAGTTTATTGTACGACTCCTGAATGTTTTCCACTTTCCGCAGCTTTACCTCCACTTCCAGCACCGGCCCCTGGTCGTTAATCTTATAAGATGCTATATCTCCGTTTTCCTGCAGAACCCTGGTCAGGGGACGCTCGTAATTAAACCGGTTGAAAAGCCACTGTGCCCCCCATAGCGCGCCCATGCCCACCAGCAGGGCCAAAACAACAACGGGAACTTTTATTCCGTTCCACTGCATACTGACCTTCCCCTCATAATATAATCTTTCAAATAACAATCTCAATACGGAGCCGCCTGACCGGAAAAAAGGATAAAAAAATCAAGCTGATTACTTGGCAAAACAATCAACGGGCATAGTTTTGGGCCGACAAAGCCAGGCGAAGTTTTTCATGACCCCAATAGGGCTGTCAGAAGCGAGTACAGCGCGAAAGCAACGGCGGGACGGAGCGGAGCGTATAGAAACATACGTGAGCATCCGGACCGCCGGGGCTGACAAGGCTGTGCGAAGCTTATCACAGCCCGTACAAGCTGACAACATGGTATTATAGCATATAACTCATAAATAATAAGCAGGTAATGGATGTAAGCACTACCTGCCCATGGCACGTCAATGTGAGATCGAAAAGACAAAGTTATCTACACTGTTCGGCCTTAGTAGATTACATACAGCTGTCTTTAATGTGACGGAGGAGCTACAGGCATATTACCCGGTTGCATATTCCAGACAGCGGGATTTTGATTATTTGTGCCTGTCGAGAGATCCAGGTACTGATTGGAATATAGTTTATCACCCAAATTTTGCAGGACGCCCTGATTTTGAACTTTTTCGAGCGCTCTTATAAACAGCTGCGCATGAGCTTCCTCCCGGCAGATAAGAAAATCAATTAAATCCTTTATCCCCGGATCAGTAGCACGTTGGTATAACCGTTGGTAGACCGCCTTTGCTTTTAACTCCGCCGCAACGTTTGAGTGCAGGTTGGCCACAACGTCGCCTACTGAGCTTACAAAATCGGCAGTCCACGTGTGCCCCGACGAATTGACATACATTGCCCCGCCGCCCCCCGCCAATTCTAATGTGGGAGCCTGGTTAATGCTGTTGATTGTTGGATCGCCGAGCAGGAGTTTTATTGCTTCTGATAACAACTCCAGGTGATTCAGTTCTTCAGTCCCGATATCCAGAAGAAGATCCTTAACCATTGGATCTTTACAGCCCACAGCCTGGTTAAGGTACTGTGTGCAAGCGCTTAGCTCGCCATTCGGCCCGCCATGCTGTTCTACGAGCATGGCAGCGAACGTGGGATCTGTACCGGATACTCTTACGGGGTAGAGAAGGGTTTTTTCGTGCCTGAACATCAACCTCATCCTTTCTTGGGTCTAAAGCAGACATTAAATATACTGTTATTATGTCCACAGGGTACAAAGATATCCTAAAAATAATCTTGTCTGGATAACACCACCCACATTATAAGGAATAACTTCCATCTTGGCTATCTGAAAACGTGGCTGGCAGTGGGGCAAGCTGGCGCATTTAAAGGGTGACATGCTGACCGGGGTGATCAGCATGTCGGTGTTGCTGGCGGTAGTAGCACTGGCGTTATTGGCGGCCAGGAAGAAGCCGTTTCCGCCACTCATTGCTGGCTTGTTGGAGTGTTGGTTGTGCTGGTTCTGTATCACGTGTCGTAATTCTTTCAGTTTGGGCGTATGGAAAGAAATACCATATAGAGTTTCTAATGCTTATGTATTATAAAGGTTATTGCAAAGGGAAGGATTTTTTCGGCGACAAAGCCAAGCGAAGTTTTTCACCAGTCCGTACAAGCTGACAACATGGTTATAGCATATTACTCACAATAAATAAGCAGGTAATGGATGTAAGCACTACCTGCCAATGGCACGTCAATGTGAGGTCCTTTAAATACCGTCCTTTTTTATCACCGGCCAGCTCCGGTAAAAATAATCCCAGCCGGACCAGCCGGTGAAGAATACGGCCACCGCCAACGCCGTGTAGTCCAGCAAAAGTGGAAGGTCCTTTATAAACAGCGCCACCATGGCTATTATTTGGGTTACGGTTTTTACCTTTCCCAGCCACCTGGCTGAAATAACATTGCCGTCCACCGCCGCCAGCGCCCTTAATCCCGTCACCGCGTACTCCCGGCCAATTATTATCAGCGCCACCCAGGAAGGAAGCCTTTGGAGCTCCACCAGAACGATGAGGGCGGCAGTTACCAGCAGTTTATCGGCCAGGGGGTCCATGATCTTGCCCAGGTTTGTGACCATTTTGCGCTTTCTGGCAATGTACCCGTCAAGCCCGTCGGTGCTGGCCGCCAGTATGAATATCACCGCGGCTATATAGTCTCCATGGGGGATCCTGAGGGTAACGACGGCCACAAACACCGGTACCAGGAATATCCTGACCAGTGTTACCCGGTTTGGCAGATTCATTTTGCCAGCACCCCTCTCAGCCCGTAGTCAAATGCCCTGGTGACACGAACCTTTACAAAATCTCCGGGTGCGGCTCCGCCCGGCCCGGCGGAAAAAAGAACCGATCCGTCAATCTCCGGCGCGTCCCCCTCGGTCCTTCCGTAATAGAGGTTGGATCGTCCGGTCTTTTTCCCGTCCACCAGCACCTTTACCTCTTTGTTTACCTTCAGGAGGTTATGCTTTCCGGATATTTCCTTTTGCAGCGCCATCAGTTTGTCGTGCCTGTAGTCCTTTACTTCTTCAGGCACGTCGTCTTTCATGGCAGAGGCGGGAGTCCCTTCCTCCGGGCTGAACTTGAACACCCCCATCCTCTCGAAGCCTGTCTCCTCTACAAAACTGTACAACTCCTCAAACCTGGAGTCATTTTCGCCGGGAAAACCCACTATGAACGTTGTCCGGAGGGTCAGGCCCGGAATGGAGGTGCGAAGACGGTAAATTAGACTTTTTACCTCGGAGGCCTTTCCTCTCCGGTTCATTCTTTCAAGCATACCGTCGTTTATATGCTGAAGGGGAAGGTCGATGTAGCGGCAGATATTCTTCTCTTCGCTCATAACCTTTATCAGTTCCGGAGTAAATCCGGTGGGATAGCAGTACATCACGCGAATCCAGGGCGCCCCCCTGCCGGAAAGGCGCCTTAGCAGCTCCGGCAGCATAGGGCGGCCATAGATGTCATGTCCATAGGCCGTGGTGTCCTGCGCCACCAGAATTATCTCCCTTACTCCCCTGCCCACAAGCTCCGAGGCCTCTGCCTCCAGCACCTCCATAGGCCTGCTCCGGTAGCCGCCACGTATTCCCGGGATGGCGCAGTATGAGCAGCGGTTGCTGCAGCCGTCGGCCACTTTCAAATAGGCCCAGTGGTACGGGGTGGTCAGAATACGGGGCATGACCCTGCCGTAATCGAAGGTCGGGCTGCCCACCATATAAGGCCTCAAGCCATTGGCTGACATCTCGATAAAGGACGCCACTCCATCTATTTCACCCGGCCCGAAGACCCCGTCTATTTCGGGGAACTCGCTCATCAGTTCCTCCCCGTAGCGTTTGGCGAGGCAGCCGCAAACCAGCAATATCTTCAGCCGGCCTTCCTCCTTCAGCCGGGCGGTGTTCAGTATGGCGTCTATAGCTTCTTCCTTGGCCGGGGTTATAAACCCGCAGGTGTTTATTATCATGGCATCGGCCCCGGCCGCATCCTGCGTCAGGGTGTATCCGGCGTCAGAAAGTATCCCCAGCATTATTTCGGAGTCAACCTGATTTTTTGAGCAACCGAGACTGATTATTCCAACCTTCACTTTATCTCACTTCTCACTTCCCACTCATTAAAAGGTCCTCATGTTGATAAACTGCAGCGGTATTTCCCAGTCCCTCTCCTTAATAACCCTGATCACCTGTTGCAGGTCGTCCCGGTTCTTTCCGCTGACCCGGACCTGGTCGTTTTGAAAACTGGCCTGGACTTTAAGCTTGGTATCCTTGGCCAGCTTGATTATATCCTTGGCCAGGTCCTTGTCCACTCCCTGCACAATGTCAATTTTTTGCCTCACGGTATCCCCCGCAGCCTTCTCCACCTTTCCGTATCGAAGCGCCTTTAGGTTTATGCCCCGCTTAACCATTTTTGATTCCATTATGTCGACTACGCTTTTAAGTTTGAAATCGTCGTCCGAGTGTATTACTATCTTTCCGTCGGCATATTCCACACTGCTCTTGCTGCCCTTGAAATCAAACCTGTTTTTAATCTCTTTCATAACCTGATTCAGTGCGTTGTCTATTTCCTGCAGATCCACCCTGGATACTATATCAAAGCTGTTTTCCTTGGACACTACGACACCTCCGAAACATTTTACTACAATATTTTAAACTATAATCTTCACGTTTAAAACCTAAAAAACACCATTGTTCAGGTGGTGTTTTCTTTTCAGCGTGAAATCGTTTCGCTTAAATATCAGTTTAACTCCCGGCGCTCGCCGGTGACCAGGTAGATTACCGCCTCCCCTATGTTGGTGGCGTGATCCGCTATGCGCTCCAGGTACCGTGAAACGTACAGCAGATAGGCCCCCTGTGTCACTGCATCCGGGTGATCGGACATGCAGCTTATGGTGTCCCTGAATACGTGAGAAAATATAAAATCCACCTGGTCGTCCATGGAGCACATTTCCCTGGCCTTATTGACATCACGGTGCACATAGGAATCAAGCCCGTCCTTAACCATCTGCCTGGCCAGCCTCGCCATGCGCGGTATCTCGTGAACCGGACGGACTGACATGGGATGGCCCGAAAGGCACATTGTGGCCCTGGCAATATCAACCGCGTGGTCAGCCATCCTTTCCAGGTTGGTTAATATTTTCAAGCCTGTTACGGCTATCCGCAGATCCTTGGCGATGGGCTGCTGGGTGGCGATGAGCTTGATGCACTTGTCCTCTATTTCCATAAAAAGCTCGTCAATGCGCTCGTCGCCCATGATTACTCCGGCTGCGGCGGTGACGTCCTGGTTCATAAAGGCGTCCACAGAATCATAAATGGCCTTCTCCACCAGACCTCCCATCCGGAGAATATCATTTTGAATGTCCCTTAAGGATTTATCAAAGAGGTATCTGCTCACGACAGTTATTCCTCCCGTGTGATTTCTTATTCCGGCATCTGTATATAAAACATTTTACACTCAGTGGCGCCAAAAAGTTAATGTTTTTTTATTAGGGATTAACCGGCAGGTATACGGTAAATTTGCTGCCCTGGCCGACCCTGCTGGAAACCTCTATCCTGCCCCCGTGAACATCCACAATATGCTTAACAATGGCCAGGCCCAGCCCGGACCCTCCCAGTTCCCTGGACCTTGCCCTGTCCACCCTGTAGAGCCTTTCAAAAATCCTTGGGAGGCTCTCCTTGGGTATGCCGATTCCCTGGTCGGCCACCGAAAGGAAAACCTGGCTTTCTCCCGCCAGCCCCCCAAAGACGGTGATCCGGCTCTGGCCGGGGCTGTATTTTATGGCGTTATCAACCAGGTTTATCAATACTCTGGTCAGCATGTCCTCGTCACCGGAGATTACCGGAAAATCGCCGCTGATCCGGGAAACCAGATCTATCTGCCTCTCCCCGGCGGTGTTGCTGAATATGGAAAAAACCTTATCCACAAGCCTTGCCATCACTATTTCCTCCCTGGCAGGCAGCACCTTGCCGCTCTCTATCTCGGAAAGGGAAAACAAATCGCCAATCAGCCTGGTCATCCTCTCGGTCTCTGCGTTGATAATACTAAGGAACCGCACGGCTGTGTCCCTGTCTTCCAGAGCGCCGTCCAGAAGCGTTTCCAGAAATCCCTTTATGGATGTAAGGGGGGTCCTCAGCTCGTGGGATACATTGGCGATAAACTCGGCCCTCATCTGGTCAAGCTGCTTTCTTTCGGTTACATCCCTTAGAAGGGCCACAACCCCTTCCTTTCCAGTGCCTTTGAGAGGGGTAAAAAGCGTCCGGTAATATCTTGGGTCGGGGGTGAGGACCTTTATTACCCTGTCCAGAACTGTCTGCGTCATAAGGGCGGCCTTCAGGCTCTCTTCGAATTCCAGATGTCTTATAACTCCCACGATATCTTTCCCCTGACAGGATTCCCCGGAAATGTTAAGGTTGAGGGCCTTTATCACCGCCGGGTTCATAAGAAGAACCCGGCCGTCGCCGTCCACCGCCACCACCCCGTCCGCCATGCTGTTCAGCACGGCCTGCATCCGGTCTTTTTCCTCGGTTATTTCGGTTATTGTATGCCTGAGTTTCCGGCCCAGGAGGTTTATATTCTTGGCCAGGTCGCCTATCTCGTCATCCGAATATACCCTTATTTCACGGTCAAGATTGCCCCTGGCCATTTCCTTTGTAACCTCGGAAATCTGTGCCAGCGGCCCCATAATCTTTATAAGCAGAATCCAGGCCATAGCGATGGCGAATGGAAGCGAGATAAACACCACTCCCCAGGCGTTGACGCTGTCTCCTGCATAAAATTTGAGCGCAGCATAAAAAACAAACAGCATGAAAAAGTAGCTGGCCATTGGACGCCAGCCTATGCTCCCGGCCAGTTCCCGCAATTTTTCAAACACAGGCATTCCCCCCGGCGCACATTTGTTTTCCCGGTGCAAGTCAATATAGAACAAATTTTATCATAGTACCGGTTAAAAATAAGGTTTTGTTTTGTTAAGTTTATGTTAGTAGAATTCCTCTTTACATAATTTCCTGATACAA
>JBMOPC010000020.1:0-21305 GCA_049323915.1 Bacillota bacterium
CTGTTTTGTTAATTCATGCTCCCGGTGCGGTAGCCGCCAATATCCACGGTTACGTATTTAAATCCAATCTTATTCAGCTTTTGCACCACCTGGAGCCTGTTTCCCGCCCGGCATACAATCTCTATATCCCTTTCCGGGACCTCGATCCGTGCTATTTCTCCATGGTCCCTGACCCTCACAATCTCCACCCCGAGGCCCTTTACCACCTTCTCGGCCAGGTATATGCGCCTCAGCCTCTCCTCAGTAATGGCCGAGCCGTAAGGTATCCTGGAGCAGAGACAGGCGTCGGAGGGCCTGTTCCAGCTGGGTATCCCCCTCTCCCTGGCGGCCTTCCTGACATCTTCCTTGGTCAAACCCGCCTCCAGGAGGGGGCTTGTCACCCCGGCCTCACTCACGGCGCGAAAACCGGGCCTGTAATCTTCCAGGTCGTTTATATTGCTGCCCTCCACAATGCGGGAAATGCCTTCTTCCTCCGCCATCGCGGCCAATAGCGCCAGCAAATCTCTTTTACAAAAATAACACCTTTGAGGCGGGTTGGCCACAAACTGGGGATTTTGCATCTCGGCCGATTCCACAGCCCGCCAGCGGGCGCCTAGAAACTCCGCCACTCTCCTGGCATCCTCCAGTTCCTCCGGGGGGTGTATAGGCGACACCGCAGTGACGGCCAACACCCTTTCCCTCCCCAGGGCGTCCATGGCTGCGGCCAGCAGAAGGGAACTATCAACGCCGCCGGAGAATGCCACCAGCACAGCACCCATTTTTTCCATATATTCCACCATAATTCCATATTTTATTTCCCAATTCATATAACATCTCCCCCCGGTCAAAACTGCCGAAAGATTTTTAATACTGTACCGCATATACATGAATTAGCGGTATCGGCGTGTAGTCCTTTTATATTTTCTATTCCTTCTTTTAACTGTCCTGTCAAATGGTCACACTTGCAGCTTAAAATTCATAATATATTGTGAACCGTGTATTTCATCAAGTCTCTATCGACTCAGAACCAGAGGCCATACAAGATAACGAGGTTTCTTTCTATCCATTTTTAAGGAGGGAAATAAAAAGTGAGCGATGCATCCAGCTCAGAAAAAAATTTCCTTGTATACTCCAAAAGCGGATACAGGGAAATAATAACCAAGGCGGTCTGCGGCACGGCCAAAAAGTTCTTCCGCTACAGCCAGCAGTTCAACCCCGCTGACGGAAGCGCCCCTACACAGATACTGGGCACTTCCATAACTCAAATGCGCCTGAAGGAGCCGGAAATCGAAACTGATGGCGACAAAATAGGAGTAAGGGTCAATGGTATATTCGAGGCGCATTTATGGTATGCTTTCAATGCGGGAAAATCCACCGATCTAATCAGGCAGGCAATTCACTTCGAAGAGGTTATCCCCGTAAGTGAGTACGACGGGCAAATACTCTCAATCACCGACGCAAAAGCCACTGTAATAAAGGCGCCTGCAGCCCAGGAAGCAGCCATTACCAAGGAAGGTAAAATCAAGATCGACTTTGAGCTTGGAGTCTATGTTGAGGTGATTGGTGAGACCAAGGTTCTTGTCAAAATCGTTTCTCCCGACGAGTTCTAAAAAGTTCCAGCTGAATGCAAAATCACGTTTAATAGAAAAAAGCCCCTATTATGCATGCCCTTGTCGGAAAAAAACCGCCGTTTCACCCTTTCACAGGCAGCCACGGCGGTTTGCTGTTTTGTGGACGGGGTATAATAACGGGGAAATATCCAGCAGAAAGGGTGATTGTTTGCCTTCCAAAAAGCAAAAAACCAAAGAGGAGTTACTGAGGGAAAGAATAAAGCTGGAGATCGCCGAAGAACTGGGGCTCCTGGATAAAATCAGGAAGGGCGGCTGGGGAGAGCTCAGCGCGGTGGAGGCCGGCAAAATAGGTGGCCTCCTGTCCAGCCGCCTGAAAAAATAGTTGGTGGCCGGTTATCAAGCGCCGGAACAGGGGCGCACCAACCCCCGGACAACCCCGGAGCAGCGGGGGCAAAGGGTGGGGTGATCCCCATCCCGGCCCAATTCCTCATGGTAATTCCAGCACCTCTCGCACTTGCCGCCGGGAGCCCTCTCTACGGCAACCCCGAATCCCGGTATTCCCTCGTCGGTCACCGCTTCCTCCGGGGGATTGCCCTGGTTGAGGACAGCCCCGGACACTATGAATACCGTGGGGAGTTCCTCCTTCATTGCTGCCAGCAGGCTGTAGACCTCTCCGGTGGCGTAAATCTGTACCGCCGCCTCCAGTGAGTTGCCTATCACCTTGTCCTTTCTGGCCACTTCCAGCGCCCTGGTGACAACGGCCCTTATATCCAGCAGCCGGTCCCATTTCTTCTCCAGTTCCGCGTCCATGTAATCCTCGTTGACCTCGGGCATGTCACAGAGCTGTACGCTTTCAGGCATATCGCCGCTCTTGGGAACGTAGCGCCAGATCTCTTCGCTGGTGAAGGCCAGCACCGGGGCCAGCATCCGTACCAGCGCCTGAAGCACCTCGTGCAGCACGGTCTGGGCCGCCCGCCTGTCTTTGGAGGCCGGGGCGGCGGTATACAGGCGGTCTTTGATAATATCCAGGTAAAGGGCGCTCATGTCCACCGTGCAGAAATTGTGTATGGCGTGGTAAACCACATGGAACTCATAGTCCCTGTATGCCGAAAGCACCCTCCCCACGGCCTTTTGCAGCTTCATAAGAGCCCAGCGGTCAATCTCCGGCAGTTCTCCGTAAGCCACGCTGTTCACGGCAGGGTCAAAATCGTACAGGTTCCCCACCAGGAAGCGGCAGGTGTTCCTTATTTTGCGGTACGACTCGGTCATCTGCTTCAGAATGTTGGGTGAAGCCGCCAGGTCGCTGCGGTAATCCGCGCTGCTGACCCACAGCCTCAGTATGTCGGCCCCCATCTGGGATATAACCTTGAGAGGGTCAACCACATTGCCCAGGGACTTGCTCATCTTTCTTCCCTGTTCATCCACCAGGAACCCGTGGGTAAGAACCGCCTTGTACGGGGCCTCTCCTGTCACAGCCACCGAGGTGGAGAGTGAGCTGTTGAACCATCCCCTGTGCTGGTCGCTCCCCTCCAGGTAGAGGTCCGCCGGCCATCTAAGCCCGGGCCAGATCTCCGGCTGGCTTAAAACCCCCAGGTGGCTGGAGCCGCTGTCGAACCAGACGTCCATAATATCTGTTTCCTTTGTGAAATTACCGGAGCCGCACTCCGTACACTTGAGTCCCGGAGGGACCAGGTCCCCGGCCTCCCGGGCGAACCAGACATCCGATCCGTGCTCTTTGAACAGCTCCTGCAGGTGGGATATGGTCTGGTCGTTTATAATCTCCTTGCCGCAGCCGGCGCAGTAAAATATCGGTATGGGGACACCCCAGGTGCGCTGCCTCGATATGCACCAGTCGCCCCGGTTGGCCACCATATTGTGTATGCGGTCCTCACCCCAGGCCGGTATCCAGCGGACTTTCCTGATGGCGTCCAGAGCTGCCTGCCTAAAGCCGTCGATGGAGGCGAACCATTGCTCGGTGGCCCTGAAAAATACCGGCTTCTTGCAGCGCCAGCAGTGGGGGTACTGATGCTGTATAACCCCTTTTGAAAGAAGGCTGCCGCCGGCCGCCATCCTCTCGATTATGCCCTTGTTGGCCTCGTTGTAGTTCTGACCCGCAAAATCGCCGGCCTCACCGCTGAAAACTCCCTTGCCATCCACAGGTGA
The DNA here is from genome assembly GCA_049323915.1 of Bacillota bacterium. Classification (GTDB taxonomy): domain Bacteria; phylum Bacillota; class Desulfotomaculia; order Desulfotomaculales; family Desulfocucumaceae; genus BRHc4a. The sequence goes on from JBMOPC010000020.1 coordinate 3,714, forward strand.
AAGCACCGGCAGCTTGTACTGGCGTCCCACTATAAAGTCCTCGTGGCCGTGGCCCGGCGCTGTGTGGACGCAGCCGGTTCCAGCCTCAAGCGTCACGTGTTCTCCCAGTATCAAAAGTGACTGGCGGTCCATAAAGGGGTGCCGGCAGACAACGCCCTCCAGTTCCCTTCCCTTTATCTCCTTTGCAATTTCGGGGCCCGTAAGTCCGGCTACCTCCATAAACTGGCCCAGCAGTTCCCTGGCCACCACGTAGCTGTCATCCCCAAACCGTGCCAGAACGTAATCAAAATCAGGGTGCAGGCAGATGGCCACGTTGGCTATCAGAGTCCAGGGGGTGGTGGTCCAGATGACCACGTAGGTGTTCTTCTCGGGAACAACCCCCTTTCCCTGGCTGACCGGGAACCTCACGTAAATTGAAGGCGAATGTTTTTCGCCGTATTCCACTTCGGCCTCGGCCAGGGCGGTCTCGCAGGTGGAACACCAGTACACCGGCTTGAGGCCCTTGTAAATGTAGCCTCTCTTGGCCATTTCCCCGAATACACCTATCTGGGCGGCCTCAAAGTGCGGCATCAGCGTGAGATACGGTTTTTCCCAGTCCCCCCTTACCCCCAGGCGCTTGAACTCTTCCTTCTGTATTTCAACGAATTTAAGCGCATATTCCTTGCACTTCTTCCGGAACTCCACCGGGTGGAAGGCGTGCCTGTTGATGCCCATGGCCTTTATGGCCTGCTGCTCGATGGGCAGACCGTGGGTGTCCCAGCCCGGGACGTAAGGAGCGTCATAGCCCGCCATGGTATGGTACTTTACTATGATGTCCTTTAAAACCTTGTTCAGAGTGTGTCCCAGGTGAATATGGCCGTTGGCGTAAGGCGGGCCGTCATGGAGTATGAACTTGGGCTTTCCGGAGTTTTTACCGCTCACCTTACGGTAAATATCAATCTGGTCCCAAAATTTCAATATTTCCGGCTCCCTTTCCGGAAGATTGCCCCTCATGGGAAAATCTGTTTTGGGGAGATTCAGTGTTTGGCCGTAGTCCATTGTTTATAACCTCCTGCAATACTGCATTAAAAATACAAACCCGCCCCGGAAAGGGACGGGTCAATTTACCCGTGGTACCACCCAATTTCAACGGAAAAAGCGTATTACTTATCCCGCTCTCGTTATCTCCATGCCTTTAACGGGGCAATCCGTTCCGTCCTACGGCTTAAAGCTGCTTTCGGGGGACACCTTCCGGGTGATTTTGGGAAAAGGGCACTGCCCGGATCGCACCACCCCGGACTCTCTTGGAAGGGCCTCCTTTTCCTACTCTTCCCGTGCATCGGTTTATTCTATACATAATATAACATAATGTATTATATTAAAAACGCCTCGCAGCGTCAACTTTTCAACCTTTATTTATGATTCTTTCAACATCCCCGGCGGTTATCCCCGACACCCTCACGGTCTTGTTGCGGCCGGTGTGCCCGGAAACCAGCTCCACCGAATTTAGCGGCACGCCCATAAGCCCGGCCAGAAACTTAAGGCAGGCCTCGTTGGCCTCCCCGCCCACGGGAGGGGCGGTCAGCCGCACCTTGATGGCGCCCTCCATAATCCCTGCCAGCTGATTCTTGGAGGCCCTGGGCTGCACCCTCACCCTGAAGGTGACGCCCCCCTTCTCCTCCCGGATATCAAGCAAAATCTTACACCACCATAATTATTTTTAAAATACTAAATGACCACGATGGGCCTACTCTGCCCGGAAGTAGAACTCAGAACTCAGGACTCAGAATTCAGAATAAACCCATTTGAAAGTCAAAGAGTGTGCAGGAGACTTTAAAAAGTCAGGCTAAGAAGTATGCTCCTGACTGTTTAAGTATTAGTTGCTATTATCATTATCTGATGTTGCTTTACATAAATGGCTAAAGGTTTTCTATATAATTCCATCACCAATTTTCTTACTAAAATTACTTCTGAGTTCTGAGTTCTACAGTTCTGAGTTCTACAGTTCTGAGTTCTAAAGTACTTAGTTCCGCACTAATAGTACCGCTTCAAAGTAACAAATATCCTCCCACCCCGGGAGGTGCCTTTGACCTCTGCCACCTCAACCCTGCCCCTGCCCCTTATGGAGATTATGTCCCCCTCCCTGACGGGCTGGGACGGGGAAGATTTAGCCTGCCAGTTGAGGTTGACCCTTTCCGCCATGATAAATTCAGCCATCTTGGTCCTGGAGACACCGAACCCGGCGGCCGCCACCGAGTCCAGCCTGAGGGAGGAAACTGTGGTATTTACCGTTTTCACCTTTTCCTCCGGAACCACAAAGCTCCCGGCGCCGACCTCCTCCACCGATACCTCCCACCTGCCCACCCTGGAAAGGCCGGTCAAAATATAGGAGGCCACCTCCCTGGCCACCACGGCCACGCCCCCCCTGTGGTTAACCAGTATATCCCCCATTTTCTCCCTTTTCAGTCCCAGTCCCAGAAGAGACCCCAGGAAGTCCCTGTGCCCCGGCCGGGAAACGTGAAAGTTTACCGTAAACGACAAAAAAGACAATCCGCTGTCTTCATCCTCCGGGTTTATGTATTCCGGACATATCAGCACTCTCTGCCGCTCAGCGCCCGGATAACCGCCATCGGCCCTCCATGCAAGGCCGGCGGCCGATTTAAGCGCAGAAACAACCAGACCCGCGTGATACGGGTCGTAAAAGTCTGTAACACCCGGTTTATGGCTTTTCAGCACACCACCAGCAATATCCGCCGCCCGGGCCAGTATAATCTTTTCCTCACCGCCGGCCACAGCCATGAAATTTTCCCTGTCCAGACAGTCTTCACCTCATAGTCTGATCAAAAGGTATATAATAAGGTTTTTAACCAGTCCCATCACAAAAAAAGCCGCGATGGGGGATAAATCGACAACGCCGAGGGGCGGAATAATCCTTCTGAAAAATCCCAGGACCGGCTCGGTTATCTCGTAAATAAACTTGATTACGGGCTGATAGGGGTTGTGTTTTACCCAGGAAAGCAGAATCCTGACGAACATGAGAGCCATGTAAACCTCAAAGGCCACTTCAATTACTGTTATTATTAAACCCATTCGCAACCACTCTCCTATTTTATACCGCCGGTCATTTCGCGGGATTTGTTTGCGGCGGCCTCCACCGCCCTTATCAGAGCGGCCCGGACACCGTCCCTTTCCATGGAGTAAAGGGCTTCTATGGTGGTTCCACCGGGAGTGGTGACCATATCCTTAAGCTGCCCGGGGTGCTTTCCCGATTCCAGGAGCATCCTGGCGGCCCCCAGCATTGTCTGCGCTCCCAGCAGCGTGGCCACGTCCCTGGGAAGTCCCATTCTCACACCGGCGTCGGCCAGCGCCTCCAGCATAACGAACATGTATGCCGGACCGCTTCCGCTCAGCCCGGTAACGGCGTCCATCATGTACTCCGGAACCTCCACAGCCCTGCCAAAGGCCCCGCAAACTGCCAGGGCTCTCTCCATATCCCTGCGGCCGGCCCCCGGGCCCCCGCAGACAGCACTGGCCGCCTCACCCACAAGGGCAGGGGTATTGGGCATAACCCGTATTACAGCCACTTTATCACCGGCTGCCGACTCCAGCATCCCTGTGGTTATCCCGGCCGCTATGGACATGATCATCTGCCCGGGCTTCAACACCCCGGCCACATCTCTCAAAACCGGCAGGACAGCCCCAGGCTTGACAGCCAGAACAACTATGTCCACCAGCCCGGCCAGCTCCCTGTTGTCACTCACTGTACTGATATTTAGCGTTGACTTTAAATGTTCCAGCCGCTCACGGCTTATATCCGACACATAAAGGCTGGAGGCTGGCACAGCCCCGCTGCCGGCAAGGCCGGTCAGCATAGCCCCGGCCATGGCCCCTCCCCCCAGAAAACCTATTTTCAACCCTTTAAGGGGCACGTCAATCCATCTCCAATCGTTATTTTATCCAGGAAAAAATCCCCCGGTCCTTTATCTGTTCTCCCAGCTCGCTGGAGATATCCATGTTGCTGGGCACGGCCAGGAAAATACCGCTGCCCACCTTCTGCAGCGTCCCGTTGAGGGCGTAGGTTGCGCCGCTTACGAAGTCCACCACCCTTTTGGCCAGATCGGGATCAGCCTTTTCAAGGTTTATTATAACAGGCCTCCGGCTTTTCAGGTTTTCCGCCAGGCCCTGTACATCTTCGAAAACCCTGGGCTCGGATACCACCACCTTTTGCTGGCGCTGGGCGTGGAGGTTTAAAACCTGCCCCTTTCTTTTACTGGCCGGAACCTCTTCATCTTCCCGGAATTTTGACTCCCTGGACTTTTCATTATCATCCTGGTCAAGATGCTCCTCTTCAAATCCTATTATGCCCAGAACCCTGTCCATCAGCTTTCTAGACAAAAAAACTCCTCCTTCCTCAGTCACCGGCCCTTCTCCCCGGCCTTTCACCAAATATTCCGGAACCCACCCGCAAGATATTGGCCCCTTCCTCAACCGCCACCAGGTAATCATTTGTCATTCCCATGGACAGGTAAGACATTGGGACGCCGGGAAACCTTTTCCGCAAATCCTCAAACATAATCCGCAGGTCCCTGAACACCGGCCTCACCTCTTCCGGATCGTCCACATAGGGGGCCACCGTCATCAGCCCTCTTATGGAAATACCCCCGAGGCCGGCGCAGTCCTTTATAAAATCCGGCACCTCTTCCGGATTGAGGCCATATTTTGTCTCTTCCCCGGAAACGTTAACCTGAATGAGAACAGCGGTAACCACCGCCAGTTCCCCCGACCGCCGGTCAATTTCAGCGGCCAGTCGCCATGAATCCAGGGAATGGATCAGTTTTATTCTGCCCACCACGGCTCTCACCTTATTTGTCTGAAGGTGCCCTATAAGGTGCCACCGTACATGCTGACCGAGATGAGGCTGCTTTGCCACCAGTTCCTGGACCCTGTTCTCACCAAGATCTAAAATACCCTCTTCAACAGCCACTGTTATGTTTTCCACGGGCACATTCTTTGTGACAGCCACAATTTCTATATCGGCAGGGCTGCGCCCTGCTTTAACGGCAGCCCTGTGTATATCCGCCCGCAACCCGGAAATATTTTCACTTATAACCGATCTGTCCACACCACTCATCCTATTCCCTGGTCAGCAGCCAGTGATGATTTATCACGTAGCGGACGCCGGGAGCCAGCTGTTCACCGGTCACCGCCGCGCTGCCGTCAATAATGTCCCCGACCTTCACCGGCACCCATTTGACCTGCTGTTTGTTCATTATGTACAGTCCCTGGCGGCCATCCTTTATCGCCAGTGATCTTTGGGGAACTATGTAGCCGGTGACTTTCCCCCCCACCAAATTAAACATATCTTTCCTTATACCAAGCAGTCTCGCTGGGTAGTTTGACGCCTCAACCATCAACACCCGTCCCGCTGCATTATTCCCCGTGGGGTCGCCCTTGATGCGGCCGGCAAATTCACTGTTTTCCCACTGCAAAGTAATGCTGCCGCCTTTTTTAAGCGCATCCCCGGGAAACTCGCCGGGTATCGCCAGGCAAACAAGCAAGGGTGAAAGGTTGTCTATAATCTTTATAACGGGCTGTCCCTTGCTGCATTTTACAGGCTGGCCCTCCCCCGGCGTCCGTCCCTTTGTTTTAACCTCGCTTAGCCGGACGACCTCAAGAATATCCGCCTGGCCGGGACTGAGCACACCCTCCAGCCCGTCCACCGCAAGGCTCACGATTCCCGTCCGGGGGGCCCTCACCAGGGCGGACCATGTGGCAGCGCCTTCACCTGCGGTTTTCACCTCGGCTATGCTTTCACCGGCCCTTACCCTTTCTCCGGGTTTCACCCGCATAACCAGTTCTCCGTCAGCCGGGGAGGGAATAACGGTCTCGTCCCTTATCAGCACACCTTCCGCCCTATAAGTTTTTTTCAGATCCCCGGCGGAAAGAACCCCTGTCTCCAAAATGGACGAGCCGGTAAAATGCCACACCTGAACTGCCGCGATGTACAATAAAAATACACCGGTGGCAATCAGAGCCACCTTTCCTCTTTTAATCAATAGCCGCACCCGGACTTCATAATATATGTCACTCCCGGCTGATATATCAACTTGGTCTATTCGACGGCCAATATCCCAACTCCTGCGAAAAAACACCCGGAACAGGGTGTTTTTTTAAAAAATATGGAAATTTTTTTTAACTGTAAGGTTATAGGTTACCGTTGATAGTTTTCAGTATTAATTCTTAATAAGATAACCGTGGAATGCAATAGGACTTTTTTACTATTTTCCCTCGGTTTCGACATCTCCGTCAAGATCTCCCGATAAACGCAGAGGTAAACTTTCCCCATTAAAACATCCGGATAAATACTCTTTCGAATGATTAATATATCATCCGAACCTGCCTGTTATATAGTCTTCGGTCCTCCGGTCCCCGGGCCGGGTGAAAATCTCCTCTGTATCCCCGTACTCTATCAGCTCACCGTTCAAAAAAAAGGCGGTGGTGTCCGATACCCTGGCGGCCTGCTGCATATTGTGGGTTACTATCACAATGGAGTAATCATGCTTGAGAACCTGGATCAGTTCCTCTATTTTCAGCGTTGAGATGGGATCAAGAGCTGAACTGGGCTCATCCATCAAAACGATCCCGGGTTCCACGGCCAGCAGCCGGGCTATGCACAACCTCTGCTGCTGCCCCCCGGAAAGCCCAAGGGCCGGCTTAAACAGCCTGTCCTGCACCTCATCCCACAGCGCCGCACCCCGCAGGCTTATTTCAACTATTTCGTCCAGTTTCCTCTTGTTTTTAATTCCATGTATCCGTGGGCCGTACGCCACATTATCGTAAACCGTCATGGGGAATGGGTTGGGCCTCTGGAAAACCATACCCACCCTCTTGCGCAAGCCCACCACGTCAACTCCGGGCTGATAAATATCCTGCCCGTCTATCAAAACCCTGCCCTCAACCCTTACCCCTTCATACAGGTCATTCATCCTGTTCAGGGTCCTCAAAAAAGTGGACTTACCGCATCCCGAGGGACCGATGAGAGCGGTAATGTGATTGGTCTTTATATTTATGGTTACTTCTTTAAGGGCCTGGAATTCCTTGTAGTACAGATTAAGGGATTCCACTTCTATCTTGTTTCCGCTCAATTGGTCCTCCCCCAAAATAACCCGAGTTCAGGCAATATAGTATCAAAACTATATTAGATGCCTGTTAGGCAATTGTTAAAAACACATTAACCCGGCTCGCTGAACCGGTACCCTACTCCGCGCACTGTCTCTATATACTGTGGGCAGCCCGGTATCTGCTCAAATTTCTGCCGGATGTGCCTCACGTGAACATCAACGGTCCTGGAGTCGCCCATATAGTCGTATCCCCATATTTTTTCCAGCAGGTACTCCCTTGAAAAAACTTTCCCCGGCTCGGCCGCAAGAAAACGCAGCAGGTCAAATTCCTTGGGGGTAAGGTCCTGGCGGATTCCATCCACCGTAACCATAAACCTGTTTTGATCTATTACAAGCTTTCCGTGAACTATAACACCGCTGTCCCTTTTTTCCTTCGCCGCCTCGTCATCCTTTCCCCTGAGCCGGGCCTTGACCCGGGCCAGCAGTTCCCTTATGCTGAAGGGCTTGGTGACGTAATCGTCAGCCCCCAGCTCCAGTCCCAGAACTTTGTCCAGTTCCTCTCCCCTGGCGCTGATCATTATAATGGGTATCTTGCGGGTAGCCTCGTTTTGCCGCAGGGAGCGGCAGACGGATAGCCCGTCATAGCCGGGGAGCATGACATCTAAAAGAATCAGGTCCGGCCTTTCCCTGCCGGCTAGGTCAAGCGCGGTGTTGCCGTCCGGGGCTGCCAGCACCCTGTAGCCTTCCTTCTCGAGATTGTACTTTAACAGCTCCAGTATATTCTGCTCGTCGTCCACCACAAGGACACTGTACAATATATTACCTCCCAGGCCCGACATTAGTCGTCGGCAGACTACAGGCCTTAAGCTGTAAGCTGCTGCCTGCCGCCTAATCCTTAACGATTACTGCCTGACGCCAACTACCTATTACTTATTACCTGTTACTTTAAAACCATCAGTGAGGCCATCCTGCCGCACCGGCCGGACTGGCCCCGGTAGGAAAAAAACAACTCCCGGCTGCATGATGTGCACAGGTCGGTCACCGCGATATTTTCCGCCTTTACACCAGCCTCCAGCAGGGTTGCCCGGTTGGCCCCGCGCAGGTCCAGGCGCCAACTCCCTCTCCCGGTGGCGCTCAAAAAAGGACCCGGGTCAAAGCCGCCATCTATAAAAGAATCAATCAAAGGGCGGTCAACCTCATAGCAGCAGGAGCCTACGGACGGAGCTACGGCCGCCAGGCAGCGGCCCGGGTCGGTGCCAAAAGTATCCCTCATGGCTTCAATGGCGGCGGAGGCTATCCGCATGGCCGTACCCTTCCAGCCGGCATGCACCAGTCCGGCCGCTCTTTTAACCGGGTCCAGTATCATCACCGGAACACAGTCGGCATAGTAGCTGGACAGCAAAATGCCGGGCACACCGGTGACCAGGGCGTCGGCCTCGGGAAAGGCACACCCGTCATCCTCCGCCCCCCTACCCCGGTCGGATTCCGCAACGATACGGACTTTTTTTCCATGAACCTGCTGCCCGGCCACCATGTCGCGTATGCCAACGCCAAAAACCGAAGAGATCCTTCTCCTGTTTTCCAGCACCGCACCGGGGTGGTCCCCCACGTGAAAGGCAAGGTTCAGTGAGCTGTACGGTCCCCGGCTCACCCCGCCCTGGCGGGTGGTGAAGCCGTGTTCCACCAGCCCGGTCTGGCTGAAAATATCAAATGAAAGGTATTTAATTTCCCCGGCTGAAATGATTCTATACCCCGGCAAATGCTCCCATCCCTCTTATTCTGAATTCTGACTCCTGTATTCTCAAGCTATACCGCTTCTTTCTTGCTCAGTTTTTCCAGAAGGCCGTTTAAGTCATTCAATTGCCTGATAATGGCTGAGAAACCGCCCTGGCCCGCCCCTTCCTCCATAAGCCTCTGCAGCTTTTCCGCCACTGCGGCATGGGCCTGCAGCACCTGCTCTTCGGTAAAAACTATCCCCGGAGTTATTTCATATGAATCCAGCCAACTGGGTATTAGCGGATCGATTCCATACTGCTCCTTTATCAGCCCGGCCAGTGTTGACGCAGACTCCGGCTCCCCGTGAACCAGGAAAACATTTTTTGGCAGGCTGGCAAAATCCCCCAGCCACTCCAAAAGACCCTTCTGGTCGGCATGGGAAGAATAGCTGTCTATCACCTTTATATCGGCTCTCACCTTGACATCCTCTCCGTGAATGGTAACAAACTCTGCCCCGTCCAGTATTTTCCTGCCCTTTGTGCCCGGCGCCTGATATCCCACAAACAGCACCGTTGACTCGGGCCTCCAGAGGTTGTGCCTCAGATGGTGCTTGATCCTGCCGGCGTCACACATTCCGCTGGCGGACACTATAACCGCGCCGCCCTTCATTCTATTTAAGGCTATTGACTCCTCCATGGTCCTGGAGTATTTCAGATTTGGCATGTCGAAGGGGTTTTGGGCCCTGCGCATCAGCTTCTTGGTATCGTCATCAAAGCAATCCTGGTGAAGCTTAAACACCTCGGTGGCCGCAATGGCCATGGGACTGTCGATGTACACGTCCATGGGAGGAAAACGGCCGTCCCTGACCAAAAGGTTTATATCGTACAAAAGATCCTGGGTGCGTTCCACCGCAAAGGCGGGTATAATCAAATTACCGCCTTTACGATATGTTTCCCATAATACATCATGAAATAACTGCAGCCTGTTGCCCGAATCATGGTGAACCCGGGCGCCGTATGTGCTTTCCATTATAACATAGTCGGCCTCGGCAACGGCGGTGGGATCCTCCACAAAGGGCTTTCCGTCGCTTCCCAGATCTCCGGTGAAAAGCAGTTTAGTCTGCCGGGTGCCCTCCCGGACCCAAATTTCAAGTATGGCCGATCCAAGAATGTGCCCGGCGTTTAAAAAACGGACCGTTATCTCCGGCGTAAGGTTGATTGTCTCACCATAACCGACCTTGCTGAACATGCGCAGGCAGGCCCGGGCGTCATCCGCATTATATATGGGTGACAACAGCGGCCTTCCCGCCCTTTTATTCTTGCGGTTTAATCTCTCAACCTCCATCTCCTGTATATACCCGCTGTCCGGGAGCATCACCGCGCAGAGGTCTGCTGTGGCCGCCGTAGCGTAAATCTTTCCTTTAAATCCTTCCTTGACGAACTTTGGTATCAGCCCGCTGTGGTCAATGTGGGCATGGGTAAGCAAAAGAAAATCCACGAAAGCCGGGTTGACGACAAATCTCTGGTAGTTTCTCTCCCTCAAAGCCCTGGTGCCCTGAAACATGCCGCAGTCCACCATCACCCTGGAAAAACCGGTCTCAATCAAAAAACAGGACCCCGTTACCGTACCCGCCGCGCCCAGAAATTTTAGTTTCATCTAGTAATTCTCCTTTACTGAAACGAATACTTATTTATTTCATCCCGGATCCCCTCAATTCCTTTCTGAATAAGGAAGACCTGCGCCAAAATGTTACAAAAACCGCTTCCCTTGACATCAATATCGAAAATGCTTAATCTTAATTGAGAAAAGTATTCATGCCAGGGGAGGGCCTGATATGCCGATATACGAGTTTAAATGCGCCTCTTGCGGATTGAGGTTTGAAAATCTTTGCAGCCTGGGTGAAACCGGAGAAAAACTATCCTGCCCCCGGTGCGGCACTGCCGGGCCGGCTCGGGTGATGAGCGGTTTCTCCGCCAAAGGCATTGAAAAAGGCGGCCCCGCAGCATCCGGCGGGGGCGGCTGCTCCGGGTGCAGCTCCAATAACTGCGGCACGTGCCATTAATAGCCCCGAGGGCCGGAATTGCGGGTCGGAATCCAGAATCCAGAAGGCAGAATAAAGAATGGATTTTTAAGTTATAAGCTTCAAATTAAGAAGGCATTGGACAAAAGTCCAATGCCTTCTTAATCCGACGTCCGACGACCGACGACTGATATCCATTAACGCAAGCACTCCAGGAACACGTCATCCAGCGCAACGGGGTTGTTGTTGCCCGGCTCCGGCATAAAGATGAAGCGTACCTCCAGGCTGCGGGTTTCGGCGGGGCTTAAGCCCGTGGTGAAATTGAACTGGATGAAGTTCTCCGGAATAAAGTCCTCGGTGTACTCCGGGTCGGCGGTGCCTATCAGCTGGCCGGCCGCGTTGTAGAAAAACACCCTGGCCCTGAACCGGAAATTGCTGCCGGGCGGGACCTGGGGTATCTCACGCAGCCAGTACGCCACCCTGTAAAGCCTTCCACCCTGGGCCGGGACGGTCTGGGAAATCCTTGCCTCCCTTTGGGGGTTGGTTCCAAGCCTTGCCGAGTACCTTCCCGTGTGGCGTATGAGTTCCTGCCTTGAAACATTCTGTCCGGTCCAGCCCGGAGGCGGAGCATTAGGATTGGGCCAGTCCTCAAACCCGCTGTTTACAAGCAGATTGACACCGGGCTGACACACCTGCGGAGGCTGCGTGGTGGGAGGCTGCGTGGTGGCTCCACGCTCAATAATTATCCTGGTGCTCACAAACCTGTTTCTAAAATTTACAGCCCAGTTATATCCCCGTATGGTTATAGCCTGGGGCACCACAAGGTTGCCTTGCTGGTTACGCTGGTCCCAGGCAGCCGTAAACACCTGTGTTGCACCGGGCTGAAGCGTGACGGTTTCGGTCACCTGCGCAAACACCCTGCCCCGGGACCACCTCCACACCACCATGCCGTCGGCCCGCTCCGCTTCGAATTCAAACCTCTGCCCGGTTGTATAGGTGAGGGTTATGGGCTGCCGTGTTACGTTTATCTTGGTTAACGTTATGTTTACAGGCTCTCCCCTGCGGTACCTTCTCCTGTTTGTCACCAGCACATACAAAAGCCCGTCTATCACCCTGCTGTTTATGCTGCGCTCGCCGTCACCGGTGTCTATCCCCTCGACACTGACCAGCAGTGTCTGGCCGGCAAATATAAGGTTGGGATCTTCAATCTGGTTTAGGGCCAGAAGGTTTTCCACCGTGGTTCCCAGCATCCTCGCTATGGAGGTAAGGGTTTCGCCGGGCTTCACAGTATAAAATTGCGGCACTGTTAATACCTCCTTTCAAAAAGGCTATTCCATAATATGAAAATATGCCGGCAATAGTTCTGCAAATCATATATTTATAAAGCAAAAACGGCTCCACATATTCTGTGAAGCCGCCTGTCAACAAAGGAATGCCCAAGTCATTTAAGTATTCTGACAGCAATTTTTTCAAAAATCATTGTTTTCAATGTCCAGCAGCACAACCCCGGAAGAATTGAGACTCCTTGGCAGGTCAATTATCCTCTGGTTTTTCGACCCCCTGAATACCAGCCGCATGTCCTTTTTATCCCTTTCATAGCGGCCGTCCACCAGAACGTCAACGTTCTCCAGGAGCTCCTTCCACCCTCTTCTGCTGTGCATATTTCCAAGGATGAATTCAAAGGTGTATCCTGTGTAACACCAGACATCCATTCCCCATTCCCTGGCCCTTTTCGCTATATATGCAAACTTCTCCGCCTGCTCCAGCGGGTCTCCTCCAGAAAGGGTTATTCCTTTCAGAAGCTTGTTGCGCTTTATTTCATCCAGTATATCATCCATATCACGCAGCTGGCCGCCATCGAAGTCCCATGTCTGAGGGCTGTGGCACCCCTGGCACCGGTGCTTGCACCCCTGCGCCCATATCACGTACCGTATCCCGGGGCCGTCCACCACGCTCTCGGGGGTAATGCCCGCCAGCCTTATTATTTTTTCACCGCTCATCAGGATACCCCCTTTTACACCCCCTTGGAACCCCCAATTATCCGCAGAATCCCTGTGACGGCCTGCGGCCAATCCTACGACTGACGGCCAACGACTATTAAAAGGCACACGGCCCCATCAGCGGGGGCGTCACCCGCCGGCGCAGTTCTGGTCCGGGTTAACCCCGGTAATTCCCTCCTGTATCCTGGCATTCACCTTTTCCACTATTTGATGGAACTGCAGCCTGGACTCGTAGTAATCCTTAACCAGTCCGTTGGACATGGCGGCACCCTCGGCTTCCTTCATTTTTTCCAGGTGTTCCTCCGTGAGCTGCTGCCCCGACATCTGCATCCTGTAGTATAACTGCTGCAGGTCCTGGTATTCCTTAACCGCCCTGAAGGCCCCGGGATCATCCTTGACAGCCTTTTCGGCAGTCATCATACTGTTGTACTCTTTAGTCTTTGCAATCTCCCTGCCCAGTTCAAGGGCCTGAATAAAAATTGTCAATACTAACACCTCCGGCTTGTTTATTCTCCAAAAAACCGGGATAATCCTCCCGCTATTCAGATCCCGGCAAACTTTTATCCGCCCCCTTTCCGCCAGAGGCAGAATATCCCGGAGGTCCAGTGAGGTCAGGTTGCCCAGTATGCCCGCCAGTATAAAGGAAACCACCACCGGAAGCATTATAAGCGCTACCCTGCCCAGTGACTCAACACCCTGTAACAGGGCAAAGGTGGTGAGCAGCAGCAGCACCCCCCTGAACGCGACTTCGGGGGTCTTGGCATTATGTCGAGAAAAAGTCGGCGAAATCATCAACTAACAGAACCATAACCGCAACCAGATAAAACACCGCCAGCAGCGTCAGTGCCGACCCCAAAAGCCCCAGGCTCTTGCCAGTCCGGAACCCGACGAGACCACCCTGTCGGAAAGCATGATCCTCAAAAAAAACAAACCGTATATTTTTCCCGGTTCTATCATCCGTTCCCTCTAATGCCGGTTTTTGTGCAAGGCTGGTTTATTAATTAAATCCCTTTCATCATTATGATAATTCCCACAGAATAAAAATGCCGGCGCTGTCGGATATTATAACGGAAGGAATTTTTAACCTTAAGGAGTATCTGCCCATGGCGTTGAGAGTTTTTAAAAACATATTCAGAAAGTCCCCCCTGCGAAAGCCTTTGGGGACATCAAATAAAGGAACCGGCGCCACGGCCCGGGGCAGTGAGGCATATACATCCGAAGAACTTAAAAACATGACGGCCTCCCCAGACCTTGACGCAAACCTCAATATACTGGAAAAGGTGATTGGTCAAAGCGGGGATGTAATTTCCCGGAGGTTCCGGCTGGGCCTTTCCGACACCGTTGAGGCAGCCGTGATCTATATTGACGGTCTGGCGGACAGGAACGTTATAAACCAGGACATTATGAAGTCCCTCATGCTGGAATACCGGATGGCCGGGTATCCCATTTCTGCGGGAAACCTCCTGGACAGGGTAAGAAACTTTGCCGTCACCACCTCCAACGTCAGGAGCGCCCGGACCATGAAAGAAATGCTGGACGGAATACTGTACGGGGACGTGGCGCTTTTAATCGACGGGCTGGACACCTTCCTGCTGGTGGAAATAAAAGGATGGGACACCCGGGGAATTTCAGAACCCATGTCCGAAGTGCTGGTGCGGGGCTCCCGGGAAGGGTTCACCGAAGATATAAGCACCAACATAACGCTTGTCCGCCGGAGGCTGAGAAGCCCTGACATTGTCTTCGAGAATCTCAATATAGGCCGGGTCACTCACACCGGAGTCACCATTGCATACATCCGGGGTATAGCCGCCCCGGAAATGGTTGCCGAGGTAAAGTCCCGCCTGCAGCGCATAGATATAGACGGAGTTCTGGAAAGCGGTTACCTGGAGGAGCTTATCGAGGACAACCCCTACTCCCCCTTTCCACAGGTGCTGCACACCGAGAGGCCTGACCGGGTGGCAGGCGCCCTTCTGGAAGGGAGGGTGGCCGTACTCACCGACGGGACCCCCTTCGTACTGATTGTGCCTGCCGAGTTCGTGACTTTCATGCAGTCACCCGAGGACTACAACGAACGGTACATTCTCAGCACCGCCATACGTTGGCTGCGGTATACCGCCTTCGGCATATCGCTACTTCTTCCGTCACTGTACATAGCCATAACAACTTTCCACCAGGAGATGATACCCACCCGGCTGCTGATATCCCTGGCCGCGGCCCGGGAAGGGGTTCCTTTCCCGGCGCTGGTGGAGGCCCTTGCCATGGAATTCACCTTCGAAGCCCTGAGAGAGGCCGGAGTCCGCCTCCCCCGGGCGGTGGGCCAGGCGATCAGCATCGTGGGCGCCCTGGTGATAGGCCAGGCCGCGGTCCAGGCCGGGATAGTTTCTCCGCTGATGGTGATAGTGGTGTCCATCACCGGAATAGCCTCATTCATGAACCCGGCCTTCAACATAGCCCTCACCATTAGGTTTCTGAGATTCCCCATGATGGTTCTGGCGGGGACCCTGGGACTTTTCGGGGTGATGGCGGGGGTGCTGGCCATTCTCATTCACACCGCCGGGCTGAGGTCCTTCGGGGTGCCTTACCTGGCCTCCCTGGCTCCCCTGCACGTCGGCGACCTCAAGGACTTGGTTGTACGGGCCCCCTGGTGGGCCATGGACGCCCGCCCCGCCGAAACAGGCAAAATGAACCGCCGCCAGGCCCCGGGAATTAAGCCCTCTCCCCCGGAACCGGCGGGAAACAGGGAGGGCGGAGGCCGGTGACTGGTTGGCCCAAAAATAAATCTTCAATGGTAACAAAAATAACCAGGTCGCTGCTGATTCCCTGTCTCCTGGCAATTGCAGCCACCCAGCCGGGCTGCTGGGACCAGAGGGAGGTGGAGAGGCTGGGGATAGTGTTGGCCACCGCAGTGGAGACGGCCCCCGAAGGGAAGATACGCATAATAGTGCAGAACGTAGACCCCTCCGCCATGAAGGGGGGGGTCGGTGGAGGGGGAGGTGGAGGCGTGTCCGGGGAGGCGGGAAAGCCGTACCGCAACCGCAGCGCTGAGGGGGACACCATTTTCGACGCCGTCAGGGACCTTTCCCGCCAGACTCCCAGGCAGCTTTTCTTCGCCCACAACCAGGTGATAATAATATCGGAAAAACTGGCCCAGGGCCGGGGAATAGCGGAGGTTATGGACTTTTTCGAGCGCAACCCCCAGATAAGAAGGACCACCTGGGTACTGGTGGGGAAAGGAGACCTCACCTCCCTTCTGGACGAGCCCGGCCGCATCGAAAGAACCCCTGCCCAGCGCATTTTCGGGATTATAAGCGAGAGGGCCCTCACCTCCCAGTACGGGGTAAAAAGGCTGGGGAATTTCCTGGAAATGATGGAGAGCGAGGGCAGCCAGCCCTTTACAGCCATTATTGAAAGAAAGCAAAACATTGCCAGACCTGATGAGCAAAGAGCAACTCAACAAGAAGGCCACACAAGCGAGCCCCACCAGAATATTACAATGAGCGGCACCGCCGTCTTCCGGCGGGATAAAATGGTGGGGCAGCTTGACCCCAAAGAAAGCCGCGGCCTGCTTTGGGTAAGGGGGGAGGTGAAAGGAGGCATTATAGACATATCAGCCCCCGGGGGAAAAAGGCAGGTGTCCCTGGAAATACTCCGGTCAAGCACACGGCTGGAGCCCGGCATCAGGGACGGGCGAATATCCATGACCATAAAGATCAAAGAGGAGAGCAACCTGGTGGAGACCACCGCCCCCCTGGACCTTACAAAGCCGGAAACTGTAGAAAGGCTGGAAAAACTGCTGGCCGGCGCAATCCGGGGCGAAGTGGAATCAGCCCTGGCCAAAGCCCAGCAGGAGTACAGGGCCGATGTGTTCGGCTTCGGAGAGGAAATACATCGAAAATACCCCCGGCAGTGGAAAGAGATTAAGGATACGTGGTCGGATATTTTCCCCGGCGTTGAGGTGGAGGTGCAGGTGGACGCCAAAATACGCCGCACCGGGCTGGTAACCAAGCCGGTACAGCCGAAACAGCGTTAGTTTTCTAGGTTGTCATGGGTACGGTTTTGCCGGCGGTATTGCTGGCGGTGGCGGAAGCCAGGAGGCGCGTGGTTTGATGTTGTTACTGCTGAGTTTCATTTTTATTGCAATTATAGCCATTGAAGCCCCGGGGCTGGTTAAGAAGAGGATGTGGCGGGAACTGGCGGCTTTCTCCGTTCTGCTGCTAATCGGCATGGTATACAGCTACGGCCAGGTGCTGGACCTCCCCCTGCCCAACCCCACCGACTACATAATGGCCATTTTCAAGCCGGTCAGCCAATATCTTGAGAAAATACTGTCCTGACCGCCACTTTCATTAAGAGGAGATAAAAAATGCTGGAGGACGGCAAAATATCCCCCTGGCAGGCCGCATTCCTGATGGTCTCCTTCCTGCTGGGGAGCGCCATACTGATCATCCCCTCGGCCCTGGCCGTGTCGGCCAGGCAGGACTCCTGGCTGGCCATGATAGCGGCCACCCTGGCCGGGCTGGGGATAACAGCCCTGTACACCTCTCTGACGCTGAGGTTCCCCGGGCAGAACTTCATACAGTACAGCGAGATAGTACTGGGTAAAGTATTGGGCAAAGCCGTAGGGCTGGTGGTGATCTGGTTCGCCCTGCACCTGGGAAGCCTGGTACTGAGAAATTTCGGGGATTTTATAAACTCCACCATCCTCCAGCGAACCCCCATGGAGGCTGTTAACGCAGTTATAATCCTTTTGGTGGTA
>JBMOPC010000021.1:0-20664 GCA_049323915.1 Bacillota bacterium
GGGAAGGGCAAAAGGTTGAATACCGCCAGATTGGCGTTGATAATGATAATGGAGTATATTATTCCGCTAAGATAGGGCGTCTTTGCGAAAAAGGCCCCCAGCAGCACAGCCGCGATAATGGCAATAACAAGGTTTGTCACCGGGCCGGCCAGGGAGATCAGCATCATGCCCTTTTTTTTGTCGCCGGTAATGTTGTAGTAATTCACAGGCACCGGTTTGGCCCAGCCGAACCCTGCCACGAAAAGCATTATAAGGCCCAGTATATCCACATGGGCCACCGGGTTTACGGTAAGGCGCCCCTGGTGGTATGCGGTGCTGTCACCCAGCCTGTATGCCATGGCTGCGTGGGCGTATTCATGGAATGAAAGCCCAATCACCACGGCCGGGATCATGTAAAGTATCCTGGTGGGATCAAAAAAATCTAACAACGGGCAGTTTCTCCTTTGTAGTTTTTAAGATAATGGTTGAGAAATTCTTTCTCCTCTTCCTCGCTCCCTACAAGCCCGTCCAGCCTGGCCCTCCATAGCTCGCCGAGGGCGTCCCTGAATATCGGTCCGGGCTTGTAGCCCAGGCTTTTGATATATTTGCCGTTTAGCGCCGGCCTGTTGTTTTTGATGGCCTCAAGCACGTTTTTAAAGCGCTTTTTCATCCAATCCTCGTCAAGCAGGGTAAGAAGAAGAGGGTATGCCTCCCTGGGCAGCTCCAGTATGATCTGAGCCAGGTCGCTTATCCTGGTTGTCTCGGGATCCTTCCAGATTTTTGCCAGGGCTTCCCTCCAGCCTTCCAGAGTGGCCGTAACTTTCTCGGTCTGCCTGCGGCTCAGGCTGTACTTGGAGCATATATTCCGGGCCACATCCGGGGAGGACCAGTGCAGCACTGCTATCATCATCGGCAGCCACGGGTCGGCATGGTCGTTGGCGCCCCACTCCCTTAAAAGTGTTATGGACCTGTTGATGCCCTTTAGAACCGGCTGCACCTCCCAGTAGGTTACCCCCGGGAGCACCTGGGGCCAGACCTGAAGCTGGTCCAGCCTGGCGAACATCTTTCCGGCCTCGGGCTCCATCATTATATGGTACAGCTCATCCCACAGCCTGTCGTTGGATACCTTAAGCAGCACCTGCTGGCGGACGGCGTTCTTCAAAAGCTTTTCTGTCTGGGGCTCAATCCGTATTTTATACCTCTGCTCGAACCTTACCGCTCTTAGTATCCTGGTGGGGTCCTCGATGAAGCTTAGATTGTAAAGCACCCTGACCAGCCCGTAGTGGAGGTCTTCCCTGCCCCCGAAATAATCTACCAGATCGCCGAAATCCTCATGATTTAAGGATGCGGCCATGGCGTTTATGGTAAAGTCCCGCCGGTATAAATCCTGCCTTAAAGAAGAGCTTTCCACCTGCGGCAGGGCGGCTGGATATTCGTAATACTCCACCCTGGCCGTGGCCACATCCACCTTGAAGCCGTCAGGGAAAATTATTTCGGCGGTTCCGAATTTCTGGTGGGCCCGGATTTTGGCGCCCAATTTCTCGGCCATCACCGCCGCCAGGGCAATTCCATCACCCTCAACCACAATGTCCACATCTATATTATCATATCCCAGAAGCAGGTCCCTGACCACCCCGCCGGCGGCAAAAATACTGGTGTTCATTTCCCTGGCGATGTCGCTGGCCTGCCTCAGTATGCCCATGACGCTGGGGGACAGCCCCCTTCTCATTACTTCGGCTATGTTGTTGTAATAGCTTTCCTTTCTTGACTCCTCGTTGAATATTGCCTTGTAGCCGTTTTGTATGTCTCCGTGAAGCGTTCTCAGAACATCGGTGCGGGACACTATTCCCACAAGACGGTCCCCCTCCACCACCGGCACCCGCCCGATGTCGTTCTCGATCATTATCTCCCTTACCTCGGACACCGGCATGTTGTGGTGAACGGTAACAACGTTCACGGTCATGTAACCTTTCACCGGGGCGTGCCCCAGCCCGTGGTTTATGGCTTTTTCCACGTCCCGGCGGGATATCACTCCCTTAAGCGTCAGACCTTCCACCACCGGAAGACCTGAATGCCCGTACCTCATCATTACGGTGCTGGCTTCGGCTATGGGGGTGTCGGGGAATACGGTTTTCACCGGGCTTGACATTATGTCCGAGGCCGCCATTGGCGGCTTTACCTTTTCCTTTATGGTTGTCACAAGTTTTTCTGCCAGTTCGTTAACATCGCCGTTCTTCACCGTGGCCGACGCGGCGGCCGGGTGCCCCCCGCCCATGAAGGGCCCCAGTATCTCGGCCACGTTGACCTGGGGGATATTGCTTCTTCCCACTATATGAACCCTGTCTTCCATCAGCACGATGGTGAAGACCGCATCCAGCCTCTCGATCTCGGAAATGGTGTGTGTGAGGAGTGACAGGCCGATGACGAATTCATCGGTTTTTGCCCTGGCCACCAGCACCTTGACCCCGTTAATGACATGCCTTTCGGCGGACATCAGCAGTGTTTTGAGCAGATTCTTCTGATCTTCGGTCATGGGCCTGCCGAGGAATTCAGAGACCACCCCCAGGTTGGCCCCCTTTTCAATAAGGTGGGAAACCGCAGCGGCATCCCTGGCCGTGGTGCTGGCGAAAATCAGCGACCCGGTGTCCCCGTATATTCCAAGGGCCAGAATAGTTGCCTCCAGAGGAGTGATGTTTATCCCCTGGCTTATTATTCTTTCCACCAGCAGCGTGGCCGTGGCCCCAATAATTTCGACCACTTCTAGCGACCCCCGGACATCCCCGTCAGTCCATGGGTGGTGGTCGTATATATGGACATCAATTCCGGGCCTCGAAAAAAGATCGGCCAGCTTGTTGACCCTTTTGGGGTTTTTCGTATCCACCAGAATAATCCTTTTAACAGAGTCAAAGCTGATATCCTTTATGGACTTGACGGAAAAAATGTCCTTGTGCAGTGACATGAACTCCTCTACGTTTTTGGAGAGCTTGCCCGGGAAAACCATCTCGGCGTCGGGGTAGATTTTTTTTGCCGCCACCATGGAAGCCAGCGCGTCAAGGTCGGTGTTGGTGTGGGTGGTTATGATCTCCATATAAGCCCTACCTTATGAAAATTTACGGCATATTATACCATATATCCCCGAATAAAAAAAGGCCGCCTGACAACATACTCTTATGGTGTGTTGTCAGGCGGGCCACTTTATCCATAAAAGGGGCTGAGCGCCCCTTCGGACGGTATAAACGTCCTCAACCCCCCACTGAAGCAAGGGGGGTGCCCCCTTGGAACCCCCCAAAGGAACCCCGTAGTGATACAACACACTCTTATGGTGTGTTGTCAGGCGGGCCACTATTATTCGGGGACATTCCTCTATTTGGGGACATTCCTCCGCAGGAGGTGTGTCCCCATTCCTTTTTAAAAGGGGCTGGGCATTATCTAACCGAGGCCATGGTGATTTTTCTGTTTTTCCTTATCCTTTCAGGGATGACATCATTGCGGGTGATGTCCTCGCAGCTTTCCCTCTTTACTATCAGGTCGGCCTCCCCGCCGGCAACCAGCACCATGGCCGGCCTGGGCAGGCGGTTGTAATTCATGGACATGGAGTAATTGTAAGCCCCGGTGCAGCTGATCACCAGAATATCCCCGGTCTCCACCGGGGGTAGATCGATGTCCCATATAAGCATGTCGCCCGACTCGCAGCACTTTCCCGCCACTGAAACCTTTCCGGCGGGGGGCAGGCCGGCCTTGTTGGCCAGTGCCGCCTCATACCTGGACTGGTAAAGAGCGGGCCTGGGATTGTCGCTCATGCCCCCGTCCACGGCCACGTACTTTCTGACACCCGGTATTTCTTTCACTGTTCCCACTGTATATACCGTGGACCCGGCGGGTCCGCTGATGGATCGTCCGGGCTCCACCAGGAGCCTGGGAACCGGTATGCCGTATTCCGCTGATTTTTTCCTTAGCTCCCCTATCACCGTGTCGGCGTATTCCGAAACCGGCCTGGGGCTGTCTCCGCTGGCATAATATATCCCCAGCCCGCCGCCGAGGTTGATCTCTTCCGGCATCCAGCCGGTTTTTTTATTCATGCCTGCCGCGAAATCCATCATCACTTTCACGGCGTGGGCATAGGAGTCCAGCTCGAAAATCTGTGAGCCTATATGGCAGTGCAGCCCTTTAAGGCTGATATTTTCAAGCAGCAGCGCCGCCTGCGCCGCCTCCTCCGCCTGCCCGGTCTGTATGGCCACACCGAACTTGCTGTCGATCTGGCCTGTCTTGACGTATTCATGGGTGTGCGCCTCTATTCCGGGGGCAACCCTTATGATCACGTCGGCCGTGGTTTTGTATTCACCGGCAAGGCTGTTTAAGAGCCTTAGCTCCTGCATGTTGTCAACCATAAAGCGGCCCACCCTGGCTTCCAGGGCCATCCTTATTTCATCGGGGGACTTGTTGTTTCCATGGAAATATACCCTGTTCATGGGGAAGCGGGCTTTTATGGCGGTGTACATCTCACCCCCGGAAACCACGTCGAGGCCCAGCCCCTCTTCCTCCACCAGGCGGCAAATGGCCAGTGTGAGAAGAGTCTTGGCGGCGTAAATCGCCTCTCCGCCGTATTTATCAGTGAATTCGCGGCGGTACTGCCTGCAGTTGCCCCTGAACAGCTCCTCATCCAAAACGTAAAGGGGCGTGCCAAACCTTCTGGCCAGGTCGGTCACGTCGCAGCCCCCTATTTCCAGGTTTCCCTTTTTGTTTATATTCATAGTACCTTGCAGCTTCATCACTTTAACCTCCCGGGAATTATTCTATTCATATCCGGCCCAATAGGTCAAAAATAAAAAAGGCCCCAAACAAATTGTTGAAAAAGGCCGTAAAAACACAAATACCCCTCCTTTCCCTCCAAAGATGAGATAGCGCTTCATCCGAAAACCGGGTTGTATCCGGATGACAGTCCGGCACCTCTTCGATGACGGCCCAGCAACGCCTGTCAGGTACAGGCGAAACTTCGGCGGTAAGCCCTTTCGCCCCGCTTCATTGGTACCTTCCTCAACGGGGTTACTTATGCTGTACCGCGCCTCTACCCCATCTCCATTAAAGGGAGACAGGGCGTATGCAACTTGGGAAATATTTTAACACGCCGGGCAGCTCGCAGTCAATCATATTTGGGAAGGGTGTTATCGGACTATGATAATGTCACCCTGTAAGCGGTGTGCGGAAATTCCACTTCCATTTCTGAAAAGGGGACACTTCCTTTAATTTCGGAGTGTCCCCTTTATTATAGACCCAGGAAACTATGCTTTGTGAATAACTTTTTTATTATGTGGCTTCGGGTTGCTCGATAAATTTCGCCCGTGCTTAAAGCGCACACCCCTCACGTGCATGTCGCTTGAGGGGGGCCGCTAATGTAGCTGTCTCGATTCTGAGTCCTGAGTTCTGTATTCTGAGTTCCAGTCGCCCATCACACTTTTGGCAACTTCTCCAGTGCGGCCTTCAAATCTTCCTCGGGCAGGGGGTAATCCTCCAGCTTTCCTGCCAGGAACATGTCATAAGAGGGCAGGTCCAGGAATCCGTGGCCGCTCATATTGAACAGTATGGTCCTGGCCTCTCCGGCCTCCTTTGCGGCTATGGCCTCCTGAATGGCCGCCTGTACGGCGTGGGCCGACTCGGGGGCGGGGATTATGCCCTCGTTCCGCGCAAAAAGTATTGCGCCGTTAAATACTGATGTCTGGCCCAGAGCGACGGCTTCAACCACACCGTCCTTGACAAGCCTGCTCAAAAGCGGTGAGTCGCCGTGGTAGCGAAGCCCGCCGGCGTGGATGCCCGGCGGTATAAAGGCTGCGCCCAGGGTGTACATCTTGACGATGGGGGCCAGCCCCGCCACGTCGCCATAGTCGTACTCATACTGTCCCCTTGTAAGGGTGGGGCAGGAAATGGGCTCCACCGCCACCAGCCTGACTTTGGCATCCCTGGCAAGTTTGTCGTGGGCGAAGGGGAAGGCCAGCCCGGCGAAGTTGCTGCCGCCCCCGCAGCAGGCTATAACAACATCGGGGTAATACCCTGCCTTGGCCATCTGCTCCTTGGCCTCCAGACCGATTACGGTCTGGTGCAGGCATACGTGGTTGAGCACACTGCCCAGCGCATAGTTGGTGTCTTCACGCTTGGCGGCGTCCTCCACCGCCTCGCTTATGGCAATGCCGAGGCTTCCGGGGGAATCCGGGTTCCCGGCCAGTATTTTTCTGCCTGACTCCGTAAGGTTGCTGGGAGAGGGGATTACGTTGGACCCGAATATTTCCATAACTGACCTTCTATAAGGCTTCTGGTTGTAGCTTACTTTCACCATGTAGACGGTGCACTCGACGCCGAAGAAATTGCAGGCCTGGGAAAGGGCGATTCCCCACTGCCCTGCTCCGGTCTCGGTGGCAAGCCTCTTTACTCCCGCAGCCTTATTGTAATAGGCCTGCGGGACGGCGGTGTTAAGCTTGTGGCTTCCGGCAGGGCTTACCCCTTCGTACTTGTAAAAAATCCTGGCCGGAGTGTCCAGGGTTTTTTCCAGGCGGCGGGCCCTGTAAAGAGGAGAAGGCCTCCAGAGCCTGTAGATATCCCTAATCTCTTCAGGGATTTCAATCCATCTCTCGGTGGCAACCTCCTGCTTGATAAGTTCCATGGGGAAAATCGGCGAGAGGTCCTGCGGTCCCACGGGCTGTTTGGTGGCCGGGTGCAGGGGAGGATCGGGCAGGTTGGGCATGTCCGCCTGAATGTTGTACCAGCGCGTTGGCATTTCCTTTTCGGTTAAAATAATTTTGACATCACTCAACTCTTCTAAAACTCCTCTCTTCTGGCAAGTTTGTTGGAATTGCATGAGAATATTGTATATGATGAGTTTTTTTTCCGCAACAGTTTTTAGTGCTAAGGGGCCGGACTACGGGAAAGAATTTCAGGATAATGAACTAAACCTTCTTCTGTCCACCCTGGTGGACCACTTGCCGCAGCGGTCGCCCCACCGGGCTATGACAGATCCGTCCTCCCGTATCTCCACCACCTCGCAGAGGTTGGGACACCCGTCGCACTCAAAGCTTCCGGCGCGGAAATCGCTCTCTGCGGTCCCAAACCCCTTAAATCCTGTGGGAACCCCCCTGGCCGCGTGATCCCTTGCCAGCATGGCGGCTCCCACCGCCCCCATCACGTCGAAGTGGGGAGGGATGATAACGCTGGTATTCAGCGCCCTCTCAAAGGCCACTTTCATCCCCTGGTTTGCCGCCACTCCGCCCTGAAAAACAACCGGGCCGGCAAGCTCCTTGCCCTTGCCTACGTTATTCAGATAGTTTCTCACCAGGGCCTCGCACAGCCCCGCCAGTATATCCGGAAGGTCGTACCCCATCTGCTGCTTGTGTATCATATCGGACTCGGCGAAAACCGCGCACCTGCCCGCGATCCTGACCGGCGCCGATGACTTCAGTGCCTGCTCTCCGAAGCTCTCCACGGGTATGTTCAGCCTTGCCGCCTGCTGGTCCAGGAACGACCCTGTGCCTGCGGCACATACGGTATTCATGGCAAAGTCCGCCACAATCCCGTCCCTCAATACTATTATTTTCGAGTCCTGTCCGCCAATTTCAAGCACCGTCCTCACTCCGGGCACCAGCCTTGAGGCGGCCACGGCGTGGGAGGTTATTTCATTTTTTATAACATCGGCGCCGGCGATAATGCCGGCAAGGTGTCTGCCGCTGCCGGTGGCCCCCACACCCCTGACCACGGTTTTGGGAGGCAGGCGGTCCTGTATTTCCTTAAGACCCTTTTGAACGGCGGGGATGGGGCGGCCGTTTGTGCGCAGGTAAACCGCCTCTCTAACGCTGCCGTCCTCGTTTAAAAAAACCAGGTTTGTGCTGACTGAACCAACGTCCAGTCCCAGGAACCCTTTCATCTATTATGCCAGCTCCTTCTTTCTATCGCTTTTTTCGGCCAGCAAGTCCACGAAGGCCTCCAGCCTTGTCACCAGCCCGGCCTCTCCGGACTGCTCGTCAACAATAAGTGTCATCACGGGCATGCCGGTGTCTTGGCTGAAGCTGGGAAGAACGCATTGGGCCACTATTTCCGGCATACAGGTAAAGGGAAGTATCTGTATCACTCCGTCGTAACCGGCGTTTCTGTAATAAACAGCCCCTCCCAGCGTTTCCTGGCCGTGGCCTCCCACAAAATGCCTGATGTAAGGGGAGGCGGACTTCTGATAAAGATGGCTGCTGCGAAGCCCCTTTATCAGTCCCATAAAAAGGTGGTCGTTTACCCACTCGCTCAGGTAAATGGACCGGTCCACCTCCACACCCAGCCGGCCCAGCTTTTTTTCTATATCCAGGTTGGCGAAGGGCTCCAACAGGGTGTATATCTCCCCCACCAGCCCCACCCTGAGGGTGGTGCGCTTTTCGGTGGGAACTGATTTCATTATTTCGGCGGCTTTTTTCATGGCAGGGTCCAGTTTTTCAGGCCTGTCGGCATTTATAATATGGCCGAGGGCCTCGGAAAGGGCGATATCGGTATGCCCGGGGGTTACTTCCCGGGGCCTTGTTTTCATGGCTATCATTTCCAGCTGGTCCACCGCCCTGGATTTGCGGTAGCCGAACTTTATACCCCTGATTACCTCCAGCCAGGACCTGTTGCCGGTTATGTATTTAATCCTGGTCAGAAGCTCGCTGATGTGTCTCTCGGGAGGCTCCAAAACCACCAGCCGGTAGTCGTAGCCCAGGTCGGCAAGTATTTCATGCTCCACCTGGGCGTAGTAGCCGAACCTGCAGGGGCCGCAGCCGCCGGCCATTATAATGGTGTCCGCTCCCAGTTCTTTAGCCTCCATAAAGTTGCCCAGGTTCAGCTTAAAGGGCATGCATGCGAATTCAGGGGCGTATTTGGAGCCAAGGTTCAGAGTTTTCTTCGTGGAAGGGGGTGGAACCACTGTATCCACCCCCATGTACTGCAGCATGGCATTGACACAAATCCAGAGATTGCCCATATGCGGAAAAGTTACCTTCATTTGCTTTTAAGCCTCCCCATCCCTAGTCCTCAGTCCCTGTATTTCTTGCCGCCGTGCACTTCATGCCGACCATGTCCAGAAAGGCCTCTATCCTTGTTACAATTCCCGCCTCGCCGGTGTGCTCGTCCAGGGTAATGTTCAGAAAGGGCATATTACCCTTCCGGCGCGCTTTTCTTTCAATCATTTCACCGGTGAGTGAGTCCGGTCCGCAGGCGAAAGACGCCACATGTATCATCCCGTTTATTTGGGGGTCGTTCAGGAAGTGGTATGCCGATCCCACCATCCTGCGGCCCAGAGTCCAGAACAATCTTTTATTCAGAGTGCCGGCATGACTGTTGACAACCTGCTCGGGAACGTTGTCCGCTGTAACCACGTTTATTCCCGAGTCTTTGAGGCGCTTTATAAGGTTGATGTTTATAAAGCCGTCGTAAATGTTGTATGGATGCCCAACTATCGCCACGGTCCTGTTTGCGCCGGCCCTCTCGCTAACGTCTTCCCTCCGGGCGGTGAAGGCCTGTTCGGGAAGCATTCCGGACTCCACCCTGCGGTCGAAGCCCCTCATCTCATTTACAGCCTTTTTATACGCCCCGGCAATTTTTAGCGGATTTTTGCATATGTGCCGCCCAATCTCCGAAAACTGCCGGAACATGTCCCCTTCCTTACGGTACATGTTTATATTGGTGTCAATTATTCCCGGAAGCCCCTGCATACACTGGCGGACCATGTCCGGGAAACCCAGAAACTTGGGGCAGATATACTCCCTGGGGTATACGCTGACCAGCCGGGGGATAAATATGTAGTCAACCTGGTCTCTCAACGCCTCCACATGCCCGAAGGCCACCTTTACCGGCAGGCAGGCTTCGTCTACGCACAGCCTGAGCCCGCCTTCCAGTATTGCTTTGGTTGTGTGGCCGGAAGTGATCACGCCGGCGCCAAGTTCTTCAAAGAATGTCTTCCACAGAGGGAAATATTTGTAAAACAGCAGTGATCTGGGGATTCCAATTTTTACAGTCATTTTTACCCTCCCTCATCTATTATGGGCAAAATTTGCGCTGGTTATGCTTTCCAGATTTAAAAGTGGCTGCCGCCCCAAAATGGAGGTTAGAGGTTGGAGGTTGGAATCTTGTTAGAATTGGCCTTAAGGGCCGGATACTTCACAATCAGACGTATGACTTCCGGCATCAGACTTCCAAATTGGTGCGAGCCCCCTTGGAACCCCCCGGCCCCTAAGCGACCCAATAAAAAAGGGCTGGGCGCCCTTTCGGTATGTTGTCCGGGTGGGTCAATCGATTTTTTGGCGGCCGTCGCCGCCGCGTTTGCGGGCCGGTTCCGGAACCGCCTGCCGCAATTTTTCCTGTGGCTTCAGAATGGAAGGCCTTATATTGCTCATGGCGATGGGGGTTCTGAGCAGTATATTTTTAAAGCCGTTCCAGTTGAACGGTATGACAGGCCAGAGGTACGGCACTCCGAAGGATTTGGTGAAGGCCAGGTAGGCGATAAATGCCGCCACGCCGATTATCATACCGGGCCAGCCCAATGCAGCCACCATGATCAGCAGGCAAAGCCTTACGATCCTGTTGGCCCAGCCCAGCTCATAGCTGGGTGTGAGGAAGGTGCCAATCATTGCAATGGCAACATACATGACTATTTCCGACGAAAACAGCCCTACTTCCACGGCAATCTGTCCCAGCAGCAGCGCTGCCACGATGCTTATACCGGCGGCCAGTGCAGAGGGTGTGTGTATTGTGGACATTCTGACCATGTCAACCGAAAGCTCCGCCAGTATGAACTGCGTTATTAGGGGCACACTGCCGGGCTTTTCCGGGCCTATAAACTTTAGCCACGGCGGCAGGAGAGCGGGGTTAAGCACCACCATGAGCCAAAGCGGCAGTAAAAATAAAGATGCCGCCACCCCCAGGAACCTGAGCCACCTTATATATACTCCGATGGCGGGGTTCTGCCGGTATTCCTCGGCATGGTGAAGGTGGTGCCAGTAAGTGACCGGAGCTATCATAACGCTGGGGGAAGTGTCCACCAGCACCAGAACATGCCCCTCCAGCAGGTGCACGGCCGCCACGTCCGGCCTCTCGGTGTACCTTACCCTGGGGAAAAGGTTCCAGAAGGAGCCTGGGGAAATCAGCTCCTCCACCGCTTTTTCAGCCATGGGAAGACCGTCTATGCGGATGTTTTTGATTTTTTCCTTTATGTTTTCCACCAGGCCGGGGTTGGCCACGTCCTTTATATAACAAATGCATATATCGGTCTTGGACCTCTCTCCGGCCTGCAGGACCTCCATGCGCAGCCGGGGGTCCCTGATTCTTCTCCTGATCAGCGCCGTGTTGAAAACAAGGGTCTCAACGAAGCCGTCTCTGGACCCCCGCACCACTTTTTCCAGGTCCGGCTCCTTGGGCTGCCGGGCCGGGTATGTCCTGGCGTCAATTACTATGGCGCTGTCCTCACCGTCCACCAGCAGCACCTGGGAACCCATGAGGACCTTGGTGACAACGTCATCCAGGCTGTTTACCTTTTCAACCTCGGTAAACGGCATGTAGCGGCTGAACAGCTTGTCAAAGGTGTGCAGCGAAAGCTCTCCGGGCTTTATGTCCACCAGTTCCTTGAGTATGTGGGTGACTATCTGGTCGTTGGTCAGGCCGTCGATGAACAGAAGGGCCACTTTGACGTTTCCCACGGTCATCCTGCGGACAATCACATCAAAGTTTTCCCCGATGCCCATCCTTTCTTCCAGCATTGAAAGGTTCTCTTCAAGTTTTTTAGTGAGCCTGCTAGCCTGGGCTTGTTCCCCCGCAGCCATCATAACCACTCCTGTTTAAAATTTCTTTGAGGGCCTTGGTGGTGACAGGCGCTCCCCGTTCCGGGTCGTCTGCACCGTACATCTTGCCAATATCGCCTATCCCCACTATTACGGGAATATTCAGCCTGTCCAGGACCTCCACGGTGTCGCCGGCAAGGGAGGTGGTCAGTTCATTTTTTACATCGCCGCTTTTGTTTACGGCCATCGGAGATATCTGGCCGGAGCTGGTGACAGAGCAGTCAACATCCACCGCCCCGGTGAGCTCGGTGTTGGAGGCCACAGCCAGCACCCCAAGGACCTCAATTTCGGGGTGTGTTGCCAGGTGCTCCAGCGCCCTTTCACCCTTGCCCTGCCCGTGGTAACCCTTGTCGTCCAGCATTACCACTACCGGGTCATGGGGTGTTTTTTTAATAAGCGTGACCAGCTGCTCCCCGGAAAGTCTGGTGGGATTTCCGGCGGAGCAGGAAATGCACCTAGCCCCTATCTTAGCTGCTGCGGCTTCCACCGCCCTCTTGGCAGCCATGTCTCCGTCTGTTACCAGTATTACCTTTCTTTTTATTGATTTGTCTACGATCACCACCGCCCAAATTTATGTTTTCCCGGCCAACCGGGCTTTATGTGTCAGAAAGACACCCCTGACAGGTGTCTTTCCAAATCTCAATAGTGTTTTGTTGGTGCTGCCTGGCCGGGGGCGGTTTAAACTGACCTTTTTTCAGGACTTGTGGGCCAGCTTGAGATTGGCCTTATACCCCACTATCTTTCCATTTTCCACGTGGGCCGTAAAATTGACGACTTCGATCCCCACTATCTCGTTAATGCTTCTGGATGCTTCAGTTACCGCGGACTGGACGGCATCCTTCCAACCGGACGGAGATTCGCCGACCAGTTCAGTTACCTTGATATGCATTTTTTTCCCTCCTCGGTACATAATACTTCAACCGGCCGTTGCCTTATTCCCGCGGCCCGGCGCCGCAGGAGAAGGAATGCCAAGTTGCCGTATTTATTATGTCCTTAAAACTGGATTCTATCCCGAAAATCTCTCCCGTCAGAATACAGAAGACAGGAGACAGGAGACAGAATAAAATAACCAATTCATAGCCGGAGCGTACGAGGGGGGAGGGCCTTTCAGGCCGGAGACGCGGGGGCGGTCAGGTTTATTCGTCTGGTTCCCTGTTTTCGGGTTTCAGCAGTTCTTTTATTTTTTTCAGCGCCTGCCTTTCCAGCCTGGATACCTGGACCTGTGAAAGATTAAGCCGGGAGGCAATGTCGGCCTGGGTTTTGTCTTCGAAAAACCTCCATATCAATATTTTTCTGTCCCTTTCCGGAAGGCACTGCAGCAGTTCCTTTACTGCTATTCTGTCGAGCCATGGAGTATCGCCGGCGGTGTTGTCCCTTAGCTGGTCCAGCAGGTAAATGGGGTCGCCGTCGTCCTGGTGCAGAGTGTCATAAATGGAGGTTGGAATCTGTACGGCTTCCATCGCCGATACCACATCTTCCCTCTGTATCCCCATCTCCTCCGCCACCTCCCCCACGGTGGGCTCCCTGCCTATTTTACCGGTTAATCTCTCCCTGGCCTGCTGTATTTTAAACGCCATTTCCTTTAGGGAGCGGCTTACCTTTACCGGGTTGTCGTCCCTCAGGAACCTTCTTATTTCCCCCACAATCATAGGGACGGCGTATGTGGAGAATTTGACGTCATAATTCAGGTCAAACTTGTCTATGGCTTTAATGAGCCCGATGCACCCTATCTGGAAAAGGTCCTCCAGCTCGTATCCCCTGTTCTGGAATCTTTTGACAAGGTTGAATACCAGCTTCAGGTTGCAGTTAACCAGGCGGTCCCTGGAGTGCATGTCCCCTTCCTGGGCGTTCTTTATAAGTTCCCTCATCTCCTGGTCCTTGAGCAGAGGGAAGCGGGGCAGGTTCATCTCTATCAGCCTGGAACTCATCGGCCCACCTCAGCTTCGGGGCCGGGGAAGAGCTTCTTTTCTGCATTTTCTAGTCATTTTTACACGGGTGCCCATTCCCGGACTGGAGTGTACCTCCAGGCGGTCGGAGAAGGACTGCATAAAAGAAAACCCGAGGCCCATCCTCTCGGGATCGGTGGAGAACGCGGGCTGCATGGCCTTATTGATGTCCTCTATGCCCCTGCCGTGGTCTTCCACCACTATGGTAAGTGTTTCACCCGCTATTTCCGCGTACAGCTCCACGGCGCCACCCGGGTCATTATCATAGCCGTGCACGATGGAGTTGGTAACGGCTTCCGACACGGCCACCTTCAGCTCCTCTATGTCATTAATGGTGAAGTCGATTTGCGCGGCGAAGGCTCCAGCCGCCACCCTGGCGAAGGACACATTGACCGGCAGGCTGCTGAATTGAATTTTCATCTTATTGACTGGTTCCAAAAAATATACCCCCTTACACCGCGAGATCCAGCGCGGATGACTCACTCGGGCACTCCTGCATAATATTCAGCAGTCCGGAAAGGTCCAGCACCTTTTTCACCTGTGGCGCGGCTCCCACGATAAACATCCTCCCGCCGTGCTTTGACAGCCTGCGGTACCTTCCAAGCATTACGCCCAGCCCCGAGCTGTCGATATATGTCACCCTGTCAAGATTCAAAATTATATTTTTGACCTGTGGATTGTTGTCCAGTTGACTTTCCAGCGAGTTTCGCAGGGTATCGGCCACGGCAAGGTCTATCTCCCCGGACAGCCTGACCACCATTGCCCCGCCAGTTATTTCTATCTGAATATCCACCTGCGGCACTCTCCTTCCGGCTTAGCAGATTGTGTCCAGCCCTCCTGCTAAATATTACCATATATAATCAGCGAACGCAATTTTGAACACAAAAAAATCACGGCTGTGATGCCGTGTTTATTATTCGGATTCCGGATCCCGTATTATGGCTCCTGGATTCTGGATTCCGACCAGTAATTCAGGCCCCCGGGCTGTTTATTCAATTATCCCCCGCAGTGTTTTGTTTATCTGCTGAACAAAACTTCTCCTGTCAATGTCTTTATCGGCCACGAGGGGAACCCGCATTACTTCGCTGTCATTTCTGGTTACAACGTAATCACCCAGCTTTTGTCCCCGCTTTACAGGGGCCATAACCCTTTCGGGGGCCTCCAGCCTGCCCTGGTAGCCCTTTTCCTCTCCCTTTCTTACTGTTACCACCACCTTGTTTTCGGTGAGAAGTCCCACGTTGTCAACTTCACCCCTGTCCACCCTGACGGTTTTTACCAGTTTGCCGCCGTCTTCAAGGAACACCGCCTTATAGCGGGCGAACCCGTAATTGTACAGTTTTATTGACTCCCTGAAATGGCTTTTAGGCTCCGGTGTGGCCATTACCACCGATATAAGCCTCAGGTTGTCCCTTTCACAGGTGGATGCCAGGCAGTATTTGGCCTCGTTGGTCCAGCCGGTCTTGCCGGCGTCAACCCCTTTATACCATTTTAAAAGCTTGTTAGTGCTCCAGAGTTTGAATTCCCCGCCCCGCAGGTCATACTCATATATCCCCGATACCTTCATAAAAAGTGGGTGCTTTATGCACTCCCGCAATATAAGGGCCAGGTCAATGGCTGAAGAATGGTGCCCTTCGGCCGGCAGTCCGGTGCAGTTGGCAAAGTTGGTGCTTTTGCAGCCGATTTGTTTTGCTCTTTCGTTCATCCTGGCCACAAATGCCTCTTCGCTGCCCTCAAGGTGCTCGGCGATGGCAACGCTGGCGTCGTTGGCCGACCCAACCGCCACCGCAATGAGCATTTCCTTATAGCTGAATTCTTCTCCCGGCTCAAGGTATATCTGGGACCCGCCCATGCCCCAGGCGTTTTCCGAGGCGGAAACCCTGTCCTCCATCTTTACCTTTCCATGCTCCACGCCCTCCACCGCCAGGAGAAGCGTCATCAGCTTGGTCACGCTTGCCATCGGCAATGCTCTGTCCGGATTCTTCGAGTAAAGTATCTCACCGCTGTCAGCGGCCATTAACACCGCGCTTTCGGCCGTGGTTTCCAGCAGGTCCTTATTTTCGCCTGCTTTTTTTGTTTGCTTCGGAGCCGCAAAGGCCTGAGAGCTTAACAATATAAACAATAGCATGGAAACAAATATTAACCTCACCATTTTATTCCATAGCATACATCTTCCCCCTTGTAAAATAACAGTTTTGCCTTTATTATGCTGTTCAAAAATAGAAAAGTTATACTCCTTACTGCTTTATTTAACTTATACAGGCAATTCACCTGTAACCACTTCAATTGCTATAACATACCATAAATAAAAAACATTAATAGGGGGTTGTACACGGTGTCAGAGCTTAGCGCCATCTTAAGGAATCCTGTGATAATAATAATCGGTGGCGGTTTCTTCCTTTTCCTGTTCCTTGTTTTGATAATAGTGATTTTGCTTTGCGGCAACATTATATAGAAGGTGTATGGAGACCTTTAGGCCTCTTAAGATACAGGGAATTTAAGCTTTGAAGCAATTCTTAAGATAATTTCCTGTGCCCGGGGGGTTCCAAGGGGGAGCGCCCCCTTGCTTCAGTGGGGGGTAGGACGTCTATACCGTCCGAAGGGGCGCCCAGCCCCTTTATTTATGTAAATATTTTTTGCATTATGTTTATAAAAATTGACACAGTATTGCTAATATTCTAATTACTGCGGGCTGTGTATTGTGCGCCTTCCGGGGCTTGGGGGACAGGCATGTTTTTTGCGATGATGGTTTGCGAGAATCATACGGGAGGTGCTATTACATTGAAAACCGCAGACCAGTACATGGAGAGCCTGAAAGACTTAAGCCCAAGAATTTTTCTGGGCGGAAGGCAGGTAAGACTTCTTGAAAACCCCACCACCATGACGGTGGTGAATGCCAACGCCAGGGTATACGAACTGGGGACAATGCCCGAATACGACGAAATAATGAATGCCGTTTCCCCCTATACAGGCAAAAAGATAAGCAGAAACCTTCACATAGCCGCTTCCAGCGCCGACCTCGAGAAAAGGATGGAAATGGCCATTCTGACCAGCCAGATGCTGGGGACGTGCAATTACAGGTGTGTGGGGGCCGATGTATTAAACGCGCTGGCCGGAATCACCTGGGAGATGGACCGGGACCTGGGGACCGATTACCATAAAAGGTTTATCAATCATTTAAAATACCTGCAGGAAAAAGACCTGGCGGTAAGCGGGGCGGTCACCGACGCCAAGGGGGAGCGATCCAAGAGGCCCGGGCAGCAGGAGGACCCCGATGTATACGTGCATGTGGTGGAAAAAAACTCCGACGGGATAATAGTAAACGGCGCCAAGGTCAGCCAGAGCGGGGCCATAGGGGCGCATGAAACCATAGTCATACCCACTATGGGCATGAAGCCCGGGGAAGAGGACTTTGCAGTGGCCTTCTCGGTGGAAAACGGCGCCCCCGGCATAACATACATTTGCCAGTATACCCCATTTACAGCCGAGAGAGAGCTGGTGGATTCAAAATACCTTGGAAACCCTGTATACGGCCAGAGGGAAACCAGCATCATGGTATTCGACAGGGTGTTCATACCCTGGGAGCGGGTGTTCATGTGCGGTGAAACCAAGTATTGCGGCAGGCTGATCGCCCGCTTCGCCAAGACACACAGGATGAACTGCGGCGGAGCGTGCAAGGTGGGCTTCGCCGACCTTATCATCGGCGCCACCCAACTGCTGGCGGAATACTCCGGAGTACAGAAAGTTCCTCATATCGTGGATAAAATAACCGACATGATCCGTATTTGCGAAACAGCCAGGGCCTGCTCGGTGGCATCGGCCCTCAAGGGTGCCGAGGAGCCGGCCGGGTCCGGGTTTTACATGCCCGACGACATGTTCGGGAATGCCGCCAAGCTGACCATAGCAGACGGCTTCTGGGACATTATGAAATGGGCCGGTGACATAGGGGGCGGACTTGCAGTAACCATGCCCGGCGAGATGGAGCTGGAAAATCCGGAAACAGCAGATTATGTCAGGAAATTCATCAAGACCGGGGCCTCTGCCGGGGAGAGGCTGAGGATGGCAAAGTTCATACAGCACTGGTGCGCCGGTCTGCACGGCGCCGGCACCTGGCACGGGGCGGGTTCCCCCATGGCCCAGAAAATGGCGCTGTACGGGCTTACCGACCTGGAGAAAAAGAAGGCCCTCGCTAAAAGCCTTGCCGGGCTGAAGTGATAATAATGAGTCAGGAGTCAGGGGACGGTTCTCTGACTCACTATTTATTTTGTAGCATGAGTCATAATGAGTCAGAGAACCGTCCCCTGACTCACTCTCTTCAGCACCGCCGGAGGGAGCAGCGGAGGTTCGTGGTCTATGACAAATGCTTTTTTGATCAGGGAGATCGCCCTTTCCAGCCTGTCCTCCCTATTGTAGTAAAGTGTGGCAAGAGGTTCCCCTTTCTCCACCCGGGCTCCCGCCTTCCTGTGCAGCACCAGTCCTGCGGCGGGGTCAATCCGGGATTCCCTGTTTTCCCTTCCGGCGCCGAGGGTCATGGCCGAAAGTCCTGTCTCCATTGCGTTGACTCCGGTAACGTAACCGTCCCTTTCCGCGGTTACCACATAATTATTCCCGGCTGCAGGCAAAAGGCCGGTGTCCCCGGTCACCGACGGGTCCCCGCCCTGAGCCTCTATCATTTCCCTTAATTTGGCAAGGGCAGAGCCGTTTTGGAGTTTTTCTTCCAGTGTTTTACGCGCCTCTTCCAATGTTGACGCCTTTCCTGCCAGCACCACCATTTCGGCCCCCAGGGCCAGGCAGATGTTTTTTAAGTCTTCCGGGCCTCTATTTTGAAGAGTCTCAATGGATTCTTTCACCTCAAGGGCGTTTCCGATGGCCAGGCCCAGGGGGTGGTCCATTGATGTGATGAGGGCCACGGTGTTCCTATTCAGATTCCTGCCTATCCCCACCATCAGGCGGGCAAGTTCTTCGGCATCGCCCACGCTTTTCATAAAGGCCCCAGTGCCCACCTTTACGTCCAGCACAATGGCGTCCGCCCCCGAGGCAAGTTTTTTGGACATCACGCTGGAGGCGATAAGGGATATGTTATCCACCGTGGCGGTGACGTCTCTCAGTGAGTACAGCTTTTTATCGGCGGGCACCAGGTTGCCGGTCTGCGCCACAACTGCCAGCCCGATTTTTCCGACCTGTCTGATAAAGTCCCGGTGGTCCATTTCCACCCTTAATCCCGGGATGGACTCCAGCTTGTCTATGGTTCCGCCGGTGTGTCCCAGTCCCCTTCCGGACATCTTGGCCACCGTAACGCCGGCCGAGGCCACCAGGGGGGCAAGCACCAGCGTGGTTTTGTCCCCCACCCCGCCGGTGCTGTGTTTGTCTACCTTTATGCCCGGAAGCCCGGTAAGGTCTATGGTGTCACCGGACTTGCACATGAACATGGTCAGGTCGGTGGTTTCCCTCTGGTCCAGACCCTTGAAAAATATGGCCATCAAAAGGGCTGTTATTTGGTAGTCCGGTATTTCCCCGCTCACACACCCCCTGACAAAGTGATCTATTTCTTGTGTGTCCAGCGGGAGGCCCTGTCTTTTTTTCAGAATAATGTCGTACATCCTCATTTATAAATACCTTTCTTTCAGCTGATCACTTCTGTCAGAATACAGAATAACTTTGGCATTCCTTTGCTGGATATGATTTAATCTATTTTAAAGGCTTTGGACAATCCGCCCGGACGCAAAGTTCCTCCGCCATATGTGCACTGTCGTCTCTGAGGAATAGTTATGCTGAATTCTGTATTCTGTATTCTGGCTCATTAGGCTATTTTAGCATCTCTCCGGCGAAACTGGTGCCCGTATCAAAGGGCACCTTGAATATTTCGGCCAGGGTGGCGGCGATATCGGCGAATGTTTCCCTGGTGCCCAGGTCTGCGCCGGGCCTGACCAACTGCCCGTTTACCAGGAGGGGAACGTACTCCCTGCTGTGATCGGTGCTGGCGGTGGTGGGATCGCACCCGTGGTCGGCCGTTATTATAAGAATGTCGTTTTTCCCCATTGAGCCTGTTATTTCAGGCAGACGCCGGTCAAAGGCCTCCAGGGCCGAGGCGTACCCCCGGGGGTCGTTGCGGTGGCCGAAAACCATGTCAAACTCCACCAGGTTGGTAAAAACAAGCCCTGCTCCGCCGCTCCGGATTATTTCAACCGTCCGGTCGACACCGTCCATGTTGCTGGAGGTGTGAACCGCCCGGGTTACACCCACCCCCGCGAAAATGTCGCTGATCTTGCCCACAGCCGTCACGGGAATGCCTGCGCCGGACAATACCGAAAGAATGCCGGGCCGCGGTGGCGACAGGGAAAAATCGTGCCTCCTTTCGGTCCTTTTAAAGCTCCCCGGCTTGCCGTCGAAGGGCCTGGCTATGACCCTGCCCACGGCATGATCCCCTTTAAGTATTTCCCTGGCGGTTTTGCACATTTCATAAAGCCTTTCCACAGGGATTACCTCCTCGTGGGCGGCTATCTGGAAAACGCTGTCGGCCGAGGTGTACACAATGGGCCTCCCGGTTTTTATGTGTTCCTCTCCCAGCTCTTTTATAATTTCAGTGCCCGAGGCCGCCTTGTTGCCCAGAATGGTCACCCCGGTCCTTAGTTCAAATTCACCTGTTATTTCCGGGGGAAATCCTTCGGGATAGACGGGAAAGGGTTTTTCCATTATTATTCCGGCAATCTCCCAGTGCCCGGTGGTTGTGTCCTTTCCCGGGGATTTGCAAGCCATTTTGCCGAATGCCCCGGACGGCTGATCCACCGGAATCACACCCTGAAAGCGGCCCAGCCTGCCAAGTCCCATGGCGGCCAGATTGGGCAGATTAAGCCCGCCTACGGCCGCTGCGCAGTTGGCCAGGGTGTTGCTGCCCTCGTCTCCGTACA